>BPUI01000003.1 GCA_019973575.1 Gemmatimonadetes bacterium T265
TGTGTAGCAGTAGTGTGACTAAAGGCTTTTTTAGTCCGGCAGCTACTGTGCACATCTGGCGCAAGCGTCCCGGAAGCCGTACGTTGGTGCCGTCGGGTGATACCAGGTGAAGGGACTGTCACGTGGTATCGAGCAGGACTCTGCACGGCGCGCGGGGCGCAGTGCGGGTATCGGTGCGTAATTCAATAGGGGGAGTAGGATGAACCGGTCGTTTCTCTTCAAGGCTGCCTCGGCAGTCGCCACGCTCTCGTTCGCGGCGACGGCGGGCGCGCAGACGTTCGCCAACACGCTCCAGACCGTCGGACAGGCGCAGATCTCCTCGGCGGGCGCCGGCAGCGGCCAGCCGCTGTTCATCGACTTTCTGAGCGGGGTCCCGTTCCCGATCACGCCCGGCAACGGCGCGCCGGGCAACGTGGTCACGGGTGCGGCCACGGGCGTGTTCACGAGCGTCGCGCCGTTCACGAACGGCACGATCCAGGACCTCGAGGTCGGCGGGGGCGGCTCGCCCACGACGACGAACCCGATGGGGGCCGAGGCGACGTTCATGACCATCGGCGGCTACACGTTCACGCTCGGCAGCGCGCCGAACGGCTCGACGTTCGGCCCGATCTCCTTGACGGACCGGGCGGGCGGGGCGATCGCCTCGTTCGCGGTGTTCGGCACGGTGACGGGGCCCGGGTTCACGGGGCCGACGACGTACGAGGGGTCGTTCTCGACGCAGTTCGTGGGCGAGACGGCGGCGCAGGTGTTCAACCAGATCAACAACGGCGGGACGCCGATCGTGACGTTCTCGGCGAACTTCGGGGCGCCGGTGAGCACGGTGCCGGAGCCGTCGACGTACGCGCTGCTCGCCACGGGCATCGGCGCGCTCGGGCTCGCCGCCCGCCGCCGCCGCGCGAACGCGTAATCCGGTTCCGCTCCTCGGTAGCTGGAAGCGCTCCGGCGCCTCCAGCTACCGATCAGAGCTCTGAAACGCAAGACAACGGGGTGGGTCGCTCACAGCGACCCACCCCGTTGTCTTGCGTTCCCGTGATTCTCGCCAGCAATTACGGGCCGTCGTCCGTGGGCGTGTGCCCGATCAGCACCCGTCGCCACACCGCCCATTTCCCACTACTGAACGGCGTACTACCTGCCGGCGGCGGATGACCTGGTCGAGCGCCGTCGCCGGATTCTGCCGCGGGCGTCGTCGGGTCAGCGGCGCGCGAGATGCGACGCGAAGTGCGGCGCGGAGGACGAGAAGAACGCGACCACCCAGCGCATCGGCACGCGCGGGAACTCGGCGCGCTGCGCGCGGGAGCTCAGCATGATCGAACGCAAGACGAGGGCACGCAGCATGGGAGGACTCCGTCGGGCAGGAGGGCACGGAAGACGGCCGGCGGACACCGGGGCCGTCGGGGAGAAAGGGGCCGGACGCGAGACGCAGCAACGAGTCTCCGGGTAACCGTGAGCGGGTCGTCGCCGCGCGTCACGTCCGTAGCAGGTGAGCTAGAAGAGTCTCGGAAGCGAGACAAGCGGTGTCTTTGGGTGCAATGTGCGCCATCTCACACTCGCGCCGCGTTGTCGCGATTGCAGCTTACGCGAAGTGCGGCCGAGTCCGGCCGCCTTACGACGGGCGCCGGCGCGTCGCGCCTGCCTAACTGTGTTACGAACGCGTCACGTGTTACGCGCGCGTCACGAGCAGCTCAGGCGGCCGCGGGGGAGCGGGAGCGTGCAGGTGCGCGTGGAATCGTTCTGCGTGATGACGACCTTGGCCGTGGCCGAGCCGTCGTAGGTCACCACCTCGCGGCGGGTCGTCGTCTTGGTCGAGCCGCTCGCGAGCGTGACGCTCGCCGTGCTGGCGCGCACCACGGTGCCCGCGGTCGGGTAGACGCTGCTGCCCGTCTTGACCGGCACCACGAGCCCGGTCGTCGTGTCGCCCATGACACGGGTCGCGGTGAACGTCGTGCTGTCGGAGAGCTTGCCGGACGTCGACTCCTGCCCTGCGGAGGTGCCGTTCACGGTCCGCTGGGTGCTGCCGGTCGCCAGCCCGGTGACCGTGCGGTCGCTCACCGAGCTCACCGTGCTCGTCGCGCTGGCGACCGTGGCCTGGGAGCTGTCCGGGCCGAACCCGGGGCCGAAGCCGCGGCGGTTGCCGGGGGTGAACGTCGTCGTCCCCGTGACCTCGACGTGCGTGACGGCGGTATTCGTGGTCGAATCGAACGCCTGTTGGGCGGTGCCGGCGGCGTCGGTGTAGATGGCGTAGCGGGAGATCGTCAGGCCGTTGACCGTCGTCGGGGCGCATGTGATGCGGCCGGTGCTCGACGAGAACGTGCAGGTGCTGATGGGCAGGTTGCCGCCGAACGGCACCCCGAAGAGGCCGCGGCCGAAGCCCGGGCCGAAACCGCCGCCGCCGAGGAAAGCGCCGCCGAGGCCGCCGCCCATGAAGCCGCCGAAGCCCGGCCCGCCCCCGCCGTGGCCGCCGTGGTCTCCGTGGCCGCCGCCCGGCCCGAAGGTCCCGGTCGTGCTGTCACCGGAGGAGGGCGTGGTGCCGGTGCTCCCGCTGCTCGCGCTGTAGCTGCTCGCGAGGTAGTTGTAGCCGGGCGTCGAGCTCGAGAACGCGCTCGACAGGAGGGCCGACGTCGCCGCGAGGCTCGAGGCGGTCGGCGAGGTGGACGACTCGCGGCACGCCGCGGTCAGGGCGGCGCCTAACGCGGCGGCGCCCAGGGCGAGTCTGGGGGTGGAGCGCATGCGGTGTGAACTCCGGACTGTGGGTCGGTGCGACGGCCGCGGACTGCGCCGCCGCTGCGTCCAACACACGCGGCGCGCGCGGCCCCCCTACGCGGGACGGCGGCGTCGTCGACGCGCGCCGCGGGTCGTGCCCCCGACGTACGGGTCCGCGCCGTGCGTTCATCCCGCCGAGGCCCGGCCGTCGCGCCGGCCCAAGCCCGCGCCACCTTCAGCCCGCACCTCACCGTGACGATGTCCGACCTGTTGCGCACGCCGCTCGCGACGACGCTCGCGTGCCTCGTCCGCCGCGCGCGCCGCGGCCTGCTGTCGGCGGGCGCTGTGGCCTTCTCCGCGGCGCCGGCCGCCGCCCAGTCGGCCGCCGCGCCGGCGCTCCACGCGTCGGCCCTCCACCTGCCGCGCGCGGTGCGGCAGGCGTACGCGCGCGGCACGCGGTCGCCCGACGGCCGGCCGGGCGCGCGGTACTGGCAGAACCACGCGCGCTACGCGATCACCGTCACCGCGCTCCCGCCCGACCGGACGGTGCGCGGGAGCGAGCAGATCACCTACCACAACGACAGCCCCGACACGCTGCGCGCGCTCGTCTTCAAGCTGTTCCTCAACATCCACAAGCCCGGCGCGCCGCGCGAGGCCTCGGCGGCGGCGGACTACCTCACCTCGGGCGTGCACGTGGACGCGTTCGCGGTGAACGGCGCCGCGACCCCGTGGGGCGACGACGCGCGCACGTTCACCGTGCGGCGCGTACAGCTCACGGCGCCGCTCCTCCCGCGCGACTCGGTGCGGCTGTCGTTCGACTGGCACTACGACGTCTCGCGCGAGGCGGGGCGCGAGGGCATGCTCGATTCGACGACGTTCTACCTCGCCTACTTCTACCCGCGCGTCGCCGTCTACGACGACTACAACGGGTGGGACACGATGACGTTCACCGACGCGCAGGAGTTCTACAGCGACTTCAACGACTACGACGTGACGGTGCGCGTGCCGCGCGACTACGTCGTGTGGGGGACGGGCACGCTGGCGAACGCCGCCGAGGTGCTGCGCCCCGCGCCGCTCGCCCGCTTCCGCGCGTCACTCGCCTCCGACACGACGGTGCACGTGGCGACACGCGCCGAACTCGCCGCGCACGCCGTCACGGCGCAGCCGCCCAACGGCGGCGCGGGCCCCGGGACCAACGCGTGGCACTTCACCGCGGCCGGCGTGCCCGACGTGACGTTCGCGCTCGGCGACCACTACGTGTGGGACGCGGGCGGCGCGGTGGTCGATAGCGCGACGGGGCGACGCGCGGGTGTGCAGGCCGCGTACAACGACACCGCCGCGGACTTCCACTACATGGTGCAGTTCGGCCGGCACGCGCTCGGCTGGCTCTCGCGCAACTGGCCCGGCGTCCCGTACCCGTACGAGAAGACGACCGTCGTGCAGGGGAGCGCGGACATGGAGTACCCGATGATGGTCAACGACGGGAGCACGTCCGACACGACGTTCTCGCGCTTCGTCGTGGAGCACGAGATCGCGCACACCTGGTTCCCGTTCTACATGGGGATCAACGAGACGCGCTACGGCTTCATGGACGAGGGGTGGGCGACGACGTTCGAGTACCTCATCAACCAGGCCGACCTGGGTCCGGCGCGCGCAGCGACTTTCTACAAGGACTTCCGCATCGCCGGCTGGATCCACGACCCGTCGCCGCTCGAGGACCTGCCGATCATCACGCCCGGAGACGTGCTCTCCGGGCGCGCGCTCGGCAACAACGAGTACGGCAAGGCGTCGCTCGGCTACCTCGCGGTCAAGGACCTGCTCGGCGACGCGCTGTTCCGCCGCGCCCTGCACGCGTTCATCGAGCGCTGGCACGGCAAGCACCCCCTCCCGTGGGACTTCTTCAACACGGTGAACGACGTCGCCGGGCGCGACCTCGACTGGTTCTGGCGCGCGTGGTACTTCAGCAACAGCTACATCGACCTCGGCGTGGACGCGGTGCGGCCGACCCCGACCGGGTGCGCCGTCGCGCTGCGGAACGTCGGCGGGATGCCGGCGCCGGTCGACCTCGTGTTGGGCTACGCGGACGGCACGAGCGAGAGGGTGCACGTGACGCCGGCGGTCTGGGCGGCGGACCCGGCGCGGGCGACGGTCGCGGTCGCGACGCGCAAGACGCTCCGCTCGCTCGCGCTCGACGGCGGCATCTTCATGGACGCGGACCCGTCGAACGACCGGTGGAGCGCGGGGACGCCGGGTGCGACGCCTAACGTAGAGTCTAACGGAGCGCCGTAGGCCCGGCCGCCGTTCCCACACCGGGGGACGCCGCGGCCTCGCGGACCAGCGCGTCGAGCACGGTCGCGCGCGCGGCGCGGTCGTCCGCCCCGAACGTGGGCGGGTCGATGAGCTCGGCGTAGGCGAGCGCGGCCGCCGCCGGCACGGGGTCGCCGCAGGGGGCGCGGCGCGCGGCGTCCTCGACGAGCAGGGCGAGCGCGAGACTTCCGGCCAGGCGGTGCAGCAGCCGGCGCGCGTAGACCGGCCCGACGTCGGGCGACGCCGTCGTGACCCGGACCGCGTGCCGGTCCCCGGCGAGGCGGCGGTCGAGCGCGTCGCGCAGCGGGGCGAGTCCGTCGGGGAGCGCGGCGAGGACGTCGCCGACGCGCGCCTCGTAGGCCGCGAACCCGCCGTAGCGCGCGTCGAGCATCCGGAGCAGCTCCAGCGCCTGGATGTTCGCCGGCCCTTCCCACACCGTGAGCACCTGCGCGTCGCGGAGCAGCCGCTCGGCCGGGTAGTCGCGCGTGTACCCGTTGCCGCCCATCAACTCGAGTGTCGCGCGGGCCGCGGCGACGGCGTCGTCGGCGGTGAGGTACTTGGCGAGCGAGGTGCTCACGCGCAGCCAGGTGCGGCGCGCCGGGTCGCGAAGCGCGTCGTCGAGCGCGCCCGCGGCCTCGAAGGCGAGGAGCGTTCCGGCGCGCCAGCGCACGGCCAACTCGACGAGGGTGTCCTGCACCATCGGATAGCGGACGATCGCCTGGCCGAACGCGCGCCGGTGCGTGGCCCACGCGACCGCCTCGCGCACGGCCCGCCGCTGCGCGCCCGCGGCGCCGACCGCGTTGTGCACGCGACTGTAGGTGAGCGCTTCGAGCATGAGGCGGAGCCCGTGAGGCGGCGCCGCGACTTCGACCGCCTCCGCGCCCGACAGGTCGATCTCGCCCGTGGGGAGGCCCGTGGTGCCGAGCTTGGCCTTGAGGCGCCGGACGCGGTAGTGGTTGACCTGGCCGTCGTCGAGGTGGCTCGGCACGAGGTAGAGGCCGAGCCCCGCGGAGCCGGGCGGGGCGCCGGTCGGGCGCGCGGTGGCGAGGGCGAGGCCGCTGTTCGCGTTGCTCGTGAACCACTTGAGGCCGTGCAGCGCGAAGCCGGCGCCCCGCGGCCGGGCCGCGGTGGTCGTCGCGCCGACGTCGCTCCCGCCGTGCAGCTCGGTCGCCCACGTGCCGCCGGTCTTCGCGAGCCCGTCGGTGCGGGTGAGCTCGGGGAGGTACCGGTCGCGGAGCGGTGCGGGGGCGAAGTGGCCGAGTACGTAGGCGACCGCGCCGGTGAGCGTGACGGGGCAGTGCAGGCTGATGTCGGCCTGCGACAGGAGGTACCCCATCGCGAAGCTCAGCAGGTGGGGCGCGCCGTCGCGGTAGGGACGGCCGACGATGCCGCGCGCGTAGACCTCGCGGTGCTGCGCGTCGTAGGTCGGGTTGCAGACGATCCGGTTGACGACGCGGCCGTCGCGGTCGTAGGTCTCGAGCCGGGGCGGCGCGTCGCGGTCGGTGGCGGCGGCCTGCGCGTCGACCGCGGTCAGCACCCAGTCGTGGAACGCGGCGAGCTCGGGGCGGAAGCGGCAGAACCCGGCGACGCGCGCGTCGAGGCGGTCGGCGAGGAACGGGTCGTAGCTCGTCATCGCACAGAGAGCGGCGGGCCGCGGCGGTCCCGGGGCGCCTGACGGGCCTGCGCCCGTCAGGCGTCGTCCGGGGCGTTCACGCGGAGCACGACTTGGGCGAGGATGAGAAGGACGCCGAGCGGGACGAGCGCGTGCCACCCCCCGGCGTGTACTCCGAGGAGGAGGAAGCCGACCGCCCAGACGACGAGGAGGAGGGCGCCTAACGGGCCGAGGATGCCGACAGTGCGTCTGTCCAGGGCGTGGCTCACGGGGGACCTCCGGTGTGGGGACGGCCTGCGTGCGGTACGCGGGCGCCGTTCATGTTGGCGCACGTGCCGTGGGCTCGCAAGTGCGCCCGCAAGGCGGAACGTGGCTGGCGCGCGGAGGGGTTCTTGACACGAGCGTCCAGTATGCGTATGGTTGGCGCATGGCCCGCCCGAAGCAATTCGACCGGGACGAGGCCCTCCGGGCCGGGATGCGGGTTTTCTGGCAGCAGGGCTTCGCCACGACGACGACCGACGACCTCGCGAAAGCGATGGGGATCGGGCGGCAAAGCTTTTACGACACGTTCGGCGACAAGCGGCGGTGCTACCTCGAGGCGCTCCGCAACTACGCCCGCGACGACGTGGCGGCACAAATCGACGTGATCCGCCGCGCGCCGTCGCCCCTGCGGGCGCTGCGCGATCTGCTGTCGACGGTCACGTGGACCGAGGACCGCCGGGCGATGGGGTGCATGGCGATCAACTCCCTCGCGGAGTTCGGGGCAAGTGACGCCGAAATTGCGGCGACGCTCGCGCCCACGGCCCTGCTCCTCGAGCAGACGATCATTCATCTGTTGCGCGAGGCGAAGGCCAAGGGCGAGGTCGCGCCGTCGGTCGACGAGCAGCGGGCGGCGAGCGCGATGCTCTGCACCCGCATGGGCATGCTGGTCGGCGTCCGGGCCGGCCGGTCGTGCGAGAGTCTGCGCGCGATCGCGGACTTCACCATCGACCAGCTCGTCGCGCGTTAGCCCACGCGCTAGCACGCGCGAGCACGCGCGGCCGCCACTGTCCGTCGCCGCGGGGAGCCGCACAGGTACCACACGCGCGTCAGCGTGTACCCAGTTTTGGACAAAGCAGTCAAACAAATGTTGTCAGCGCGAGGAGGTCACACCATGTCCGTGCAGCACGTGCAGAACATTTGGAGTCCCGGCGACGGCCGTTCCGGCGACGGCGCGGCGACCGACGTCGCGGGCGCCGAGCGGGCTGCGACGGACGAGGGCCGGCGGGCGGCGCGGTGGGCCGCGCGCGTGCGGGGGCCCGCACTCGGCGTCGCGCAGGTCGTGCTCGCCGGGCTCTTCGTCGTCGTGGGGGTCGCCAAGCTCGTCGGGGCGCCGGCCATGCTCGCCGCGTTCGGCACGATCGAGAACGTGACCGGGCTCGGCGCGTGGCTCCGTCTGCTGACGGGCGCGCTCGAAGTCGCTGGCGGGGCGCTGCTCCTCGTGCGCGCCGTGGCCGGCGTGGGCGCGGTGCTCCTTGGGACGGTGATGGCGGGGGCGGTCCTCGCGCACCTGTTCGTGCTGCGCAGCGCGCCGACCGCGCCGGTCGTCCTCGGCGCCGCGCTCGCCGGCGTCGCCTACGCGCACCGCGACCGGCTCGCGGTCGTGGCGGCTCAGCTGGAGCGGAACCTCTGATGCCACGCGCACCGAGGATGCCACGCTCCGCGGCCGTGGTCGCGCCGGCGCTCGCGGCGCTCGTCGTGATCGCCGGGGCGGGGTGCGCGCCGAGCTCGCAGTTGCGCGCGCCGCAGCTGGCGCCCGGCAACGCGGACGCGCCGGGGGTCGCGGCGACCGTCGCGGCGCTCGCCGGGACCTGGACGGGGCAGTACGACGCCCCCGTCTACGCCCGTCGCGGCGCGCTGCAACTAGCGCTCCGGCCGGCGGCGCGCGTGGACGGCGGCACGCGTACCAGCACCGTCGTCGGCAGCGCGACGATCGCCGGCGCGGGCGCGTCGGCCCGCGTCGCCCTGGACTCCGCGCGCGTCGGGCGCGGGCGCGTCGTGCTCTACTTCGCGCCGTTCGCCGATCCGGAGAGCGGGGCGACGCTGCGGCTCCGCCTGGACGGCGCCCTCGCCGGCGACACGCTCGGCGGCCGCCTGCGGGCCGACGCGGCGGCGACCGTCGTGCCCGAGCGCCACGGCGGGTGGCGGCTGGTCCGCGTCACCGCGCCGGTCACGGCACCCGTTACGGCGTCGCGCCTTCCGTGAGCGCGCCTCCCATGACCACCGCTGCTCCCGTGCGCGGCCGCGGACCCGCCGCGCCCGCGCCGACCGCCGACGTGGCGCGGTCCGTCGCGCGCTCGAAGGTGATGGCGATCCGGTTCGTCGCCCACCTGAGTGCGCTCAGCCCCGCGCGGCGCGCGGAGCTCGCCGCGCGGTTGCGCGACGCCGAGCGCGCGGACGCGGCCGCCGCGCGCGACGCGGCGCGCGCCGACGTCCGCGCGGCCGCGGTCGACCCCACGGTAGTCGGGCGCGACGTCGACGTCCGCCCCTTTCTCGCCGCGCTTGCGCAGCTGACGCGCGACGCGGTCGGCGACGCCGCCGACGGCGACAGCGTCGGCGGCGACACGCTGCTCGCGCGCTGGGCGGACGACGTCGTCCGCGCGCTCCTCGTCCACACGCACCCGGCCTACCGGGCCGACTTCCAGTACCTGTATGCGCCCTTTGCGCCCGACATCGGATTCGACCGGCTCCTCCTCGGCTGACGCGCGCCGGCGCGTCGAATCGCGGCTGCGGCGCGTGTGCGCCGGGTGGCCGGCCGACCAGTTCTCCGCGCTCGTCGCCGACGTTGTCCGCTTCCACGAGCGGTGGGGCGCGTGGGACGGCCTCGTCCCGCGCGCCTGAACGTGCGCGCGCGCGTGCGCCCGAGCGCGCCGCGTCGCGGCGCGATGCCGCCCGCGGCGCCCGCGCCCGCCGCCCGCACCCAACGCGACCTCCCTTCGGCCCGTGAGACCTTCATGCGTATCCCATTCATGCACGTCCCGTTCGGCCCCACCCCGCGCCGGCTGTTGTTAGGCGCGGCCGCCGCGGCGCTCGCCGGCTGTCAGCAGGCGAAGTCGGCCCCGCCCCCCCCGCCGCCCGCCGAGGTGTCGGTGGTCACGGCGACCCCGCAGACCACCGAGGAGCCGCTCGAGTTCGAGGGGCAGGTGCGGGCGTTCCGCACCGTGCAGGTGCGCGCGCAGGTCAGCGGCGTGATCACCGCGCGCCCGTTCACCGAGGGGACCGAGGTCCGCGCGGGCGACGTGCTCTACCGCATCGACCCGACGACGTACGACGCCGACTACCGCGGCTCCGTCGCGCGCGCGGCGCAGGCGCAGGCGCAGCTGTCCAACGCGCAGACGAACGCCGGCCGCCTGCGCCCGCTGCTCGCCGACAACGCCGTCGCGCGGCAGGACGTCGACAACGCGGAGTCGGGCGTGGCGCAGTACCGCGCCGCGCTCGCCGACGCGCGCGCGACGGTCGACCGCTCGCGCAAGAGCCTGAGCGAGACCGTCGTGCGCGCGGAGATCTCGGGGCGGGTCGGCCGCGCGCTGCTCGACCTCGGGACGCGCGTGACCGGGCCGGGCGACGTCCTCACCACCGTCGACGTCGTCGATCCGGTGTACGTCAGCTTCCGCCCCTCCGCCCGCCAGCTGCTGCGCTGGCGGCGCGACCCGGCGCTCGCGCGCGCGATCGCGCCCGGCGGTGCGGCCCGCGTCGAGGCGGTGCTCGCCGACGGGCACCCGTTCCCGGGCGAGGGGCGCATCGGCTACGTCGACCCCGTGGTCGACTCGGCCACCGGCACGCAGGAGTACCGCGCGACGTTCGTGCACCCCCGCGCGCTGCTGGTCCCGGGGCAGTTCGTGCGCGTGCGGCTGCGTGGGCTCGAGCGGCGGGACGCCATCCTCGTGCCCCAGCGGGCCGTGATCGAACAGATGGGGCGGCAGACCGTGTACGTGGTCGACTCGTCCAACAAGATCGTGGCGCGGCAGGTGACCGCCACCGGCTGGTCGGGCGGCGACTGGCTCATCGAGCAGGGCCTCGCGCCGGGCGAGCGCGTCGTCGTCGACGGCGTGCAGAAGATCGGCCCGGGCGCGCCCGTGCGCCCGACCCCGCTCGCGGCGGCCGCGGCCGGCGGGTCGGCCGCGACCACCCCGCCGGCCGCGGCCGCCCGGAGTGGCTCGTGAGCGCCGCGCCGCGCAACGGGACGCCTAACGGCGCCGCGTCCAACGGTACCGGGTCCAACGGCTCGCACGGTGCGAACGGCGCACCGCCGGCCGCCGCGCCGGCCGCCGTTCGCGAGTACCTCTTCGTCCGCCGCCCCGTCCTCGCCATCGTCATCTCGGCGGCCGTGACGCTGCTCGGCCTGATCGCGATGCTCGCGCTGCCGATCAACCGCTACCCGCAGATCACGCCGCCGTCGATCCAGGTGGTCGCGGTCTACCCGGGCGCGAGCGCGCAGGACGTCGCCACCTCGGTGGCCGCCCCGATCGAGCAGCAGCTCAACGGCCTGAACGGGCTGCTCTACTATAAGTCGTCGAACTCGAGCGACGGGGTGATGAACCTGTCGGTCACCTTCGACATCGCGCGCGACCAGGACCTGGCCGCGGTCGACGTGCAGAACGCGATCTCGGTCGCCAGCCCGCAGCTCCCCGCGGCCGTGCGGCAGAACGGCATCACCGTGACCAAGGCCAACGCCGACATCCTCATGGTCGGCGCGCTCACGTCGAGCAACCCGGGCGACGGCGCCGCGTACCTCACCAACTACGGCAAGCTGTACGTCGAGAACGAGATGAAGCGCCTGCCCGGCGTGGGCGACGCGAGCTTCTTCTCGCCGCTCGACTTCTCGATGCTCCTGAGCCTCGATCCCGAGAAGATGGCGCAGCTCGGGATCACGGTCGACGACGTGCAGGCCGCGGTCCAGCAGCAGAACGCCACGCAGCCCGGCGGCCGGCTCGGCCGCGAGCCGTCGCCCGCGGGCACGCAGCTGACGATCCCCGTCGCGACGAGCGGCCAGCTTACCACGCCCGAGCAATTCGGCGCGATCATCGTGCGCGCGTTGCCTAACGGATCGCTCGTCCGCGTGCGCGACATCGCGAGCGTGCACCTCGGCTCGCGCCAGTACGACATCTCGGGGCGGCTGAACGGCAAGGAGACCGCGCTCTTCGGCGTCTACGCCCGCCCGGGCGCGAACAACCTCGCGGTCAAGGCCGCCGTGGTCGCGCGCATGAACGAGCTCGCCAAGGCGTTCCCGGCCGGCGTGCGCTGGACGATCCCGTTCGACACCACCCCGTTCATCAACGAGAGCATCCGCGAGGTGATCATCACGCTCGCCGAGGCGATGGGGCTGGTGACGCTCGTGGTGTTCGTCTTCCTGCAGAGCTGGCGCGCGACGCTGATCCCGGTGCTCGCCGTGCCGGTCAGCATCATCGGCACCTTCCTCGGCATCGCCGCGCTCGGCTTCACGATCAACACGCTGACGCTCTTCGGGATGGTGCTCGCGATCGGCATCGTCGTCGACGACGCGATCGTCGTGATCGAGAACGTCGAGCGCATCATGTCGACCGAGCACGTCTCGGCCCGCGTCGCGACCAACCGCGCGATGGGGCAGATCTCGGGCGCGCTGATCGCGATCGTGCTGGTGCTCTGCTCGGTGTTCATCCCGGTGGCCTTCGTGCCCGGGATCACGGGCGCGATGTACAAGCAGTTCGCCGTCACGCTCGTCTTCGCGGTGTTGCTCTCGGGCATGGTCGCGCTGACGCTGACGCCCGCGCTCTGCTCGCTGCTGCTCAAGGAGACGCCCGAGGGCGAGACGCACGGCCGCTTCTTCACGTGGTTCAACAAGCGGTTCGGCTCGCTGACCAACGGCTACCTGCGCGCCGCGGGCGGCGTGGTGCGCCGGCCGCGCGTGTGGTACCCGGTGTTCGCGATGGCCGTGGCGCTCATCGCGGTGCTCTTCCGCCGCGTGCCGAGCGGGTTCGTGCCGAGCGAGGACAAGGGCTACTTCGCGCTCTCCGTGCAGCTGCCCGACGCGGCGTCGCTGCAGCGCACGATCGCCACGGTGCAGCAGGTGGAGCAGATCGCGCGCGCGGAGCCCGCGGTGAAGGACGTGGTCGCGATCGCGGGGCTCGACCTGCTCACCACCTCCAACCAGACGAACACGGCGACGATCTTCGTCGGCCTCAAGCCGTGGGGCGAGCGCGGCCCGGGGGAGGACGTCGAGAGCATCCTCGCGCGCGTCAACGGCAAGCTGTTCGGGCTGAAGCAGGCGATCGGCTTCGGGTTCAACCTGCCCGAAATCCCCGGGCTCGGCACGACGGCCGGGCTGGAGATGAACCTGCAGCAGCGCTCGGGCACCGACATCGCCGCGTTCGGCGGCGCGGTGCACCAGTTCGTCCAGGACGCGAACAAGGTCGCCACGCAGGGTGCCAACGGCGGCGTGCGCACCGACGTGCCGCAGCTCTTCGTGCACGTCGACGAGGACGCGGCGCGGGCGCGCGGGGTGGGGACGTCGTCGGTGTTCGCGACGCTGCAGACGATGCTCTCGACGCTCTACATCAACGACTTCACGCTCTACGGCCGCCCGTACCGCGTGCAGGCCGAGGCGCAGCAGCAGTTCCGGCAGACGCCCGAGGACGTGGGGCGCTTCTACGTGCGGGGCGCGGGCGGCGCGATGATCCCGGTCTCCGCGCTCGTCACGACTGAGATGCGGAGCGCGCCGAGCCTGCTGACGCGCTTCAACGGCTTCCCGTCGGCGACGATCACCGGCACGCCCAGGCCCGGCGAGAGCTCGGGGCAGATGCTCGCCGGCGTCGAGAAGCTGCTCAACGACAAGTACGCGTCGCAGGGCATCGGCTTCGCCTACAGCGGCGAGAGCTACCAGGAGCAGGCGTCCGGCGGGACGAGCACGCGCGTGCTCGGGCTCGCGCTGGTGCTCGTCTTCCTAGTCCTCGCCGCGCAGTACGAGAGCTGGACGGTGCCGTTCGCGGTCCTGTTAGGCGTGCCGTTCGGGCTCCTGGGCGCGGTGGCGGCGGTGTGGCTGCGCGGGATGCCCAACGACGTGTACTTCCAGGTCGGGCTGTTCGCGGTGATCGGCCTCGCGGCCAAGAACGCGATCCTGATCGTGGAGTTCGCGACCGAGCTCGTCGCGCGGGGCGCGTCGGTGAAGGAGGCGGCGCTCGAGGCGGCGCGCGAGCGCTTCCGTCCGATCCTGATGACGTCGCTCGCCTTCATCCTCGGCGTCTCGCCGCTCATCGTCGCGAGCGGCGCGGGGGCGGGGAGCCGGCACTCGTTGGGCACGAGCGTGTTCTTTGGGATGCTCGGCGCGACGACGCTCGGCGTCTTTTTCATCCCGCTGTTTTACAGCACCATCCGCGGATTCGTCGCGCGGCGGGCGGGCGGGGCGTCGACCGCGGGGCCGGGCGCGGTGCCCGGGGCGCCGTCGAGCGCGCCCCCGGCCGTTGCCCCCGGCGCGCCGGTCCCGGCGCTCGCCGCCGTGCGGGGGAGCTGACGATGTCGCGCCTCCTACGGTCCGCGGCGCCCGGCGTCGCCCTCGTCCTGGCCGGCGCCTGCGCCGTCGGTCCCTCGACGCGCGTGAACACCGCGGTCGCGCCGGTGGTCGGCCCGACCGCCGCGGCGACGCCGGCCGGCACGCGCGCGCTCCTCGACTCGCTCGCGGTGGTCCGCGCGGACGAACACGCCGGCGCGGGCGCGTCCGGCGTGGGCACGTCCGGCGCGGGCGGGTCGGGTGTTCCCGGCGCGCCGGCG
The DNA here is from genome assembly GCA_019973575.1 of Gemmatimonadetes bacterium T265. Classification (NCBI taxonomy): domain Bacteria; kingdom Pseudomonadati; phylum Gemmatimonadota; species Gemmatimonadetes bacterium T265. The sequence goes on from BPUI01000003.1 coordinate 14,402, forward strand.
ACCGGCGACGCGACGCGCCCGCTCTGGGCGCCGGCGCGGCTCGCCACCGACACGGCGCGCGAGCTGCGCTGGCTCGACGTGCTGCGCGACCCGACGCTCGTCGCGCTCGTCGGCGACGCGGTCGCGAACAACCGCGACCTCCGCGTCGCGCAGGCGCGGATCCGCGAGTACCGCGCGGCGTTGGGCGTCGCCCGCAGCAGCTTCTTCCCGCAGGTCACCGCGACCGCCGCGCGCTCGACCAACCGGACGGTATTCGGTCCGTTAGGCTTCAGGTACAACGCGACGCAGGTCGTCGGCGACGCGTCGCTCGAGCTCGACGTGTGGGGCCGGATCCGCCGCAACACCGAGGCGGCGCGCTTGGACCTCGGCGCGCAGCAGGAGGACCTGCGCCAGACCACGCTGACGCTCGTCGGCGACGTCGCGACCGCGTACCTCCAGATCCGCGAACTCGACGAGAACCTCGCGGTCGCCGACCAGACCGTGGCGTCGCGCCGCGCGACGCTCGACATCGCCCGGCGCCGCTTCCAGCAGGGCGTGACGTCGGAGCTGGACGTGCGCACCTTCGAGGCGGAGCTCGCCGCTCCGGCCACGCAGGTCGCCACGCTCGCGCTGCAGCGCACGCAGCAGGAGAACCAGCTCGCGCTCCTGCTCGGGCGCGGGCCGACGCCGATCCCGCGCGGGCGGCCGCTGGCCGAGGTCGTCGCGGCGGTGACCGTGCCGGACTCCGTCCCGGGCGCGATCATCGCGGACCGGCCCGACGTGCGGGCGGCCGCGCGCGCACTCCAGGCGTCGATCGCGCGCGTCGGCGCGGCGGTCGCGAACCGCCTACCCACGGTCACCCTGAGCGGCGACTACGGCACGCAGCAGCCCGGCTACCGCAACCTGTTCCGCCAGTCGGGCGAGCTCTACACCGCGCAGGCCGGCCTCTCGATCCCGCTCTTCACCGGCGGGCGCCTCGCGGCGGAGGAGCGCGAGGCGCGGGCGCGGGCGGACGAGGCGCGCGGGCAGTACGAGCAGACCGTGTACACGGCGCAGCGCGAGATCAACGACGCGCTCGCCGGCGTGCGGCTCGGCCGCGACCAGCTCGTCGCGCAGGCGACCCAGGCGCAGGCGCTCCAGCGCGCGTTCGCGATCGCACAGGCGCGCTACCGGAGCGGCGTGTCGACGTACCTCGAGGTGCTCGACGCGCAGCGACAGCTGTTCGCCGCCCAGCTCGCGCTCGTGCAGGACGAGCGGCAGTACCTGGTCGCGACCGTGGACCTGTACCGCGCGCTCGGCGGCGGGAGGGACGTGGTACCGCGCTGAGGACGGCGGGGCGCCGTTCTCAGCGCGCCGGCGCGTCGTCACGCGGCGGCGTGCGCGGGCAGACACTACACGACCGCCGCCGCTCCTGCGGATCCGCCGCCGCGCGTTTCGCGTTAGGCCCGCTCGTCAGGCCCGGCGCCGCACGCGCGCCCGGTCGCGCGCGTACGGTCCCCGAACGCCTCGACGCGCCGCCGCTCCTCGAGCGGGCTCACGACCCAGTGCAGGTATGCCACAACGAGCGGTAGCAGGACGGGCGGCTACCGCTGCCGCGGCGGCCCGACCTCTCCCAGCGCCGCGCGCACGAGCCCGGCGGACGTCGGGGTGCGGGTCGGCCGGTACGGCCCGCGCGGGACGAGCGCCGCCGAACGCTGCCCGGGTACGGTGGGAGTGCGCGCCCGCCGGCAGAGCCGCCAGGCCCCGGCCGGCGACGACCGCCCCAGCTGCGAACAGCACCGCGTCGGCGGGAGCCGCCCGGCCGGCGAGCGACGTCGGGGTCGCGGAGCGCGGCCGCCGACGCGAGTGGTCGCGCGTGTTCGCACGTCAGGACGAGTGTGCAAACGCTCGGGCGAACGTCCGGTCGAGCGTGGCGGCGCCCCCACGACGAGCGCGTGCGCTGCGAGGGCGGTGTGTCCGGGGGCACGTGTCGAGCCCGAGAATGAACGCGCCCCCACTGCCGGTGCGTCGGGCAGCTGCGCGGAGCCGGCTGCGGTCACGCCGGCGAGCACGAGCCGCGGTCAGAGCGGCCAGACGACGGGCGCTCGTCTCACTCGTGCGACCGCGCTTCGCACTCCGGCCGGCGCCGCAGCGTACAGGACGCCCGGGGCGGCTGGTCGGAGTGCGGGGAACGCGGGGGCGAGTAGCAGGCACGCACTGCCGGCGGCGCCCCCAAGCGTCACGCCGGGGGACGTCGACGTGTGCCGCGCCACGTACACGGGCGAGGGTGTGTTGAGCTTCGGGTGGGCCGCGCCGTCTTCGTTCTCGGTGGTGTTGAGGCGGGCGTGACGCCGGCGCACGATGGAGTGAGTGCCTGCCGCGGCGCGGTCGCCGTTGGCGCGCCGGCGCGTGGGGCCCGCGGGCGTATCGATGGCGGCGGCCTGCCGAGTCGCGAGCACCGACCGGCCGCCTTCCGGCCGCTAGGAGTCCGTGAATGGCCGGCGCACCTCACGCCCTGCGCTCGCCCCCTCGCCAGGCACCGCGCGCTCCTCGCCCATGAGCAGCACCAGGTCGCCGCGCACCCTGACGTACTCCACGGTCCGCCCGTCGCGGCGGCAGCAGATCTTCCCGGGATCTTCCCGGTGCCGCCACGCGGCCGCGTGCCAAGCGGCCGCGATGCGCGGGTCGCGGGCGGCGGCCGCAACGTCGGCGTCGACCGGCCGCCACTGCGCGCCGGCCTGGCCCACCCGAGGGCAAGCGCCGCGGAGACGATCGCGCCGGGATCGTGGTCGCCCGCCGCGTCCGACACCCGCGCGTGTGCGCCCGCGCGTTCCTGCCGTCTGCGCTCATGGTTACGCACCGATCCGCCCTCGCGCCCCGGCGCCGTATTCGCCCCGCTTCGGTCGTCAATGAGCCGACCTCGCGTGGGCTGGGTCGACGTCGACCGCGCGGGCGTCACGACGTCCCGAAACTCGGTCGTAGCATCAGCGGCTCATGCCGCGCCCGGCGACGCGTTCTGGGACACCCCGACCGGCGACGTCGCGATTGGACGCAGCGTTCCTCCGGGAACGCGTGATAACGGGCCGGCGGCAACGCGGCAGGCCGGGCTGGCGCCCCGACGGACGCCGGCGAGATTACGGCGGCGTGGGCCGGTGCAACGTTGCGTAGAGAAGGCCGCACTCACGCCGTCTTGAGCCGCCCGCGTACGCAACTGAATAGGCGTTGGGCGGCGACGAGTGCGGTCGCCAGGACGGCTGTGGCGGTTCCTCGCCGGTCGCGGGCTGGCAGCGTGGCGGGACCCGCGCGCGCGGGGTAAGTTCGTCGCATGGGCCGCCACGAGAAGCTCCTCGCGCAGATCCTGGGCGGGCGCGCGGACGCGAACGTCGGCTTCGACGCGCTCCGGGCGTTGTTGCGGCACCTCGGTTTCGAGGAACGCACCCGCGGCAGCCATCACGTGTTCCGGCGCGCCGGGGTGGCAGCCCTGATCAACTTGCAGCGCGACGGCGACAAGGCGACGGTGTACCCGGTGCGGCAGGTCCGCGCGATCTTGGTCGAGCACGGCCTCACCGCCGGCGAGCCGCCCGACCCAGCGGAGGGGGAATGAGCGTGAGCGACGCGTACAAGTACGAGTTGATTGTCTACTGGAGCGCGGCAGACGGCGCCTTCGTCGTGGACGTGCCCGAGCTGCCCGAGCTGCCCGGGTGCGCCGCGCACGGCGCCACGCCGAGCGCGGCCGTAGCGAGTGCGCAGGAGGCGATCGGGCTCTGGATCGAGACGGCGCGCGAGTTCGGTGACGCGGTGCCCGAGCCGAAGGGGCGGCGGCTGCTACTCGCGTGACGCCGCCTAACGTTGCGTTGCAGCAGGCGCAGCGGGCCGACGCCCCGCGTGGCGGGACGGCTCCGGGTAGCCCGCTGCGCAGCTGAACTTGGGCGTTGGACGGCTACGAGCAAATGACCGACGATCAGGACGAGATCGAAACCGAGATCCTCGATGCTCTCGCCAGTGCAGCGGACGCTCGTCGTCCGTACGCCGGCTTTTTCTCCTGGCCCGACCCGGACGTCGCCGAACGCGGAGTTGCCGCGGACTTCGCGGCCGCGGCGGCCGGCGTGGAGCCGGGCCTGCCCTGGGACGAGCTACGCTCTCGCGGCCGGGGCAACGATCCTCCGGATTGCGAAGCGGTGGACTCGACCGGGCGAAGGATCGCGATCGAGATCACCGAGATTGTCGATGGCCGGCCGATCGCTGCGGCGACCGCCACCCGTCGTCCGCAGGAGCGGCTATGGGCCATCTGGAAGCGCGAGCGGTTTCTACAAGAGGCTCAGCGCCGGCTCACCGAGAAGGACGGCAAGGTGCTCAAGGACGGCCCGTACGACGAGTACATCGTCATCATCCACACCGACGAGCCCACGCTCGATGCGGAGCGCGTGGGCGAGTGGTTGACCGACCACAGGTTCGACCAACCGCGGCAGCTGAGCCGTGCGTACCTTCTCCTCTCGTACGATCCACGTCCGGCCAGCTACCCCTACTTCAAGCTCTCGTGGTGAGCATGAAGCGTTTGTTCAACAGCCGCGGTCAGCACATCGCCAACGAATCGGGAGGCCGCCTCTACGCACCCGCCGGTGGCAACGTCGGCCGTCAGATCGACGGTGCAGGCATCTTCGTCGACCTCAACGGCCGGTACTTGGGTGAGGTGGTGTACGGCGACCGATTGCTGAGCGACCAGTCTTCGGGTTACCGAGCCACCAACTTTGGCAACGCCGGTACCACGGGAAGCATCGGCAATGCTGGTGACCCCGGGAGCCACGGGGCGATCGGTGTGCCAGGCGGGTACGAGGATATCGCGCCGGATCGCTTACGTTAGAGGATCACGCGCCAGCCGTCCAACGAGGCGTTGAAGCTGTCGGGTATGCACGGATGCTATGCCGCGGCCCTCGGCGCTGTCTCGCCTCGGCATCACCGCTCGCTCACAACCCGCAGACAAGCTAAGGGAGATCAAGTCCCGGCCATGGCGAGTTCTGGTGCGGGTACGGTGCCGAAGCGGGCGGGGAGTTCGTAGCCTTTCGCGTGCAGGAGGACGCTGTACGTGATGTGCAGGAGTTGGTGGGCCACGTGGCTGAGCGCGACTAGGTAGGGCTTCCCGCGGGCGCGTTGGGCGTCGTAGACCGCCTGGCACTGCGGGTCGGTGCGCGCGGCCGAGCGGGCGGCGAGCATGACGGCGCGGCGCACGTACCGATTGCCGCGCTTGCTCATGCGCGCGTGCCCGGCGGAGCGGCCCGACTGCTTGACCTGGGCGTCGAGGCCGACGGCGGCGACGAGCTTGTCGGCCCCGTGCTTCGGCTTCTTGAGGGTGCGCGCCTGCTCGCGCGCCTGCGCGGCGAAGCGCGCCATCGCCGGGAGCTCGGCGAGCCACGTCCGCACGGTCTCGCGGCCGAAGCCCGGCACGGTCGCGAGCAGGGCGCGGGTCGGGGCGTCGTCGGCCTGCAGCGCGTCGAGGCGCTCGCCTAACGCGACGACGTGCGCGCGCAGCTGCTCGAGGTGGGTGACGAGGGTCTGGACCGCGACGGCGGCCGCGCCGTACGGGTCGACGACGCCGACCGAGGCGGCGGCGCAGGTGCGCAGCGCGCGCGCCGTCTCGGCCCCGAGATGGCCGCGGCTGGCCGCGTGGAGCACGCGCGTGACCTCGGACGCGCGCGCTCGGGCGAGGGCCGCGGGCGTCGCCCACCGGGCGAGGACGGCGAGCGCGCTCGGGCTCCCGAGGTCGGAGAACACGGCGGCGAACTCGGGGAAGAGCGGGTCGAGCACGGTGTGCAGCTTCGTGAGCTGGCGCGCGCGGAGCTCGACCATCTCGGTCCGGAGTCGGCTGATCTCACGCGCGGCGGCCTGGCGGTCCTCGGGCACCGCGTGCGAGGCGAGGCGCTTCCCGCCCCAGTGCAGCAGGCGCGCGATCACGACCGCGTCGATCCGGTCGGTCTTGGCCCCGCGCAGGTTGGCGTTGCGGAAGGCCCGGGTCTGGAGTGGGTTGAGCACGCGGACGGTCGGCGCGCCCCACTGCTGGAGCCACGCGTGCAGGGTGAGCCAGTAGACCCCGGTCGCTTCGAGCCCGACCTGCACGTCGGCCGGCGGCACGTCGGCGAGGCGTGCCGCGAGTTGCGTCAACCCAGATCGCGTCGGGGCGAACCGGGCTTGCCAGACGAGCTCGCCGTCGCCGTCCAGGAGCGCGGCGTCATGCCAGCGCTTGCCGATGTCGAATCCGAGGTACATCATCGTCGCACCTCCGTGGGTGGTGCCTCCGTCGGGGCGGGCCGACTCCAGCGCACGCTCGTGTCGATCAGCGCAGGGGAACGCGCAGCAAGCTGAATAGCGCAGGGGAGCCGGACGCGCGGTCTGCAGGGAGAGGAGCGGGAGTGCCCTCGGCTTAACTTCAGCGCAGCCCGACGCCCGTACGCTACTCCGGCCGCTGCATGCCCGTCCAGGAGCTCACGACTATACGAGCTTAACTTGGGAGTAGACAACACACAGGAGGCTCCGTTGCGCGTCTGGTTGGCTTGCACGACACTCCTCGGTGCCGCCGGCGCTTTCGCGCTGACTGGGGCGGCGCGCCAGCCCGGGCCGGGGTACACGCCGCCCGACGGCTTCGTCCCGGACTCGGCGACCGCCGTCCGGGTCGCCGTCGCGGTCTGGACGCCCATCTACGGGGCAGCCACGATCGCCGGCGAACGGCCGTACCACGCCCGGCTGCGTGGCGGTATCTGGACCGTCGAGGGCTCGCTGCCGCGGGCTCAGCCGGGGACCGTCGTCAGCGGCGGCGTCGCGCTGGCGGAGATCGCCAAGCGTGACGCGCGGGTCTTGCGGGTCACCCACGGTCGGTGACGACGACCGCCGGCGCGCGTGTTGTCTAACGTTGCGTTGAAGCTGACGGGTATGCGAGGATGCCCCGCTCCTCCGCGTATTCCGTCGCAGGGACAGTCCGTCATGCTCGGAAACCCCGCAGCTTCTGTGAAGCGGCGGCCCTCGCCACGGGCTGTGGTGCACGCGTGGCGTCGTAGCGGGTCGTGATCGGGTTGTGCGGGCCGGGCGCGAGGTGCTGCTCAGTCTTCTGTTCGCGCTCAGAGTGGCGTGCGGGGGCACGCCGGCGCATGGGGGGAATGCGGGAGCGGGTGGCGCCCTCTAACGGGCGGCCTCACGTGCGGCCATAAGCTGCGTCGCGCTCAGCCGCCCGGCGTCAGTCACCAGGCATGCCCGGCCCGCGTGTCGCGTTAGGCGGTGGCGACCTCCGGGGTGGTATCCGCCCGCGACCGGACGCGCGCGGCGGAGTAGTCCGTGCCGTCGCGCCACATGACGTAGGGCACGCCGGCGAGCCGCCGGGCGAGGGCGACCATGGCGACCCGGGTGCCCCGCCGGACCGCGACGCGCGCGGCCCACGCCTGCAGGGGTGCCGCGTCGGGGTCGCGGCTGCGCTGGAGGCGCCACGCCGCCTCGACGAGCAACCAGCGCACGCGGGGCGAGCCCGCCTTGGTGATGCGGCCGCGCTGCTGCCGCTCGCCCGAGCTGCGCTCGCCCGAGCTGCGCTCGCTCGGGACCAATCCGAGGTAGGCCATCACCTGGTGGGCGTCGCGGAAGCGGGCGACGTCGTCGAGCGTGGCGACGAACGCGGTCGCGGTCACCGGTCCGATGCCCGGCGCGGTCGTGAGGCGTTGCACCGCGGCGTCGGTCGCCGCGAGCGCCGTGAGGCGTTGGTCCGCCGCGGCAATCTGCTCGTTCAGCGGCGCGAGCACGGCGAGGAGCGGTGCGACCTCGGTGCGCGACGCGCTGGATACGGCCCCGGTCGCGTCGAGCACGGCGAACTTGGTGGCGGTGCGCTCGGCGTCGCCCGCGGGGAGCCGCAGCCCATCGCGCCGCACCAGGGCCTTGAGCACCGCGATGTAGCGCGTCCGGGTGCGCACGAGTGCGTCGCGGACGGCGAGCTCCGCCCGCACGTGCCGCTGCGCGTCGGACAGCCGGTGTGCGGGCCGGTACGCGCCCAGGCGGCACGCCTCGGCCAGCGTGCGGGCGTCGCGCTTGTCGGTCTTCACGCGCCGCGACCGGGTGGCATACATCGGCGCGTAGTTCGGGTCCGCGACGATCACCGTGTGGCCGAGCGCCTCGAGGTGGCGCGCGACCCACTCGCTCTCGGTCGAGGCCTCGAGGAGCACCCGGGCCGGGGCGCGACCGCCCAAGGCGGTGGTGAACTGCGGGCGCGTGGTCGCGATGCGCCGCTCGGTCACCGTCCCGTCGGCGCCGAGGGTACACAGCTGGCTCTCGCGCTTGTGCAGGTCGAGCCCTATCGTGTCGTGCGGGGCAGCAGTGGCGGGTCCTGGCATCGGCTGGCCTCCCGGGCAGTAGTGCGGCCCCTCTCGGGTGACCGCGTTAGTCACGTTGTGGCGCATCTATGGTGTGACCGCGTCCCCGCGGAGGTCCAGCCCCCAGCCGCCGCTTCATCCCCTCTAACTGGAGCGTTCGGTGGCCACGAACTGGGAGGTGTACGCATGACGCGTCGGCTCTGGATCGGGGTCGTCGCCGCCCCGCTCGCGGCGGTACCGGTCGTGTGGGCCGTCGCCCTCGCGGTGGCCGCGCGCGTCACCGGCGGGCCTCTACCGCCCGGCGCGGCCGGGCACACACTGTTCTTCTTCCTCCGCTTCGGCGCCCCCGCGGCTTACGCCCCGAGCGCGCTCCTCGGCGCCTGCGCCGACTGCACCGCCACCGCTCCGGTGGCCGCGCCGGGCGCGCTGCGGCGACTCGTGCTGCCCGCGTACACCTACACGCGAATGAGGGCCGGCGACGTCCACAGCTGCGCCATTCGGACCGACGGCACGCTCGCTTCCCGGGGCGACATGGTGTTGGCCCGGGCGATGCATCTGCCCACTGGCACCCGCGTAGGTGAGTGCGCGTAACTTCCGCGGCTGTGCGCCGCGGACGGGCGGCACGCTCACGTGCTGGCGGGATACCCTCGCCACCGGTGCGCGGCGCCGTCGCCCGCCGCGGCACGCCCCACTGGCCTACGACCTTTTTCCGCGACGACGAGCTGCGCATCGTCGTCCGCGGGAGCTGGAGGTGTGGGCCGGCATCAACCTCTCGGCCCTCGCCGCGCCCACACCGGAGCGACCTCATGCGTCTGACCGCCGCCCGTCGTGTCCTCGGCCATCGGCGTGTTGGTGGTGACGGGCGGCGCATGCTTCGACCTGTTCTTCACCCCCGGGACCGTGACCCCAGGCTCGATCTACTTCGTCGCGCTGCGGACGACCGACGGCGGGAACCCCGCGGCGTTCGGGTACGCGGGTATCTTGTTCCCCGACCCCTAACCCCCACGGTACGCTGCTCACGGGCGCGGCCACCACGTCGCCGACCGGGGGGCCGTACACCGCGGTCCGCGGGATCGACGTCGCCTGCCGTACGTAGCACGAACACCGCGGTCGTCACCCCCGAGCCGGCGGCCGCCGCCCTGCTCGCGGCGGGGCTGGCGGGCGTGGGCGCGGCAGTCCGGCGGCGGGGCGCGACCGCCTAACACCATCGTCTAACGCGATCGCCTCGCGCGGCGGCCGCACGCGACCGGCCGGACCCGACGGCCGAACTCACCAGCACCAGCACACACCGGAGCGTACCCATGCGAACGACCGTCGTCCGACGCGCGCGGCTGCTGCGCGCCGCCCTCTCCGCGGCCCCCGTGCTCACGTTCGGCGGCGTGCGCGCCGCATCGCTCGCGGCGCAGGCGCCGCGTCACTACGCCGTGGCCGGGATCCTCGGGCCGGGGGGCGAGGCGGGGAAGTGCGGCAGCGCCGCGCAGACGCCCGGTCCCGGGGTCAGCATCCTCGGCTGCACGCTGTCCGGGCTTCGGTTCACGGGCACCAGCTCCACCCTCGCCGGGGTCGTCGGCGCGAACGTGTCGGTGCAGGGCACGAGTACGGGGCCGTTCGCGCCGGGCACGACGGCGTTCTCCAACGCGGGCGCGTTGTGGACCGACCAGATCGTGTTCGGCGGGACGCGGCCGGCGTCCGCGGCCTTCACCGTCAGCTTCAACGGCCTGCTCGGCCCGGGCGGCACCGTGGCCTACGGCTTCGAGGGCGAGGCGACCTCCTACGACCAGACGGTCTCGCGGCCGGGCGCGGTCGCGGACGTACAGACGATCCGCGTGGCCACGGTCGACCAGCTCCCGCTGGTGTTCGACTACTTCGTCCGCGCGGTCGCGAGCGTGACGAACTCCGGGTCGGCCGACGCGCCGCTCGCCGGGTCGGCGTTCGCCGACTTCGCCGGCGGGGTCACGCTCACGGGCCTCGCGTTCTACGACGCGGCGGGGCAGGACATCACGGGCCGGGTGCAGTACACGTTCGCGAACGGGACGGTGATCTACCCGCAGCAAGCCGTCCCGGAGCCCGCGGCCGTCGCCCTGCTCGCGGCGGGGCTCGCGGGCGCGGGCGCGATCGCCCGGCGACGCCCGCGCGCCTAACGCGCGGTCCCGACGCGCTCGCCCGACCGCGCCGGCCCCCGCCGCCGCTTCCCGGCGGAGCGAACACCGCCCCATAGTGCGGGCGGGTGCACATGCGTGCGCCGATGAACGCCGCGACGCCCCCGCCGCGGCCCGGTCTGGCCGCCCTGGCGCCGATGCCCACCCGACCCAAACTCACCGCCGTCCACGACTCCTGATGTCGTCGCGGGGCAGCCCCAGCGCCGCCCGACGGCGCGATCACCAGGCCGTCGCGGATCATCGCCTTCGAGATGGCGCTGATCCGCACGGCAGCCACCACACCGGCGGGCGCCGACCAGACACATCGCCCGCGTCGGCACGGGCCGCCGCAGCTTCGCACGCCGGACGCCGCGCCGTCGATTCGTTCAACAACCTCCGCCGCAGTCCCCTCCAGCAGTTCGCGCCCGCGTGGGGCTTGCCGACCACGGCGGGGGTCCGCGGCTGCCAAACACAAACGCGCTTTGCTCTAGCGCCCGGCGGCGACGCGGTGCACTCTCGTCCCACGCGCCGACGCCAGTGGGTCGAGATCGCCGACCAGCCGTGGTGCCCGGCGGCGGTGCGCGACGGACTGACCGACTACCTGCAGTTCGTCATCGACCGCACGGGCCCCTACGCCGCCGCGGCGCCCCTGCTCGCCGCGGCGCTCCGCACGAACGCCGCGGACGCCGGCGCGACGCGCGACGTCGTCGACCTGGGCTCGGGGGCGGGCGGGCCGTGGCGCACCCTCGCCGGCGCGCTCGCCGCGGCAGGCGTGCCCGTGCGCGTGCGCCTAACCGACGCCTACCCGAACGCGGCGGCGTTCGCCCGCCTGGCGGTCGCGACCGGGGGCGTCGTGACCGGCGCGCCGCAGCCCGTGTCGGCCGACGCGGTGCCGGCCGACCTCGCGGGATTCCGCACCCTGTTCTCCGCCTTCCACCACTACCCGCCGCCGCTCGCCCGGCGCGTCCTGGCCGACGCGGTCGCGCGCGGCGCGGGCATCGGGGTGTTCGAGGCCACGCGGCGCGACCCGCGCGCCCTCCTGGTCATGCTCGCGGTGCCGTTCGCCGTCCTGCTTGCCACGCCCTTGCTGCGGCCGTTCCGGTGGTCGCGGCTTCTGCTCACGTACGTGCTGCCGCTCATCCCGCTGGTGGCGCTCGTCGACGGCGTCGTCTCCTGCCTGCGGACGTACACGCCGGACGAACTGCGCGCGCTGGCGCGAGCCGCGGAGGCCGACGCCGCGCAGGCCGGCGTCGCGACCGGCGACACGCCGGGGGACGGCGCGCGGGGCGACGCGGGATACGCGTGGACGGCGGGCGAGGCGGGCGCGGGCCCGATCCCGATGACGTACCTGGTCGGGCGCCCGGGCCACCCGTAGGCCGCCAGGGCCAGGCCGCCAGGCCGCCAGTGGTCGCTGTCGAGGACCTCGACCTCGACGCCCACTCGGGACACCAGGGTGGGTCCGCCGCCGTGCGGGCGCGCGGCGGACTCGGTGCTGGCGGAAACGGTCCCGCGTCTGGCGACGATCACGGACTCCGTGCACGCTGACGCTCGGCCGCGGCGAGCGCGCGGACACCGTACTGCGACCAGAGACGGCGCTCGGGTCGGGGCCGTCCGTGGTCGGCGTGATTGCCGGTCGCGCCGGGCTCTGATTCGCCCGCGGATGTCACGGATCGTCGCGCTCCCCGTCGTCGCCGAACGCCGGCCCGGCGTCGTCGCCGCCGCTCAGCCGCTCGACGCGGAGGAGCTGGCGGTACTGCCGGCCGCCCACGGTGAGCGTGACCAGGTAGTCGCCGCTCGGCACGACGGGCGCCGGCCCGCGGCGTCCGCCACTCCCGCCGAACAGGCCCCCGCCGCCGCCCCGCTCGACCGGGCGGCCCGGGACGCGCAGTAGATCCGTGATCGCCTCCGTACCGCCGGGGAACCCGTTCAGCACGTCGAGCGGGCTGTCCTCGCCGCCGCCCGCCGCACCTTCGCCGCCGGCGCGCGCGCCCCCTGCGGGCGCCCCCCCCGCGCCGACGAACGCCCCCTCGGCCGGGCGCGCCGCGAACGTGCCGCCCCCGCCGCCGCGGACGCCGCTGCGGTAGAAATTGGTGGGGTCGTAGGTCGGCGCGGTGATGCGGCGCAGCGTCTCGACGATCGGCCGCGCCGTGCCGGCCTTCTCGAGCGAGTCGATCACGAACGCGACCCGCGTGGCGCGTTCGGCGCTGTCGCGCCGCTGCGAGGGGGAGAGCGGCGCGCGCGGTGCCGGGCGGCCGCGGAAATCCCAGACCACGCGGTGAAGCCCGGGCGTGGCGGGGCCGGTGAGCGTGCGCACGGTGTCGCCCCGCGCGTTGGTGATCAGGAGGCTCGCCTGCGGCCCGCGCGGGCCGCCGGGGCCGCGCGGGCCGGCCGCCCCGCCGCCCGCGTTAGACACCGGACTGTTAGGCGCCGCTCCGGTCGACGCCGCGGCGGCCGCGGCCGCGCTCGGCGGCGGGGGCGTGCCCGCGCGGGCGGCGGTCGGCGACTCGTCGGGCGTCGTCGCCCCGGCGCGCGCCGGCGTCGCCGCCGCGCCCGACGCGCCGGCCGGCGCGCCCCCGCCGCCGTTCGGCGCGTCGCTCGGGCCGAGGCCGGCGACGGCCGCGCCGCCGCCCGGCCCCGCGACCCGGTAGACGATCTCCGCCCCGTACGCCGGGCTCGGCGCCGCGAACACCTTCTGCCCCGAGCCGTTGGACGACTCGCCGAGCGCGGGGCCCTGGCCGTACTCGTAGCCCGTCTTCGGCTCGAACAGGTACGTCGGGGCGGCCGCGACCGCGCCGAGCTTCGCGCCCGCCATCTGCTGCAGCGGCGCCACGTCGACGACCCACAGCCCGCGCCCGTGCGTCGCGGCGATCAGCTCGTGGTCGCGCGGGTGGACCTTGAGGTCGAACACCGGCGTCGTCGGCAGCCCGGCCATGAAGCGCTGCCACGACGCGCCGCGGTCGAGCGAGACGTACGCGCCTAACGACGTGCCGGCGTAGAGCAGGTCGCGGTTCGCGGGGTCCTCGCGGACGACGTGCACCTGGTCCGCGCTCCCCGAAGGCAGCCCGGCCGCGATCGAGCGGAAGGTGCGGCCGCCGTCGGCCGTCGCGTAGAGGTAGGGCGTGAAGTCGTTCCGGCGGTGGTTGTCGAACGCGACGTAGAAGGCGAGCGAGTCCGCGTGCGAGGGCTCGATGCGGCTCACGTACACGTCGCCGCTCGGCAGGCCGGGGAAGCGCGCGGCGGGGATCTGCTCCCACGACGCGCCGTCGGTGCGCGTCGTCCAGACGTTGCCGTCGTCGGTGCCGGCGTAGAGAAAGCCCGGCCGCACGTACGACTCGGCGAGCGCGACGACCGTGCCGTACGTCTCCGCGCCGGTCGCGTCGAGCGTGATGCCGCCGGTCTTGTTGACGCTCGTGTCGATCTTCGCCCGCTGCTGCTTGGAGAGGTCGGGCGAGATGAAGTAGAGGCTGTCGCCGCGGCGCGTGCTCTTGAGCACCCGGTTGCCGCCGACGTACAGGACGTCGGGGTTGTGGGGCGAGAGGAAGAACGGCGTCTCCCAGTTGAAGCGCACGTCGAACGCCGCCGAGTCGGCGCGCTGGCGGGCGCGGATCCCGGCGATCTGCGTGCGCTGGGCGGGCGACTCGGGGCGCGCGGTGTCGCCGCGGGCGACGAGCACCGAGTCCTCGAACTGCTGGTAGCGCGGGCGGAAGGCGGGCTTGACGAGCGCGTTCCGCTCGCCCGTGCGCAGGTTGAGGCGCGAGACGTTGCCGCCCTGCGACTCGCCGAAGACGACCCACGGCTCTGCCGGGTGCTGCGCGGTGTAGAAGCCGTCGCCGCCGGCGATCGTGAACCAGTACGCGTTGGTCACCGGCCCGCTCTTCCGCCGGCTCGGCCCGCACCACGAGCCGTTGTCCTGCGCGCCCGCGCAGACGTTGTAGGGCGTCTCGAAGTCGTAGCTCAGGTCGTAGAACTGCGCGATCGGGAGCACGGCGCCGAAGTCGTAGTTGCCGCCGCCGTCCCAGCTCTGCGAGATCCCGCCGTCGTCGCCGACGATCATGTGCTCCGGGTCGCCGGGGTCGATCCACATCGCGTGGTGGTCGACGTGGATGCCCTGCGTGGCCGTGCGCGCCGTCCGCCCGCCGTCGTTCGAGACGAGCACGGGCGTCGACGAGAACCAGACGCGGTCGGGGTTCCGCGGGTGCACGCGCACCTGCGAGTAGTAGAACGGCCGCGTGTCCGCGTCGTTCATCTTCTCCCACGTGCGGCCGCCGTCGCGGGTGCGGTAGAGGCCGTTGCCTAACTTCTGCTTCGCCGTGCCTTTCGGGACCTTGCGGCCGCGCACCGAGTCGGCCTCGACCAGCGCGTAGACGACGTTCGGGTCCTGCGGGAAGATGCTGAGGCTGATGCGCCCCTTCTGGGTTTCGGGGAAGCCGCCGCCGCGGACCTCGCTCCACGTCGCGCCCGCGTCGGTGCTCTTCCAGAGGGCGGAGCCGGGGCCGCCGCTCGTCAGGAAGTAGGGGCCGCGGACGCGCTCGTAGCTCGCCGCCCAGACGGTGTTCGGGTTTCTGGGGTCGATCGCGACGTCGACGAAGCCGGCGCGCGGGCTCACGAACTTCGCGAGCTTCCACGTCGCGCCGCCGTCCTCGGTCTTGTAGAGGCCGCGCTCGGGGTTTGCGGCCCAGGCGGCGCCTAACGCGGCGACGTAGACGACGTTCGGGTCGGTCGGGTGGACGGCGATGCGGCCGACGTGCTGCGTCTTCTCGAGTCCCACCGGCTTCCAGGTCATGCCGCCGTCGGTGCTCTTGTACACGCCGCGGCCGGGCTCGATCGTGTTGCGCGAGTTCTGCTCGCCGGTGCCGGCCCAGACCTGCTGCGTGTCGCTCGGCGCGATGGCGAGCGCGCCCATCGAGATCACGCGCTGGTCGTCGAAGACGGGGCGGAAGGTGGTGCCGCCGTTCGTCGTCTTCCAGATCCCGCCGGCGACCGAGGAGACGAAGAAGGTCTTCGACGGCGAGGGGATCCCGGCGATGTCCGAGACGCGCCCCTCGAAGTTGGCGGGGCCGATCGTGCGCCAGCGGAAGCCGGCGAGCGTCGCGGAGTCGAGGGTGGAGCGGGCACCCGCGGCGGCCGGCGCGCGGGGCGGCTGCTGCGGGGCACGCGGCTGCGCGGCCAGTGGCTCGGCGCACAGCACCGCGACGACGGCGGGTGTGAGGCGGACCGCGGCCCGGCGGGCGGCGGGCGGGCGGCGGAGGTGCGGTCGGAACATGGGCGGCGGGCGCGGGGCGGCGGACGTATTGCGGGCGCTACGCAGGGGATCGGCAGAGCGCTGTACGGTCCGGGCCGCCAGCGCGCGACGGTCGAACGTATGTAGAGACGCCCGCCGACGCTCGCCGACGCCTCCGGCACAGACGCGTCGGGCGCGGCCGCGGGGTCGTGCGTGGCGCGCGACGTGTGATGCGCGCCACGCGGCACACCCCGGGCGCGTGCCGTGGCACGCCCGGCATCTGGCGCGCGGCGCGTCGAACTGCTATCGCGGCCGGCGCGGAAATTTCCCATAATCTCGCGCGTCGCAGAATTACTACGTCGCCCCGCCGCCGTGCCGCGTCGGGCGGATCGGCCAGGTCCCGGCCGAGTTGGTAGCACGTCGGAAGTAAATCCGCCGCGCGGGCGTCGCCCGCGGCGGGTCACCCGACGACGGGGCCCCGGTGGGCACTCGTGTCGCTCGAGCCCACCGCGCCCGCCCGCCTCCCGCGCCGCGCGACGCCGAGGGCGGCACGGGAGTACGGCCGCAGTCCCCCGCCCACCCCGGGCGGGACGCCGACCGCGCGCCTCACCGTCCTACCGTCCGGAGACCCGCATGTCCAGTCGGACCACGCACGCCCGCACGTCCGGGGTGCAATACCAGCAATACCAGTCCACCGCCCCCGGCCCCGACGCGGGCCCGCGCCCGCGTCAGATCCAGCACTTCGGCTGGACCCCCGACCTCCCCGACCACCGGGACTTCCTCTACGCCGCGCCGACGCCCGTATTGAAGAACATCCCGGCGAGCGTCGACCTCCGGCCGAAGTGTCCGCCCGTGTACAACCCGGGCGAGCTCGGGAGCTGCACGGCGAACGCGATCGCCGGCGCGGTCGAGTTCGACCAGATGAAGGAGTCCGCCAAGTACCCGACGCCGTTCGTGCCCTCGCGCCTGTTCATCTACTACAACGAGCGGACGATCGAAGGGACGGTCGGCCAGGACAGCGGCGCGCAGCTGCGCGACGGCATCAAGAGCGTCGCGTCGGTCGGCGTCTGTCCGGAGGCGACGGACTGGCCGTACGACATCACCAAGTTCACCGACGCGCCGCCCGCCCAGGCCTTCGCCGACGCGTCGCAGTACAAGGTCACGTCGTACCTGCGCCTGATCCAGGACCTCAACACGATAAAGGGGTGCCTCGCGTCCGGCTACCCGTTCGTCTTCGGGTTCACGGCGTACGACAGCATCTATCAGCCGAACGCCGCGAGGACCGGCCAGATCCCGATGCCGACGACGCAGGACAGCGTCGTCGGGGGCCACGCGGTGATGGCGGTCGGGTACGACGACGCGTCGCGCGCCTTCACCATCCGGAACTCGTGGGGGACGGAGTGGGGCGCGGGCGGGTACGGGTTCCTGCCGTACTCGTACCTGCTCGAACGCACGCTCGCGCAGGACTTCTGGACGATCCGGAGCACCTGACAGCGGGCGCCGCCGCGGGGCGGGGCCGGCGTGTTAGGCCGACGCCGTCGCGCCCGACGGCCGCAGGTGCGTGACGACGACGGGCAGGCGCGCCGCGAGCGCGTCGGCGACGAGTAGGCGGTGGCAGTGCCGCGGGTCGGCCTCGAAGCAGAGCAGACAGACGTGCCGAGCGGCCGCCAGCCCCGCGAGCACGTCGAGGTCGGCCTGCGCCTCGGCCGTGCCGAGGTGCGCACGGTAGACCGCGCGCATCGCGGCGTGGCGCCCGGCGCGGGCGGCGGCGCGCCCGTCGGCCGGCGTGCCGAGCCCGCGCAGGTGGCGGTAGTCGACGCCCGCCTCGGCGAGCGCGGCCGCGAGGCGCGACTTGGCGAACCCCGGCCGGCGCGAGCGGGCGACGGCGCGCACGTCCACGAGTAGCGCGACGCCGGCGCCGCGGAGCGCGTCGAGCAGCGCCGGCAGCGTCGCGCCCTCGTAGCCGACCGTGGCCACCGGGATCGGGGCGGCGGACGGGAGTTTCGGGGCGGTCGGCCGACGCGGGGGCATGCCCGAATGTACGGCGCCGGCTAGCGTTCTCGCGTTGGTAGCGGTTTCGCGACCCCCTCCCGCCCGACTGTCATGCGCGCGTCCGTCCCCCGCCTCACCGCCCTCCTCGCCGCCGTCGTCGGTACGGCCCCCGCCGCCCGCGGGCAGACGGCCGCGGCCCCGGCCTCCCCGACCGCCGACCCCGCCGCGGCCATGCACTGGCGCACGATCGGCCCCACGCGCGCCGGCCGCGCCCGCGCGCTCGCCGGCGTGCCGAGCCAGCCGAACGTGTTCTACGTCGGCTTCGACAACGGCGGCGTGTGGCGCTCGACCGACTACGGCTCCACGTGGCAGCCGCTCTTCGACCGCGAGCCCACCGGCTCGATCGGCGCGATCGCCGTCGCGCCCTCCGACCCGAACGTGATCTACGTCGGCACCGGCGCGGGGATCATCCGCCCCGACCTCGCCGTCGGCAACGGCGTCTACAAGTCCGTCGACGGCGGCAAGACGTGGACGCACCTCGGCCTCGACGACACCGAGATGATCGCGATGATCGAGGTCGACCCGCGGAACCCCGACCGGCTGTTCGTCGCCGCGTTAGGCCATCCCTACGGGCCGAATGCCGAGCGCGGGATCTACCGCTCGACCGACGGCGGGCGCTCGTTCCAGAAGGTCCTCTACAAGGACGAGTACACGAGCGGCAACGACGTGCGCCTCGACCCGCGCGACCCCAACGTCGTCTACGCGACGCTCTGGCAGCAGCAGCAGAGCTTCGTCGAGGGGCAGGGCTTCGGCGGGGCGGGGAACGGGATCTTCAAGTCGACCGACGGCGGCACGACGTGGCGGCAGCTGACGAACGGCCTGCCGGCCGTGATCCAGGCGAACCTCGCCGTCGCCCCGAGCGACCCGCGCGTCCTCTACGCGGCCGTCGCGGGCGCGACGCCCGACGGGAGTACGGGGCGCGGGAACGCGGGCGTCGTCGGCTTCTACACCTCGAACGACGCGGGCGAGCACTGGCGGCTCGCGGTCGAGAACCCGCGGAGCGGGAGCGGGCAGGGCACCGACGCGCACGACGCCAAGGGCGCGGGTGCGCGCGACTCGAGTGCCCGCACGGGCGGTGCGCCTAACGAGAACGCCCCCCGCGCACGCGCCGGGGGCTCGCCGGCCGACTCCGCCGCGGCGCGCGCGGGCACGCCGGGGAACGCCGGGACGCCCGCGGCGCCGACCGTCGGCGACCCGCGCCCGATGATCCGCATCGGCGGCGGCGATCTGCCCACGCTCGCCGTCGACCCCAAGGACCCGCGCGTCGTCTACAGCTCGTCGACCGTCTTCTGGCGCACCGAGGACGCGGGCCGCACGTGGACCGCGGTACGCGGCGCGCCGGGCGGGGACGACTACCAGAAAACGTGGATCAACCCGAACAACCCCGACATCCTGCTCGTCGTTTCGGACCAGGGCGCGGTCGTCTCGGCCAACCGCGGCCGGTCGTGGAGCAACTGGTACACGCAGCCCACGGCCGCGATGTACCACGTCTCGACCGACCTCGCCTTTCCGTACCGCGTCTGCGGCGGGCAGCAGGACTCGGGCTCGGCGTGCGTCGACAGCCGCAGCATGGACGGCGAGATCACCTTCCACGACTGGCACCCGGTCAACATCCAGGAGTACGGCATCGCCGCGCCCGACCCCCGGAACCCCGACGCGGTCTACGGGAGCATGCGGACCAACGTCTCGCTCTACGACCGCCGGACGGGGCAGACGACGCTCGTCGGGCCGAGCGCGGAGGCGAGGGGGACGCAGTACAACCGCAACGTGCGGACGATGCCGCTGCACTGGTCGCCGGTCGACCCGGGCGTGCTCTACTACGCGTCCGACGCCGTCTGGAAGAGCACCGACCACGCGCACAGCTGGACGCGGATCTCCCCCGACCTCGCGCGGCAGACGTGGGCGGTGCCGGCGAACGCGGGCAAGTACGCGGCGGGGGTCACGCCCGCCCCGTTAGGCGCGATCACCGCGCTCGCGCCCTCGCCGCGCGACGCGGGCGTGCTCTGGGCCGGCACCGACGACGGCAACCTCCAGACGACGACCGACGGCGGCGCGCGCTGGACCAACGTCACGCCGCCGCAGATCAAGCCATGGACGCGCATCTTCAACATCGACGCCGGGCACTTCGACGCGCGCACCGCCTACGCGGCCGCGAACACCCTCCGCCTCGACGACCTCAACCCGCACTTCTGGCGCACGCACGACGGCGGGCGGACGTGGACGGAGATCAACACGGGCATCGCGCCCGGCGCGGTCGCGAACACGATCCGCGAGGACCCGCGCGTGCCGGGGCTGCTCTACGCGGGGACCGACACGCAGGTCTGGGTCTCGTTCGACGACGGCGACCACTGGCAGTCGCTCCGCCGCGACATGCCGGCGATCTCGGTGCGCGACCTCCAGGTCAAGGACGACAGCACGTGCCTCTGCGCCGACCTCGTCGCGGGGACGCACGGGCGCGGGTTCTGGATCCTCGACGACCTGACGCCGCTCCGCCAGGCGGCCGCCGTGCGCGCGGCCGCCGCGTCGCGCGCGGCCTACCTCGTCAAGCCCGTGACCGCGGTGCGCGTGCGCTTCGCGACCAACGACCCGACGCCGTGGCCGCCCGAGGTCCCCGCCGGCGAGAACCCGCCCCCCGGCGCGGTGCTCGACTACTTCCTCGGCGCCGACGCCGCGGGCCCGGTCACGCTCGAAGTCCTCGACGCGGCGGGGAAGGTCGTGCGCACGTACTCGAGCGCCGACCGCGTGCCGGGCCCGGACCCCGCGCTCGACCCCGCCGCGTACGACCGCGTCTGCCAGCGGACCCCGTCCGCGCCGGACTGCGCGGTGCCGCTCTACTGGCCCGCGCCGGCGATGCGGGTCGGGACGTCGGCCGGCATGCACCGGGTGAGCTGGGACCTGCACTACGACCCGGTCCCCGGCACCGGTGCGTTAGGCGAGGACGACGACGGGGCGAACGGCGCCGTGCCGCACCGCACCTACCCGTCGCCGGCCTCGCCGTGGGCGCCGCCGGGCGCGTACACGGTACGCCTCACGGTGGACGGCCGCCGCTACACGCAGCCGCTGGCGCTGCGCCTCGACCCGCGCGTCCGCACGCCGGCCGCGGGGCTCGCGCAGCTCGCCTCGCTCTCGACCTCCACGTACGCGGCCGCCGTCGCCGCGCACGCCGCGTACGTGGAGGCCCGCGCGCTCGCCGCCCGTACGGGCGACGCCGCGCTGCGGGCGCGCGTGGACTCGATCGCCCCGCCGCCGGGCGAGCGGCCGGCGGCGCCCGGCCCGCGGCGCGGCCGGGCCGCGGACGCGGTGACGACGTTGGACGGCGCGAGCCGCGCCCTCGTCGACGCGGTGATGCCGCTGCAGGGCGCCGACGTCGCGCCGACCGCCGGGCAGATCGCGGCGTGCGACCGGGCGCGCGCCGACGCGGCCGCGGTCGTCGCGCGGTGGAACGCGCTCCGGGCGGGCGCGCCCGCGGCGCGGAACGGCGGCCAGTAGCCGTGCGGGCGACACGCGTGCCACGTCTGCCGCGCGTGCGCGGCGCGCTCGCGGGGTTCGCGGGGCTGATCGGCCTCGCGGGACCGTCGCGCGGCGCGGCCCAGCCCGCGGGCCCGCCGCAGCCCGACCTCGCCCAGCCGCCGCAGGTGATCCGCCTCTGGCCGGGGCGCGCGCCGGGCGCGCTCGGCGACGAGGACCGCGACACGCCGACCCTCACCCTCTACCGGCCGTTCGGCCGGCCGTACACGACCGCCGGCGGGGCGACCGCGGGGACCGCCGTGATCGTCGCCCCCGGCGGGGGCTACGCCGCGCTCGCGGAGAACCACGAGGGGCGCCAGGTCGCGAACTGGTTCAACGCGTTAGGCGTGACGGCGTTGGTGCTGCGTTACCGGCTCGGCCCGCGCTACCACCACCCGGTCGAACTCGGCGACGTGCAGCGCGCGCTCCGCCTCGTGCGCGCCCGCGCCGGCGAGTTCGGCGTCCGCGCGGACCGCGTCGGCGTGATGGGCTTCTCGGCCGGCGGGCACCTCGCCGCGACGGCGGCCACGCGCTTCGACGACGGCGACCCGCGCGCGCCCGACCCGGTCGACCGCGCGTCCAGCCGCCCGGACTTCCTCGTCCTCGCCTACCCGGTCGTCTCCTTCACCGCGCCCTACACCCACCAGGGCTCCGCGACCAACCTGCTCGGTGCCGACGCGCCCGCCGCGCTCCGGGCGGAGCTGTCGGCCGAGCAGCACGTGACGGCCCGCACGCCGCCGACGTTCCTGTTCACGACGAACGCGGACGACGTCGTGCCGGCCGAGAACAGCGTCGCGTTCTACCTCGCGCTGCGCCGCGCCGGCGTCCCCGCGGAGCTGCACGTCTTCGAGCCCGGGTCACACGGGGCTGGGCTCGCGCTCGCCGACCCCGTGCTCGGCGTCTGGCCCGCGCTGCTCGCGACCTGGCTGCGGACGCGCGGACTGCTCACGCGGCCGCACTGACGCGTCGCGGAAGCGTCCGACGACCCGGACGGGCGTCGAGCCGGCGAGCTTCGTCGACGCGCTGCCCACGAGTGGGTGGGTGCACGACTTGTACATCGTCCCCGCGGCGCGCGGGCGCGGCGTCGGCGACACGAAGGGTTCGGGCCCCTGCTGTCCGCGCTCGCCCCCATGCGGCCGGAGGTGGTGCAGCAGGTGGCCGAGGCCAAGGCAGCGGCGCGGGGCCGATGAGTGGGGGCCCGACCGCGGCCCCGACCGCGCTCGGCTTGCCCGCCGGTGTGCGCGATGGAATAATCCCCCTCGACCCCCGCCTCCGCTCCCCGCCCGCATGCCTCGTCCGTTCGTCACACCACCCGCGTCGCCGCGGGTGCGGTCGCCGAGAGTGCTCGCGGCGCTGCTCGCCGCGACGCCCGCGGCACTGGCGATGGCGACGACGTGTGGGGCGGCGCAGCCGCCCGGCGGGGCCGGCGCAGAGGTGGCCGCCGCCCCGTACCCGCGCCCGGCGGGCGCGTACGCGGTCGACAGCGTGCGCACGACGCTGGTCCCGATGCGCGACGGCGTCCGGCTCGCGACCGACGTCTACCGACCGGCCGGCGTGGCGGGGCCGCTGCCGACGGTCCTCATGCGGCTGCCGTACAACAAGGCGGCCTACCGTGGGGCGACGGGACCCGCGGCGTTCTTCGCCTCGCACGGCTACGCCGTCGTGCTGCAGGACGTGCGCGGCAAGTTCGCCTCGGAAGGCGCCTTCCGCGTCTACGCCGGCGACCGGACCGACTGGGCCGACACCTTCGACTGGGTGGCCGCGCAGCCCTGGTCCTCGGGCCGCATCGGCACGTACGGCTGCTCGTACCTCGGCGAGGAGCAGATCCTCGCCGCGCCGCTCCGGCACCCGCACCACGTCGCCGCCATCGCGCAGGCCGCCGGGGGGAACCTCGGCCGCGTGGGGCGGCACCGGAGCTTCTGGGGCTCGGTCGAGGGCGGCGCCTTCGCGCTCTCGATCAACTTCGGCTGGATGCCGGTGTTCGCGTCGGTCGACCGGGGCGCGCGGCCGGCGCCGCACGTCGACCTCCCGACGTTCCTCCGCACGCTGCCGGTGCTCGACATGACCGAGCGCGCCGGCTCGCCGTCGTGGGACTGGCGCAACTTCCTCACGCGCGCGCCCGACGACCCCTGGTGGGACCGGCAGGGCTACCTGACGTCGCGCGACAGGGTGGGCGTTGCCACACTCCACGTCTCGTCCTGGTTCGACCTGGCCGACCAGGCGCTCACCGAGGCGGCGCTCTTCCGCGCCAACGGCGTGAACGACCGGGCGCGGACCGGGCAGTACGTAATCATCTCGCCGACGACGCACTGCGCCTCCGAGGCCGCGTCGGGCGACACGCGGGTCGGCGACCTGCCGGTCGGCGACGCGCGGCTGCACTACTGGGAGACGTACCTCGCGTGGTTCGACCGGTGGCTGCGCGGCACCGTGCACGCGCTCGATGCGCTGCCGCGCGTGCAGTACTACACCATCGGCCGGAACGCCTGGCGCGCGGCCGACCGCTGGCCCGTGCCGGGCATGCGCGCGACGGCGTTCTACCTCCGGAGCGGCGGCGGGGCGAACACCCGGACCGGGGACGGCCGCCTGAGCCTCGCCCCGTCGACCCGGGCGGGCCGCGCGGCGGAGCCCCCCGACACGTTCACCTACGATCCGGCCGACCCCGTCCCGTCGCGCGGCGGCGCAATCTGCTGCACCGGCAACCCCAAGGACCAGCCGGGCTCGTACGACAACGCGGACCTCGAGCAGCGCGCCGACGTGCTGGTCTACACCGGCGACGTGCTCCGCGAGGGGCTGGAGCTGACCGGCCCGATGCGCGCCGAGGTGTACGTGAGCTCCGACGCGCCGGACACGGACGTCACGGTGAAGCTGCTCGACGTGTTCCCGGACGGCCGGGCGATGAACATCCAGGAGGGGATCACGCGCGCGCGGTGGCGGGGCGGCTTCGCCCGGCCGCGGCCGATGCGGCCCGG
The DNA here is from genome assembly GCA_019973575.1 of Gemmatimonadetes bacterium T265. NCBI lineage: Bacteria > Pseudomonadati > Gemmatimonadota > Gemmatimonadetes bacterium T265. Next base: position 38,586 of record BPUI01000003.1, read on the forward strand.
CGTGGTCTACCGGGTGCCGGTCGGCCTGCACGCCACGTCGTGGTACCTGCCGCCGGGGCACCGGCTCCGGGCCGAGGTCTCGAGCTCCAGCTTCCCGCGCTTCGACCGCAACCTGAACACGGGCGGGCGGAACTACGACGAGACGGCCGGGCGGGTGGCGCACACGGCCGTACACCACGCGGGGGCGTACGCGTCGCGCGTCGTGCTGCCGGTGGTCCGGTAACGGCCGCGGTCAGGGCGGGGTACCGACGGCGACGCGCGTCGCGGTTCCCGACGGTGCCCCGCGGGGGCCGGAGCTGAGCCACGTCGACGACGGCGGCGCGGCCATCCTCCGGGGCGAGCGCTCCGGGCGCGGCCGGCGCGTTCGCACGGCCCACCGTCGACCCGGCGCGTTAGGCTGTCGTCCCGGGCGCGCCTGGCCCGGCCGCGTCACCCGGGAAGGCAGGTCCCTCGCCGCGCTCGGGACGACGAGCGGAGAATGACGGCCAAACTCTGCGCAGCACATTAGCGCGCGACGGGGTACGCGCGGTCGCCCGACAGCGTGAGGCGCGCCGTCCGGACCGACGCGGAGCTCGACCCCGCCATCACGTCGAACGCGCCCGGCTCGACGACGTGCCGCATCCCCGCGTCCCAGAGCGCGAAGGCGCGCGGCGCGAGCCGGAAGGTCACGGCGCGCGTCTCGCCCGGGCGGAGCGTGACGCGCTCGAAGCCCGCCAGCTCCATCACCGGGCGCGTCACCGAGCTCACCGCCTGGCGTAAGTAGAGCTGCACGACCTCGTCGCCCGCGCGCGCGCCGGTGTTGGTCACGTCCACACGCACCGGCACCGAGTCGCCGGCCGCGACCCGCTCGGCCGACGCGGTCGACGCGACCTGCGGCGCGCCGACGCGGAACGTCGTGTAGCTCAGCCCGTGCCCGAACGGGAAGAGCGCGTCGGTGCGGTCGAACAGGTAGCCGCGGCGCGCCGACGGCTTGTAGTTGTAGAACGCCGGCAGGTGCCCGACCGAGCGCGCGATCGAGACGGGGAGCTTGCCGCCCGGGTTCGCGTCGCCGAAGAGCACGTCGGCCACGGCCGTCCCGCCCTCCTGCCCGGGGTACCACGCGTCGAGGACGGCCGGCACGCTGTCCGCGACGTAGTTGATCGAGAGCGGGCGCCCGTGGACGAGCACGACGACGGTCGGTATGCCGGTGGCGAGCACCGCGCGCACGAGCGCGTTCTGCTCGCCGACGAGGTCGAGGCCCGTGCGGTCGCCGAGGTGCGTGCGGCTCCACGCCTCGCGCGAGGTCTGCTCGTTGTCGCCGACGACGAGGACCGCGACGTCGCTCTGCCTAACGATCGCGGCCGCCTCGCGGATGCGGGCCGCGTTCTCCTGCGGGTCCGCGAGCCGCACCGCGTCGGCGTTCCAGCGCGCGGCCGAATTGCTGCCGCCCCGCGCCGGGTGCGCGGCGTCGCGCACGGGCTCGGTGATCCGCACGCCCTCGGCGTAGAGCACGCGCACGCCCGCGCCGGCCTTGCGCCGGATCCCGTCGAGCACGTTCACCGAGCGGAGCGGGGCGTCGCTGTAGCCGCCGAGGAACGCCTCGGCCGCGTTCGGCCCGACGACGGCGATGGTGCGCAGCCGCGCGCGGTCGAGCGGGAGGAGGGGCGCGCCGCCGCGGGCGGGCCCGCGTGTGACGGGCACGTTCTTGAGCAGCACGATCACCTTCCGCGCCGCCTCCTCCGCGAGGGCGCGGTGCGCGGGGTCGCCGACCGAGCGCGCGGCGAGCGCCGTGTCGACGTACGGGTGCTCGAACAGACCTAACAGGAACTTGTGCCGGAGGGTGCGCGCGACGGCGGAGTCGACGAGCGCCGCGGGCACGCGCCCCGCGCGCACGAGGTCCGCGAGCGCGCCGTACGTGCTCCGGTCGGGGAGGTCGGCGTCCACGCCCGCGAGGATCGCCTCGCGCGCGGCCTCCGCCGAGTCGGCCGCGACGTGGTGCAGCGAGACGAGGTCGTTGAGCGCGCCCCAGTCGGAAACGACCGTCCCGCGGAACCCCCACTCCCCGCGCAGGATCCCCTGCAGCACGCGCGCGTTGGCGTGCATCGGCACGCCGTCGAACTCGTTGTAGGACGGCATCACGCTCGCCGCGCCGGCCGCCTCGACCGCGGCTTCGAACGGCGGCAGGAATACCTCGCGCAGCACGCGGTCGCCGTAGGGCGCGGGCGCGGTGTTCTCTCCCGACTCGGGCTGCCCGTGCCCGGTGAGGTGCTTGAGCGTGGCGAGTACGCGGTCCGGGCCTAATGCACCGCCCGCGCCGCGCCCCTGCAGCCCGCGCACCGCGGCCACGCCGAGCCGGGCGACGAGGTACGGGTCCTCGCCGTACGTCTCCTCGATGCGCCCCCAGCGCGGGTCGCGCGCGACGTCCACCACCGGGGCGAGCACCTGGTGCGCGCCGCGCGCCCGCGCCTCGGCCGCGATCGCCGCGAAGACGCGCTCCTGCAGCGCGGGGTCCCACGCGCTCGCGAGCGCGATCGCCTGCGGGAAGCTCGTCGCGTCGCGCGCCATGAGGCCGTGCAGGGCCTCCTCGTGCATCAGCGCGGGGACGCCGAGCCGCGTGCGCTCGACGAGGAAGCGCTGCACGTCGTTGACGAACCGCGCCTCCCCCGCCGCGTCCCGCCCCTCGCTCGGCCGCTCGACGCGGCCGACGCCTAACGGGATCCGGGCCGCCGCGCTCTCCGGCGCGAACCGGCCGCCCGGGCCGAGCAGGCGGCGCTTCTCGTTCCAGACGCAGCGCAGCTGCGCGACCTTCTCGTCGAGCGTCATGCGGCCGAGCAGGTCGCGCACTCGCGCCTCGACGGGGCGCGCGGAGTCGCGGTAGACGGGGCGGTCGGCGGCGGGCTGCGCGCGCGCCGTCGCGTGCGCGGTGGCCGTCGCGACGAGCGCGAGGGCCGCGCGCATCCGTCGGGTGGGCGTGGGCATCGGGCGGGTTGGGAGGAGGGGGACGGCGCGCGCCCCCGCCGCTCACCGCCAGCCGGTCACGCGCGCCCCGCCGAAGATCATACGGTTCACCGCCGGCGCGAAGATGGGGTAGGGGAAGGTCGGCTCGGGCGCGGTCGCCTCGTCGAGCGTGCGAAGCTGTTCGGGTGTGAGCTGGACGTCGAGTGAGGCGAGGTTGTCGTGCAGCTGCTCGACCCGGCTCGCGCCGATGATTGGCGCGGCGACGCCCGGCCGCGAGGACGCCCAGGCGAGCGCGACCTGCGCCGGCGCGCGTCCGGCCGCGGCGGCGACGTCCCGCAGCACGTCCAGCACGCGCCAGTTGCGGTCGGTGAACTTCGTGTTGCCGAACGGGTTGCTGCCGCTCAGCCGGCCCTCCCCGCTCGCGCCCTCTGCGGACTCCGTCGGCGCGCGCGCGTACTTCCCGGCGAGGAAGCCGCCCGCGAGCGGGCTCCACGGCACGACGCCGAGCCCGAGGTCGAACGCGGCGGGGACGTGCTCGCGCTCGATGCTGCGCTCGACGAGCGAGTACTCGAGCTGCAGCGCGATCGGGCCGGGCACGCCGTGCGCCGCCGCGAGCGTCGCCATCTTGGCGGCGTACCACGCGGGCACGTCCGAGAGGCCGAAGTAGCGCACGAGGCCGGCGCGGACGAGGTCGCCTAACGAATGAAGTACTTCGTCCGCGGGCGTGACCACGTCCCACGCGTGTAGCCAGTACAGGTCGACGTAGCCGGTGCGCAGCCGGCGCAGCGAGCCCTCGAGCGCGCGGCGGATGTTCTTGCGGCCGTTGCCGCCCGCGTTCGGGTTGGGCGGGGCGGCGTTGAAGGCGAACTTGGTCGCCAGCACGACCTGGTCGCGCAGGCCGCGGTCGGCGACGTAGCCGCCTAACAGCTCCTCGCTGCGCCCCTTCGCGTACACGTCGGCGGTGTCGACGAAGTTGCCGCCCGCGTCGACGTAGGCGTCGAAGACGGCCTTGGACACGTCGTCCGGCGACCCCCAACGCGGCGCGCCGAAGGTCATCGTGCCGAGGGCGAGCGGGCTGACGACGAGGCCGGAGCGGCCGAGGGTGCGGAACTCGGTGAGCGGCATGCGTCAGCCCCGCGCGTTCGCCAGCTGCGTCGCGCGCGCCTGGCTCCACATCTCCAGCATCCACCCGGGATACTCGGCGGGGAGCCGGCTCACCGCGTCGAGCGTGCGCAGCTCGTCGTCGGTGAAGCTGACGTCGACCGCGCCGAGGTTGTCGTCCAGCTGGTCGACGCGCTTCGCGCCGAGGATGACGCTCGTCACGCGCGGCTGGTGCAGGAGCCACGCGAGCGCGAGCTGCGCGACGGTCGACTGCTTCTGCTCGGCCATCGCGCGCAGCGCGTCGATGACGTCGTAGGCGCGGTCCATCGCGACCGGCGGGAAGGCGAAGGCGGTGCGGCGGCTGCCTTCCACGTCCTGCTGTTCGCGCCCGTACTTGCCGCTCAGCAGCCCGCCCGCGAGCGGGCTCCAGACGAGCAGGCCGATCCCCTCGCTCGCGAGCATCGGGACGATCTCGCGTTCGAGGTCGCGCCCCGCGATCGTGTAGTAGGCCTGGAGCGAGGCGAACTTCGCGAGGCCGCGGTGCGCGGAGATGCCGACCGCCTTCGCGATCTGCCACGCCGCCCAGTTGGAGACGCCGATGTAGCGGACGAGCCCCTCGCGCACGAGATCGTCGAGCGCGCCGAGGGTTTCCTCGATCGGCGTGGCCGGGTCGAAGCCGTGGAGCTGGTACAGGTCGATGTGGTCCAGCTGCAGGCGGTCGAGGCTCGCCCGCGCGGCGTCGAGGATGTGGCCGCGCGACGAACCGCGCTGGTTCGGCCCCGCGCCGGTCTCGCCGAACACCTTCGTGGCGACGACGATTTCGTCGCGCTTGATCCCGAGATTCTTCAGCGCCTGGCCGGTGATCCGCTCCGAGTTGCCGCCGGAGTACGTGTCGGCCGTGTCGAGGAAGTTGACGCCCGCCTCGACCGCGCGCGCGAGCAGGGCGTCGGCGTCGGCCTGCTGCACGGTGCCGACGATGTTGTACGCGCCGTCCCCGCCGAATGTCATCGTGCCGAAGCACAGCTCGGACACGAACAGTCCCGTGGCGCCCAACCTGTTGTAGCGCATGTACCGATCCTCCAGAATTGCGTGACTTCGTACGACCCCAACGCCTTTCCAATACTGGCGGGTCCAGACCGGAATGCCGTTGATCGATCCTCGGCGATCGTTGCCCGATCCTCCGGCCGCGGTGCCAGGCCGGGGCGCGCGGGCGTAGGTTCGACGAGGACCGCTCACGGGAGGGAGGGCATGGGACGGATCGGAGAGCTCGCGGCACTCGTCGCCGAGCTGCGCGACGGCGAGGGCCCCGGCGAGACGGCGATCCCGGGGTTGTACCTGTCGCGGTACACCGCGACCAGCGCGCCGCGGCACACCGTCGACCGCGCCGTCCTGTGCGTCGTCGCGCAGGGCGCGAAGTGCGTGCTGGTGAACGACGCGCGCTACGTCTACGACCCCGAGACGTACCTCGTCCTCTCGCTCGACCTCCCGCTCCTCGGCCAGATCGTCGAGGCGACGCCGGAGCGGCCGTGCCTCGGCGTCGCGGTCGAGCTGGACTTCGCCGAGATCGGCGCGCTGATCGTCGAGGCCGAGCTGCCGCCGTCGGACCCGCGCTCCGAGCGGGGCGTGTTCAAGAGTCCGCTCGACGCGGAGCTGTTGGACGCGGTGATCCGGTACGTGGGCCTGCTCAGGCGGCCGGCCGAGATCGCGGTGCTCGCGCCGCTCGTCCGCCGCGAGATCTTCTACCGCCTGCTGCTCGGCGAGCAGAGCGGGCTGCTGCGCCGGATGCGGGCGGGCAGCGGTCAGGTGCAACGCATCGCCGCCGGGCTGGAGTGGCTGAAGCGGAACGCGACGCGCCCGATCCGCATGGAGGAGCTCGCGCGCGAGGTGAACATGAGCCCGTCGACGATGCACGCCTGGTTCAAGGCCGTGACGCACATGAGTCCCCTGCAGTTCCAGAAGCAGCTGCGGCTGCAGGAGGCGCGGCGCATCCTGATGTCGGAGCCGGCGGACGCGGCGACGGCGAGCCAGCGCGTCGGCTACGAGAGTCCGTCACAGTTCAGTCGCGAGTACCGCCGGCTGTTCGGCGTCCCGCCGCTGCGCGACGTCGGGCGGCTGCGGGCCGGTTGAGGCTGTCGGCCGGCGGCGCGGCGCGCGGCGGGGAGGGATGCGCGCGCGGGCGCGCGGCCACATATTGGCGCATGTCGCGTCCGGCATTCTTCTGGTTCCGGTCCTAATGGCGCGCGCGCGCGCCGGCTCCGCGGGCGGACCCCCGGACCCCGAGCGGTGGCCCGCCGACCGGTCCGTCACGAATTCGTATCCGACCGTCCCCGACCCGGACGTGCTCTCGGGCGCGCCCGCGCGCGGCCGGCGCGCGGGCGACGTGGGCGCGCGGCGCGCGGCCGAGCGGCGGCTCGCCGCGGTGGTCGAGGGGATGTCGGAGGCGTTCCTGTCGCTCGACGCCGCGTGGCGCGTGACGTACGCCAACCGCGCCGCGTGCCGGCTGAACGGGACCACGCGCGCCGCGCTCGTCGGGCGCGACCACTGGGCGCTCTGGCCCGAGACCGCGGGCGGCGAGATCGAGCGCCAGTACCGCCGCGTCGCGGCCGACGGCGTCCCCGCGCGCTTCGAGCACTACTACCCGCGCGCCGGCGTGTGGCACGCGATCCAGGCGTACCCGGCCGAGGGGGGCGGGCTCGCGGTCTTCTTCCGCGACGTGACGGCCGAACGCGCCGCGGCGGCGGAGCGCGAGCGGCTGCTGGCCGACAGCGAGCGGGCGCGCGCGGACGCGGAGGCGGCGCGGGCCGAGGCGGAGGCGGCCAACCGCGCGAAGGCGCAGTTCCTGGCGACGATGAGCCACGAGCTGCGCACGCCGCTCAACGCGATCGGCGGCTACGCGGAGCTGATGGAGATGGGCGTGCGCGGGCCGGTGACCGACGACCAGCGCCACGACATCGCGCGCATCCAGGCGAGCCAGCGGCACCTGTTAGGCCTCATCAACGAGGTGCTGCACTACGCGAAGCTCGAGACCGGCACGGTGCACTACGAGCTGGCGGACGTGCGGGTCGGCGACGCGTTCGCGGCGGCCGAGGCGCTCGTCGCACCGCAGGCCCGGGCGAAGGGGCTCGCGCTCGCGCTGCACGTCGGCGCGCCCGACACGGCCGTGCGCGCCGACGCGGAGAAGTGCCGGCAGGTGCTCGTCAACCTGCTCTCGAACGCGGTGAAGTTCACCGACCGGGGCGGGCGCGTCGACGTGTCCTGCGTGGCGCGCGACGGGCGCGTCGTGCTCGCGGTGCGCGACACGGGGATCGGGATCCCCGCCGACCAGCTCGAGGCGGTGTTCGCGCCGTTCGTGCAGGTGCGCGGCGACCTGACGCGCGCGGCCGAGGGCACGGGGCTGGGGCTGGCGATCAGCCGCGAGCTGGCGCGCGGGATGGGCGGGGAGCTGACGGCGGAGAGCCGGCCGGGGGTGGGGAGCACGTTCTCGCTGACGCTCCCGGCGGCGGGGGGCGCCTAACACCCGCGCGGCGTCAGTCGCGCGACCGGAGCAGGGCGGCGAACGGCGGATAGTCGCGTACCGACGCGAAGTCCATGTCCGCGTGGTCGCTCAGCACGTACGACAGCCCCTCGGCCTCGGCCCGGCGGTAGAGCGCGGTGGCGCGGTCGCGGTCGCCGAGCAGGGCGGCGATGCGCGCGCGCGCGGCGGTCGGCAGGCCGTTCGCGTAGGGCACGTGGATCGCGGCGAGCGCGTCGTCCCAGCGCGCCGCGGCGGCCCGGTCGCCGCGGCGCGCGGCCAGGCCGCCGAGGTAGGCCACCGTGACCACGCCGCCGACGCCGTCACGCGCGAGCGCCTGGAACGCCGAATCGGCCGCGGCCCAGTGTTTGGCACGGTAGAGCGCGCGGGCGACGACGACGCGCCCCGCGGGCGTTTCGCGCACGGCCGCCGGGCGGGCCTGGTACCAGGCGAGCGCGCGCTCGGCGAGCACGTCGCCCTCGCGCGGGTGGCCGTGCGCGCGCAGCTCCCGCCCGCAGTCCCAGAGCACGCTCCCCGCGTCGTACTCGGGATCGTCGGGCAGCCCCTCCGCCCCGATCGCGGTGCGCACGGCGTCGTCGACCCGCCCCGCGCCGACGTACGCGATCACGAGGTCGATGATGGTCGTTTGCGCGCCGGGGAACTTCCGGACACCCGCCTCCGCGACCGCGACCGCCGCCGCGGGCTCGCCGAGCATGTGGTACGCCGTCAGCTGATACCCGGGCAGGTTGGCCCACCCCCGCATCCATCCGCGCTCGGGATCGGAGCGCGCGAACGCGTCGGCCGCCTCGCGGAGCCGGCGCGCGCGCGACGCACTGATGCCGACCAACATGTCGGCCTCCGGCCCCGGGGCGTGCTCACGGAGCGCGTGGGCCGCGGCGACCGCGTCGTCGTACTGCCCGTGGAGCCAGTCCGAGACGATCGCGACGAGGTCCTGGTCGGCGGCAGAAAGGCGTTCGGGCCGCGCGTGCAGCGCCGCGATCATCGAGTCGGCCGCGGCCGGCTGTGCGAGCGCCTCGTAGTCGAACGCCGCCATGATGAGCGGCTGCGGGTACGTCGAGTCGAGCGCGAACGCGCGCCGCATGTGCGCCGCGGACTCCGCGAACTTGCGCGCGGCGAGGAGGTCCCAGCCGGCGATTGCCTCGCGGTACGCCTCGTACGTGGGCGGCGTGCGCGACTGGCGGATGAAGTCGCTCATCCGCGGGTTGTAGAGCGTCGCCATCGCGCCCGTCACGGCCTCGCGCGCCCGCTCGATCGCGGCGAACGGCGCGACGACGGGCGCGCTGACGGGCACGACGGCCTGGAGCACGTGGCCGTCCTTGGCGTCAGCGATCTGCGTCTCGACGCGGAGCGAGTCGCCGGTACGGTAGTACGTGCCCCAGACGACGACGTCCGCCCCCGTCGCCGCGGCGAGCGCGTGCAGTCGGTCGACCCCCGACGGCGCCAGGCCCGGTGGGCGACCCGCGTCGCCCGAGGCAACAACCGCCGTGCGCGCATCGACGACGCGGACGAGACCCGTCTCCCCTAATCGTTCGGTGATCCACCCGGCCGCCATCCGCCCGACCGGGTCGAGCGTGGTGTCGCCGGTCGCGTTGTCGAAGGCCGCGACGAGCACGCGCGGCATCGAGGGCGGATCGGCGCGGCCGTGACGGGACTCGAGCACGCCCGCGGTCCCAACCGCGACGGTGAGCCCGAGTCCGGCGAGCACGCGCATGCGCCACGGCGCACGGCGCCGGCGTGCCGTCACGCTGGGCGGGAGGGAAGGCCCTGGCTCGGGCACGGCCGGCGCGGCTGGCAGGCTTGGTGCGGCTGGCAGGCTCGGCGTGGCCGGCGGCATGGGCGCGGCGTCCGCCTTCTGCGCAGCGGCGACGCCGCCCACCGGCACGCCGCCCGTCGGCGTCGCGTGCCGACCGGCTCGTAGGGCGGCGAGCCGCGCCGCGAACGCCGGTTCCGGCTCGGTGTCGAGCTCCTCGCGCCACAGCGTCTGGTAGAGCTCCCCCTGTCGAATCGCGCCGGCGGTGTCGCCGCTCGCGGCCAGCGCGTCGACGAGCCCGAGTGCGATGCGGGAGCTGAGCGGGTCCACCCCCGCCGTGCACCGCCACCACTGCACCGCTTGCGCGGCGTCGCCGACGGCCGTCGCCTCGCGCGCGAGCTCCTCGACCGCGCGCCCGAACCGCCCGGCGATCCGCGCGCGCTCGCACTCGGCCCAGCGCTCGAACTCCGGCGCACCAGGCACGTGCACCCCGTCGAGGAACGGGCCGCGGTAGGCCGCCGCCGCCCCGCGCCGGTCGTCCTGCGCGAGCGCCGCCTCGAACGCGCCGACGTCCGACGTCACGACCTCCGGGTTGAGGCGCAACTCGGCGGTGCCGACCGTGAGCGCGTCCTCGCCGAGCGTGCGGCGGAGCTGATACAGGGCCTGCGCGAGCGTGCGGCGGGCCGAGTCCTCGTCGCGCTCGCCCCAGAGCAGGCCGACGAGGCGCGCGCGACTGACGCCGCGGTCGCCGCCGACGGCGAGCACGGCGAGCGCCGCCATGCCCTTGCGTTGCGCGCCGGCGGCGTCGACGGGGACGCCGTCGCGGTCGATCGACAGGCCGCCGAGCACTCGCAATTGCAGCATCGCCCCTCCTCCCCGAGGCGCGGACCCGCCCGCGCCCGCCGAGCCCCGCCAACTGATTGCGCGCTGATCCGCGTCTGATCGCCCTCTGATCGGGCGGGCCTACGGTACGTGGCAGTTGCGCTACCGGCAATAGGGCTGGTGCGCAACCCACTCGCGCCATCTGCTGAGGCCGCTGCGCATGCCTGTCCCCGCGATCCCCGTACTCCCCCCGTCCCGCCCGACTGCCGCCTGCCGGCGCGGTGTCCGCCTGGCAGCCGCCGTGGCTGCCGTCGCGACCGCGCACCCCCTCCGCGCGCAACTCGTCCCCCTGGTCGGCTCGCGCCCGGCCATCCTCAGCCTCGGCGTCGCGGGCGGCTTCACCGTGCCGACCAAGAACGCCGACACACCCACGCGCGTCGGCCCCAACGGCCAGACTTATGTGCTGGTCCACATCCCCGGCCTGCCGCCGCTCCGTTTCAACGTCGGCTATCAGAAGCAGACGTTCCGCGACGTGCTCGGCGTGCCGTCGCTCCCCGGCGGCCCGAGCACGGGCGCGACGCTGACGACGGTCGAAAAGGACCGCTCGCGTCAGATGCTGAGCGCCGTCGGCGGGATCACGCTGCCCCTGTTCCACCTCGGGCCGGTGAGCCCGTACCTGACGGCCGGGCTCGGAGCCTTTCACGTGCATACGCCGGCGGACACCGCCGTGACGGCCGCGGCCGGGAGCACCACGCCACTCGTCGCGACCGCCCCTTCGCAGTCGAGCGTCAGCTTCGGCGTGGACGGCGGCGCGGGACTTTCGCTCGCGCTCGGGCGCGTGGCGGCCTTCGCCGAAGGGCGCGTGCAGAACGTCTACTCCGACCACGGCGCGATCAAGAGCGCGCGACAGATCAAGGCCGTCCCGGTCGCGCTCGGCTTCAGCGTGGGCCTCTTCTGATGCGCCCGCTCCTCCTCGTCTCCAGCCCGGAATCCGCCGCGATGTGTCCGCTCACCACGTTCGTCGTCGCCGCGCTCGTCGCCGCGGCCCCCGTGCACGCTGCCGCCGCGCAGGGTTTTCTGCATCGGCTCGTCCACCACACGTCCGCATCCGCCGCCGTGGACAGCACCCGGCCGACCACGGTCGACTCGGCGCGTGGGAAGGATTCGGCCGCCACGGCCGCGGTCCCCGTTCCAGTTACCGCTCCAGTTACCGATCCAGTTACCGATCCAGTTACCGAGCATCACGGCCGCTTCGGGGCCCTCGGCGGGATCGCGCGTGCCGCGGCGTCGCGCGTCGGGCCGGGCCTCGCGCTCGCCGAGCAGACGACCGGAGTGTCGCGCGGTACGGCCGCCCAGGTCGCCCTCGGGCTGACCGGTGTTGGCGCCGTCGGGCTCCTCGCCAAGCCGGGCATGGTGGGGGCGGCCCTGAGGCTGGCCGGTAGCAATCCACTCGCCCGCCTGGGCGGTGGCGCACGACTGGCGGGCATGCCCGTGCTGCCCGGCACGGGCATCGCACCGAGCGGCCGCCGCGCCACGCGCGACGCCGCGTCGGCCGCAACGCTGGCCGCCGCAATGCCACCTGCCGCAATGCCGGCCGCGGTGGAAAGCGATTCCACCGCCCAAGCGGCACAGCGCGGGATGACGGAGAGCGACCGCGCGTACTGGCGCGTGGTCGACCGCGTCATGACCCGGATCCGGGCGGGCGATACGGTCGCGGGGAAGCAGTACTATGCCATGCGCGGCATGTATGACGCGAGCCGGCGGGTGCTCGCCGAGCCGCGGCCGCTCACGAGCGATCGCGTGCGGCGCTACGAACTCGGCGTGCGGGCGGCGGCGCGGTGCGGCGAGGAGCTGGCCGCGTGCCGGGATACGCCGGGCAGCTGACGGCGCCGGGCCGTCGGAGGTTGTTCGCCCGCGCGGTCCTGACTCCGCGCGCGCCGGCGTTCATCTTTCCGCCACGCGTTCGGCGGCGTGTCGGACGCGTGTCAACGGCTTCCCCCGAGACACGTGATGATCCCTGGCTCCCGGCGCGACTTCCTGAAGCACGTGGCCGTGGGCGTCGGCTGTGCGGCCGCCGGGGTGTTGGACCCGGCCGCCGCGCTCGGCACGCCGAAGTCCGGCGGTCCGGGGCGCGGCGTCGGCCCCATGGCGAGCAAGACCTACACGAACCCGGTCTACGGCGGGTCGATGCCCGACCCCGGCGTGCTGCGGCACTCAGGCGTCTACTACGCCTTCGGCACGACCGGGTCCGAGCGGAAGGCGGACGGCCGCATCTTCACCCTGCTCCGCTCGGCGGACCTCGTCACCTGGACGGAGCTCGGCGGCGCGCTCACGCCGCCTAACGCGGACGCGCGGTACGAGTACTGGGCGCCCGAGGCGGTCGAGCACGAGGGGACGTTCTACCTCTACTACGCGATGGGCGGCGTCGAGGAGGAGCACTTCGAGCTCCGCGTCGCGACGAGCCGCGCGCCCGAAGGGCCGTACGTCGACACCGGCACCCCGCTGCTCGACTGCGAGCACAACCGGTTCACGATCGACCCGCACCCGTTCCGCGACGCGGACGGACAGTGGTACCTGTTCTACGCCCGCAACTACCCGAACACCGACGGCGGCGCCCTGCCCGGCACGGGGCTCGCCGTGGACCGGCTCGTCGGGATGACGCGGCTCGCGGGGGAGTGTCGCACCGTGCTCCGCGCCCACTACCCGTGGACGCTCTACGAGGCGCACCGCCGCATGGACGTCTACGGGCGGACGTTCGACTGGCACACGATCGAAGGGCCGTGGGTCGAGCGACACGGCGGGCGGTACTACTGCTTCTACAGCGGGTCCAACTATCAAACCGCGCGCTACGGCGTGGACTACGCAGTGGCCGACCATCCGATGGGGCCGTACACCGGGCAGGGACGCGAGGCGCGCGTGCTGCACGCCGTGGCCGGGCACGTGCGCGGGCCGGGGCACCACTCGGTCGTCGAGGGGCCGGACGGGCGCGACTACATCGTCTACCACGCGTGGAACGCGGACCTGACCGTGCGGCAGCTGTGCGTCGATCCGCTGGAGTGGACGCCCGACGGGCCGCGGTGCGCGGGGCCGACATGGACGCCGCAGCCGGCGCCGGGGGCGTGAGCGGGACGTAGAACCGGTCGGCGGGCGCGGTGCGCGGGCGGACAACCCTTTTGCGGACCCGCCTGTCAGTAGCGCGATGACCCGGGTGGCGCCGCGCGCCGCTCGCCGCGACTCCCCCGACCGAGCGCCACGTGCGGATGCCCGTCCCGAGATGTTCGATGCCGTCGCGCGCGTGGTGGGTGCGGTGCCGGCGGTGAGCCGGGCGCCGACGCCGCGCACGACGACGGGGCCGGCCCTCGATCGCGCGGACGAGCGGTCGCTCGTCGCCCGCGCGCTCGGCGGCGATCCGGCGGCCGAACGCGCGGTCTACGACGCGCACGTCGAGGGCGTCTACCGCCTCGCGTACCGCATGGCCGGGCGCGACGACCTGGCGCGCGACATCACCCAGGACACGTTCATCCGCGCCTTCGAGCGCCTGCCGACCTTCCGGCACGAGGCGGCCCTGTCGACCTGGCTGCACCGCATCGCCGTCTCGGTCGCGCTCAACACGTTGCAGCAGGTACAGCGGTTCGCGCGGCGCGAGGCGCCGCTCGACGAGGGGGGCGACGCGCCCGCGCCCGACCGGCGGGCGGACCCCGACCTCCGCGACCGGATGGCCGCCGCGATCGACGCGCTGCCGCTCGGCCACCGCGCGGTGTTCGTGCTCCACGACGTCGAGGGTTACACGCACGTCGAGATCGGCGCCGCGCTCGGCATCCCGGCGGGCACCTCCAAGGCGCGGCTCTTTCACGCCCGCGCTCGGCTGCGCGAGCGCCTCGCCGCGTTCCGGCGTCTCGACTAACCGGCGTCCGAACTCACCAGCCATGGCGATCGACATGCCGCCCGACCTACCTCCCGACGATCCGATGGCCGCCGGCCCCGACGTCCCACTCGACGCGGCCCTCCGCGCGGCCGCACGCCGGTACCACGAACCGCCCCCCGCGCCGGCCGACGCGATGTGGGCCGCGATCCAGGCGCGCCGCACCCGCGCCGCGCCGCCTTCGGCCGGCGACGCCGATGACGAGACGGCGGAGGTGGTCGGCGAGCCGGCCGTCCGCGTCGTGCACCTCCCGTCGGCGCCCGGCGGCCGAGACCGCGCGCGGCCGCCGCGCGCGCGGTGGCGCGCCGGGTGGCGCGTGGGGTCGCTCGCCGCGGCGGCCGTGTTGTTCGTTGCACTTGGTATTGAAATCGGCCGGTCGACGGCGTCGGCGGGACGTGACGCGCCGCGCGTCGTCGCGGCCTCCGCCCGGTCCGACGCGCGTGCGGCGTCGCCGTCGGCGTCCGCACCGTCGCCGGAACGCGTCGCGAGCGCCGGGCGAACGCCTGTCGCGCCGGCGTCACACGCGCCGTCGCCGCGGGTGACGCCGGAGTCGCGGGTCCGGCCAGAGGACGCCGCCCCCGAGCGCGGAGCGCCCGACGCCGCGGCCGGCGCGACGTCCGCCCCGCTCCGCGCGGCCACGGAGCAGCACCTCGCGCGCGCGGAGCTCCTGCTCGCGACCTTCGCCGCGCACGAGTCCGGGGCCGCGGCGCCCGACTCCGCGTGGGCGCGCGACCTCCTCACGACGACGCGCCTCCTGCTCGACTCCCCCGCCGGCCGCGACCCGACGCGCCGCGCGCTGCTCGAAGACCTCGAACTCGTGCTCGCGCAGCTCGCGCGCCTGCCGCGCGCCGACACGCCCGAGGAGCGCGCCCTCATCGACCGCGCGATCCGGCGCGGCGACCTGCTCGCCAAGCTGCGTACCGCCGCCCCGGCGGGCGCGCCCGCCGGGGCGCCCGGCGCCTAACGGCAAACGTCCGAAAGTCTAACACTACCCGCCGGAGACCCCGTGCCCTTGCTCCCCCTCGTGCTCGCCCTCGGCGCCGCCGGCCTGCTCGGCCGCGCGCCGGCCGCGCCGCCCGCCGCCGCTCCGCGCCCCCGCGCGCCGGCCGCGTGGGCCGCGCAGGACCCCGCCGACTCGCTCTACCGCGACGCCCGCGCCGCGCTCAACGACGGCGACTACGAGCGCGCCGCCGCCGGCTTCCACACGATCACCGACCGCTACCCGCGCAGCGCCTACGCGCCCGACGCGCCCTACTACGAGGCGTTCGCCCGCTACCGCCTGGGCGGCTCGCGCAACCTCCGCGCGGCGCTCGCCCTGCTCGACGGCCAGCGGCAACGCTCCGCGCGGGCCGCCACGCGCGACGACGCCGCCGCGCTCGGCGCCCGGATCCGCGGCGAGCTGGCCCGCGGGGGCGACGCTGACGCGGCGGCGACCGTGGCCGACGACGCCCGCGCCGCCGCGAGCGCCTGCCCGCGCGGCGGCGACGAGGACGAGCGGGTCGCCGCGCTCAACGCCCTCGCGCAGATGGACGCGGGCCAGGCAACGCCCGTCCTGCAGCGCGTGCTCGCCCGGCGCGACGCGTGCTCCGCCCCGCTCCGCCGCAAGGCCGTCTTCCTCCTCTCGCAGCAGGGCGGCGCCGAGACGGCCGACGCGTTGCTGCGCGTCGCGCAGACCGACCCGGACCACGAGGTGCGCGAGCAGGCCGTGTTCTGGCTCTCCCAGGTACACACGCCGCGCGCGACCGAGGTGCTCGTCGGCATCCTGAACAACACGAACGGCGCGGGCGACGCCGAGTTACAGGAGCGGGCGCTGTTCGCCCTCTCGCAACAGGGCTCGGAGCGCGGCACGCAGGTCCTGCGCGACCTCGCCGGCCGCGAGGGGGCGAGCACGGCGCTGCGCGAGAAGGCGATCTTCTGGCTCGGCCAGGGCCGCTCGGCGGAGAGCGCGGCCTTCCTGCGTACGCTCTACGGCCAGCTGCGCGACCCCGGGCTCAAGGAGCGGCTGCTGTTCTCGCTCTCGCAACAAGGCGGCGAGGGAAACGACCAGTGGCTCATCGCCGTCGCGCAGAACGGCCGCGAGGACCTGGAGCTGCGCAAGAAGGCGATCTTCTGGGCGTCGCAGGGCCACGCCGGCGTCGCGCAGCTCAACGCGCTCTACGGACGCCTAACGGAACGCGAGCTGCGCGAGCAGATCATCTTCGCCCTCAGCCAGCGCCGCGAGCGCGAGGCGGTGGATCGGCTGATGGAGATCGCCCGCGCCGACGCCGACCCGGAGCTGCGCAAGAAGGCGATCTTCTGGCTCGGCCAGTCGCGCGACCCGCGGGCGGCGCAGTTCCTCCTCTCGCTGCTCGACCGGTGAGCGCGCCGACGCGGGCGCGCGCGGCGCGCGGCGTCGCGCTCGTCGTGGCGTTAGGCATACCGGTGGTGCGCGCAGCGGCACAGCGCCCCGCGCTGGCCGCGCGCGTCGCGGCGGCGGCCGTCGCGGGCGACGGCGCGGTCACGCTACACTACGCGACGCGCGCGGCCGCCTGCGGCGACGGGCGCGACTTCGTCGCCCTCGGCCGGTTCGTGTCCGGCGGCGGCGTGATGGGGTACGGGTGGCGCGATACGCCGTGCGTGCACGGGCCGGCGACCGCGACGCTCGCCGTGCGCGGCGGGGCGGTGACCGGCGTGCGGGTGCGCGTCGGGGGCAGCAGTCCGGCCGCGTCCGCGGGACGCGACCTCGGCGCCGTGGGCGCGGAGGAGGCCGCGCGCTACTTCCTGTCGCTCGCCGAGCGCGACGCGGACGCCGAACAGGCCGTCGCGGCGGCGACGATCGCCGACAGTGCGGACGCGTGGCGGCCGCTGCTCGCCCTCGCGCGGCAGGCGGCCGCGCCGGAGCGGACGCGGCGGGCGGCCCTGCACTGGCTCCCCGCCGCCGCGCCGCCGGAGGCCGTCCCGACCTTCGCGGCCATCGTGCGCGACCCGGACGAGCGGCGGCCGGTGCGCGAGGGCGCGTTCGTCGTGCTCGCGCTCGCGCCCGGCGGCTCCGGCGTGCCCACGCTCGTCGCGGCGGCGCGCGGCGAGCGTGCGGCGGGCGGGGGCGACGCGTGGGTGCGCGACCGCGCGGTCTTCTGGCTCGGCAACGCCGACGACCCGCGCGCCCGCGCCGCGCTCCGCACCCTCGCCGCCGCCGACAGCGCGCCCGAGGCGGTGCGCGCGCAGGCGATCTTCACGCTCGGCCACCTCGACCGCGGCGGCGACCGCGGGGAGGGGAACGCGGCCTTCCTGCGCGCGCTCTACCCACGCCTAACGAACGGCGTCCTCCGCGACCGCACCATCCAGAGCGTCGCGCAGGGCGACGACGCGGCGAGCCGGCGCTGGCTGCTCGATCTGGCGGCGGACGCGGCGCAGCCGCTCGACGCGCGCAAGCAGGCGCTCTTCTGGGCCGGGCAGCGCGACGACGACGTCGCCGACCTGCTCGCCGAAGACGCGCGGCTCGCGGGGCCGGAGCTGCGCCGGCACTACACCTTCGTGCTGTCGCAGCGGCCGGAGGACGCGGCGGTCGACCGGCTGATCGCGATCGCGCGCGCGGACGCCGACGCGGAGGTGCGCCGGCAGGCGATCTTCTGGCTCGGGCAGAGCCGGAGCGCGCGGGCGCGGGCGTACCTCGAAGGGCTCGTGGCGCGGTGAGCGTCCCGCGGCTCGTGAGGCGGGCGACCGCGGCCGCGGTCGTGCTCGCCGCGGTGGTCGCGCGGACCGAGGCGCGCGGGCAGGACGCCGCAGGCTCGCCTAACGCCCGCGCGTTGGCCGAGCGCGTCGCGCGGGCGGGCGACGGGGTGGTGCGCTTCCGCTACGCCGTCCGCGACGGCGTGTGCGGCGACGGCGCGCGCGGGATCACGATCCGGGGCGCCGACGGCACCGCGCGCTACGGCAGCACCGGATACAGCGGCGACGACCGGTGGGGCGCGCCGCCCTGCGAGCCCGGGCCGGCGCGCGTGGCGCTCGCCGTGCGCGGGGGTGTCGCGGGCGCGGTGCGGCTCGCCGTCGGCGGCGAGAGCGACCACCCGGGTGAGGGCGGCCGTGCGGTCGACCTCGGCGTCGTCCCCGCCGCGGCCGCGGCCGCGTACCTCCTCGACCTCGCCGCGCGCGACGACGCCCCGTCGCCGAACCGCCTGCTACTCGGCGCCGTGGTCGCGGACAGCAGCGTCGTCTGGCCGGGCCTGCTCGGCCTCGCGCGCGACGCGCGGCTGCCTAACGCGACGCGGCGCGAGGCGACGTTCTGGGCGGGCCGGTACGCGTGCGACGCCGTGACCGCCGCGGCGCGCGCGGGCCGCGCGCCGGCGGGCCGCGCCGACACCGCCGGCCGCGCGGTGCGCGAGCAGGTCGTCTTCGCGCTGTCGCAGCGCCCGGGCGACGAGCGCGAGGCGACGCTGCTCCGCGTGGCGCGCGCGGACCGGGATCCGGCGGTGCGCTGCGCGGCCCTCTTCTGGCTCGGGCAGGAGACGGGGGGCGAGTCCGCGGGCGCGCGCACGCTCGCGCTCTACGAGGACGTGCTGCGCGGGCGGTGAGCGCTCACTCGAACCGAAGGTACCGCCGCCCGCGTAGTCGGAATGCGCCGACGACGCCCACGGTCCGGCCGGCAATCCTGGCGACTGTCACGAGCATCGTGCCGGCACATGACGTTACGTGTGATTCAGGAGACTCGAGTGACGCGCTCACGTTCGGCTGTCGTCCCGAGCGGCGCGAGGGACCTACCGTCCGGGGTGACGGGGCCGGGCGGAAGGTGCCCAATGTGTCTCGCCACCAGGGTGGGTAGGTCCCTCGCGCCGCTCGGGACGACAACGGGGAACTGCTACCCCAACGCCGTGAAGTACAGGAGACCCTCCTGTCGAATCGTTAGTCAAACCGGAAGTGAAGTACCGTCGGGCGCGCACCCGGAACGCGCCCGTCACGCGCACGGTGCCGTCCGGGGCGTTCGTGACGCTGCTCAGGATGAGTTGGCTCCCCAGCGCCCGGTAGTCGCGCCAGCGGACGGGATCGGCGGGGCCCGGGTAGAGGGTCCCCATGAACACGGCGGCGTCGGGCGCGTCGAGTTGCGCCCGCGGCGCGTTGTCGGGGAGGACGCGGTAGACGCCGGGCGCGACGCCCCGGACCGGATCGCGGGCGGTAATCGAGAACACCAGGCGCGACATGTCCGGGGCGGCCTCAGCATCCCCGCCCGCCGTAGTGACGGGGAGGACGCGGCACGGCGCGCGTATCACGGTCGTGTCGTCCTTGTGGTTGTGCGTGGGGCGCTTCGGCGCGCCGTAACGGCGCGGGGTAGACCGTCCCGTCCGCGGGAAACACTCGCGTGCGGGCGTCGGAACGTGCGACGCCCAGCGCCGCCCGCGTGCAACGGACTCCATGGAAATCGGCCGCGGCGAAACCATCCGCGCGCGGCCCCCGTCTGAACACGCATGCCGGATCTCGGCGTGCCGCTCCGGTTCGCGGAGGGCGCCCCGCCGGCCGTGTGCCCCGCCTCGAACATGCCCGCCTTCGTCCCGTCGTCCGCCCGCGTCGCGGGCGCGCTTCGCGCGTGCCTCCGCCGCTCGGTTCTTCTCCTCACCGTCGCGTACGCGGGCGTCGCGCACGCGCAGGCGACCCCCGCCGCGTCGGTGCACCCGACCGCGCCGCCGGTCGCCGCGGCCGCGCGGCGCGAGGGCGCGATCGCGATCGACGGGCGGCTCGACGAGGCCGCGTGGCAGCGCGCGACGCCGATCACGACCTTCCGCCAGTACCAGCCGACCGAGGGCGCGCCGGCGTCGCTGCCGACCGAGGTGCGCGTCCTCTACGACGACCAGGCGCTCTACGTCGGCGCGCGCATGCGCGACTCGTTAGGCGCGCGCGGCGTGCGCGCGCCGCTCGCCCGGCGCGACCAGCTCCTCCCCGGCAGCAGCAACAACGGCGCGTTCAACTCGCTCACCACCGACAAGCTCGTCGTCGTCCTCGACCCGTACCACAACCACCTCGACGAGGCGTGGTTCGAGATCAACCCCGCCGGCGTGCGCGGCGAGTCCTTCAACGGCGACCCGTCGTGGGACCCGGTGTGGCAGGCGGCCGCGCACGTCGACTCGGCGGGGTGGACGGCGGAGCTGCGCATCCCGTACTCGCAGCTGCGCTTCCGGCAGGGCGCGGCGCAGACGTGGGGACTGCAGGTGTGGCGCTACGTCGACCGGCTGAACGAGCGCGACATGTGGGCGTTCTGGTCGCAGAAGTCGAGCGGCGGCCCCGCGTTCTACGGCCACCTCACCGGCCTCACGATCGGCGAGCAGCCGCGCCAGTTCGAGCTCCTGCCCTACGTGGTCTCGCGCAACCAGTTCAAGTACGCCGCGCCGGGAGACCCGTACCACTCGTCGCGCGACATGGGCGTGAACGCGGGCGGGGACCTCAAGTACCTCGTCACCTCCAACCTCACCCTCGACGCGACCTTCAACCCCGACTTCGGGCAGGTCGAGGTCGACCCGGCGGTGCTCAACCTCTCGGCCTACGAGACCTTCTACGACGAGAAGCGGCCGTTCTTCGTCGCGGGGCAGGGGGCGTTCGACTTCGGCGGGATGAACTGCATGTTCTGCAGCAACGTCTCGGGGATGAACGTCTTCTACTCGCGCCGCATCGGGCGCGCGCCGCAGCTCGACGGGTACGTCGACGGCCGCGCCGCGGACGCGGGCACCTACGCGGACACGCCCGACAACACGACCATCCTCGGCGCTGCCAAGCTCACGGGGCGCACGAACTCGGGCTACACGCTCGGCGTGCTCGACGCCGTGACCGGCCGCGAGACGGCCCGCTTCCTCCCCGCGCCGGGCGCCCCCTCGGCCCGCCAGCTCGTCGAACCGCCGACCAACTACTTCGTCGGGCGCCTGAAGAAAGACTTCCGCCAGGGCGCGACCACGATCGGCGTCGTCGCGACGTCGACGCTCCGCGTGTTAGGCGGCGACTCGGTCGTCGCCGACCGGCTGCGCGCACGCGCGGCGGCCGTCGGGCTCGACTGGGACCACCGCTGGCACCAGCGCGACTACTCGTGGATCGGGAGCGTCGTCGCCTCCGACGTCGCGGGCTCGGCCGACGCGATCGCGCTCACCGAGCGCTCGAGCGCGCACTACTTTCAGCGCCCCGACCGCGTCGACGCGGGGGGCGGGCCGTTCGGGCTCTTCCCCGCGCGCTACGACACCACGGCCACCGCGCTGCGCGGCTACGGGCTCTACACCCGACTCGCGAAGGAGAACGGCAACTGGCTCTGGGAGACCGCGCAGAACTGGCGCAGCCCGGGCTTCGAGGTGAACGACCTCGCCTACCTCGACCGCGCCGACTACAAGTGGATGAACGCGAACGTCGCCCGGCAGTGGACGACGCCGACCCACTGGTACCGGAACGTCGTCGCGATCGTCGGCGGGCAGCAGCAGTTCAACTACGACGGCCTGCGCACGGACAAGCAGGTGCAGGCGTACTACGGCATGCAGTTCCCGAACTACTGGAACCTGCGCACCTTCGCCATCCACCACCCGAGCGTGGACGACGACCGCCTCACGCGCGGCGGGCCGGTGGTCGTGCGCGCGGGGTACGACTTCGGGCACGTGCAGGTCTCGACCGACCCGCGGCAGCGCGCGGTGCTCAACCTGACCGTGGAAGGCGTGCGCGGCGTGGACGCGCCGACGCACGGGTACACGCTGCAGCCGGGCGTCGCGTTCAAGCCGGCGGCGAACGTCTTCGTGCAGCTCGCGCCCACCTACAACCGCAGTCAGGACCCGGCGCAGTACGTGACCGCGGTCGCGGACCCGACGGCGACGGCGTTCGGCGGCACGCGCTACGTGTTCGCCTTCCTCACCGCGCGCACGCTCTCGCTCGATACGCGCGTGAACTGGACGTTCACGCCGGACCTGACGCTGCAGCTCTTCGCGCAGCCGTTCCTCGCGAGCGGCGACTACGGCGCGTTCCGCGAGTTCGCGGCGCCGCGCACGCTCGCCACGCGCGTCTACGGCCGCGACGCCGGCACGATCACGCGCACCGCGGGCGCGGGCGGCGCGACGTACACCGTCGACCCCGACGGGCCGGGCGGGCCGGCGGCGCCGTTCAGCTTCGGCGACCCGACGTTCACGACGCGCTCGATGCGCGGCACCGCGGTGCTGCGCTGGGAGTACCGCCCCGGCTCGACGCTCTTCTTCGTCTGGACGCAGGAGCGCGCCGGCGGCGACGCGTTAGGCCGGTTCGACTTCGGGAGCGCCGGGACCGCGGTCTTCCGCGACCGGCCGACGAACGTCTTCCAGATCAAGGCGACGTACTGGATCGGGCGCTGACCGGGGCCGCGGCGCCCCGCGCCGTGGCGCGCTAGCCGGTGGCGCGCTGCCCGGTGGCGCGCTGCCGGTCGGCGCGGCGGCGCGACTTCGCGCGCGTCCCGCAGACCTCCATCTGACACCAGCGGCGGAGGCCGTTCCGGCTCCGGTCGACGTACATCCACCCGCAGTCGGCCGCGCCGCACACGCGCAGGCGCGCCGCCTCGGCCGAGGCGAGGAGTTCGGCCGCGTGCCAGGCCACGGGCCAGAGCGGCGCGTCGAGCCGTGCGTCGGCGTCGCGCCACGCCCAGCGGGCGGCCGCTCCTTCGGCCGCGTCGGCGGCGGGCTCGAGGCGCCGCTGCCCGGCCGCGGCGGCCACGGACGGGTCGAGCGCGGCGAGCGCCGCGCCTAACGGCCGGCCCGCGGCGGCGTCCGCGAAGACGCGCTGCAGCGCGCCGCGCAGCGCGTGCGCCGCGGCCAGCGCCGCCGCGGCGTCGGCCGGCCGCGCCCGCGCGGCGTCGCGGAGCGCCGCGCCGAGCGCGGGCGGGAGCACGCCCGCGCCCTCCGCCCAGCGGGTGAGCCGGGCGTAGTCGTCGAGCCGCTCGTCGAGGAGCCCGCCGGAGGTCCAGTCGACGGTGTTGACGAAGTCGACGCTCGGATCGCCGCCGACGTACTTGTGCGGCAGCTCGGGCGACGGCCGTTCCGGCGAGCGCGCGGCGGGCGGCGACGAATCGCGGATGGCACCCATCCCCGGACGCTAGCACTAGTATCCGGCGTCGAACAGGAGCACGCGGCACGAATGTCGCACCGGTAATCGTTCGAATACTGGTGCTAACTTCGGCATCGAGCGCTGACCTTTCTAGAGGTGCCCCGTGACCCCGCTGCTCGCCCGCACCTGGCGCGGTACGACCGACGCCGCCGACGCCGACGCGTACCTCGCCTACTTGCGCGCGACCGGCCTCGCCGCCTACGCCGCGACGCCCGGCAACCGTGGCGTGTTCGCTTTCCGCCGCGTCGCCGATGGGCGCGCCGAGTGGCTGCTGGTGACGCTCTGGGACTCGCTGGACGCGGTGCGCGCCTTCGCCGGCGCGCGGGCAGGCGACGCGGACCCGACCCGCGCGGTGTTCTACCCCGAGGACGACCGCTTCCTGACCGTCCGCGACGACTCCGCCACGCACTACGACGTCGTGTACGCGGGCGGGGCCGGTGAGTAGCGCCGCGCGCCCGGCCGCGCCGCTCGCGCCGGCGCTGGAACGCGCGGCCGCCCCGGAACGCGAGGCCGCCCCGACGCGCGCCGGCCCGTCGCGCCTGCAGGTGATCGCGGCCTTCGCGGCGATCTACGGCTTCTGGGGCGGGACGTTTCTCGCCACGCGCTACGCCGTCCACGTCGTCCCGCCGCTGCTCACGATCGCGGTCCGCTGCACCGGAGGCGCGGTCGTCCTCGGGCTGTGGCTGGCGGCGCGCGGAGAACTCGTCCGCCCCACCGCCGCGCAGTGGCGCACCGCCGTCGTCGCCGGCGCGCTGCTCTTCCTCGGCTGCCACGCCGTGATGGCCTGGGCCGAGCAGCGCGTCACCTCCGGCCAGGCGGCGCTCTACTCGACGGCGATCCCGCTCTGGACGGTCGCGCTCGCGGCCGCCCGCGAGCGGCGGCGGCCGTCGGCGCGCGTGTTAGGCGGGCTCGCGCTCGGCGTCGCCGGCGTCGCGGTGCTCGCCGCCGCCGGCGCGGCGGGGCGCGCGGCCGGCGTCGTGCCGGGGCGCGGCCTCGCGCTCGTCGCCGGCGCGTTCTGCTGGGCCGCCGGCTCGCTCGTCGCCCGCGACGGCGCGCGCGTCGACTCGGCGGTGCAGGGCACGGCGATGCAGCTGGCCGGCGGCGCCGCCGTGCTGCTCCTCGCCAGCGCCGCCACCGGCGAGCTCGCGGCCTGGTCGCCGGCGTCACTCACCGCCCGCGCGGCCGCGTCCCTCGGCTTCCTCGTCGTCTGCGGGACGGTGTTAGGCTTCGGCGCCTACACGTGGCTCATGCGCGTGCGCCCGCCGGCGATGGTCGGGACCTACGCGTTCGTCAACCCGGTCGTCGCGGTCGTCCTCGCGTGGCTGGCGGGCGACGAGGCCGCCTCGCCGCGCACCGCCGTCGCCCTCGCGCTCGTCTTGGGCGCCGTCGTGCTGACCTGGGAAGGCGCCCGGCCCGCGCCGGCCCGCCGGGCCTAACGTCACGCCTCAGGCCGCCGGCGGGTGCGCCGGCGCGAAGACGCGCAGCCGGTGCCCGTCGGGGTCGAGCGCGACGAACGTGCGGCCGAAGTCCATCGCCGTCGGCGGCTGCGCCATCGCGAGCCCGCGCGCGCGCCAGTCGTCGTACGTCGCGTCGACCGCGGTCGCGTCCGCGACGGGGAAGCCGAGCTCGCTCGCGCCGCCGAGTGCCGCGGGCGCCGGCTCGACGGTGTGGCGCGACCAGAGCCCGAGCTGCAGGCCAGACCCGAGCACAAAGAGCGCGAACGTCGGCGACGCTTCGACCGGCGCGCGGCCGAGCAGGGTCGTGTAGAACGTCGCGCTGGCGGCGGGGTCGTCGACGTAGAGCAGGACGAAGTTCGGGTCGCGCATGGGTCGCTCCGGAGAGGGGATCGCGGGCGCGGCGGTCGCCGCGCCCGACGGTCGGAGCGTAGGGGACCGTGCTGTCAGATTGTGTCAGTAGCGCGCGCCGGGATCTGCTCGGCCGCCCGCCACTCGCGCAGCAGGGCGTCCCGCCGGCGCGGGTACCGCGCGTCGAGCGGCGTGAGCGCCGCGATCCGGTCGGCGCGGAAGTGCCGGAACCCGCCGCGCAGCTCGCACCAGCCGACGACGACGCGCGCCCGGTCGAAGAACGTCAGCGCAAACGGCCAGATCGTCCGCACGCTCTCGCGCTCCCGCAGGTCGCGGTACGTGAGCGTCAGCTTCCGTTCGGCGCGGATGGCCCGCCGGACGACGGTCAGCTCCGCCTGCCCCACGGCGCGTTCGGCGGGGGAGCCGCCGTCGAGCGGCGCGCCCGGGCCGACGAGCAGCGTCGTGTCGTCGAGGGCCTGGCGCCGGTCGGTCGGCAGCACCGCGCGGATCTTCGCGACCGCGTGGCGCGCGGCCGCGCCGAGCGGGGCGTCGGCGCGGTCGACCACCCAGCGCGCGCCGAGGACGAGCGCGTCGACCTCGTCCTCGGTGAACGTCAGCGGCGGCAGGGTGAACCCGGGCCGGAGGACGTAGCCGAGCCCCGGCGCCCCCTCGACGCGGGCGCCCTGGGCCCGGAGCGTGGCGACGTCGCGGTAGAGCGTGCGCGGGCTGACGCCGAGCTCAGCGGCGATCGCCGCCGCGGGCACCGGATAGCGGTGGCACCGCAGCAGCTGGAGCAGGTCGAGCAGGCGTTGCGCGCGGGACACGGCGGGGTGATGGCAGGGCGGACCGCGGAGACGGCGCTCGCGACCGCGTAAGCTGCCCCAGCGCCGCCGAGTCGGCCAGCGCCGGAGCGCGCGGGCGCGTTCGTCGGCGTCCGAACGGCTACTTTCCGGACGTCTGGCGTCAGCTGTGCCGTCGACGAGCGTCGTGCGGCGAGGCCCGTTTCCTTCGCCGATGTCTCCCGACCCGTCCTCCCTGCGCGCCGCCCTCCGCGACGGCACGCGCGACCTGCACGACCGTACCGAGGCGGCGTTCGTGCTCGGCGCGCCCGGGGTGACCCGGGCCGAGTACGTCGCCGTGCTCGGTCGCCTGCTGGGCCTGTACGCGTCGGCCGAAGCGGCGCTGGCGCCGTGGGCGTCCGCGCTCGCCGGCTACGGGCTGGAGCTCGCGCCCCGGCGGAAGACGCCCCTGCTCCGGCGCGACTTCCGCGCGCTCGGCGGCGCGCCCATCGGGGGCGCGCCCGTCGGCCGCGGGCCCGGGGCGGGCGGCCCCGTGGTCGGCATCCCGACCGTCGCCCACGCGTTCGGCACGCTCTACGTCCTCGAGGGCTCGACGCTCGGCGGCCAGCTCCTGCGCCGTCGGCTCGCCCCCGCGCTCGGCCTCACGCCGGAGGCCGGGCTCGCGTTCTTCTCCGTATATGGCGCCGACGTCGGGCCGATGTGGCGCGCGTTCGGCGAGGCGCTCGACCGCTTCGACACCGCGGCCGCTCCCGCCGACCGCGCCGCGGCGCGCGGCGACGCGCTCGCGGGCGCGCGCGCGGCCTTTCTCGCGTTCGAGCGCTGGGTCGTCGCGCCGACCGCGCGCCCGGCCCTCGCCGTCCCCGCCTGACCCCCCTGACCGCTGCTCGCGCCTCGTATGACCGCCTCTCCCCCGCCCGCCGTCGACGGGCTCCTCCCGCCCGGCACGCCCGTCGACCTCGAGACGTGCGACCGCGAGCCGATCCACCTCATCGGCGGCGTGCAGCCGCACGGCGCGCTGCTCGCCGTCGAGGGCCCGGAGCTCCGCGTCACGCGGGCGAGCGCGAACGCCGCCGAGCGGCTCGGCGTGTCGGACGGCGTGTCGCCGGGCGGCCGGGCGCTGTTAGGCCGTCCGTTAGGCGAGGTCGTCGGCGCCGGACCGGCGGCGGCGCTCGCGGCGGCCGGGGCGGAGGCGGCCGCGGACGACGCGGCGCGCGCGTACCACCCGGTCGCGGTCGAGGTCGCGGGGCGGGCGTTCGAGGTCGTCGTGCACCGCGGCGCTGACGGCGGGCTGCTGCTCGAGTTCGAGCCCGCGCCGGGCGAGGCGCTCGGCGTCGCGGCGTTCCACGCGACGGTGCGCCGCACGATGGCCGCCGTCGCGCGCGGGACGAGCGTGCGCGCCGCGGCCGCCGCCGTCGCCGACGAGGTGCGACGCGTGACCGGCTTCGACCGCGTCTGGGTCTACCGCTTCCACGAGGACTGGCACGGCGAGATCATCGCCGAGTCGCGCGCCGACGCGGTCGCGGAGTCGTGGCTCGACCTGCACTACCCCGCGGCCGACATCCCGGCGCAGGCGCGCGCGCTCTTTCTGCGCCACTGGCTGCGGCTCATCGTCGACGTGCACGCCGAGCCGTCGTCGGTGTTAGGCGACGGCGGCGGCCCGCTCGACCTGAGCGACTGCGTGCTGCGCGCGGTGAGCCCGGTCCACCTCGAGTACCTGCGCAACATGGGCGTGCGCGCCTCGATGAGCGTCTCGCTCGTGCGCGACGGCGCGCTCTGGGGGCTCGTGTCGTGCCACCACTACGCCGGCCCACGGCGCGTGTCGTACGACGTGCGTGCCGCGTGCGAGCTCCTCGCGCAGGCGTTCTCGACGCAGCTCGGCCTGCTCGAGGCGACCGAGGACCGGGAGTACGCGCTCCGGCTGGGAGCGGTGCGCGCGGCGCTGCTCGAACGCATGGCGGGCGCGGGCGACGTCGTCGACGGGCTGCTCGCCGCGCCGGGGCTGCTGTTGGAGCTGACGGGCGCAGAGGGCGCGGCGCTCTGCCTCGGCGACGGCGAGTGCGCGACCGTCGGGCGCACGCCCGGCGCGGCGGAGGTCCGCGCCCTCGCCGCGTGGCTCGCCGCCGGGCGCGACGCCTCCGACGCGGACACGTTCGTCAGCGACAACTTGGGCGCGGCGTTCCCGCCCGCCGCGGCCTACGCCGACGCGGCGAGCGGCGTGCTGGCCGTCGCGCTGAGCCGCGTGCGGCCGTACTACGTGCTCTGGTTCCGCCCGCAGGCCGCGCAGACGATGCGCTGGGGCGGCGATCCCGCGGACAAGCCCGTGCGCGTGGGCGCCGACGGCGTCGCGCGCCTCACGCCGCGCGGCTCGTTCGCGGCGTGGGAGGAGGGGGTGCGCGGGCGGTCGCGCCCGTGGCGGCGCGCGGAGGTCGAGGCGGCGCGCGCGCTCCGCGGCACCGTCGTCGACGCCCTGCTCACGCGCGCCGACGAGCTGGCCGCGCTCAACCGCGCGCTCGAGCAGAGCAACCGCGAGCTCGACGACTTCGCCTACGTCGCCTCGCACGACTTGAAGGAGCCACTCCGCGGGATCCACAACTACGCGGCGATGGTGAGCGAGGACTACGCCGGCGTGCCGCTCGACGCCGACGGCGTGGCGCGGCTCGACACGATCCGCCGCCTCACGACGCGGCTCGACGGGCTGATCGACTCGCTGCTCGATCACGCGCGCGTCAACCGGCTCGCACTCGACGTCGAGCCCGTCGACGCGGGCGAGGCGCTCGCCGACGCGCTCGACCGGCTGGCCGAATCGGTGCGGACCAGGGGCGCGACGGTGCGCGTGCCACGCCCGCTCCCCGCCGTGCGCGCCGACCGCGAGCGGCTCGTCGAGGTGTTCGCCAACCTCGTCTCGAACGCGGTCAAGTACGGCGGTCCGACGCCGGAGGTTGAGGTGGGCGCTCTCGACGCGCCCGACGCCCCGGACGCGTCGCCGATCCTGTACGTGCGCGACCGCGGCATCGGGATCGAGCCGCGGCACCACGCGACCGTGTTCCGCCTGTTCAAGCGGCTGCACCCGCGCGACGCCTACGGCGGCGGCTCGGGGGCCGGGCTCACGATCGTGCAGAAGATCGTCGAGCGGCACGGCGGACGCGTCTGGCTGGAGAGCGCGCCGGGGCAGGGCACGACGTTCTACTTCACGCTCGGTCCGGCCGCGCCCGCGGTAACTTCCGACGTCGCCCCGCACGCCGGACCCGAGCCCACGCCGCCCGCTCGATGATCGCCCAGGACGTCTCCCCCCTCCTCGTCGTCGAAGACAGCGAGGAGGACTACACCGCGCTTCGCTGGGCGCTGCGCAAGGTCGGCGTCGACCGCCCGCTACGCCGCTGTGCGACCGGGGCCGAGCTGTTCGACTACCTGCGTCGCACCGGGCCGTACGCGGCCGCGGCGTCGGGCGGGCCCGCCGACAGCGGCCCCGGCGACGCGCCGACGCCCGCGCTCATCCTGCTCGACCTCAACCTCGGCGTCGACGACGGGCGCGACGTGCTCGCGCGGCTCAAGGCCGACGCGGCGCTGCGCCGCATCCCGGTCGTCGTCTGGACCACGTCGGCGCACCCGGACGACGTGGCGCAGTGCTACGCGCACGGCGCGAGCGGCTACGCGACGAAGCCGGTGGACGTGGACCAGCTGGTCGAGTCGCTGCGCAACGTGACGCGCTACTGGTTCGGGTGCGTGATCCTCCCCGACGCCGCGCCCGGCGCGCCCGCGCGGGCGTCGTCGGGCGCCCGTGGCTGACGTGCCCGCGCCCGGCGGCCCCGGGGAGGTGCGCACGGTGCTCGTGGTCGACGACTCGCCGGAGGACGCGGAGGTCGTGCGCCGCCACCTGCGCCGCGCGCCCGACCGCACGTACGCGGTGCGCCACGTCCAGCTCGCCGCCGACGCGCTGGCCGTCGTGCGGGACGCCGCGCGCCGGCCCGACGTCGTGCTCCTCGACCACGGGCTCCCCGACATGAGCGGCCTCGAGCTGCTCGATGCGTTAGGCGCGGGGCCGGACGGGCTGCCGGTGCCCGTCGTCATGCTCACCGGGACGCACGCCCACGTCGACACGGCGGTCGCGGCGATGCGGCGCGGCGCGCTCGACTACCTCGCGAAGGACGCGCTGAGCGCCGACGCGCTCCGCCGCGCGATCGACGGCGCGGTCGACCGCTTCGCGAGCGCGCGCCTCGTGTCCGCGCAGCGCGACGAGCTCGAGCGCCGCAACCGCGCGCTCGACGCGGCCACCGCGCGCACCTCGCGCCTGCTCGCGATCATCACCGCGCTCGGCACCGCGCTCACCCCCGAGGACGTGGCCGAGGTGACGCTCCGCGAGGCGATGCCGGCCGTGGGGGCGAGCGTGGGGAGCCTCGTGCTGCGGCGGGGCGCCGCGGGGGCGGACGCGGCCGGGGCGGGGGAGGACGTGTTGGAGCTGGTCTGCAGCGTCGGCCTGCCGCCCGAGACGCGGGCCGCGTGGGCGCGCGCGCCGCTGGACGCCGACGTGCCGTTAGGCGAGGCGGTGCGCACCGGCGAGCCGGTCTGGGTCACCTCGGCCGAGGCCGGCGTCGCGCGCTTCGCCGGCCTCGCCCCGGTGCGCGCGGCCGCGGCGTACGAGGCCGCCGCGACGCTGCCGCTCGTGGCTGCCGGGGAGACGGTCGGCGCGCTCGCGTTCGGGTTCCCGGACGCCCGCGAGTTCCGGCCCGACGAGCAGGCGTTTCTGCTCACGGTGGCGCGCCAGTGCGCGCAGGCGCTCGAGCGCGCGCGCCTCTACGCGGCCGAACGCGCCGCGCGCGCGGAGGCCGAGGCGGCGCGCGCGGACGCCGAGCGCGCGAACCGGGCCAAGGCGCAGTTCCTCGCGGCGATGAGTCACGAGCTGCGCACGCCGCTCAACGCGATCGGCGGCTACGCGGAGCTGATGGAGATGGGCCGCCGGGGTCCGGTCACGCCGGAGCAGCGCGAGGACCTGTCGCGCGTGCGCCGCGCGGGGCAGCACCTGCAGTCGCTCATCAACGACATCCTGAACCACGCGCGGCTCGAGGCCGGTCGGGTGCGCTACGACCTGCAGGACGTCCTGCTCGACGACGTGGTGGCCGACGTCGAGGCGCTCGTGTCGCCACAGCTCCGGGCGCGCGCGCTCGCCTTCTCGCACGACGGGTGCGCGCCCGACACGCCGGACCGGCCGCACGCCGTGCGCGCGGACCCGGAAAAGGTGCGTCAGATCCTCCTCAACCTGCTGACCAACGCGATCAAGTTCACCGCGCCCGGCGGCCGCGTCGCGCTCGCCTGCGAGGCGGACCGCGGCGGCGTCGTGCGGCTGCGCGTCGAGGACACCGGGCGCGGGATCGCGCCGGGCGCGCTGGCGCAGATCTTCGAACCGTTCGTGCAGGTCGACCGGCACCGCACCCCCGAGGGACAGCAGGGCGTCGGGCTCGGCCTCGCGATCAGCCGCGACCTGGCGCGCGGGATGGGGGGGGACCTCACCGCGGAGAGCACGCCCGGGGTGGGGTCGACGTTCACGCTGACGCTGCCGGCGGCCTGACGGCGCAGCGCACGGGCCGTTCAGCGTGCGCGGCTGCATCCCCGGGGTACGCGCACTACTTGGCGGGGTCCCTACTATCTAGATAGTTGACAGGCGACGGCCGGCGTGTGGCTTCCGTCGCACTCTACTATCCGCATAGTACGGAGGGCGGCAATGGACGAGATTCTGCTCGGCGACCGCGAGCTGGACGTCATGGGGGTGCTCTGGGAGATCGGCTCGGGCACGGTCGCCCAGGTGCGCGAGCGGCTCCCCGCCGACCTCGCCTACACCACGGTGCTCACCATCCTGCGCAACCTCGAGCGCAAGGGCATGGTCGCGCATGAGGTCGAGGGCCAGGCGCACCGGTACACCCCGCGCGTCGCGCGCGCGGCCGCGCGCCGGTCCGCGCTTGCCCGGCTCGTCGACAAGCTCTTTCACGGCGCGCCCGACCAGCTGCTCGCCCACATGGTCGAGGAACGCACGCTCACCGCCGCCGACCTCCGGCGGCTGCGCGCCCGCATCGCGGAGTTCGCGCGGGAGGACGCGGCCACCGCGGGCGACTCGGCCGACGTGCCCGCGTCGGATGCGCCGCGGCCGGACGAGCCGCGGCCGGGGCGAGTGAGCCAGCGCCTGCCGGCGCTGGGCGGCGGTCTGCACCCCGCCGCGAGCCGTTCGCCAGGGGCGTTTGCGCGACCGCCGGCGCGCGTCCCGAAAACGTTGTCGCGGCCTAACATGAGACGGGACACCTCGGCGCAACAACCTACGAGTTCCGGCGGTCCCAATTCCGGGACCGGAGCGCCGAGCCAGCCGACCCGCACGGGTATGCGGGTGTGGTGGTAGGCCGGTCGGGCGTGTTAGGTTCGTCACGTAACACGCCCGACCGGCCTACCACCGCCTCCTCGCCCGACCCGCCGCATGCCCCCGCGCCGCCCGGCCCCCGCCACCCTACCCGACGGCCCGGCGCCGATCCCGAACCGCTGGACCGCGTTCGGCCTCGAGGACGACCCGTTCTTCCAGGAGGAGCTCGGGCCTCGCGCCACCGACGCCTACCCGGTCGAGCGCTACTTCGTGGGCCGCGCCGAGGAGGTCCGCGCGCTCGTCGCCCGCGTCGGCGGCGCGCGGAGCAGCCGCACCGTGGTCGAGGGCGACGCCGGCGTGGGCAAGACCAGCTTCGTCAACCGCGTCAAGCACGACCTGGCCGCCCACGGCGTGCGCACCCACGAGCAGCCGGTCCGGGTCACGGCCGAGACGACGCTGCAAACGTTCGTGGGCGACTTGCTGCGCGTGCTGCTCGCGATGCACGCCGCCCGACTGTTAGGCGCCGGGCAGGCGCGCGGCGCGCCGGCCGCGGCCGACGTGGTGGATGCCGGTCTCTGGGCCAAGATCACGCGCGTGGCGGAAGGCCAGTTCCTCCGCACGGGCGGCGTCGGCGCCGCCGGGTTCTCGGTGAGCGCTGGCGCGACCAACGTCGCCCCGCAGCTCGGCGGTGACCTCTACCACGACGAGATCCGCGCCGCCGTGCGCGACCTTGCCGGTGCGAACGGGCGCCTGCTCCTCCACGTGAACAATCTGGAGAACCTGCGCGACGTGGGCACGGCCCGGGCGGCCACGCTCTTCCGGAACCTGCGCGACCTGCTGCTCATCCCGGGAGCGCACTGGCTGTTCGTGGGCCGGCCCGGCACCGCGGCCGACGTGTTCCAGGTGCACGCCGAGACCGACTCGGTGATGAGCGAGCCCGTGCTCCTCGACCCATTCGCGCCCGAGGAGGTCGCGGCCCTCCTCGAGCGGCGCTACCGCGAGCTCCGGCGCGGCATGCGCTTTACGGCGCCCGTGGAGCCCGCGGCAGCCGCGGCGCTCTACCGCCGCTACCTGGGCGACCTCCGGAACTTCCTGCGGCTCCTGAGCACCGCGAGTGAGCGCGCGCTGCATCCCGACGGGGGTCGGCCGATGACGGAGGTCGAGGTCCTCGCGGCCGTGGCGCCCCGGTACCGGGCGCGGCTCGCGCGCGACCTCGGGTCGGACGACTTCGACGCGCTCCGCCGCACCCTGGCCGCCCTGGTCGGCGAGGGCGGGCCCACACCCGCGGGACGTCCGACGCGCGCGCGGGCCGGGGCACGCCTCACGCGTGCCGTCGGGCCGGGGCTGTTGCCCGAACTGCGCGCCGCGGACGTCGCGCACGCGACGGGGCTCTCGCGCCCGGCGGCCGGCGCGCTCGTCGCGCGGCTCGTGGCGAAGCGGGTGCTGCGCCCGACGCGCGACGACCACACCGGGCGCTACCACGCCGTCGCCGGCCAGGTGACGGTGGCGCTCGAGTCCGTCCTGAACGCCTAACGCGTCATGCCTGCTCTCGTGCTCGCCGACGCGCAGGACCTGGTGCGGTGGGCGGCCACGCGCCGCGCCCAGGAACTCTTGCCCGCCCTCGTCCGCCGCCTCGTCCACGCCACGACCACGACCGCGACCCACGTCGGCTTGCCCTCGGGCGAGGCCGTGCAGCTCGGCGGCTACGACGGGGTGGTGACCACCGACGAGGACCACCCCGCGGTGCCGCGGGGCATCTCGGTGTGGGAGATGGGTACCAACCAGGACGTCGCGACGAAGGCGAACGGCGACTACGCCAAGCGCACCGCCGCGCCGCCCGTGAGCGACGTCGGGGCGATTACGCCGGCGCAGACCACCTTCGTGTTCGTCACGCCGCGGCGGTGGCCGGGGAAGGCCGCGTGGGCGGAGGCCCGCCGAGCCGAGGGCGCCTGGCGCGACGTACGCGCGCTGGACCCGGACAACTTGGAAGGCTGGCTGGAGCAGGCCCCGGCCGTCCACGTCTGGCTGTCCGAAGTGCTCGGCAAGCGGCCGAGCGGCGCCGACGACCTCGAGGCGGTGTGGCGGGACTGGGCCGAGGCGACGGCACCGCCGCTCTCCCGGGCGCTCATGTTCGCGGGCCGCGAGCCGACCCGCGACGCGTTAGCGGCGTGGCTGCGCGGGGAAGACGGGCGCCCGACGCTCGGCGTAGAAGCCGAGTCGCCCGAGGAGGCCGTCGCGCTCGCCGCGGCAGCGCTCCAAACCATCCCAGAAGCAGATCGGGCGGCACTACTGGCGCGCACGGTGCTGGTCCGCGACACCGCCGCGTTCGCGCATTTGGCCGCGACCGACGCGCTGCTCACGATCGTCACCGCGTTCCCGGCCGGCGACCTCGCGCAACGCGCGGTCCGGCAGGGACACCGCGTGCTCCTCGCGCTCGCGCCGGGGTCGGGCGTGACCGCGACGCTCACCGTCCCGCGGCTGCACCGCGACGAGGCGGCGCAGGCGCTGGAGACGATGGGGATCGCGCGCGCGCCCGCGACCTCGGCGGCCTCGCCAGGCGGAGCGTGCTCGCCCTCCGCCGCCGGCTCGCGACGAGTGCGAGCGTCAGCCGGCCCGCGTGGGCCGCCCCCGACGTGGGGCCGGGTCTCGTCCCCATGCTGCTGCTGGGCGGGTTCGACGAGACGATTGCGGGCGACCGCGAGGCGCTCGCGGCTCTCGCCGAGGAGCCAGACGACGTCGTCGTCGCCCGCCTGGTGCGGTGGGCGGCGGAGGCCGATCCGCCGGTCCGCCGAGTGGGCGGCGTGTGGTATCTGGTGTCCAAGGCCGACGCCTGGGAGGCCCTCCACCGCTTCCTCACACGCGATGTGCTGGAGCGCTTTGCGGCCGTCGCGCTGGCGATCCTCGGCGCGCCCGACCCGGCGTTCGAGCTGCCACCCGACCAGCGGTGGGCCGCGGGGCTGTACGGGAAAAAGCGCCAGTATTCCGGGCTACTGGCGCGGAACGTCGCCGACACCCTCGCGCTGTTAGGCGCCCGCGGCGACATCGTGCGCCTGGGTGGGGGCGCGACGGCCGCGACCACCGCCGCGCGCGTCGTGCGCGATCTCTTCGAGGCCGCGGGCCGGGACTGGACGCGCTGGGCAGCATTTGCCCACGTGCTGCCGTTGCTGGCGGAGGCGGCGCCCGACGAGGTGCTCGCGGCGCTCGAGGCCGGGCTCACGGGCGACGACGCGCCGGTGATGGACCTCTTCGGCCACGACACCGGGCATTGGAGCGCGGGGCCGCTGCACACGGAGCTCCTCTGGGCGCTCGAGCGCATGGCGTGGAGCCCCGACCTGTTAGGCCGCGCCGCGCTCGTCTTGGCGGAACTCGCCCGCCGCGACCCCGGCGGGAAGTACGCGAACCGCCCGGGGGCGAGTCTGCGCACGATCTTCCTGCCGTGGCTGCCGCAGACGGCCGCGCTGCTCGACGCGCGGCTCGCGGTCCTTGACACACTCCGGCAACGCGAGCCGGCCGCCGCGTGGAGCCTAATGGTTAGGCTGCTGCCGACCCTGCACGACCACAGCATGCCGACGACCGCACCGGACTGGCGGGACTGGGCACCCGAGGTACCGCAACGGGTGACGAACTTGATACTGGAGCGCCACGCGAACGAAATAGTGCGGCGGCTGCTTGAGGACGCGGGCACGGACGGCGCCCGCGGGGCGGCGCTCGTCGAGGCGCTCGACGACGTGCCCGGCGAGGCTCACGATGCGATCCTCGCGGGTCTGGAGCGCCTCGCCGGCGAGCCGCTGCCCCCCGCCGGGCGGCGCCGAGTCTGGGGCGCACTCCGCACCTTCCTGAATCGCCACCGCTCGGTGCCCGAGGCGGACTGGGCGCTCCCCGCCGAGCGCTTGGCGGCGATCGACGCGGTATTCGGGCGCTTCGAGCCGGAGGACGTCGTCGACCGTCACGCGTGGCTCTTCTCGAACCGCCCCGCACTGCCGGAGGGGCGGGAGCACGACTGGAAGGCGCAGCATCAGCTGCTCGAAACGCGGCGCGTCGAGGCGGCACGCGCCCTGTACACGACCCGTGCGCCGTCCGATCTGATCGCCCTCAGCACGACGCTGGAGCAGCCGGGGGCGCTCGGCGCCGCGCTCGCCGAGAGCGGGGCAATCGTGTCCGACGCAGACGTAGCGGCCCTGGCGGGCGAGGCGCTCGCGGACGAGCGGCCCGGAGCGCGCGCGTTCGGCCGCGGATTCTTGGGCACCCTCGTCCACCGGCGCGGGTGCGATTCGCTCTTCGATCTCCTGAACACTTACGGAGGCGGGTAGTCCGATGTCGTCCGCGCCGAAGCGTTACTCGTGCTGCCGGCGGGACCGGCGACGTGGGCCGAGGTCGACCGGCTCCGGCCGGAAGGGCAAGCCCAGTACTGGCGGCAGATGCCGAATTATTGGGTGGGTCCCGCCGACGTCGACCGAGCGATGACGGCACTCGTGCGCCATGGTCGGCCGCACGCCGCCGTCGATCTCGCCGCGATGCACGTCATGCGGGAGCGCCGCACAACGACGGACGGGGCTGGGTCGGACGACACGGAGGCGGACGGTTCAGGGACACAGGGGTCGGAAGCCGAGCGTGCGCCGACGGTTTCGACCGATATCATTGCCGCCACGCTGCTCGCCGCGGTCCAGGTGGCGGAGGACTCCAACGGCGCCCGAAGCTCAGGCTACGAGTTGCGTACGCTCTTCGACGCGCTCGACCGGGCGGTGGCGCGCGGCGAGCTCGACGAGACGGAGGTCGCCCGCCTGGAGTTGCTCTATTTGCCGGCGCTGTCGAATGAGCGTACCCCCACGGTCCTGCATCGGCAGCTGGCGCGCGACCCCGCCCTCTTCGTGGAGGTGGTGTGCCTCGCCTACCGCGAGGAGGGTCTGCCCGCCCGCGACCTGAGCGACGGGGAGGCGCTCAGCGCGCGCTTAGCGTACGAGCTTCTGCAGGGTTGGCGCGCGCTCCCGGGCGACCCGGCGAACGCCGACGGCGGAGACGCGCTCGGCCGGTGGGTGCGCGACGCACGCGAGCGGCTGACGCAGTCCAACCGCCGTCCGATCGGGGATGTGCTGATCGGCCAGGTGCTCAGCGGGTCGCCCGGCGGCGCGGACGGGGCGTGGCCGCCCGAGTCGGTGAGGAACCTGATCGACGACCTTCGGAGCGAGGACCTCGAACGCGGGCTGTGGACCGGCACGTTCAACCAGCGCGGCGTCGTCACGAAGCACCCGCTCGCGGGCGGAGCGCTGGAGCGGGAGATTGTTGCGCGGTACGAAGCCGACGCCGCGAGCATCGCGGCGCGCTGGCCGAGGACCGCCGCCATGCTCCGCGCGTTTGCGGCGAGGTATCGGGACGACGCCAGGCGCGAGGACGACGAGGCGGAGCTGCGGCATGACCTGGACGTCTGACATCACTGGCGGGCACGACGGTCCGTTATGCGACAGACACTCGCGTGTCTCACGCATCAGGCGAAATCCGAGCCCCGACGAGTTCTGATCTGGCGGTGCGCCCCTCGCCGCTTCGCCTCGAAACTCGTCTGCGCCTGCCCGGCGTGGGACGCTGCCGCTCCGCGCCCGCTACCCGCCCGCGGCGAGCCGCGCGAAACGTGCGGTGCCGCGCAGCGGGGCGAACGTCGGGTCGAGGCGCAGCCACCCTGGCGAGAGATAGTACGGCAGGCGGAGGAGCGGCTCCAGCACGTCGAGCGCCTGCGCCGGCCGGCCGGTCAGGAGGTACACGCGCGCGAGCTGGTGCTGCAG
Source organism: Gemmatimonadetes bacterium T265 (assembly GCA_019973575.1). Taxonomy (NCBI): domain Bacteria; kingdom Pseudomonadati; phylum Gemmatimonadota; species Gemmatimonadetes bacterium T265. Next base: position 76,429 of record BPUI01000003.1, read on the forward strand.
GTAGGCGCCCACGACCGCGTCCTGCGCCACCGGGAGCAGCGCCGCCCCGCGTTCGGCCGCGGCCACCGCTTCCGCGGGCCGCCCGAGGGTCGCCAGCGCGAGCCCGTCGACGACCCACCGCTGCGCGTCGGTCGGCGTCGCGCGGAGCTGCGCCTGGAGGGCGCGGTGGGCCGTATCGGCGTACGCGCGGGCATGCGCGGCGTCGCCCCGGAGCGCGTAGGTCTGCGCGAGCACCCACCCCCACGTGGCGCGGTCGCCGTCGAACGCCGCCGGCCCGAGCGCGAGCAGCCGCCGTTGGTCCGCGTCGTTCAGCACCCAGACCAGGTCCCAGTAGGTGCCCACGTAGGCCACGAGCGCGTCGCGGTCGACCTCGGGCGGCACGGCCGCGAGCACCCGCCGCGCCCCGGCGAGGTCGCCCTGCGCGAGGGCGACCGCCGCGCGCACGTCGATGAGCGAAGGATTCGCCGGCGCGAGGGCCAGCGCGCGCTCGGCCGCGGCCCGCGCCTCCGGGTAGCGCCGCGTGAAGAGGAGGGCGACGCTGAGCCCGCGGGCGAGCGCCACGGCGCGCGGGTCGCGCGCGACCGCGGTCTGGAGGTCCCCGATCTGGTCGGCGACCCGCCCCAGCCGGCCCTCGACGTCCGTCAGCCTGGCCAGCACCTCGGCGTCGCCCGGGGCGAGCCGGCGCGCGGCCGTGAACGCCGCCAGCGCCCGGGCGTTGTCCTGCGCCACCCACGTGTAGTAGTCGCCCCACGCGACCTGCCCGCCCGCGCGGGCCGGCGCGAGCGCGCGGGCGCGCGCGGCGGCTACGCGCGCCTCCTCGGCGAGCGCCGGGTCGGGCACGCCGGCGCCGTAGAGTAGCGCCGCGGCCTGCCCCCGCCGGGCCCACGCGTCGGCGAACGTCGTGTCGCGCGCGGTCGCCTCGGCGTAGGCACCGAGCGCGCGCCGGAGCGCGGCCGGGTCGACGCGCGCGAGGCCGTCGGCGGCCGCCTCGCCCCGGAGGTAGGCGTCGTAGGCGGCAGGGTTCGTGGTCGGCACCTCGGCCAGGTGCGCCCGGGTGCCCGCCCCGAGCGTCACGTCCAGCGCGCCCGCGACCCGCTCGGCGATGTCGGCCTCCATCGCGAATACGTCGGCGGCGTCGGCGTCCAGCGCCCGCTGCCATCGGCTCACGGGGGCGCCGGCCCCGCGGACCTCGACTAGCTCGGGCGTGACCCGCACGCGCGTGGGTCGGCCCGCCGCGCCCGGCTCGCTCCGCACGGTGCCGGTCAGGAGGTAGCGCACGCCGAGTTCGGACGCGACCGTCTGCGGCGGCGTGGGCGCCCGGCCGGGGGCGGGACGGTACTGGTTGGAGCTCGCGCGGGCGATGACCGTGAGCCCCGGGACCGACGCGATGCGGGCGCGGACCTCGTCGGTGAGCCCGTCGGCCACGTACGCCTGGTCGGCCGGCCCGGCGTTCTCGAACGGGAGTACCGCCACGCGAGGCGCCCCGGCGTCGACGTCTGGTGCTCCCGCCGGGGCACCGGCGTCCCCGAACGCGCCCGCCGCGTGCCGCCACGCGACCCCGCCCGCGGTGGCCAGGACGAGCGCGGCGGCCACCGCGGCGAGCGCGCGGCCCCGGGGCGCGCGCGCGCCCACCGGGGCAGTGGTGCCGGCAGCGCGGACGCCGTCGAGCGCCGCGAGGAGCGCGCCGGCCGACGTCGGCCGCGCCGCGGGGTCCTTCGCGAGACACTGGGCCACGAGGGCCGCGAGCGTCGGCGGCACCGGTGGCGTGGGCAGCGGCGCCGGCACCTCGGCCAGGTGCGCCGTCAGGAGCTGCTGCGGCGAGGTCTTCCCAGCGAACGGGTGGCGGCCGGCCAGCAGCTCGTAGGCCACCACGCCCCACGCGTACACGTCCGCCCGGGCGTCCACCGCCTCGCCCGCGGCCTGCTCCGGTGCCATGTAGGCCGGGGTGCCGAGGGCGGTGCCCAGCCGCGTGAGCGTCGCGGCCGGCGCGCCGGCCGGGTCGCCGGGTGCATCGGCGCGCGCCTGCGGGGCGCCCGCGTGCGGGGTTGTGGCCGTCGTTGCGGCCGCGAGCGCCTTGGCGATACCGAAGTCGGTCACCACCGCCGTGCGTCCGCTGAGGAGGATGTTCTCCGGCTTAATGTCCCGGTGGATGATGCCGCGCGCGTGCGCGTAGTCCAGGGCCGTGGCGACGTCGCGCAGGATCGACACGGCCTCGCCGAGCGGGACGGGACTGCCCTGGGCCGTCTGCGCGCGCAGGCGTGCCCGCAGGCTCTCCCCCTCCACGAACGGCATCGTGTAGTACGGGAGGCCGCCGACGGGCGGCGTCCCCGCCGTCACCCCGGCCGCGAGCACCGGGACGACGTGCGGCGCCTGCACCGCGGCCGCGAGCCGGGTCTCCCGGGCGAAGCGCTCGGCCGAGAGCCCCTCGGCCAGCTCGGGGGCGAGCACCTTGACGACCACGGCGCGGCCTAACGCTTCCTCGCGGGCCACGAACACGCGGCTCATCCCGCCGCCGCCGAGCTCGCGGTCGAGCGTGTAGGCGGCGCCGAGCGCGGTCTGGAGCTGGGCGCGGAGGTAGTCAGGCATGGGGGCCACTCCAACCTACCGCCGTCCGAGCGCCGGCGTCCGGCCGGCGCGCCGGGCGGGACCCGCGTGGCGCACCGCCAAGCCCGCGAGCGGCCGTCGGGGGTGGTCCGGCGCGGCCGCCCGCGCGGCAGCGGGCGTCGGGGACCGTCGGGGGCCGACGGTGCGGCCGCCGACGTCGTCCCGCGTGGCCCCGTCCGCGTGGTTTCACCGCCGTCCTTTCGGGGTCGTGACCGTTGAAAAAAGCTGACTGGAGGTCGCTCCACCGGTCGTTCGGCAGCCTCCAATCGGCGACGCGGGACCGGAGCGGTCCCGAGCTTCACTCTTGGCTCGTGCGCTGCGCGAGCACGGCGTCGACGCCGGCGTGCCCCGACGGGAGGGTGACCGCGTCAGCCCGCGCCCCGGCAGCGAGCAGGTGCGCGACGACCCGCGGGTAGTCCACCGACGGAAGCGCGTCCGGGCGCGGGTCCTCGAGCGCCCGGCCGCCGTGCGCCGCCGCCCACGCCGTGGCGCCGAGCACCGTGCCGCCATAGCGGTTGCGCGCCTCCAGGGGCGCCCCGCGCGCGACGAGGGCGTCGATCACGTCGAGGTGCCCGCCCCACGCGGCCCAGTGGAGCGCCGTGAAGCCCTGCGCGTCCGCGCCGTCGAGCGGCACGCCGGCGTCGGCGAGGAGCTCGACCACACGCCGGTGCCCTAGCGCCGCCGCCCAGCCGAGCGCCCCGGTGCGCTCCGCAGCCCGCGCCGCGGCCGGCGCGCGCGGGAGCCGCAGCCAGCGGGGCAGCGCGCGTGCGGCGGCGCGCCGGCCGGCCCCGCCGTCGGTCCCGCCCGTGAGGAGCGACCGGACCCGTGAATCATCTCCCACGCCGGCCGCGGCCGCGAGGCTGTCGACGCGAGCCCCGCGCCGCACGAGGGCCGCCGCCGCCGCGGCGTAGTGAAAGGCGAGCGCCGTTAGGAGCGGCGACCCGTCGTCCTCTGGCCCCTCGACGGACGCGCCGTGGTCGACCAGCACGTCGACCAGCGCCGCTTGGAGCCCGGCCCGCGCGGGGTGCACGCTCGAGACGAGCAGCCCGAGCGGGGTCTGCGACGGGCCGCCGCCGTAGACGTCCGCCGACGCGTCCACCGCGGCGCCCGCGGCCAGCAGCGTGCGCGCGACGGCGACCGCGTTAGGCGGCGTGCGCTGGCGGTAGTCCTCGACCCCGTTCGCCGCGACGTAGTGTAGGAGCGTCGCCCGGTGGACGCGCGTCGAGCGGGCTCGGGCGAGGGCGGGGTCCTCGCCTACCAGGCGCGCGAGGGCGGGCAAGTCGCCGGCGACCACCGCGTCCGCGGCCGCCTCGAAACGCGCGATCGGGGCGTCGCGGAAGGCGAGCGCCTCGACGTGTGCGGCGAAGGCGGGCCAGCCCGCGAAGCCGTGCTCGCGCGCCACCACGTACTGCGCGTCGGCGAGCATTGGGGCCGGAGCGGGCGGCTCGGCGCTCGGATCGCCGGTCGCGCCGGCGGCGGCCCCTGCGGGGCCGAGCCGTGGGCACTGGCGGATGCGTTGTAGGGCGTCGGCGTCCCCGGCCTTTGCGGCGCGCAGGAGGTCCTTGGCCTGCTTGCGGTACTGCGCGAGGTCCGGGCGCGGCGGGAGTGCGACGGCGTCCATACAGTCCTCCTTTCGTGGCGCCTCGCGTCCGCCCACGCAGGCTGAAAGAAGGATGGCCGAGATCACTCGGCGGGTGCTTCACTCCAGGGGTGGGCACGGCCCTTTCCGCGGACTGGAGGCGCCCCTCGCGCTCGGCCACGACGTTACGGCGCCGCCGCGGCCGGCGCAACAGTGCCGCCCCGCCGCCGCTACGTCGGCTCACGCCGCAGCCGGCACGTGCGCGGGATGGGAGACGCTCACCGCCGCCGCGAGCCGCTTGAGATTCTGCGCCGTGGCCGCGAGGAGGAACTGCTCCGCCGCGCGCGGCAAGCCGCGTAGCCGCAGCCGGCGCACGCGCATAAAGCGCTTGAGCTCCGCGAAGCGCGCCTCGACCTTCTTCCGCGCCCACGCCGCCCGCGTGAACTCGGGCGTGCCGGCCAGCGCCAAGGTGTCGCGGCGCACGGCGTCGTGCCCGCTCACACTGAGCTGCCGGCGCGGTGCCGTGGTGCAGCGGGCGCGGAGGGCGCACGTGGTGCACCGCGCGGGCGGCGCCCGGTACTGCTGCACCTGCGACGTGGCGATCGTTGCCACCTTCCGGAGCCGCTCGCCGCCGGGGCAGACGTACTCGTCGCGCTCGCCGTCATACGCGAAGTCGGCCTGTGTGAACTGGCCGCGCGTCTGGCCACGGCGGTCCAGGACCGGGACGTACGCCGTCACGCCCGCCGCGCGACACCACTCCAGGAACGGCCCGCTGCCGTACGCCCGGTCAGCGCCTAACGCCGTGACTGACAAGCCGAGGTCCGCGCGCGTGCGCTCGATCATCACGCGCGCCGCGAGCGCCTCGGCGCTGTACCTGGCGGCGGTGGCCTCCACGTCCACGATCACGCCACGGGCGTTGTCGACCAGGTAGTTCACGTAGTACGCGAACCGGGCGGGCCCGCCCTTGCTCGCCCACGTGGCGTCCGGATCGGTGGGCGAGCGCACCGGCGGGTCCAGCCCTCGGGGCGTGTGGCGTGGCGGTGGCCGGCCCGCATCGGGCGCGACCGGGACCTCGCCGTCGGCCGGCCACGCCGTGGTCAACTTGAGGCGGGTCGGCTGCGTCCAGCGCTGGCTACTCGCGTCGGCGTTGACCATGCTTCCGTCGACCGAGCACGCGCCGCCCACGACCAGCCCTGCCGCGACGCATTGCCGGACGACCGCCTCGAACACGGCGCGGAACACGCCGGCGCCGAAGCGGCCGTGCCGGTTTTTCGAGAACGTCGAGTGGTGCGGCACCCGAGCCCCGAAGGGCAGCCCGGCGAACCACCGGTACGCCACGTTCACGCGTACCTCCTCCACGAGGCGGCGCTCGCTCGTGATGCCGTACAAGTAGCCAACGAGCAGCAGCCGGAGCAGCAGCTCGGGGTCGACCGACGGCCGGCCGATGCGACTGTAGCAGCCAACGAGCTGTGCCCGCACCTGGGTTAGATCGAGCGCGCGGTCGATGCGCCGCAGCAGGTGGTCGGCCGGCACCCACGCCTCGAGCTGCTCGCGGGCGGCCGCCGCGCCCACCCTCACACCCAGCATCGCCGCCCTCCGCGTGAACGTGGGCGGCCAGTCCCTCACCGACCGGGCCAGCTGCCGCTCAGGATGCCGGGACGGCCTTTTTCAACGGTCACGGTCCGTTGTGAGATCCGCGGCAGCGCGTCTCAGTCGTTAGGCCGAATCCGGAGCCCGACGGGTTCTGTTGTGCGGGAACGCCGCTCGTCGACGGGCGCGGCAACGCATACGTCAACGGCCCGCGGCTGCTGCTCGTCACGCCCGGCGGGACGGTGTCGTCCCAGGCGGAGAGCTTCGCTTCCCCAACGGCATGGCCGTCACCCCCGACAACGGCACCTCATCCTCGCGGAGTCGCACGCGTGCCGACTGACCGCGTTCGACATCGACGGCCGCGGGCGCCTGTCCCGCCGCCGGGTCTGCGCCGAGTTGGCGGGGCCGCCCGACGGCATCTGCGTCGACACCGAGGAGGCCGTGTGGTACGCCGACGTGCCGAACGCCTGCTGCCGGCGGGTCGGCGAGGGCGGGGCCGTGCTGGACGAGGTGCCCGTCGACCGCGGCGCGTTCGCGTGCATGCTGGGCGGGCCGGACCGGCGCATCCTGCTGATCACCGCAGCGCAGTGGGTCGGGACCGCTTGGGCGAGATGGGCGGGACCGGGCGCGTGCTGACCACGCCGGTGCCGGTCGCCGGCGCGGGGTGGCCGTGAGGCGGTGGTGAGGTGGCGGTGAGCGGGCCCCGCCACACCGGTCCACGCGCCGTCTACTCCCGACGCGCCGGCCGGCCCACGGCTCTGTGCGGGCGCCGCGCCACGCGGGCGCGCGCCCGCTCGCCTGTCCAGCGACGCGAGGGTCGCGCGTGAGCAGCTCGTGCCGCCCCGGCGGCGCGACTCGGCAGCCGGTCGGTAATGGAACGGCGAGCGAGGTGCTGTCTGACAACCTTGGGATGGACTTCCTGCGGGAGGCGCTGGCCGACGGGCGTCCCGTCCGTATCTTCCTCGTCATCGACGACGGCACGCGCGAACGCCCGGCGATCGCTGTAGGCGCCCCGCTCTAGCGGCGGTGCCGCCGCGCGGGGGAACGGTCACCAGGAGCTCATGATGCGCCACGCCGTGCCACGCCGGACGTTGCTCGCCGCGGGTATCACCGCCCTCGGGGCGTTGCTCGTCCCGGGTCGGCGCGCGAGTGCCGCGCGGGTGCGCGCCGGGGCGCTTGGGCCCCATCCCACCCCGCGGGCCGGCATCACGGGCGCGCGCGTGCTCACCCGGGAGCAACTCGCGGGCACCCCGCAGCTCGTCGCGCTGTTCGATGCCGTGCGCGCGATCCCCGAGGTGATCGACGGCATCCGCTGCAACTGCGGCTGTGCGCAGCTGGACGGCTTCTACTCGCTCCTGTCGTGCTACGAAGGCCAGGACGCGATGGCACGGGGATGCCCGATCTGCCAGGGGCAGGGCCGGCTCGCCGTGCGGTTGCACCAGGCCGGCAAGTCGCTCGACGCGATTCGCGCGGCGGTCGACGCGAAGTTCGGCTGAGCGGTGCGCCGACGGGGACCGGAGCGCACATGGGAGCATCCACGCGGGGGACCGTCGCGCGACGCGTGGTGGTCGTCGCGACGGGCCTGGCGGGAGCGGCGGGAGCCGCGACGCCCGCCCGTGCCCAGGTGAAGGCGAGCGAGCTCGGGACGCTGGCGCAGGTGATCGACGGCACGACGCTCACCGTGCAGTACTCGAGGCCTCGCGTGCGGGGCCGGCATCCCCTGTTCGGCAGCCCGGCGGCGACCCAAGCGGTGCACTGGGGCGAGGTGTGGACGCCGGGCGCCAACTACGCGACGACCCTGGAGGCGGACAAGGCGATCACGCTCGACGGACACGCCGTGCCCAAGGGGAAGTACTCCGTGTGGTTCGTGGTGCGGCCGTCCGGCGACTGGACCCTGGTGCTCGACCCGAAGTGGCGGCAGTTCCACAACATGCCGCCGGACTCGACGCCGGCGCAGATCCGCTTCGCGGTGCACACGCGCGACGCCCCGTTCACCGAGGTCCTGACCTGGTCGATGCCCGCCCTGCGCGTGGACGGCGGCACGCTGGCCTTCACCTGGGACCGGACGACCGTGGCGCTGGACGTCGGCGTGGCGCCCTCGTTGCGCACCACGATGCCGCTCGCGGACGCGCAGCCGTATCTCGGGCGGTACGACTTCCTGGAGGTCGATGCGGCCGGCAGGGTGACGAAGACGTCGCCGCTCGTGCTCGACTACGAGCACGGCACGCTCAAGGGCCGGGTCGACGGGCTGTGGAACGGGTACCTGGGGCACTTCGCGATGATCCGCGTGGCGCCGGACTGGTTCGTGCCCGCCGTGTACGACACGGCGGGGGCGATCGTCGAGGTGCTCCGCCCGGACGTGACGATCGAGTTCACGCGCGACAAGGGCCGCCCGACGACCTTCGAGTGGCGCGGCGACGACGACAAAGTGTTCGCGAAGGGCACGCGGCGGCCGTAGGGCGGCCGCAGGCCGCGCACGCCTGGTCGGCGGCCCGCGCATGCTGCCCCGTCCGAGATGGCACATCCGTCTCGGCACGCCGCGGGCTCGTGGCGATCGGTGACTGTGCTCGTCGAGCGAGGGCGATCGCCCTCGGCGATGCCCGACGAACGGGGATCGGTCATCGCGCCGCCGTACGAGGCGGGAGTGCCGACGGGGAGTCGTCGCGGGAGCGTATGACCGGGGGCTGCGCCGGTCGGCTCATACGCGCCGCGGTCCCTTCCGCGACGGCGGCCGGCGTGTTCCAGAACGTTAGGCCAGTTCACGGCGGGGATGAGTTGTGCGACGGCCTGTCCTCGGTCGTGTCCCGTGCCAGAACTCAGCCTTTGTGGGCAGCCCCTGGACAACCTGGCGCGCCCCGCGGTCGGCGACTCGCTGCTGCGAACCGTCAGCCCACGCGCACCGCCAAGTCGATCACCCCCGCGTAGCCGGCCCCCGGCGCCGGCGCCGCGCGCAGCGTGAGCGCCCCGCGCTCGGCCGCGCCCAGCTCGTTGAAAACGCCGTCGTCCACGTTCCGTACCTCGCGCGGGCCCCGGGCGCTGTACGGGGCCGCCCCCGCGTGCACCCGGTCGGTGAGCGCGTCGTCGAAGAAGAACTGGCTCGTGAACTCGTACGTCTTCGCCGCCCCGGCGTAGAGCCGGAGCTTGAAGTGCACGTGCACCGCGCGCCCCGCGTACCAGCCCGGGTACACGGTCTGGAAGTGCGCCGCGGCCGTCGCGTCTGTGACCTGGTAGCCGCGCAGGAACTTGGGGCCGGCGCCCGGCTGGCGGGCGCGCCCGCGCGGGCCGGGCCCGCCGCCCCCCGGCGTCCCGAACCCGGCTACGTCCGAGTACGCGCCCGCCGGATCGGCGTGCCAGACGTCGAGGTACGCGCCCGCGAGCGGCGCGCACGCGGGGCCGTCCACGCGCGCGACGTGGAAGGTGAGCGCGAGCGGCACGCCGGCCACCACGCGCCGGTGCCGTTCGTAACGCGGGCGTGCCGTTCGTGCCGGGCCGGTGGGGGGGCCGGCGGAGCGGGGTGTTCGAGGCAGACGGCGCGACCGCGCGGCGCTGGGCCGCCGAGTGGCGGCGCCGGCCTGACTCTCCCACCGGAGCTTCCTTATGCGCTTCCTGACTATCGGCCCCGACCAGCACCACGACGAGCACGACCACGACGACCACGGCGGGCTGCACCGCGACCTGCTCGCCACCGGCGAGGTGGTCGACCGCCGACGCCTGCTGCGAATGGCCGCCAAGTTCGGCGCCGGCCTCGGCATGCTCAGCCTCGTCGGCTGCGGGTCGGACGCGGCGTCCGCGATCACGGGCACGACCAGTACCACCACGGGCTCGACGGGCAGCTCGGGCAGCACCGGCTCGGGCACGAGCAACTCGAGCGGCACGTGCCCGACGCAGATCAACGAGGAGACCGCGGGCCCCTACCCGGGCGACGGCTCCAACGGCGCCAACGTGCTCAACCTCACCGGCGTGGTGCGCAGCGACATCCGCTCGAGCTTCGCGGGCGCGACCGGCACCGCCGCGGGCGTGCCGCTCACGATCGAGCTCACGCTCGTCTCGGCGTCGACCTGCGCCGTGCTCGCCGACCGCGCGGTGTACCTCTGGCACTGCGACCGCGGGGGCAACTACTCGCTCTACTCGGCCGGCGTGACCAACCAGAACTATCTGCGTGGGGTGCAGGCCACCGACAGCAACGGCAAGGTCTCGTTCACCTCGATCTTCCCGGCCTGCTACTCGGGCCGCTGGCCGCACATCCACTTCGAGGTCTACCCGAGCCTGAGCGCGGCGACCAGCGTCAGGAACAAGGTCGCGACCTCCCAGATCGCCTTGCCCAAGTCGGCGTGCGACCTCGTCTACGCGACGTCGGCCTACGAGGCCAGCGTGACGAACCTGAGCCGGATCTCGCTCGCGACCGACAACGTGTTCAGCGACGGCGCCGCGCTCGAGCTCGCGACGGTCACCGGCGACGTCACGAGCGGCATGAGGGCGGCGCTCACCGTCGCCGTCAGCGGCGCCTAACGCCGCGCTCACCACGGCGCCTCCGGGCCGCCCCGCGCCCCCCACCGACCCGCCCCATGCTCAGCAACCTGCTGGCCCCCGAACACCTGCTCGTCACCCTCGCCGTCGTCGTGCTCCTGTTGGGTGGCAAGAAGATCCCCGAGCTCGCCGGCGGCCTCGGGAAGGGGCTGCACGAGTTCCGGCGCGGCGTGCACGGCGACGCCCCGGGCGACGGCGGCCCGGCCGCGCCGGCCCTCGCCGACTGGGAGCCGCGGCGCGTCGTCGGATGAGCGCCGGCGCCTGCTGCGGCTGGCCGCCGCGCTCGGCGCCGGGCCGGCCGCGGAGTCGCTCGCCGCCTGCGCGCGGGCGGGCGTGTGAGGCGTTCGGCAGGCGATGCCCGGCAGTACGCCCCCCGCACGGGGCCCGACGCCCAGCGCCGGCGTCGTCCGCGTCCCCCCCGACCCGACGTTCCGCTGCACCGCGGAGGTCGCGGTGCCGGGCCCGCCGAGCGAGGGCGGGACTGGCGAGGCCGCGCCGATCGCGGCGGACGACCGCCTGGCCGTCCACCGCGTGACCGACACGGCCGAGTGATCGCGGCCCGGCGGGGGCCTGGGCGCCGTTCGTGCGCTCCGGCTCGCACGATAATGCTCCCCCGAACGGACGCCCCGGCCCCGCACATGCCCGACGCGACCGCCCTCCGCATCCGGCCCGCGCGGGCCGGCGATGCCGACGCGCTCTGGCGCATCCTCGCGCCGACCATCCGCGCCGGCGAGACGTACGCGCTGCCGGCCGGTATGAGCCGCGAGGCGGCCCTGGCCTACTGGACCGGGCCCGACCGCGAGACGTTCGGCGCCGAAGCCCCGCGGACGCCCGGCGAAGCGTTAGGCACCTACTACCTGCGCGCGAGCCAGCTTGGGGGCGGCGCGCACGTGGCCAACTGCGGCTACATGACGGGCGCTTGGGCCGCCGGCGGCGGCGTTGCGCGGGCGATGTGCGAGCACTCGCTGGCGCACGTGCGGTCGCGCGGGTTCCGCGCCAGGCAGTTCAACTTCGTGGTGAGCACCAACGAGCACGCGGTGCGGCTGTGGCAGCGCCTCGGGTTCGACGTCGTGGGGCGGCTGCCGCACGCGTTCCCGCGGCCGAGGGGCGAGTACGTGGACGCGCTGGTCTTGTTCCGGGCGCTGTAGCGGGGGCAGCCGATCGCAGCGCCCGGTCGTTTCCGCGACTGGCGCCGACGTGTCTCGGAACGTTAGGCCCTTTCGCTGAGCGCACCAGTTGTGCGACGGCGGGTCGCCGATCCCGCGGGGTGCCAGACCGTCGCGGTTCCCGACGCGTTCGCCTCGGCGGTGGCGCGGATCTGCTCGGGCGGGTAGCGTGCCGCCATGCCGCCTGCCGCCGCCGCCCTCGAGCACTTCGAGCCGTACCGCCCCGCACTCACCGGCCACTGCTACCGCATGCTCGGCTCCGTGATGGACGCCGAGGACGCGGTACAGGAGGCCATGCTCCGCGCGTGGAAGGCCGCCGACCGCTTCGAGGGGCGCAGCGGCGTGCGGACGTGGCTCACCCGCATCGCCACGAACGTCTGCCTCGACGCCCTGGCCGCCGCCGGCCGGACTCCCGGCCGGCGCCGCGCGCGCCCGGTGGACGAGGGCGCGGGCCTTGGGGCCGTGGACGCCGTCGCCTTCCCGCTCCCCGAGCGCCCGAGGGAGCACTGGGTCGAGCCCATCGCCGACGCCGCCGCGCTGCCGGCGCCCGACGCCTGCGACCCCGAGCGCCAGGCCATCCTGCGCGAGAGCATCCGGCTCGCCTTCGTGGCCGCCCTGCAGTACCTGCCGCCGCGCCAGCGCGCCGCGCTCCTGCTCACCCAAGTCCTCGGCTGGACGGCGGTCGAGGCGGGCGAGACGTTGGGCATGACCACGGCGGCGGTGAACAGCGCTCTCCAGCGCGCCCGCGCCACGCTCGACGCCCGCAACCCGGCCGTCGCGCCGCGCGCCCTCAGCCCCGCGCAGCAGGACACGGTCGCCCGCTACGTGGCGGCGTTCGAGCGCTACGACGTGGCCGCGCTCGCCCGCCTGCTGCACGACGAGGCCACGCTCTCGATGCCGCCGTTCGCGCTCTGGCTGCGGGGGCCGCACGCCATCACGCAGTGGCTGGCGGGGCCGGGCGCGCCCTGCCGCGGCTCGCGCCTCGTCCCGGTCGAGGCCTGCGGCGGCACGCCGGCGTGGGCCCAGTACCGCGACGACGGCGCCACGCCGTGGGCGCTGCTGATGATCGAGCTGCGCGGCGATCGGGTGGCGAGCATGACGTCGTTCCTGGACGTCGAGACGCTGTTCCCGCGCTTCGGCCTGCCCATGCGGCTGACAGACGAGCGGGCGGGGTCGGCGCTCGGGAAAAAAAGCTTCGCCGGGGACCGATGAGTTTCGGGCGGCCCGCCGTCTAACCGGGTGCAGGCTCACCCCCCACCTCGGAGCACCCGATGGCCACCCTGCTCGCCCCCGCCCCGCGCGCCGCCGCCCGCCCCCGCACCCCCGCCGCCCGCTGGGCCGGGCGCGTGCTCACCGGCGTCACGTTCGCCCTGCTCGCGATGGACGCGGCGGTCAAGTTCGTCCCCCAGTCCGGCGCGGTAGCCGCGGCGACGGCGCAACTCGGCTGGGCGCCGGCCCAGGCCCCGGTGCTCGGCGCGATCGCGCTCCTCTGCCTCGTGCTCTACGCCGTGCCGCGCACCGCCGTGCTCGGCGCCGTGCTCTGGACCGGCTACCTGGGCGGCGCCGTCGCCACGCACCTACGCGTGGGCAACCCGCTGTTCACGCACACGCTCTTCCCGGTGTACGTCGGCGCGCTCGTGTGGGGCGCCCTCTCCCTGCGCGACGCCCGCGTCCGCGCCCTGATCGCCCGTTAGGCCCCCGCCGTCCGTCCGACCACCGTCCAACCCCCACCCCCGTGTCCACCGCCCAGGCGCCCGTCCCCGTCATCACGAACGCCGGCAACACCCCGGCCACCAACCACAAGCTGTTCGTCAACGTCCCCGTGGCCGACGTGCAGCGCTCGATCCGCTTCTTCGAGGCGCTCGGCTTCCGCTTCAGCCCGCAGTTCACCACCGCCGAGGGCACCTGTATGCTCGTCGGCCGCGACGCGTACGTCATGCTGCTCACCAAGGCGCGCTTCGCCGGGTTCAGCCACATGCCCGTCCCCGACCCACGGGCCGGCGTCGGCGCGCTCTTCACCGTCAGCGTGGACAGCCGCGCGGCGGTGGACGCGATGGTGCGCGCCGCGCTGGCCGCCGGCGGCAGCGCACACGTGGCCGAGCCGGAGGACCACGGCTTCATGTACGACTGGAGCTTCCTCGACCCCGACGGGCACGGGTGGGGGGTGTTCTGGATGGACCCGTCGGCCATCCCGAGCGACGCCGCCTGAGGCGGCGCCTCACGCCCGCCCTCGCCGGCGTATCCCACGTCCCGTGTCCCACGACCGCACCGATCACCGTCGAGACCACCGTCGCCGCGCCCGTGGACCGCGTCTGGCGCGCCTACACCCCCCCCGAGGCGATCACGCGGTGGACCGCCGCCTCCGACGACGGGCACACGACGCGCACACCATGGCCGCGGCCGTCGACCTCCGGCCGGGCGGCGCGTGCTCGTCGCGCACGGAGGCGAAGGACGGGAGCGCGAGCTTCGCCTTCGCCGGCCGTTACACGGCCGGCGTCCCCCCCCGAGCGGCTCGCCTCCACGTTCGGCGACCGCGCCGCCGAGGTGACCTTCGACGCCGCGCCCGGGCGGACCCGGGTCCGCGTCACATTCGACGCCGAGGCCACCCACCCGGTTGCGCAGCAGCGGGCCGGATGGCAGGCGATCCTGCCCAACTTCACGCGCGACGTCGAGGACGGCGAGACCCGCGCCGGCGGAACCGGTCCGGAACGGGTCGAGTGACCGCCGAGCGCCGTCGTGACGCCGTCCGCGGTGAGACGCGCGGTCGAGCACCCGCGGGTCGAGCACCCGCTCGTCCCGCCCCACCCCACCGATGGAGGAGGAGCGATGCCGAAGCAGCCGAAGAACACGATCTGCCTGTGGTACGACCGCGACGCGGAAGAGGCCGCGCGCTTCTACGCCCGGACCTTTCCCGACAGCACGGTCGGCGCGGTGCACCGGGCGCCATCCGACTTCCCGGGCGGCAGGGCGGGCGACGTGCTGACGGTCGCGTTCACGGTGTGCGGCGTGCCGTGCCTCGGCCTCAACGGCGGGGACCGGTTCACGCCCAGCGAGGCGTTCTCCTTCCAGATCGCCACCGACGACCAGGCGGAGACCGACCGGTACTGGGACGCGATCGTCGGCACCGGCGGCGCGGAGAGCGCGTGCGGCTGGTGCAAGGACAAGTGGGGCCTGTCGTGGCAGATCACGCCGCGCGTGCTGACCGAGGCGATGGCCCGGGGCGGCGACGTGGCGCGGCGCGCCTTCGCGGCGATGATGCCGATGCGGAAGATCGACGTCGCCCGGATCGAGGCGGCGGTGCGCGGCGCGGCCGCGCCGGCGTGAGCCCGGACCCGCAGCGCCCCCCGCCGGCCGAAACGACGTATGCGACGGCGGACGCCCCCGACGGGAGCGCGCTCCACGTGAGCGTCCTGTCGGCCGCGCTGACGGTCGCGGACCTCGCGACGAGTCTCGCCTGGTACCGCGACGTGCTCGGCCTCACCGTGGCGCGCACCTTCGAGCGCGCGGGGACGATGTTTGCGACGTCGCTGCGGGCGGGCGCCGTCCCGCTCCTGCTCACGCAGGACGACGGCGCCAAAGGGGCGGACCGGGTGAAGGGCGTCGGCATTTCGCTGATGCTGACGACCGGGCAGGACGTCGACGTGCTCGCCGCCACGGTCACCCGGCGCGGGGGCGTGCTCGAATCACCCCCGTTCGACGGGCCGGGCGGCCGGGCGTTCCGCCTGCGCGACCCGGACGGGTTCCGGCTGGTGATCGCGGCGGGATAGCCGGCGCCGGCCCCACATTTCATCAGGAGACGCGGGCATGGAGCAGCGCCTCACGGCCATCCTGCCGTGCAACGACCTCGACGCCGCCGAGGCCTTCTTCGCGCGGCTCGGCTTCACGCGCGACGCCGGCAGTCCTGACGACTACCGGATGCTGAGCGACGGCCGCGGCGGGCACGTGCACCTCACCGCGGCCGTCGCGGGCTGGCTGGTGCCGGGGCGCAACCCGTTCGGCCTGTATCTGTACCGGGAGGACGTCGACGGGCTTGCCGCGGCGTGCGCCGACGAGGTCATTGAGCCGGAGGGGCCGAGCGACAAGCCCTGGGGCATGTACGAGTTCGCGCTGAACGGCCCGGACGAGACCCTGGTCCGCGTGGGATGGCCGATCCGGCTCCGCGAGCGCCCGTGAGGGTCCATTCCGGGAACCCAGCCGACGTGTTCTATACCGTCGGCACTACTCGGGCCGCGACGCGTTGTGCGACGGCGTCCTGGTCCGTTCCACTCGGTGCCAGAACTCACCGGCCGGTTGAGCGTTGCGGACGGGAGGACTCCGGCAGCACCACGCACCGGCGGCGGTTCGGGTTCCGTCCCGCGCGCCGCTACGGGTCCCCCACGGCGACCTGCCCGCCGCCGATCGCCGGGCCGCCAGGTCGCGTCGTCGACGCCGCCCCGTCCACCGCACCCGCGGCCGCGCGTGCGCCGTCTTGACAAGTATTCCCATATGGGAATATATAGACCCCGTGGCGCGCCTCGCGACGACGGCCGACGTCTTCACCGCGATCGCCGAGCCCCGGCGGCGCGAGATCCTCGACCTGCTCAGCGACGGCCGGGCGCGGGCGGTCGGCGACGTCGTCGCGCGGCTGGCGCTCGCGCAGCCCGCGGTCTCCAAGCACCTCGGCGTGCTGCGCGCCGTCGGGCTCGTGTCGGTCGCGAAGGCCGGCCAACACCGACTGTACCGGCTCGACGCGGCGCCGCTCGCGTCCGTGCGCGACTGGCTGCGCACGTACGACCGCTACTGGGGGCACCAGCTCGACCGCATCAAGGCGCGGGCCGAGCGGAACGCGGGTCTACCGCCCGCGGGCCCGCCGACGCGCCCGGACCCCACACACTGACCGAGGAGGGACCGGAGTGGCTGCAACCGTCACCGAACGGGCGGTACACGCGCTGGAGATCGTGCGCGAGGAGGTGATCGCGGCGCCGATCGCCGGCGTCTTCGACGCCGTGCTCGCGCAGCTCGGGCCGGAGAACGAGACGCCGGGCACGGGGCGCATGCCGATGGTGCTCGAGGCGTGGCCCGGCGGCCGCTGGTACCGCGACCTGGGCGACGGTGCCGGGCACTTCTGGGGCTCCGTGCAGGCGATCCGGTCGCCCGTGCTGCTCGAGATCTGTGGGCCGCTCTTCATGTCGTACCCGGCCGTCTCCAACGTCCAGTTCCGGCTCGCCGAGGACGGTGGGACCACGCGGCTACGTTTCGTGCACCGCGCCATGGGGCAGATCGCGCACGACCTGCAGCGCGTGCAGGGGTGGGACTACATCGAGGGCGGCTGGGAGAGCCTGATCGCGCGCGTGCGCGCCGCCGTCGAGCGCGTCGCGCGGCGCGACGCCGCACACGCCGGGAGCGGGCCGGCATGACCGGCGTGCCGCACTTGTTCGAGGCCGCGGCGTCCACCGAGGTTACCGCGCGCATCGCCCGGCTCCGGCCGGACAGCGCGCGGCTGTGGGGGCGGATGGACGTCGCGCAGATGCTGGCCCACTGCACGGCGGGCTTCGCCATGGCGCGCGGCGAGATCACCCCGCCGCGCCTGCGCCTCGGCCGTCTGCTCGGCCCGGTGGCGAAGCGGTCGCTCCTCGTCCGCGGCGAGACGATGCGCCGCAACTCGCCCTCGACCCCGGGCATGATCGTCGACGATGCGCGCGACTTCGCCGCGGAGCGCGCGCGGCTCGTCGGGGCGGTGGGCCGCTTCGTGACCGAGGGGCCGGCCGGGTGCACGACGCACCCCCACTTGTTCTTCGGCCCGCTGACCCCCACCGAGTGGGCGACGCTGATGCACCAGCACCTCGACCACCACCTCCGACAGTTCCGGGCGTAAGGCCCTGCACGCCAGCCGCCGTTCCGTACTGCCGGTACAGGCTGGCCGGCGCCGGCGGCCGGACGCGCCACGGGCGGCACAACCACGATTTTCCTAAGCCCCCGCATGCCTGCACCGATCCGCCCCGCCCTGATGCGCCCAGCCCCGATCCGCGTCGGCCTGGTCGGCGAATGTGCGCTCGTAGAGGCGCGCGGGGCGGTGCGGTTCCGGCCGGGCCGCCGGCTCGCCCGCGCCTACGAGGCCGCGTGCGGGGCGGCGGAGGCGGTCGAGGGGTACCGCTGCCGGTACGCGCTCAACCCGGCCGTGCGCGCGGTGCTCACGGGCGGGCCGCTCCGGGTGGCGGCCGAGGACGCGGCGCGCGACGTGCGCGCAGTGGAGCTGGACGGCCACCCATTCTTCGTCGCGACGCTCTTCCAGCCCGAGCGGGCCGCCCTCCGGGGCGAGACCCCACCGATCGTCGCCGCGTTCGTCCGCGCGGCCGCCGGGGGGCGGGCGGGCGTCGCCTAACGAGCGTCATGGAGGCCGGGTCCGCCCGGACGCTCGGCGCGTCCGCGGCGTGTGTCACAGACCACCGGTCGCGCGCTCGCACGCCGCCTCAGGGCTGGGGCGTTCGGCGCGGCGCCTCCGTCGCGGGCGCGCGTCTCGTTGGTCGGTCGTTTGCCGGATCGCCGATGCACGTCCGGAACACGTCGCGGGCGCCGAATGTGAGACGGAGCGGCCGATCTCGTTAACCCGTGAGATGCTGTTGGCGAATTGGGTTCGTTAGGCTGCGAGCCGGGCGAAGTGCGAGGTGCGTGTCGGGGCGAGCGGCCGGCCGGCGAGCCACGCGTCGAGCCGGGCGGCGTTGAGCGCCGCCGCGGTCGCGACGCCCTGCCGGCGCGTCTTGGCGAGGCCGCGGTACGGGGCCCGGCGCAGGCCGAGGGCGCGCACCGCCTGCGAGACGGTGCCCTCGATGCCCGAGCGCACCGCGTACGCGCGGCGCCCCGCGGGCGAGGCGTGGCGGGCGCGCGCGGCGGCGAGCGCCTCCTGCTCGGCCTGCGGGTGCAGCAGGAGCTGGCGCCCGCGCCGCCCGGGCGCGCGGACGCAGCGCTCGCGCAGGGCGCAGGGGCCGCAGACGCTCGGGGCGAAGCGCACCGTGATGTACGGGTCGCGCGCCTGGCGCGGGTCGCCGGCCGACCCGTCGTAGGCGCTCCACGTGTTACTCACCTGGCCGGCCGGGCACGTGACCCGCTGCCGGCGCCAGTCGATGCGGAAGGCGTCGGGCGTGAAGCCGCCGTCGCGGCCCTGCCAGGCGCCGCCCGGCTTCGTGGGCCCGCGGAGCGTGACGCCGTGGTCGCGCCGGCTCCGCACCAGCAGCGCGGCGCTCAGGTAGGCGCCGTCGGCGAAGTGCTCGGACGGAAGCAGCCCCTTGGCGTTCAGAGCGGCGTGGATCGCGTCGACCCGCGTGGACTCGTAGACGCCCGCCGCGGTGGTGTCCACGTGCGTCACGAGGCGAGGTAGCGCGGGCGCGCACGTCTCGCTCACGGCTCCGCCGCTCGCGTGCACCATGTAGCCGACCCACACCGCGCCGGGGCGGCTGCAGTAGCGGGCGTCGAACTCGTAGGGCGACTCCACCGCGCGGGGCGCCTGCTTCAGCTCGCCCTTGGCGCGCGGTCGCAGCGTCGCGGGCCCGTCCCCGCTCGGAGCGTCGCTGTCCGACGGCTCGCCGTCCGCGGGCTCGCGCGCGTAGTAGCGCGCCAGCACTTGGCGGAGCGCCGCGACGGGCGGCAGCGCGCGCAGCGGCGCGGGCGTGTCGGGCGCGTCGACCGCGCCGAGCAACGCGGCGCCGTCCTCGCCCAACGTGCGCAGCAGGCGTTCGCGCGCCGGGCCGGTCGCGGGCATCTTGGCCTCCTCGAACCGGCGGTCGTACCGGGCGTGCCACGCGGGCGGGGCGACGGCCCGGAGCCAGCCGGGCGCCGCGACCGCGAGTGCGTTGAGGGCGGCGCGGACCGACTCGCCCACGAGCTCGAGCCGGTTGAGCGTGCGCACGGCCGCGAGCACGTGCGTGCTGTCGGTGCGCTGCTTCATGCGGGCCTTCACCAGCCCCCGCCCGGCCGCGTGGTCGAGTAGCCGGTCGAGCAGCACCTGCTCGGCGCCGCCCGCGACCAGACGCGATCGGAACTCGCTCAGCACCGAGTAGCCGAAGCCCGGGTCGGTGAGCTCGAGCGAGAGTGCGTACTTCCAGTCGATGCGGGCCCGGACGGCGTCGGCCGCCTGCCGGTCCGTGAGCCCCTCGAGGAACTGCAGCACGGTGACGAGCGCGAGGCGCCACGGCGGCAGCGCCGGCTGGCCGCGCGCGGGGAAGAGCGCCCCGAAGTCGGCATCGTCGTACAAGGCGCCGAACTCGTCGCGGAGCCGCACGGCGAGCGGCGGCCGGCGGAACGCGCGGCGCGCGACAGCCGCGGTCTGGTCGGGGACGGGCGGGAGCGGACTCGGGTGGAGCGACACGCGGCACCTCGCGGCGGGGGGACTACCTCCCGCCGCGAACCCCGGGCCAATTCGCCAACAGCATCCGCTCGATTTCCAGACGCTCGGAACTCGAAAAGTCGGCAGTGAGACTGCTCTCCAATCGCGGCTGGATTCCGAGCGGCCGTACGGGGGCCGCCCGGTCGTACGGCCGCACGCGGCGGCCTACCCACTGGACCGGGGAGGAAGACGGTCCGTCGGCATGCGGCGTCCTGCCGAACGTGAGGCGTTCCGCGGCGCCCGCTCGCGCGCGAGCCAGTCGCGGGCGCGGCCGTACACGAACTCCGCGTTCGCCCACACGCGCGGGTTCCGGTGCGAGGCGCGCATGATCCGGACGACGTCGCCGAGCCGCTCCCAGCTGCTGACGACGAGCTCGCCCAAGTAGTCGAACAGCGCGTCCTCGGCGACGAGGTGGTACTTCACGTACGTGCCGATCTCCTCCAGCCGGGCGAGCACGAGGAGCTCGGGGTGTCGCGCCGCGTCGACGTCCCAGCCGCGCGACGCGGCGATCTCGCGGGCGTAGGTCGGGTTGGCCAGACGCTCGGCCAACTCGTCCTCGACCACCTGCAGCGCCTGGTGGAAGTGCGGGTCGAGCGCGTGCGCGACCAGCCCGCGCGTCGCCGTGAACTGGGCCGCGCGCCGGCCGTCGCGCAGCTGGGCGAGGCCGACGCGCACGGTGACGAGGACGATCGCGGTTTGCACGACGCCGAGGCCCGCCGACACCGCCGCCCAGTCGACGGCGCCGAGCCCGGTCATTGCGAGAGCGCGGCGGCCGACTCGCGCGCGAACGCGTCGAACGTGCGCGCGGGTCGCCCCGTCACACGCTCGACGTCGGGCGACACGGCGGCCGCCTCGCCGCGGCGGTAGTGCGCGTAGTCCTCGATCAGCCCGTCGGCCTGCCACGCGGGCATCCCGAACCGGACGACCGCGTCGCGCATCGCCGCGTCGGGCACGTCGACGTAGGCTACGGGCTTGCCTAACGCCTCGCCGATCCGCGCGGCCATCTCGCCGTGCGTCAGCGCCTCGGGCCCGGTCAGGTCGTAGGTCTTTCCCTCGTGGCCGCCTTCCGTCAGCGCCCGGGCGGCGACGGCCGCGATGTCGCGCACGTCGACCACGCTCACGCGCGCGTCGCCGGCCGGCGCCGTGAACCGCCCCTCGGCGACGATCGACGCGTGGAAGGCGAGCAGGCTCTGCATGTAGAGGTTAGGCCGCAGGTGCGTGTAGGCCATCCCGGAGTCCTCGAGCGCGCGCTCGACGACCGCGTGGTAGCGCAGGAAGCGGACGGGCGAGTCGGCCGCGGCGTGCAGCTGCGAGAGGTAGACGACGTGCCGCACGCCGGCCGCGCGCGCGGCCGCGACGAAGGCGAGCTGCTGCGCCTCGGCGCGCGCGGTCGAGTTGGTGACGAGGAACGCGCGCTCGACTCCGGCGAGCGCGGGGGCGAGCGTCTCGGGGCGGTCGAAGTCGCCCGCGACCGCCTCCACGCCGGGCGGGAGGGCGGCGGCATCTGCGGCGCGGGTCAGCGCCCGCACGGGCGCGCCGGCGGCGAGGAGGAGCGGCAGGAGCGCGCGGCCGTTGTTGCCGGTCGCGCCGGTGACGAGGATCATGTGGGTACCCTGGGACTGGGAAGCACGCGGTGATGGTGGACCGTCAGACGAGGACGGGGCGAGTGGGCCGTCCTCTATCGTTGATAGATCATGGGCGAGCCGAACGCGCCGGTCAGTCCGACGCCGCGCGCCAGCCGGCGAGGAGGTCGCGGACGGCGCGGTCGAGCAGGCGATCTGCGCGGGCGCCGGCGTTCAAGGCACCGCCGTTGACGGCACCACCGTCGGAGACGTCCGCGACGCCGTGAAGCCGCCCGACGAGCGCGAGGCAGGTCACGCCGTGCAGCGTGCACCAGAGCACTTCGGTCGCCGCGAGCGGGTCGGGCAGTCGCACGCCGGCCGCCGCGGCCCACTGCTGGACGGCCCCGACGGCGACCTCGCACACGACGCCCGCGCCGCGGGCCGTCTCGGCCGGGTCGAGCGCGACGCCGCCCATGCCGTGCATGAGCTGATACATGGCCGGCTCGGCGCGCGCGAACGCGGCGTACGCGTGGGCCACCGCGAGCGCGTACGCGTCGGGGTCGGCGGGGTCCGCCGCGCGCGTGGCGGCGGCGGCCAGCGCGGCGGCGAGTGTGCCGAAGCCCTCGTGCAGGATCGCGGTGAGCGCGTCGTCCTTGTCCCGGAAGTGCTCGTAGATGAGCGGCGACGTGTAGCCGAGCGCCTCGGCGACGCGGCGGATCGTCACGGCGGCCCACCCCTCGGCGCGCGCGATGCGGCGTGCGGCGTCGAGGATCATCGGGCGCGTCGCGCGCTGCTTCCGCGCCGGGGCGGCCTGCAGGGCGCGCGCGCGTGAAATCACCGACATGCTCCGCATTCTATCATCGATAGATTATTGCGCAAAGGGCCGCCGGTGTACGAGAGCAGACCGTCGCGTGCGGACGTATCACAACGGTCCTTGTGGTCGGCCGCTTCGAGCTGACGACGCCCGGGTTCCCTGTCGTGCCGTACTCGTACATCGGCATGCTCCGCCGCGCGCCCGGGGGAAGGCTCCGCATCCGGCTCGAAAACGAGTGGGGTGGGCTCCCGCGGGCAGCGCCGCCGGCGGGCGACTCGGCGTCTAGCCGGGCGACGGCCCCGGAGCGTCGGCCGGGCGCCGCGGCCGGGACGCCGACGGCGACGCCCCCCGCAGCGGTCGGGCGCTGGACGCTCGTTCCGGTCGTCCCGGGGCGGGAGCCGACTCAGCGCGGCGCGCTCATCGTCGTGGCGGCCGGCGACTCGCCGGTTGGCACACTCGAGGTCGACACGCCATCGGGGAAGCGTGCGATCCCGGTCGGACGGGTGCAGCTCCGGGGCGACTCGCTCGTCATGCGCGCGCCGGCGCCGCCCGGCGTGGACGCGGGCACGTGTCGGCTCGCGGCGTCAGCGGGGCGTCAGCGGACCGTGCGTACCGCGGGATGTGCGCCAGCGACGGAAACGTCCTCTTCCTCACGCTCACGCCTCCCACGCCGTAGTGCGCGGCCGCGCGCGGTGGCTCAGGCGGGGGGGCGGCCCGTGCACGCGCTGCCGGACACCATCAAGGAGCTGGGACGCAAGGGGGCGCGTGCTCTCGCGGAGCGAGCCAGCGCCGTCGCGTGGCCCGTACTCAGCAGCGTACGGCGAGCGGGTGTACCTGCCGATCCCGCTCGTTCAGCTCACGGCCTGCCCTCAGTGCGACGCGCGGGGCGGGCGCGCGGGTCACGTGTATTCGTCCAAGGGAACCCTTGCGTGCGTCGACCGGGTGCGCGACGCCCGACCGACCCGGCGCGGCCAGTGACCGTCCCGGGAGGTTCGCTGCGGCGTCGGAACGCACAGGGGATGTTGCCCCGTTGGCGCCATCATTCCCCGACACGGGCGGCCGCGGGGTGCCGGGGTCTGGGTGGACGGCGGGGATCGGGTAGGTTGCACGTCCGGGCCGTCCCCCGGTGGCCGCTCTGCGGGTCGCCCCGCCGCGCTCCCCTCCTGATGCCGCCCGACCCGTCCCCGGTCGCCCCGCCCGCTCGCAGCGCGCCCGCTCGCAGCGCGCCCGCCGTCGGCGCGCTCGCGGCCGTGGCCGAGGCGCTCTACCTGCCGCCCACGGTGGCCGCGCGGCTCGCCGCGACCGCCGCGCGGGCGGCCGGGGCGCGGGCGCCCAACACGCTCCGGGCGCTCCGGGCCGACCTGGCGCGGTGGACGCGCTGGTGCCGCGCCGCCGGCCGGCTGCCGCTCCCGGCGCGCCCCGCCGACGTGGCCGCGTTCGTCGACGCGCACGCCCACCCCGGGCCCGACCTGCGGGCGCCGGCGACGCTGCGGCGCTACGTGGCCTCGGTGGCCGCGCTGCACCGCGCGGCCGGCCTGCCCGACCCGACGAAGGCCGAGGACGTCCGGCTCGCCCTCACGGCCGCGGGCCGCGCGTGGGCCGAGACCCGGGCCGCGGCGGGGCGGGGGACCCGGCCGCGGCAGGCCGCGGGGCTCACCGAGCGGGCGGTCGCCCACATCCTGGCGAGCTACGGCGCGGACGGCCCGGCGTGCCTGATTGACCGGCGCGACGTGGCGCTGCTGCTTGTCGCGCGCGACCTCTTGGCGCGCCGCAGCGAGCTCGTGGCCGTGCGGGTCGAGGACGTCGCCGCGGCGGACGACGGGGGCGCGACCGTGACCATCCGGCGGAGCAAGACGGACCAACTCGGCGCGGGCGCGACGGCGTACCTGGGCCCGGAGGCGCACGCCGCGCTCCGGGCGTGGCTGGACGCGGCGGGGCTGACCGCCGGGCCGGCGTTCCGCGCGGTGAGCGCGCACGGCCGGGTGGGCCGCACCGCGCTGCACGCGCAGAAGGTGCCGGCGGTCTTGAAGAAGCTCGCGGCCCGCGCCGCGCCGCAGCTTGGAGTTGCCCCGCTGAAACGGACGCCTCGATAAGCTCTGCTATGCTGCAGGGCGGAGGTGGACGATGGCGGGAGAGCCGAAGACGCGGCGCGCGTTCAGTGCCGAATTCAAGATCGAAGCGTTGCGCCGGATGGCGGAGCGGCGCGCAGCCGGGGTGTCGCTGAAGCAGATCGGCCGCGAGCTGGATGTACGAGACGACCTGCTGCGGAAGTGGCAGCGCCAAGCCAAGGAGCGCGCCGGGGCGCCGCCCGCCGACGTGTTCCCCGGGCAGGGGCGGTTGCCGGCGGACGAGGCCGAGTTGAAGCGCCTGGAACGGGAGAACGCGCGGCTGAAGCAGGAGGTCGCGTTTCTAAAAACCGCGGCGGTGTACTTCGCGAGGGAGTCGCGGTGAGCGACAAGTACGCCGTGATCGCGGCCGAGCGCGGGACGTACCCCGTGCGATGGATGTGCGCGCTGTTGGGCGTGAGCGTGGCCGGCTTCTACGGCGCACAGCGCCGGCCGCCGGGCACGCGCGCCGCCGCGGACGAGCGGGTGCGGGTGGAGGTGCGCGCCGCACACGCGAAGAGTCACCGGCGCTACGGGGCGCCGCGAGTGCATCGCGAGCTGCGCGCGGCCGGCGTACGCGTCGCCAAGAAGCGCGTCGCGCGGCTCATGCGCGAGGACGGCCTCGTGGCGCGCCGCGCGCAGCGCCGCGTACGCACGACCGACTCGGCGCATGCGCACCCGGTCGCGCCGAACGTGGTGGCGCGCGACTTCGCGGTCGCGGACCAGCCCGGGCTCGACCGCGTTTGGGTCGCCGATTTCACGTACATCCCCACGCGCGAGGGCTGGCTGTTCCTGGCGGTCGTGCTCGACCTGGCGAGCCGCCGCGTGGTGGGGTGGGCGGTGCGCGAGACGATGGAGACCGAGCTCGTGCTCGCGGCCCTGCATGCGGCGCTCGCCGACCGGCGCCCCGCGCCCGGGCTCGTGTGTCACTCGGATCGTGGGTCGCAATACGCGAGCGCGGCCTACCAGGTGCTGCTCGCTGCGTCTGGCGCGGTGCCGAGCATGAGCGCAAAAGGCGATTGCTACGATAATGCTGTTGCCGAGGCCTTCTTCGCGACGCTCGAACACGAGCTACTGGCTGATGTCACCTTCGTGTCGCGCGCGGCGGCGCGGCCCGCGATCTTCGACTTCCTCTTCTGGTACAACGGCGAGCGGCGCCACTCGAGCCTCGACTACGTGAGTCCCGTCGCCTATGAGCAGCACCTGACCGCGCGCCCCGCGCGAGCAGCCTAAACTCCGCGTCCGTTCCTCGGGGTCAGCTCCAGCTGGCGCGCCTGGGGCTCACGCCCGCGGCGGTGTCGGGGCACTCGGGCCGGGTCGGGATGCTGCGGCGCCTGCTCACGGTCGGCACGGCCGACGACCTCGGGGCCGTCGGACTCCCGGTCGGCGGCCTGGAGGTGGAATGGGAGTGGTCGCAGTGGGCCGAGGGGTTCCGCCCGATCGCCGGCGACCGGATCAGCGCGCTCGGCTACCACGTGATCGACTGCGGGCACGCGATCAACTCCGAAATTCACCCGCCGATCGCCGTCGCGGTCCAGCGGCCCCTGCCCGTGCTGCTGCCGCCGACGACGGCGCTCGAACGCGGGCAGCCGCCGGTGCCGATCGGGACCAACGTCTACGTGCCGGGCGTCATCACGGACGTGTTCGTGCACCTGGACGGCGGCGACATCCTCGCCTGCCGCGACAACTCGCTCCACCAGTCGCGCCGGATCCCACGGAACAACCCGGTCGGGATCACGACGCCGTGCGTCGCGCAGCCCGACGGGCTGGGCGTGCCGTTCACGTTCCACGTGTACCTGCCGGTCAACCCGCAGCGGATCGTCCGCGGCCTCGCCGGCGGGAGCCCGCCGGTCCCCGCGCTCTACACGGCGGTCGTGGACGCGCCCGAGGCGCCGGCCGGCACCGGCACCAGCCTGCCCCTCCAGATCGTCGACACGACGCACCTCGACAGCGACACGCCCTACGTCACCGTGTCGGTCGACATCTCGCAGCTGCGGGCCGGCGCGCGGTACGCGAAGCGGCTGGTCGCGGCCTGGGTCTACCCCGACATCGCGGGGACGAACTACGGGCTGCGCGCGCTCCGCGTCGGCCTCGACTCGCTCGTCGTGACCGACGACGGGGACGGCAATCTCCCGTTCAACGGGGGCGACTGGCGGTTCTGGATCGGCTACGCGAACGCGGTGCGGCCCTGGACCCGCGTCATCACCTGCGACGGGTGTGTGAACCGGCAGACCTACACGCCGTCGGCGTCCGTCTTCCGGACCGGCGTCCTCGCGCCGGACGGCGTGTTCGCCGGGGAGATCCTCCAGTTCGACCTCTTCCCGGCGTCGACCACCCGGCTGCGGATGACCGGGTACGACCAGGACACGTTCGGCAGCGACGACGTCGGCGAAGTCGACACGTACGTCGGGGGGACCGGCCGCGACGTCGAGTACTCGTCCTGCAACGACAATACGGCGGGCACCACCGGGCTCAACCCGAGCAACTCCGGGTGTGCGGGCTACGTCGCGTACCTGAACGTGACGCCGGGACAGACCCCGGTCGCGTCGACCCTGAGCGCGCAGGCGCGGGCGTTCCTCACGCGACTGCTCGTCGGCGCCCCCCTGCTGCGCAACCTCCCGGTGGTCGCCAGCCCCGAGCTGTACACGCCACGCGTCGCGCGGCGGGCCGGCGGCCGCGGGCCGCGCGGGGGCACGGTGAGCGCGCGGGTGCTGCCGCTGACGAGCCACCGCGAGGTGGAAGGCGAACGCTGGCAGGACGCGTTCGCGCCGGCCCGACTCCGCGGCGCGAGCGACGCGTTCGTCGCGGGGCTGCGGACGCGCGTGCTCGCCGTGCTCGGAGCCCACCCCTCGGCCGCGACGCGGGCCAAAGTGCGCGCGGACCTGGCGCGCGTGAAGGCGTCGCTCCCGCCGGCGCTGTACCAGCACCACCTGTGCGACCTCGAGACCGGCCGGCCGTGCGCGCTCGCGCGGTGACGGCCGCCCCCTCCCCCCGCGCTACCGCGGGGCCGAAACCGTGTTCCCCACCGGCGCCTACTCGGGCCAGGGCATCAGCGCGTACCGCACCGACGTGAACCTGCCCATCCGGGTGCAGGAGCAGAACAACCCGAACTACGCCGGCGGCTGCGACAACGCCGTGCCGTGAGCGCGGCCTAACGATCGGGCCATCTGGCGGGGGCGGGGCGGTGTCTCGGGCGGAGCGCGCCGCCCCTGACGCCTTCCGCCCGGGGCCCCACCGGCTCCCGGCGGCCGCCTACCGCGCGACGATGCGCGAGCGCACCGCAACGGGGTGCGACGGGGCGGGCCTGCGCCCCGCCGAAACGCGAACACGCCGGCCACGATCTGCTGCACGTCGTCGGCAGCATGCTGCATGGTATCGTACGCACCATACGATAGACCGATCGCTGAGGGGGCGGCCCGTGCTGGGGCGGTACCCTTCCCGACGCGGGAAGGCTAGCAAGCGCGTCCGTCCACCGTCGAGCGGGCCACTCGGGACGGGAAGATTTTTCCACCGTCGTACGGAACAGGGCTACCTTCTGCCCTCGAGGTCAGCATCCTCGAGGCCACCTCCACTGGGAGGAGTGACCGGAGATGACTGGCCCCGCAGCACTCCTCCCTGATCGGCGGACAGAGCTCAGGAACTACCGATGGAAGACGTGAGCCCAGACGGGGCCCGACTCCGGCCGGCGCCCGAGCCCGCCTTCACCGACACGGTGCAGATCGGGATCGTCGTACGCGACTTGGACGCCACGCGCCGGCGCTACGCCGACGCGTACGGGATCGGCCCGTGGGAGCTCCACGCGTTCACGCCGGCGAACGCGCCGGACCTGCACGAGGACGGCCGGCCGGTCGCGCGCTCGTGGCGTCTCGCGACCGCCATGGTCGGCCGGGTGATGTGGGAGCTGATCGAGCCGCTCGACGGCGAGAGCGTCTACGCCCGCTTCCTGGCCGAGAAGGGGGAGGGCGTCCACCACATCGCGGTCGCCACGCCGCACTTCGACGCCTTGGTGGCGGCGCACGCCGGGCGGGGCGAGGTGCCCGTGCTGAGCGGCACGTTCGGCGGCGTGCAGGTCGCCTACCTCCCGACCGACCGCACGCTCGGCGTGCTCCTCGAGGTGTTCAGCGGCCCGGCCGGCGCCGAGCGGACGCCGAATGCCGACCGGATGCCCGACGCAGCCTAACAATGGATCTTGCGTCGCCGTCGTCGTCGCACGGTGCGTGCGCGCCGATCCGCCGCGCGCGGGGCGGGGCGTACTCGCGCGGGTGCGCGCTCTGAGCCCGCCGTTGGTCGCGGGATCCGTCGCCCCGAGCCCAGCCTGACTGCCGCCCGTGTCGCCGCGCGCCGCGACGGCCTAACGTACCGGCGCTCAGCGCGGAGTCCGGAGGAGGAACGGCCCGAGCGCCCAGAACACGCCCGCCCCGCCCAGCGCGGCCGTGAGTGCGGTCGCGAGCCCGAGCCGTTGCGAGCGCGCCCACCCGGCCGCCCCGAAGCTGACGAGCAGCAGCGCGACCCCGAGCAGGAACAGGCCCGAGAGCGGGCCCACGTGCGCCAGGACCGCGGGCAGCATACCGGGGCGCGTCCGGAGCAGCGCGGGGTTGGCGAGCGCCGCCGCGGCAAACGTGTTGCCGACGGTGACGACGAGGAAGCACGCCGACGCCGCGAGCGCCAGGGCGCCCGCAGCGCCCACGACGCGGTGCGTGTGGGGCACCGCGAGCAGCGTGCCGAAGAACGCGAAGCTGAAGCCGCCGAGCAGGGAGGCGACGGCGGCGAACTGGCGGAAGTACTCGACGTCGGCCGCCGACATAGGGAGAGTCTCTCGAACGTGGGGCGTGGTGTATCGGAGGTGACGCGCGGGTCCGGCACAAGCATACGTCCGCCGCCCGCGGCGGCGCCTGCGGGCAGACGCGCCGCGTCCGTCGGTCCGGGCGACGGGACGGCGGCGGGCCGTCGTCTCGCCGGCCGGACCGAGCCGGTCGTGCGGTAACCCGTTGACGCCGGGAGGGACTGGTGAACGCGGCGCCCGGAGCACGCCAGGGCTCCGGCCGCCCGGAACACCGGCACGGGGCGGATCCGGCGGCGTGCCTCGGCCGCCCGCCGGCGCGCGCCCGCGGCCGGCGCGTTGCGCGGCGGCCGCGGGCGCGTCTTCGGCGCATGCCCCCCGCCGCGTCCCGGCCCTGGCCGGCGCGGGTGCCGGGCGCGCACGACCGGCCGGTGCGACCCGAGGGTGTCCACGTCGGCGTGCCCGGCGGGGCCGAGGACGACGCCGACGCGCGGGCCCTCCTCGACCACACCGACGAACTCCTCTGTCGGACCGACGCCGCCGGCCGGCTGACGTTCGTCAACGCCGCGTGGCGCCGCGCGCTCGGCTATACCGCGGCCGAAGCGGCGCGCCTGACGCCGGTGGACGTCGTCGCCCCCGAGGACCGCGCGCGCTACCTGGCGGCCGCGCGCCGGCTCGTGGCCGGCGCGCCGGTGCGCGACTTCGAAGCGCTGCTCCTCGCGAAGGACGGCCGCCGCGTGGCCTGCCGCGGGTGGGCCGTGCCCCGGATAGCGTCCGGCCCGGACGGGCGCCCGACGTGCGTCGGCACCGACGCCGGCTACCGCGACGTCACCGCCGAGCGGCGCGCCGACCGCACGCAGACGCGGCTCGCGGCCGCGCTCGACGCCGCCCCCGACTTCGTCGCGTTAGTCGCGCCGGACGGCGGGCTCGCATACGTGAACCGGGCCGGGCGTCACCTGGTCGGGCTGGCCGAGGACGCGGACCTCGCGGGGGTGCACCTGACCGACCTCCAGCCCGCGCGCGAGCAGGCACGCATGGCGACGATCGAGGCGGCCGCCCGCGCCGGCGGAACGTGGACGGGCGAGTCGGTCCTGCTCGGCGCCGCAGGCCTGGAGGTTCCAGTCTCGCTCGTGCTCGTGCCGCACCCGGCGGTCGGGGCGGACGACGTGCCGCTCGTGTCGGTCGTTGCGCGCGACTTGCGGGCGCGCGTGGCGGCCGAGGGGGCGCTGGCGGCGAGCGAGGCCCGGTTCCGCGCCCTGAGCGCGGCGAGTCCGCTCGGCGTGTTCGACGCCGCCCCCGACGGCGCGTTGGCCTACGTGAACCCGCGCATGGCCGCGCTCTGGCGCGCGATGCCGGACGCGCTCCTCCATTTCGGATGGCGCGACTGGGTCCACCCGGACGACCGCGACGCGCTCCTCGCCGGCTGGACCGCAGCCAACACCGAGGGAGCGGAGTTCGTCCACGAGTTCCGGATCCGCGTCCCGGTGGCGCCCGTCGATGCCGCGTCCGCCGCAGGCGCCGCGGCTGACGTGACGGCGAACCGTCGCGCGGCATGGCACCGGGCGGGAGACCACGAGCGGCCGGCCGAGGTGCGGTGGGTGCGCGTGCGCTCGGCCGTGCTCCCCGCCACCAGCGACGGGCCAGCGCGTGTCGTCGGTACCGTGGAGGACGTGACGGAGCGCGTCGAGCGGGTGGCGGCCAAGCGCCGGCTGACAGCCATCCTGGAGGCGAGCCCCGACGTCGTCGTCGTGGCGACGCCGGACGGGCGGCTCGACTACCTGAACGCGAGCGGGCGCCGACTGTTGGGCGTCGCGGGCGGCCCCGAGGCGGTGCGCGCGGCCGGGCTCACGGTCGCCGCCGTGCAGCCGCAGCTCGCGCCGGACGGCCCGATGGCCGGCGCGGTCGCGCACGCCGTCCGAGAGGGCGTGTGGCGGGGCGAGACGGTGCTCCGCAAGTGCGACGGCCGGGACATCCCGGTCGAGCAGGTGCTCGTCGCCCACACGGGCGCGGACGGCGCGGTCGAGTACCTCTCGGCGACGCTCCGCGACGTCACGGAGCGCAAGCAGCACGAGGCGACGCTCCGCGCGCTCGCGCTCGTCGACGCGCTCACGGGCCTCTACAACCGCCGCGGCTTCCTCGCGGTCGCGGAACGCGAGTGGGCGCGGGCGGCCGCGGCCGGACACGGCGTCGTGGTAGTGTACGCCGACCTCGACGCGTTCAAGGCCGTCAACGACACGTACGGGCACGCGGCGGGCGACCGCGCCCTGGCGGAGGTGGCCGGGGTGCTGCGGCGCACGTTCCGCGAGGCGGACGTGGTCGGGCGACTGGGCGGGGACGAGTTCGTCGCCTTCGCCCGGTGCGGGCCAGGGCAGGACGCGGCCGCCACGGCGGCGCGCGTGCTCGCGCGCCTGGACGGCGAGCTCGCGGCCGCGAACGCGCGCGCGGCGACGGACGGCACGCGGGCCTACGCCCTCGGGCTGAGCGCGGGCGCCGCGCACACCGGAGGCCCAGAGGTCGAAGCGGCGGCTCCCACGCATGCGCTCGCCGGGTTGATGGCGGCGGCCGACGCGGCCCTCTACGACCGGAAGCTCGCGCGCCGCCAGGCGCCCGGCCGCAGGTAACGGAGTGGGTACCGGAACTGCCGACCCGGTCCAGCGCCCCAGGGTCTGCTCCACGCCGGACCGCGCGTCAACGGCCGGATATTGGTGGGGAATTCTGCCCAAACACGTGGCTGCGGAGGGCGTCCTCTCACGCGCACTGCGTGGGGCGTTGGTTCACCTGACAGCCGCCGAGTTTGCCACCGGTATCTGGCCGCTTGTGCGACTGCACCTGCCGCCCTGGCCCGGGCGTGTCAGCACGGAAGGCGCGGACCGACCGTCAATCGCCAGTGCGACGGCCCGCGCTTCGAGTCCGCCCGGCGTTCGGACGTAGCCGGGCTCGGCACGCGTACGACAGCACCTTGCGGAGGCCGAGATTCTTACCGCGGTCCAGCACATCCGTCCACCGCACGCGGGCGCCGAAATCCGCGCCGACGGACCAATCGATGGAGCCTCCGACGGCGCTGAATTGCGTGCGGTGCGCGTGCACGCGACCGCAGCATCTCCAGGCGTGTAGCGTCTGAAACGTCACAGGGCGACGATCGTCTCCGGAGCGCACCCGATTGGCGCGCGACCCGCTGGCCGTGTTCGGATGTCCCCCGACCGAATCGCATCGCTGTTGCCCGGATCACGGATGGTCGCGTCCCCGTCCACGCAGAACACGCCCGCGGCCGTGCACCGCCGGCACCACGTGACCACGGCCGGGCACGGGCGGCAGCCGATGCTCTTCGCCCACGGGTTCGGCTGCGACCAGCGGATGTGGCGCTACGTCGCGCCCGCGTTCGAGCCCAGCTATCACACGATCCTGTTCGACTACGTCGGGTCGGGCCGGTCGGACCGCGCGGCGTACGACCCGGCGCGCTACCGCACGCTCGACGGCTACGCCGCGGACGTGCTCGACGTCGTCCACGCGCTCGACCTGCGCGACGTCGTGTTGGTGGGCCACTCGGTGAGCGCCACGATCGGCCTGCTCGCCGCGATCCGCGCCCCCGAGCGATTCGCCCGCCTCGTGCTCGTGTCGCCGTCGCCGTGCTTCGTGAACGACCCGCCCGACTACGTGGGCGGCTTCGAGCGGGCCGACTTGGAGGCGCTGCTCGACCTCATGGACCGGAACCACCTGGGGTGGGCGGCCTATCTCGGGCCCGTGGTCGCCGGCACCGCCGGCCGGCCGGCTGTGGCGGCGGAGCTGACCGACAGCTTCTGCGCGACCGATCCCGTGATCGCGCGGCAGTTCGCGGAGGCGACGTTCTTCACCGATGCGCGCGCCGCGCTGCCATGCGTGCCGGTCCCCGCCCTGGTGCTGCAGTGCACGGCCGACCACCTCGCCCCGGTGAGCGTCGGGGAGTACGTCGCGCGCCGGCTGCCGCACGGGACGCTGCGCGTGCTCGCGGCCACGGGCCACGCCCCGCACCTCAGCGCCCCCGAGTAGACGATCGCGGCCATGCGCGCCTACCTCGCCGACCCCGCGACGTCGCGATGACGGAGTCGCCCGCGGCACGGCGGTCGCGCGCTCGGTGAGCCTGGCGTGACGCCCTCCGGAGCTGGGATCGTCGTCCGCCCCGACGCCGGGCCCGAGTCCGTCGCGCCCCCTGCCGAGTCGCCGTCGATGTCGGTCGCTCTGTTAGGCCTGCCGCTCGATCCGGTGCTCGATCCGGTGCTCGACGCCGCGCCGTGCGGGTTCGTGGTGGTCGGCGACGATGGCGCGCTGCTGGCCGCCAACCGCACGCTGCATGCGATGCTGGGCTACGGCCCGGGCGCGCTCGCCGGCCACACGGTGGACGTGCTGCTCACGCCGGCGAGCCGCGTGTTCTGGCAGACGCACGTGTTCCCGCTGCTCCGGGTGCGCGGCCGGGCGGACGAGGTGTATCTCGTTCTGCGGCCGGCGGCCGGCGGGGAATTCGGCGTCCTGGTCAACGCGGTGCGCCGGGATCGGGTCGGCGTGCCGGCCAGCGACTGCGTCGTCTTCCCGGTGCCCGAGCGCCAGCAGTTCGAGGGAGCGCTGGTGCGCGCGCGGCACGCGGCCGACGCCGCGCGCGGGGTGGTCGAGGCACGCGAGCGGGAACTCGCGGCGGCCCACGCCGAGGTCGCGCGGCAGGCCGCCGAGCTCCGGGCGCTGTTCGCCGCCATGCGCGACGTGGTGTTCGTGCTCGACGCCGAGGGCACCCACGTGCGGGTGGTGCCGACCGCGCCCGACCTGCTCGTCCGGCCCGCAGGCGAGATAGTGGGACGGCGGGTGCACGACGTGCTGCCGGCGGCGACGGCCGACCGGGTGCTCGCGGCGGTGCGGCGCGTGCTCGCCTCCGGAACGCCGACGGAGGTGGCGTACGCGGTCGACACCCCGT
The DNA here is from genome assembly GCA_019973575.1 of Gemmatimonadetes bacterium T265. NCBI lineage: Bacteria > Pseudomonadati > Gemmatimonadota > Gemmatimonadetes bacterium T265. Next base: position 110,454 of record BPUI01000003.1, read on the forward strand.
GCGGCACGTTCCACCTCGCGGCCACGGTCTCGCCCGTCGGCGACGGCACTGTGCTCTGGGTGGCGCGCGACGTCACGGCCGAGCGGCGGGCCGAGGTCGCGCTGCGCGAGAGCGAGGCGTGGAGCCGCAGCCTGGTCGAGGCGAGCACCGATTGCATCGAGACCCTCGACCTCGACGGCCGGATCCGCACCATGAACGGGTCCGCGCGGCGCGCGCTGGAGGTGCACGACGTTGCCGCGCTCGACGGCGCCGAGTGGGCGGCGCTCTGGCCGGCCGACCTGCAACCGTCCGCGACCGGTGCGGTCGCGTCGGCGCGCGTCGGCGAGCCGGCCCGGTTCCGGGGCTGCTGGCCGACGCCGGATGGCACGCCCAAGTGGTGGGACGTGGTGGTCGCGCCGATCCCGGGCCCCGACGGCCGGCCCGCGCGCCTGCTCGCCAGCCTGCGCGACGTAACGGAGCGCGCGGCGCTCGAAGCCACCCTCGCGCACCGGGCCCACCACGACGCGCTGACCGGGCTCGCCAACCGCGTGCAGCTGCGCGCCCGCATCGCTCGGGCGCTCGCGGCCGGCGGCGGCAGCGACGCGGCGGGCGCCGTGAGCGGCGTCGCCGTGCTGCTGCTCGACCTCGACGGGTTCAAGCGCGTGAACGACAGCGCGGGCCACGCGGCCGGTGACGCGCTCCTCGTGCAGGTCGCCGAGCGGTTGCGGCGCGACGCGCGGGTGCGATCTCGTGGCCCGGCTCGGCGGCGACGAGTTCGCGGTCCTGCTCGACGGGGTCCGGCACGCCGCCGACGTGACCGGCGTGGCCGACCGCGTCGTGGGGGCGCTGTCGCGCCCGTTCGTCGTCCACGGCACAGGGTGCGTGATCGGGGCCAGCGTGGGGATCGCCCACAGTGCCGACGTCCCGGGTACCGACGTTGACGCGGAAGCCCGGAGCGGGGCCCTGCTGCGCAACGCCGACCTGGCACTCTACGCGGCGAAGGCGCGCGGCAAGGGGCAGTACGCGTTCTACGCGCCCGTGATGCACGCGGCCGCGGTCGAGCGCGTCACGCTTGAGGCGGCGCTGGGGCGGGCGCTGGAGCGGGGCGAGTTCTGCCTCGTCTTCCAGCCCATCGTCGACCTCGCGACCGGCGCGGCCGTCGGCGCCGAGGCGCTCGTGCGCTGGGACCATCCGAAGCGCGGGCGCGTGGCCCCGGCCGACTTCATCCCGCTCGCCGAAGAGACGGGGCTCATCGTGCCGCTCGGCCGCTGGGTCCTGGACACGGCCTGCCGCCAGGCGGCCGGGTGGCCCGCGGCGCCGGGGAAGCGCGGCGTCGCGGTGACCGTCAACGTCTCCGGGCGGCAGCTGGCGCGGCCGGAATTTGTCTCCGAGGTCGAGGCGGCGCTCGCCGCGAGCGGCCTCGCCCCCGCACGGCTCACCCTCGAGCTCACCGAGAGCACGGTCATCCACGACCCCGCGCGGGCCATCACGCGGCTCACGGCGCTCAAGGCGTTGGGCGTGCGGCTCGCGGTCGACGACTTCGGGACGGGCTACTCGGCGCTCAGCTACCTGCAGCAGTTCCCGCTCGACGTCCTGAAGATCGACAAGCGCTTCGTGGACCCGGTGGCCGCCGGGGGACAGGCGGCGGCGCTCGCGGCCGCGATCGTCGGGCTCGGCGACGCACTGTCCCTCCAGACCGTGGCGGAGGGGATCGAGTCGGCCGCGCAGGCCGCCGTGCTCCGCGCGATGCGGTGCGCGTTAGGTCAGGGCTACCATTTCGCCCGGCCACTCGCGGCCGACGTCATCGGCGGGTGGCTCGCGGCGGGGGCACCACTCAACGCGCCGACGGGCGTCGACGCGAGCGACGCGTCATGGGCCAGCGCCGACGCGCGCTGCGGCGTGAGGCGGTAGGTCGCGCGCGCCGTCACCGTTGCGCTTCGTGATTGGTGACTCTGGGTGGGTGTCTGGTCTTATCGGCCGGTGCACGTCGCGGGACCGAGTTTCGGGCCGGCCGTGGCACGCCGCACGGCATCGCCGTGTCCGGGGCCAGTGCGTTGGCCTGCCAACCCGTAGGCACGCACCGTTCGGCGGCACCGCGCGGGACTTGATGCACGTCGGCCGTCCGACGCAGGATACGATCGGGCCCGGGACGAGCTCCCCGCGACGATCTTGAGGAGTAGGTCAGAATGCGCTCGAGGGCAGCGCGCCCGTCTGGTCGTCCCGGAAGCGCGCGTCAAACCGGGACAGCTCGACGTCGTTCGCCGGCCGCTGCTGCGCCGCGTCCTCGAGGGTGCCGGGCAGCAGTTGCGCGGCCAAGTCGACGGGCAGAAAGCGTAGGGTCCGGTCGATATGCTTGTGGCGGGCCATGGGCGGGGCGCTCGGGGCGGGGCAGCGCGGCGGCAACGCCACGGTCCCAATCTCACCCGCGGACCTGCCTAACGCCAGCGTAGATTCTGGGCTTTCCTACGACCGCGTTAGGCGCCTACAACTCACCGGGGTCGGATGGAACACTACGTCGGCCCGGACACGGGTGACTGGGTGACGGCGCATGGTCGCCATGCGCGGCCCCGCCCGTACGGACGCGCGCTCGTTCCGCCCGCTGAGGTGTCGAGTGACGTCGAGTGACGTCGAGCCCATCGTCGAGAAGCGGCGCGAGCGGTGGGCGTCATCGCGATCGCTCGGGCGCCACGGCGACTCGTGCGCGTGGGGAGAGGTCGCCCGTCCGCGTCCCACGCGCGATATTCTGCCGCAGCGCAACCGCGCCCCTGACCGACGTCGCGCCTGATCGCGCCGATCGAACCGTTGCTCTCTGAACCATGGAGCTCACTGATGGGTCACGACGAAAACCACGACAAGGGTCCGGACACCGGGGCAGAGATCTCGCGTCGGGCGTTTGCCAAGCTGGCTAGTGCGGCCGCGCTGCTGTCGGCCGCGCCGCTCGCGGCCGCGTCGGCCGCGGCGGCGACGGTCGAGGACACGCCGCCGCAGCCACGCGAACCGCAGCAGCGCACGTTCCCACGCGGGTTTCTGTGGGGCGCCGCCTCGGCCGCGTACCAGGTGGAAGGCGCGGTCGCCGAGGACGGCCGTGCGCCCTCCGTGTGGGATACCTTCGCGCACACGCCTGGGAAGACGGTGGCCGGCGCGACCGGCGACGTCGCCGACGACGAGTACCATCGCTACAAGCAAGACGTGCAGCTCATGAAGGCACTCGGCGTCACGGCGTACCGCTTCTCGATCGCCTGGCCGCGCGTGTTTCCACAGGGCGGCGGCGCGCCCAACCCGAAGGGCCTCGACTACTACCACCGCCTCGTCGACGAGCTGCTGGCCAACGGCATCCAGCCGTTCGCCACGCTCTACCACTGGGACCTCCCGCAGGCGCTGCAGGACACCGGCGGCGGGTGGGAGTCGCGCAACACGTCCGAAGCGTTCGGACGGTACGCAGGCTACGTCGCCCAGCATCTGTCGGATCGCGTCACGCACTTCTTCACGATCAACGAGTTCGGGGCGTTCGTCGAGCTGGGATACCGCGTGGGCATCCACGCCCCCGGCGTCAAGCTCCCGGCCGGCCGATTCAATCAGACGCGCCATCACGCCGTGTTGGGTCACGGGCTCGCCGTTCAGGCCGTCCGCGCCAACGCGAAGGTGGGCACGCGCGTCGGACTCGCGGAGAACATGACGATCTGCGTGCCGGTCATCGAGGACGCGGCCAACGTCACCGCCGCCGAGCGCGCGACCCGGGAGCTCAACGCGCCCTACATGACCGTGATTCAGGAGGGGAAGTACACGGACGCCTATCTCGCCGCCGCCGGCGCGGACGCACCGAAGTTCTCGGCCGCGGATCTCAAGACGATCTCCTCGCCGCTCGATTTCGTGGGCCTCAACGTCTACCAGCCGACCTGGGTACGCGCGGACGGCTCGGCGCTCGGGTTCGCCGCGGTGCCCAATCCTGCCTCCTACCCGCACATGTTGTCGCCGTGGCTCAACGTCGGGCCGGAAGCGTTGTACTGGGGCCCGCATCATGTCGCGAAGCTCTGGAACGCGAAGGAGATCTACATCACCGAGAACGGCTGCTCGTCGTCGGACGTGCCGGCGGCCGACGGCGTGGTGTACGACACGGACCGTGTGATGTTTCTGCGGAACTACCTGTCGCAGTTGCAGCGCGCCACCGCCGACGGCGTGCCGGTCAAGGGGTACTTCCTCTGGAGCCTGATGGACAACTTCGAGTGGGCCGACGGATACACCAACCGCTTCGGCCTCCACTACGTGGATTACGCGTCCCAGCGGCGGACGCCGAAGCTGAGCGCCGCCTTCTACCGCGCGGTCATCGCCCGGAACGCTGTGGCGTAGTGGCGTGGGGCCGTGCGGCTGGTGTGATCGGTCACGGGTGAGACGGGGCGGCGCGCCACGTGTCGTGGGGGAGCCGGATGCCGCCGGCATCGCGGCCGATATTCGGGCCAGTCGGCAACGCGATGATGCACCGACCTGCGGACCGAGAGCGTAGCGTGGCACCGTGTCGCTGCCCGCCGTCTCTCCCGAACGCCGCGCCCCACATCGGCCGGCGCCCCGCTTACTCGCCCAGCTCCGCGCGGCGATCCGGGTCCGCCACTACAGCCGGCGTACGGAAGCCACGTACGTCGCGTGGGTTCGGCGGTTCGTGCACCACGCGGGCGACCGGCACCCGGCGACGCTCGGCGTCGGCGCGGTCGAGGCGTTCCTCTCCGACCTGGCCACGCACCGGGGCGTGAGCGCGTCGACGCAGAATCAGGCCCGGGCCGCGCTGCTCTTTCTCTACCGCGTCGTACTCGCCGATCCGCTGCCCGGCCTCGACGGCGTGACCCGGGCCAAGCGGCCGCCGCGCCTGCCGACCGTCCTCACCCGCGCCGAGGTCGACCAGGTGCTCGCGGCGCTCGGCGCCACGCGGGTGCCCTACCAGCTGGTCGGCCAGCTGCTCTATGGCGCGGGGCTCCGGTTGCTCGAAGGCCTCGAGCTGCGGGTCAAGGACCTGGACATCGCGCGCGGCGAACTCCTCGTCCGGTCGGGCAAGGGCGGGAAGGACCGCGTGACGGTGCTGCCGGCCGTCGCGGCGGACGCGCTGACCGTGCATCTCGTTCGAGTCCGCGCCCTCCACGCGCGCGACCTGGCCGACGGGGGCGGCCGGGTCGCCATGCCGGGCGCGCTCGCGCGCAAACTGCCCGGCGCGGCCGCGTCGTGGCCGTGGCAGTGGGTGTTCCCGGCGACGAGTCGGTATCGGGATCCGGCCACCGGCGCGCCCTGCCGCCACCACCTGCACGAGACCGCCGTCCAACGCGCCGTGCGCGACGCCGCGGTCCGCGCAGGGCTGACGAAGCGCGTCACCTGCCACACGTTCCGGCACTCGTTCGCCACGCACCTGCTCGAGGCCGGGTACGACATCCGGACCGTGCAAGAGCTGCTGGGGCACCGCGACGTGCGCACGACCATGATCTACACGCACGTGCTCAACCGCGGGGGGCGGGGCGTCATCGGCCCGATCGACCTGCCGGCCCGAGGCGGCGGGCCTCCGGCCGCGCCTCCGGCGGCCCCGGCAACTCCGGCGGCGGACCCGGACGGCCGCCGGTGATCCGCTCGACGCGCGTCGCGCGTTGGGCGGGTCTGTCTATCGCCGACGGGCGAACGCGCGGAGTCCGCCCGTATCGCGCAGCCGGCGCGCGACTTGGGCGGTTGCTGGCTGGATCCGGGCGCGGGTGTTACACTCGCGCGGGCGCACGATAGGCCGACCGGCGCGCCGCATCGGCGCTGCTACGCGGACCTGTCGAATGAGCGTTAGGCGGCTCTCACCCGATTGTCACATACCCGGATCCGTGGACCCCGCTGAGTTCCGCGACGCGTTCGAGCGCGAGCTGCGGCGCCTCGGCCTGGACTCGCGCGAGCTGCCCGGGCTCGCCGGGTCAGGCGACGACTGGCACGGGCCCTTGCTGGCCCACGTGCGGGCGCTCGCGCCGGGCGCGGGCTGGCGCGATGTGTTCCCCGACCTGCCGCCGGACTGGCGCGGGTGGGACGCCCCGAGGCGGTACCGCCCGCTCGGGCCGTACGACTACGCCGAGCTGCCGGCCGCACCCGCCGTGCACGTTGTCTGGCCGGACGGGGTCGGCACCGCCGAGCGCCTCGACGCGCTGGTGGCCGCGGCCCGTGCCGCCGGCCACGCTGTGCACGGGGCGGGGCCGCACCCGGCGGGGGGCCCGGAGCACGCCGTGATCGTCCTGGGCCGCGGCACGAGCGAGGATGCGCTCGGCGACTTCCTCGCCTGGGTCGACGCCCGACCCGACGTCACCCTGGCCACCGTCCCGCGCACCGGGGCGGAGGTCTACGCGCGGTGAGCCCGCGTCTGCCCGCGTCGCCGCCTAACGTGGCGTTGCACTTGACGAGTGCGCCGGGCCGACGGCAGCGCGGACGTGCGGCTCCGGCCCACGCGTCCGTCGTCTCGCGCTCACAGCTCGCAAGTGAACTTGGGCGTTAGGCGGCGACGAGTGCGGTCGCCAGGACGGCTGTGGCGGTTCCTCGCCGGTCGCGGGCTGGCAGCGTGGCGGGACCCGCGCGCGCGGGGTAAGTTCGTCGCATGGGCCGCCACGAGAAGCTCCTCGCGCAGATCCTGGGCGGGCGCGCGGACGCGAACGTCGGCTTCGACGCGCTCCGGGCGTTGTTGCGGCACCTCGGTTTCGAGGAACGCACCCGCGGCAGCCATCACGTGTTCCGGCGCGCCGGGGTGGCAGCCCTGATCAACTTGCAGCGCGACGGCGACAAGGCGACGGTGTACCCGGTGCGGCAGGTCCGCGCGATCTTGGTCGAGCACGGCCTCACCGCCGGCGAGCCGCCCGACCCAGCGGAGGGGGAATGAGCGTGAGCGACGCGTACAAGTACGAGTTGATTGTCTACTGGAGCGCGGCAGACGGCGCCTTCGTCGTGGACGTGCCCGAGCTGCCCGAGCTGCCCGGGTGCGCCGCGCACGGCGCCACGCCGAGCGCGGCCGTAGCGAGTGCGCAGGAGGCGATCGGGCTCTGGATCGAGACGGCGCGCGAGTTCGGTGACGCGGTGCCCGAGCCGAAGGGGCGGCGGCTGCTACTCGCGTGACGCCGCCTAACGTTGCGTTGCAGCAGGCGCAGCGGGCCGACGCCCCGCGTGGCGGGACGGCTCCGGGTAGCCCGCTGCGCAGCTGAACTTGGGCGTTGGACGGCTACGAGCAAATGACCGACGATCAGGACGAGATCGAAACCGAGATCCTCGATGCTCTCGCCAGTGCAGCGGACGCTCGTCGTCCGTACGCCGGCTTTTTCTCCTGGCCCGACCCGGACGTCGCCGAACGCGGAGTTGCCGCGGACTTCGCGGCCGCGGCGGCCGGCGTGGAGCCGGGCCTGCCCTGGGACGAGCTACGCTCTCGCGGCCGGGGCAACGATCCTCCGGATTGCGAAGCGGTGGACTCGACCGGGCGAAGGATCGCGATCGAGATCACCGAGATTGTCGATGGCCGGCCGATCGCTGCGGCGACCGCCACCCGTCGTCCGCAGGAGCGGCTATGGGCCATCTGGAAGCGCGAGCGGTTTCTACAAGAGGCTCAGCGCCGGCTCACCGAGAAGGACGGCAAGGTGCTCAAGGACGGCCCGTACGACGAGTACATCGTCATCATCCACACCGACGAGCCCACGCTCGATGCGGAGCGCGTGGGCGAGTGGTTGACCGACCACAGGTTCGACCAACCGCGGCAGCTGAGCCGTGCGTACCTTCTCCTCTCGTACGATCCACGTCCGGCCAGCTACCCCTACTTCAAGCTCTCGTGGTGAGCATGAAGCGTTTGTTCAACAGCCGCGGTCAGCACATCGCCAACGAATCGGGAGGCCGCCTCTACGCACCCGCCGGTGGCAACGTCGGCCGTCAGATCGACGGTGCAGGCATCTTCGTCGACCTCAACGGCCGGTACTTGGGTGAGGTGGTGTACGGCGACCGATTGCTGAGCGACCAGTCTTCGGGTTACCGAGCCACCAACTTTGGCAACGCCGGTACCACGGGAAGCATCGGCAATGCTGGTGACCCCGGGAGCCACGGGGCGATCGGTGTGCCAGGCGGGTACGAGGATATCGCGCCGGATCGCTTACGTTAGAGGATCACGCGCCAGCCGTCCAACGAGGCGTTGAAGCTGTCGGGTATGCACGGATGCTATGCCGCGGCCCTCGGCGCTGTCTCGCCTCGGCATCACCGCTCGCTCACAACCCGCAGACAAGCTAAGGGAGATCAAGTCCCGGCCATGGCGAGTTCTGGTGCGGGTACGGTGCCGAAGCGGGCGGGGAGTTCGTAGCCTTTCGCGTGCAGGAGGACGCTGTACGTGATGTGCAGGAGTTGGTGGGCCACGTGGCTGAGCGCGACTAGGTAGGGCTTCCCGCGGGCGCGTTGGGCGTCGTAGACCGCCTGGCACTGCGGGTCGGTGCGCGCGGCCGAGCGGGCGGCGAGCATGACGGCGCGGCGCACGTACCGATTGCCGCGCTTGCTCATGCGCGCGTGCCCGGCGGAGCGGCCCGACTGCTTGACCTGGGCGTCGAGGCCGACGGCGGCGACGAGCTTGTCGGCCCCGTGCTTCGGCTTCTTGAGGGTGCGCGCCTGCTCGCGCGCCTGCGCGGCGAAGCGCGCCATCGCCGGGAGCTCGGCGAGCCACGTCCGCACGGTCTCGCGGCCGAAGCCCGGCACGGTCGCGAGCAGGGCGCGGGTCGGGGCGTCGTCGGCCTGCAGCGCGTCGAGGCGCTCGCCTAACGCGACGACGTGCGCGCGCAGCTGCTCGAGGTGGGTGACGAGGGTCTGGACCGCGACGGCGGCCGCGCCGTACGGGTCGACGACGCCGACCGAGGCGGCGGCGCAGGTGCGCAGCGCGCGCGCCGTCTCGGCCCCGAGATGGCCGCGGCTGGCCGCGTGGAGCACGCGCGTGACCTCGGACGCGCGCGCTCGGGCGAGGGCCGCGGGCGTCGCCCACCGGGCGAGGACGGCGAGCGCGCTCGGGCTCCCGAGGTCGGAGAACACGGCGGCGAACTCGGGGAAGAGCGGGTCGAGCACGGTGTGCAGCTTCGTGAGCTGGCGCGCGCGGAGCTCGACCATCTCGGTCCGGAGTCGGCTGATCTCACGCGCGGCGGCCTGGCGGTCCTCGGGCACCGCGTGCGAGGCGAGGCGCTTCCCGCCCCAGTGCAGCAGGCGCGCGATCACGACCGCGTCGATCCGGTCGGTCTTGGCCCCGCGCAGGTTGGCGTTGCGGAAGGCCCGGGTCTGGAGTGGGTTGAGCACGCGGACGGTCGGCGCGCCCCACTGCTGGAGCCACGCGTGCAGGGTGAGCCAGTAGACCCCGGTCGCTTCGAGCCCGACCTGCACGTCGGCCGGCGGCACGTCGGCGAGGCGTGCCGCGAGTTGCGTCAACCCAGATCGCGTCGGGGCGAACCGGGCTTGCCAGACGAGCTCGCCGTCGCCGTCCAGGAGCGCGGCGTCATGCCAGCGCTTGCCGATGTCGAATCCGAGGTACATCATCGTCGCACCTCCGTGGGTGGTGCCTCCGTCGGGGCGGGCCGACTCCAGCGCACGCTCGTGTCGATCAGCGCAGGGGAACGCGCAGCAAGCTGAATAGCGCAGGGGAGCCGGACGCGCGGTCTGCAGGGAGAGGAGCGGGAGTGCCCTCGGCTTAACTTCAGCGCAGCCCGACGCCCGTACGCTACTCCGGCCGCTGCATGCCCGTCCAGGAGCTCACGACTATACGAGCTTAACTTGGGCGTTCGGCGTCAACCATCATGGATGCAGCGACCGAGGCCGTAGACCCGCGCCCGCTCTCCGCTCCCGAGCGGGATCTCATCGGCCGGATGCTCGACTACGCGTTCGACCCGGGGGCGTCGGCCGCCCTCCGGGAGCAGCTCGCGGCGCTGCGGGTGGTGGCCCGATGCACCTGCGGCTGCCCGAGCCTGTTCTTCGACCCGCCGCCGGACCAAGCCGGGGCTCGGCGCGAGATGGTCGCTGACCTGTACGGGGCCACCCCGGAGGGGCACGCGGTCGGACTCCTGCTGTGGGCGGTTGCCGGCGGCCTGGAGTACCTTGAGGTCTACACGCTCGGGGTGTGGCCACCGTACAGCCTGCCCGTCGCCGTCACGGTCACCCCGGAGTACCCATCCGGTCCGCATGCCGCCTAACGTTGCGTTGCACTTGACGAGTATGCGGGGCCGGGGCAGCGCGGCCGTCAGCTCCATCTCGCCTCGGCTCCGTCGCGCGCCCGCAGCTCGCAAGTGAACTGGGGCGTTAGGGAGCCACAAACTAGGAGGTATGGCGGGTATGCGCACTACACGTTGGTGGTCGCCGCTCGTGTGCACTGCCGCCCTCGCGGCGGCGTGGGCGGGCGGCCTCGCCCTGCTTGCTCACGCGGACCGCGCCGCCCCGCACGACCCGACGTGCCAGTCGTGGGTGGCCGTCTGCCCCGGGGATCTCCGGCGCGAGACGATCTGGCTGAACGTGAACCTCATCATCGTCGCGCTCGTGCTCCGGCCGTGGTCGTACCGCGCGGCGGCGTGGCGGCGCGCGCGGGCGGCGGCGATGACCGCCTCCGGCCTCGTGACGGTGGTGGACATGCTCGGCCAGCACGGCGGCCCGGTCACCACGGCCCACGTGCGCGCCCTGTTCCCGGTTGCCGCGGCGCTGGCCGTCCTGGCCTGGCTCTCCTGGCGCTCGGGCCGGCGGTCCGCGCCACCCGCGCCCGTCGTGCGGGCGGTGAGCGGGGCCGCGGCCGGCGCGCCGGCTCCCTAACGAGCGACTGTGGTCCGCTGTCAAGCCGGAGCGCTGAGCGGCGGTGACCAGGAGGTGCTGGCGCGGGCCATAGTGTTGAGGATGGTGAGCAGTTTGTGCGCGACGGCGGTGAGGGCAGCCGTGCGGGGTTTGCCCGCGGCGACCAGCCGCGCGTAGAAGGTGTGGAGGGTGGGATTGCAGCGGACGCCGGACATCGCGGCGAGGTACCGCACGGTCCGCACAACGGCGCGGCCGCCCCAGATCGTGCGCGTGCCGCGCAGGATCCCGGAGTCGCGTGGGAAGGGCGCGAGTCCGACGAGCGCGGCGACCTGGCGACGCCCGAGCCGGCCTCACTCCGGCATGCTGCCTCCCGCAGCTCGGCCGCGAGCGTGTGGGCGCCGCCCGGCCCCACGCCGGGCACGGTCTGCAGGCGCGCCGCCTCGGCCGCGCGGTCTGCGTCGGCGGCGATGGCCGCCGCGATCTGCAGGTCGAGCCGCGCGATGCGCCGCGGCAGCCAGCGCACGTGGAGCCGGAGGTCCGCCCGGAGCGCCACGGCGGCCGCGGCGATCCGGTGCTTCTCGGCGGCGATCATCGCGGTGAGCTGGCGCCGGCGCGCGCCCAACGCGGTGAGGGCGCGCGCGTCGGGGGTGGGGCCCGGACGGACGTCGGGTCGCACGCGCTCGGCGTCGTGGGCGAGCACGGCGGCGTCGACCCGGTCCGTCTTGGCGCGCACGCCGAGTGCGCGCGCGAAGTGACGCACGCGGTCCGGGCCGGCGACGACGACCGGCAGCGCGGCGGCGTGCAGGGCATCGACGAGGAGCCGCTCGAGGCCCCCAGTCGCATCGGCGACGATCCGCTCGGGGGCAAGCCGGGTGCAGAGCGCGACGCGCTTGCGGACGCCCGCAGCGGTGTTGGGCACGCGCAGCGTGGTGCCGTCGGGCCGAACGTGCACGTCGAGCGCGGCCTTCGACACATCGACGCCGATGAAGTGGGTGGACATCGGGACCTCGGGCACGGGAGGGTAGGACGCGGCGGCGCTCAGCCTTGCGGATGCGGGCTCGGCGCGGCACACTAGCGACGGCCCTGGCGACTGTCCGAGCTTGGCACGCGGGGGAGCACGGCGACCTCGTTCCTCGTTAGCGGTCTCGCGGGGCGGACCGATGCGTTGACGGCCTACCGCACTCCGGGAACAGCTGCAACCTACGGGACGCGGGGGAGCTGCACCGCACCATACCGCACCATACAAGGCGTTGCAGCCGTCCGGGTACGCCGGGGTGCCCGTGTGCGACCGCCGGCTCTGTCGCTGGGGCGGCTCGGCGCGCTCGGAAGACTTGCAGCTTAACGTGGGAGTTAGCCAGCAACGAGCGTAGGTCTTACGCCACCTGAGCGCACTCCGCGGCGCGACGCAGGCGCGATCGCCGCCACGCTCCCACGCGCCAGCGCCCCCGGCGCCAGCGCCGCACTCCCGGTGCTCAGGGGCCTCGCACCGCTATGGGTCGCCGTGGCCGGCCGGGGGTGGAGGCCGCGGGGCTGGCGTGCGCCCTCGCCATGCCAGCGCTGTGCGTGGTGGTCCGGCGCAGTGGCGCCCCGCCGCGGCCGCTCGCTGCGGTCGCCAGCGTCGTGCCGAGCGCCGCGCCCGCCCGCGTGACGTTCCTGCTCCGGACGTGGTAGGACCGCGTCGGGGGCTCGACGGGCCGGTGCGGCGGCGCGCCGTTACACTACCCCGCATGAGCCGCATGAGCCCGCAAGCCACCTCCCAGCTCGTCCGCGCTGCCGCGCTCGCGTGGGCCCTCTACGGGCTGGCCGTGCGCGGGTACAGGACGCACCGGGGGACCTGGGGGCGGGCGGCGTGGCGGCGCTTCGCTGCGCTGCTCGCCGCGTGGGTTGTCGTCGGTGCGGTCGGCATGTCAATGGCCACCAGCGTCGACCTGCGGATCTACGACCGATACGGGTTCAGCCCGGGCGCGAGGCGCGCGTACGCGTCCGTGCTGGTGACACTCGCAATTCTCGGGGCGGCGGGCGTCGTCCGCACCCTGCTCTGGTTCGCCAAGAGCCGCCCCGAGGCGGAGGTGCGGTGGCCCGTGTGGGTCCGGCGGCAGCGCGGAGCTGGCTAACGCCATTCGAGAGTTCGGGCGCAAGAGGGGATAGCTCGCGCTGACGATGGCGGGTTACGCCATCGACCGGTGAGGGTGTGTAGTGCCGTGCGACCGACGGTGGGGAGCTGCCGTGGTTACCTCGTGCCGGTCTCGCCCGGATGCCTCCGTGGCGGCCACACACCATTGCGAGTTCACAGCCCGGAGGCTGGTCTCAGAGGTACAGCGGCGGCAGCGCCGCCTGGCGCCCAATCAAAGACGGCGGAGAGGCGCCGCTCCGGAGAGCGGGCTCCAGTTAGACGGCGGGGCTGGCCAGGCGGGGCCACTTCGGCTTCTTCGTGCGACTCAGGGGCGCGCCCTTGAATGTGCCGTTGAATGCCTCCTGCTTGGCGAGGACGTAGTAGACGATGCGCGCGAGTTCCTTGGCGACGACCGCACGCGCGACGACCGGCGGCTTGCGGCGACACAGCCGCTGGTAGAACGCGCGGATCTCGGGGAAGTACTGGATGGCACGCACGGCGGCGTGGCTGAAGGCGAGCTTCAGGTAGCGGTTGCCGTCCTTGGTCCGCTTGTGGCGCGTCCTCCCGCCGGAGTTGCCCGCTCCCGGCACGAGCCGGCAGTAGCTGACGAAGTCGCGGGCACTCGGGAAGCGCGCGACGCCGTCGACCTCGAGCCAGATCGTGAACGCGACCACGCGGCCGATGCCAGGGATCCAGAGCAGCCGTTGTACATCGGGCGTCGGGACGAGCACCGGGTTGAGCTCCGCGGCGAGTCGCTTGGCTTGATCGCTCAAGAGCACGAACTGCTCGCCGAGCAGCCGCACTCGCAGCTGCACGAGCGGCGGCAGCGCGTCCGGGTCGGTCACGTTGTACTGCGCGAGCAGACCGGTGACCGTGTTCTTCACTCGGACCTGCTGTCGCACGAGCTGCAGGCGGGCGCGCAGCAGATCGCGCGCCTCACGCCACTCCGCACTCACCATGTGGGCCTCTGGGACCAGATCGCCGCGGAGCAGTTGGGCCAGGGTCGCCGCATCGACAGCGTCGGTCTTCACCTTGGCGTAGCTGATCGCCTTCACATGCTTAGAGTGCGCGAGCCGGAGATCAACACCCTGAGCCCCGAGCAGGTCGCGGAGCCAGTACCAGTTCGAGGTGGACTCGACGACCGCGCGCTGCGCGCCCGGTCCACCGGGCAGCGCGGCGAAGTAGGCCGTGATCGCGGCGCGCTTCGTCGGCAGCTGCACGTCGCGCACGGGGCGGCCCTCCGCGTCGACAGTGCTGATGGCGAGCGTCCGCTTGTGCAGGTCGAGGCCGGAGTGCAGCATGAGGTCTCCTGGAGAGGGTGCCGGATCGTAGGGCGCCGGCGACTCTCGGGAAACATCAAGGCGCTGAAGCTGTCGGCGTACGCCGGGACGCCCCGGCGCTCCCGCGGGCACCCCCGCCCGCAACCGACGGCACGCTTCGACAACGCCGCAGCTTAGCTTGGGCGTTGGGCGTCCAACACGGAGGCAATGTGGCGACTGACCGGAGCCAGGACCCGGGCGTCGGCATGCTGGAGATCGCGTCGGCACTCCCGCCCGAGGCGGTCCTCGCGGCGCTCGGCGCCCGCGACCGCGAGTGGCGCGAGTCGCTGATGCCGCCAGCCCTACGCGCCGCCGGCTACTACGGAGTCCGAGTGCGCCGCCGGGGCGCCCGGTTCCGGGTCTGGCTCAAGTACAGCGGCCGCGCGCCGCTGCCGCTCGTGCTGGCGGGCGTGGTGCGGCCGATCGCGGGCGGGCACGGCGCGGGCTGCACGGTCACCGCCGGCCTCCGCCGCGACCGAGGCGGGTTCGCGTTCGCGGCGGCGGGAACCGCGCTCTGGACGCTCGGCCCCGCGGCGCTGGGGGGCGGCGGCCCGCCGTGCCCCGCGGTGGCCGTCCTCGTGGCCGGCCTCTGGATCGGGACGACGCTCGCGTACCTCGCGCCGCCGGGCGCGGGCCGGGCGGCGCAGGTCGCCGAGCTTTGGGCCGTCGTGCGGCGGGCCGCCGGCGTGCCGGACGGGGCGCCCGGGGCGGAGGGCAGCGCGGGGACGCCCAACGAGGCGTTGAAGCTGCCCGGGTATGCGGGGACACATCGCGACGCCCCTCGGCATCGTCTCGCCTCGGCTCTTGCGCACCCGCGTCACCCGTCAGCTTAACTGGGGCGTTCGGTGGCGACACCTATCGTCCTATGACTGAGCGCCTCCCCCCCTCGAAGCCACCGCGCGATTCCAGCCGACGTGAAGTGTGGTGGGTGTACACGGTCATTTTCTGGCCGCTGGTGGTCCTCTGGCCGCTCTCGCTCGTCGGCGGCCGCTACCAGTACGTCCGGGGTACGGAGCGGGACACATGGGTGGAGTTCTGGGCAGTTCCGCTGGCCCTCGCGCTCGGGATGCTGATCCCCCGGGCGGCCCGCCGGTTCGTCGGCGACCGGCGCGGGCGCGCGGTCGTCGTGCACGGCGTCGCCTACTTTGCGTGCTGCTTTTTCGGCGTCCTCGGGCTCCATCCACATGCGCCGCATCGCTGGCGCGACGATCTGGTGCTGAGCGGGGTCCTCGGTCCGGCGCTCGGCGCCTTCGTGGTCCTCGCGGATCGTCGGCAGCGGTGGCGCCACGGTAGTCCGCCGCGATAAGGCTCGGGCATGCTATCGTGCACCCGCCGCCGAACGAGGCGTTGCACTTGACGGGTATGCGGGGATACGGCAGCGCGCCTTCCGTCGCGATCTCAGGCGCGCCGTCTCGCGCCGTGACGACCCGCAAGTGAACTTGGGCGTTAGGCGGCACACACATTGTTCCCTCTCATGGTCCGGTTCCGGTACGTCTTCGCAGCCACCCTCGCGGCCGTCGCCGCGTTGCTCGGTGCGGTGTGGGTGCACGCCCCCGCCGCGCGCCCGCCGGCGACGCTCGAGACGTTCACCGCCGGGCCGGCGCTCGTGGCGCTCGGCGCGCTGACGCTGGCGTTCCCGTGGTATGCCGCCGCCCGGTCGGCCGCGCTCTACCGCCGAGTGGGCGGCCTCGCCGGCTACGACGCACTCGCCTTCGCCACACTCGGGTGCTGGGCGCTCGCGGGCTTCGGCACCGGAGTGGCGGCCGCTTGGACGGGCGGCCCGCGCCCGGCGCCGGGGCTGCCCGCCGGCTGGGAGGCGCTCGCGGCGGTCCCGCTGGCTGCCCTGCTGGCCGGCAGCGTCCGGGGCTGGCGCGGCGTGGCCCTCGGGCGCGGGCGGCGGGCCGCGCATGCGGCGGTGGCCGCCGCGGGACTCCTGGTCGTCGTCGTGCCCTTCGCGCGCGCGGGCGACCAGTTCTGGCGCCCGGTCGCCGCCCAGGCGGCGGCGCTCCTGCTGCTCGCGCCCGTGGCCGCACGGCGACTGCGCGGGCCCGCACCCGGCCTGCTCTCGCCCGGCGCCGCCTAACTTGGCGTTGCACTTGACGAGTACGCGGGGACGCCGCAGCGCGGCCCCGCAGTCTATTGCAGGTGACCTGCAACGCGCGCTCACAGCTCGCAAGTGAACTGGGGCGTTAGACCGCAACAACTATCCATTTTTCGGGAGTATGGCGAGCAACTTCAGAGGCGCGGGCGTGAACCTGCTGGCGCTGCTCATCGCGGCGCCGGGCGCGGTGGCCGCCGCGCTCATACTCGCGATGGTGCTTCCGTGGCCGCTTGATCCGCTTACGGGGCTGGTCGGCGTACCGGTTGGCTGGGCGACGTACCGGCGCTGGGGCGCTGGTACCCCCGGCACGGCGGCGGGTCGGGGCCGCGGATGGCCCATCCTGCGCTCGCACGCGGTCCGGGCGGCGCCGCTCTACGCGGTCGTCCTATGGACGGCCTGGGCGTGGCACGACCCGGGCCGGGGGGCGTTCCTGTTCGGAACGGTCCCGCTCGCGCCGGGGCTCGCGGCCCTCGGCGGGCTCGCGGCCCTGACGTGGCGGCGCCGGAGTCCGGGCGCCGGGGCGGCTCCCGCCGCGCACGGGGCCGGCGCGCCTGCGGTCTAACGCCATTCGAGAGTTCGGGCGCAAGGGGGTAGGCGGCGCCTGAGTGGCGAGCGTTCGCTCGTCACCGGTGGCGTGTCATGCGACGTTAGGAACGAGCAGTGACGGCGGCCGCACCGGCCTGGACCTCGCGACGGTCGCCTCAGTGGCGGCCATACACCATTGCGGGTTCGCGGGCCGTGACCCGGTCCCAGAGGTTCGGCGGCGGCACGACGGCTGGCGGCCCAATCAAAGACGGCGGAGCTGCACGCCCGCGCGGTCACCCGCGGCGGGCGGCTCCAGTTAGACGGGCGGGCTCGCCAACCGTGGCCACTTCGGCTGCTTCGTACGACTCAGGGGTTTGCCCTTGAACGTGCCGTTGAACGCCTCCTGCTTGGTGAGGACGTAGTACACGATGCGCGCGAGCTCCTTCGCGACGAGCGCCCGCGCGACCGCGGGCGGCTTGCGGCGCGCCATCGCGCGGTAGAACGCCCCGATCTCGGGGAAGTACTGGATCGCGCGCACGGCCGCGTGACTGAACGCGAGCTTCAGGGAGCGGTTGCCGTCCTTGGTGCGCTGGTGCCGCGTCTTGCCGCCCGAGTTGCCGGCGCCCGGGACGAGGCGGCAGGAGGACACGAAGTCGCGGGCGCTCGGGAAGCGTCGGATGCCGTCGACCTCGAGCCAGATCGTGAACGCGACCACGCGCCCGACGCCCGGAATCCACAGCAGCCGCTGCACGTCGGGCGTCGGGATGAGCGCCGGGTTCAGCTCGGCCGCGAGCCGCTTGGCTTGGTCGCCGAGGAGCGTGAGCTGCTCGCGGAGCAGGCGCACCCGGAGTTGCACGAGCGGGGGCAGCGCGTCGGGCGCGGTCACGTTGTATTGGGCGAGGAGCCCGTCGATGGCGTTCTTGCACCGCACCTGCTGCCGCACCAGTTGCAACCGCGCGCGCAGGATGGTCGCGCGCCTCGCGCCACTCGGCACTGACCATGTGGGCCTCCGGGATCAGGTCGCTCCGGAGCAGCTGCGCCAGGGTGGCCGCGTCGGCGGCGTCGGTCTTCACCTTGGCGTAGCTGATCGCCTTCACATGCTTCGAGTGGGCGAGCCTCAGGTCAACCTCCTGCCCGACCAGCAGGTCGCGGAGCCAGTACCACGTCGAGGTCGACTCGACGACGGCGCGGTGCGGGCCCGGGAGCGCGGCGAAGTAGCGCGTGAGCGAGTCGCGGCGGGCGGCCGGCTGGACGTCGCGCACCGCGTGCCCGTCGGGGTCGACCGTCGAGATGACGACGGTCCGCTTGTGCAGGTCGATGCCGGAGTGCAGCATGATGGCTCCGAGCGAAGGGACGCTCGACGGTACTGCACTTCGTCCTCTCGGGAAACATCAAGGCGTTGCAGCTGCCCGGGTATGCAGGGACGCCCCTCGCCGGCCCTCGGCGGTGTCTCGCCTCGGCCTCCCCGCTCGCTCACGGCCCGTCAGCTTAACTGGGGCGTTCGGCGGCTACCACATCGCGTCCTATGACAGCTTTCCCGAGCGTCCCGGACCAACTCGCCACGGTGGCGGCGCTCGACGCGCTGCTGGCGGGGCACGGGATCAGCTACTGGCTGTTCGGCGGCTGGGCGGTCGACTTCCACGCGGGCCGCGTGACGCGCGAGCACGCCGACATCGACATCGCGGTGTGGGCGGTCGATCACGGCCACCTGCGCGCGCTCTCCTCGGCAGTCACGCGTGGACGCATCGTCCCGAGGCGGGCGAGGACGGCTACACGGGGTATGAGCGCGCCGGTGTGCGGCTCGAGGTAGCGTCCCTGGCCCGCGATGCGCGCGGGCGGGTCTATACGCCGGTGCGGGACGGGCAGGCGGACTGGCCCGAGGGCGCCTTTGGGGACGACCGCGTGGCGCTGCAGGGTGTGGCGGCCCGGGTGATCGGGCGCGGGGCACTCGTCGCCGAGAAGTCGGCCCCGCGTGCCGATCCGGTGACGGCCGCCAAGGACCGCGCGGACGTGGCGATCCTGACCGGCCCGGCGTAGCATACCCGCCACCGCCGCCAATGAATCGTTGCAGCTGACGGAGCCGCGCATCGCTCCGGCCCAGCGGCACGGCTCCGACCCCGCGGCCCCGCAGATGAACTCTCGCGTTAGACGCCTCTACTCACCTTCCTACTTCGAGCCCCAGATGCCGGTTCCACCGGACGCGGGCGGGCCGTCACTCCGCGCGTGCATACCGCTCGCCGTTGCCGCCGTCGCCTTCGTCACGGCATGTCGCGACGCCACGGGAACCGCGGAGGAGCGCCGCGCCGCCGTGGTACCCGATTCGCTCGCGTTCCAGGCCGTCGTCGGTGGCGTCGCGTGGCTCGAGGGTCCCGCGCGCGACTCGCTCAACGCGCCGCCGAGCACCGCGGTGTCGTTCACGGTGGCCGATGCGCGCATCGCGAGCGTGGACGCCTACGGGCTCGTGCGGGCCCGGCGGGCCCGGCGGGCGGGGCGGACGGTGGTGACGGCCGTCGCGGGCGGGCGCCGGGTCGCGTTGCCGCTCCTCGTGCGCACCGTCCGCTACGCGGCGGTCTACCCCTGGTTCGGCCTCACCACGCGCGGCGAGGCGATCGCGTGGGGCGGCGCGTGGTCGGGCACCGAGTCGCCGATGTCGTGCGGGCACGACGACCAGGGGTCGCTTCTGTGTAGCCCGGGCGATGTCGAGGACCCGGTGTTCGCGGGCACGCGGACGCGCTTCGTCGCGCTGGCGTCGGCCGAATTCGGCACCACGACGTGCGGGCTCACGGTCGCCGGGGCCGCCGTGTGTTGGACCGCGCCGGATTGCGACTACGAGCCGCACGGCCGCTGTCACTACACGTTCACGACCTACCGCGGCGCGCAGCCCTACGCCGCCCTCGCGGTCGGGGACCCGGCGCAGTGCGCCATCGCGGCCGACCGCACGGCGGAGTGCTGGGGGCACAACTACTACGGGCAGGCGGGGACGGGCGCGCGCGGCGAGATCGCGCGCCCGACCCCGGTGCAGGGCGGGCTGCGGTTCCGCCAGATCGTGGTCGGCGAGTATCCGGTGTTCCGCACGTGTGGGCTCACGCTGGACGGGGCCGTGTGGTGTTGGAGGCGGCTCGGCGAGAGCTTCGTGGACTCGACGGGGACGCCCGTGCCGACGGCGGTCGCGCCGGGGCTCCGGTTCACCGCCATCACGCCGCAGCAGTGCGGGCTGACGACGGGCGGCGACGTACGCTGCTGGGCCGGGAACGACCCCGTCCCGCCGGTGACGGGGCTCGGGCTCACCCGCCTCTCGGACGCGTGCGGGCTGACCGCGGCGGGCGGCGTGTACTGCTGGAGCGCCGGCGCGCCGGTCGTCCCGCAGCAACTCCCCGTCCCGTTCACCACGCTCGAAGTCGGCGGAGAATTGCAGGGCAACGATTTCATATGCGGGCTCGGCACGGACGGGCGCGCGTACTGCGGCGGCCGTTCGTTCGGCGGCACCTACGTGGCGGCCCCGCGGCCGATCCCGGGGCAGGAGTGAGGCGCCCGCGCAGTCGGTCGCGCGAGGCGTCGCACGGCGTGCGAGCGTTCTGGCGGCAGGGGGCATCGCGCGCCGGGCGCTGTGGCGCGGGTGGCCGCGGCGTACCTAGTCCGGTAGCCCCGCGCGCTAGGGCTGCGGCTGGTGTTCATCAGCCGCTAAAGGCAATGCCGATCATTTAGGCTCTGGTGGCGGTGGGAGCCGCTTGCGGGGGTAGTTGCTCATCTTGCGCTTTACGGCGCGCGGGTAGACGCGCTCGGATCGTCGCTCGGGCAGCACGAGGCGGGCGAGCGCGTCGCGGCGCCGCGCCAGGTGGCGCGGGATCGCGCCCGGGGCGGCGTAGGTGCTCCAGAGCCACTCGTCGCGGATCAAGCGGAGCGCCCCGACGAAGCGGATCCGGGTCGGCGCGACGGCCGCCGCGTCGGCCACCCGGCTCATCTCCAGACGCACCAAGTTGTAGGCGAGGAGCACGCCCCAGCGCTCCTGCGTCACAGCCGCGGGGCTCTGGCTGCGGAGCGCCGCCTCGCGCTCGAGCAGCTCGGGCTGGAGCTCGTCGTAGCCGAGCTCCAGCTCCCAGCGCTCGTGGTAGAGCGCCACGATCTCGGCCGCCGGGTCGCGCGCCGGGTCGCGCGCCGGGTCGCGCGCCGGGGCGCGCAGCGACGTGAGCAGCCGCTGCGGGCCGCCGCCCCCGGGCCGTTCGTACGTGATCGCGCGGGCGCGCCAGGTCCGCGGGCGCGCCAGGTCCGCGGGCGCGCCAGGTCCGCGGGCGCGCCGGATCGGCGCGGCGCGCGTGGTCGCTGCCCTCCAGCTCGACGCGCGCGTCGCCCGCGCCGAGCTGCTCGACCAGCACGGTGCGCGTGTTCGACTTCGCGCGCACGCGCCAGTGCCGCTCGGCCCCGCCGGCGGCCAGCGGCAGCAGCGTGCCCGCCGCGCGGAAGTTGCGGTCCACGACGGTCAGCGACGCGTCGGGCACACGCGGCCACAGCGCCGCGGCGGCGCGCGCCTCGCTCGTCACGGACGGCCCGACCTCGACGGCGGCGAGCAGGTGCGCGCGCCGCGCCATGAGCGCGACCACGCGCACGAGCGGGTAGGCGCTGACGCCGCGCCCGCCGCCGGCAACCTGCTCGCCGCAGTGCGCGCGGTTGGCCGGCGTGTCCGCCACCCGGAGCGTCGTCCCATCGACGCCGTAGAGCGCCAGACCACGCCAGCGGTGCCGCCCGGCACCGCCCGGCACCGCCCGGCACTCGCGGGCGCCCAGGTCTCGGCGCCGCGGGCGAAGAGCCAGGCGAGGGGCGCAGGCCCGACTCGGGTCCGCGCCTGACTGACCGCGCTCGGGGCGGCGGTGGGGCCCCGCGCGCCCGGCAGCGCGAGGTCGAGCGCGGCGGCCACCTCCACGATCGAGCGGTCGCGGTAGAGGGCCATGCCGAGCACGAGCCAGATGACCTGCTCGGCCGGCAGGCGGCGCCGCCGGAGCGGGGCGGTGCCCGCGGCCGCGAGCGCGGCGTCGATCCACGCCGGGCCGAGATCGCGCCGGACGTGCTCCAGGGTCGGCGCGGGCGCGGCCTCCGCCCCCGCCCGCAGGGCTTCGGTCAACGTCATGCGGCCGGTCCGCTGAGGGGACCGACATCTTCACCTTGGGCGGACCGGCCGACAAGCCATTACGTGATCGGCATTGCGGCTAGGGCAGGAATCGGCGCCCTTGTCTTCACAGACGTGGGCACGTGCGCGACAGTACCTCACGACTCCCACCGGATGCCTCCGTGATTGAACGCAGCGGCACCGGCGACTCACCGGTGTCCGCCGCCGGCACGTTAGGAACACCCATTGACTCTCAACACTAACTAAGTTAGTTAGTAAGAATGTCTCTGGTCCACACTCCCCGAATCGCGCGCTGGCCGATTCTCGCCGTCATGATCGTCGCCGAAGTCATGGACCTCGCGGCCTCGACCATCGTGAACGTGGCGGGACCGGCGCTCGGCAACGCGCTACGGGCGTCGACGGGCCAGATGCAGTGGGTCATCGGGGCTTACCCCCTGACACTCGGCGCGGGCCTGGTCTTGGGCGGCCGACTCGGAGACCGGCTTGGGCGCCGCCGCATGTTCCTCGCCGGACTCGTCGGCTTCACGCTCAGCTCGTTGCTGTGCGCCGTCGCCCCCTCGCCCGGCATCCTGATCGCGTGCCGTCTACTGCAGGGCGTTGCCGGCGCCATCCTGCTCCCCCAGGGGTTGGGTCTGCTCCGTGAGAACTTTCCGGGGCCCGATCTCGCCAAGGTCTTCGGCATCTTCGGTCCGATCCTCGGACTCGCCGGGATCGTCGGACCGGTCCTCGGCGGCGCGTTGATCGCGGCCGATTTCTTCGGCCTCGGATGGCGGCTGGTCTTCCTCATCAACGTCCCGGTCGGCGTCGCGTGTTTCGTCACCGCGTGGCGTTGCTTGCCACACCGGCGTGGCGACCGGTCGGTCGACATCGACGTCGCTGGTGCAACCCTGCTTTTCACGTCGTCGGTGTTGCTCGTGCTGCCGCTAGGGCAGTCGGACCAGTGGGCGACGTGGACGTGGCCGTGTCTCGCCGGGGCCGCCGTCGGCTTCGCCGCCTTCGTCGTCCGCCAGCGGACCGTCGTGCGCGCCGGCCGGACCCCGCTGGTGTTACCCTCGATCTTCCAGCGCCCGGCCTTCGCGGCCGGGTTGGCCGGGATCGCGTTGTTCTTCTGTTCGCTGGTCGGGACGCAGCTCGTCCTCACGCTGTTCCTCCAGATCGGGCACGGTTTCACGCCGGGCGGCGCCAGCATCGCCAATCTGCCGTTCGCGGTCGGCACCGCGATCGGCGCCACCCTGAGCGGCGCCGTGCTCGCGGCGCGGTTCGGACGCACGGTGCTGCAACTCGGGGCCGCCGTCCAACTCGCGGGGGTCGGGCTGCTGTGGTCCGAACTCGGTCAGCGCGGGCTGTTCTCGGCGTGGTCCGTCGCGCCTGGGACGCTCGTCGCAGGCATCGGCGCCGGGCTCGTGATCGCCGCGCTGTTCAGCATCGTCCTGACCGCCCTCGACGCCACGCAGATCGGCTCGGGCTCGGGGGTCCTCTCGGCGCTGCAGTCGCTCGCCGCGTCGATCGGCGTGGCCGTGTTCGGGGCCGTCTTCTTCGCCGCGCATCCCGCCAGCGCGCCGGCGACCGCGTTCGCGGGCACCCTGGTCGTGCAGGCGGTCATCCTCTGCACCTTCCTCGGCGTGACGTTCCTTGTCCCGGCCCGCGCCCGGGAGGACGTGGAGGTGGCCCTTGGGTGACGGCGGGGCTCCCGCGCGGCACGCCGCAGCCGACGACCCGCGCGGCTTGACCATCGCGGGCGACGCGATCGGGCGCCAGCTCCAACTGGTCGCGATCCTGACGCGCGAGGCGGCCGACGCGCTTGGCTCGGCGCTGGGCGTCAACCAGACGGACCTGGCCGCGATGGAGCAGTTGATCACGGACGGGCCACTCCCGCCCACGGAGCTCGCGGCGCGGCTGCAGGTGACCACGGCCGGCATCACGCAGGTCATCGACCGCCTCGAGCGGGCCGGTCACGTCGCGCGCGAGCGGCAGGTCGAAGACAAGCGCCGTGTGCTCGTGAAGCCATTGCCGGCGTCGATCGCCCAGACCTACGGGCACATCGCGCCGATGCTGAACGCCCTGGACGCCGTGCTGCGTGCGCTCACCCCCGACGACCGCGCGGTGATCGAGCGATTCCTCGGACAGGTGATCGCGGTCTATCGCACCACGCGGCCGGGCCGCGATGCCCACCGTACTCAAAGCAACGCGGGACCTCCCGTCCCCCCCCGGACGGACGACCAGGAGACGACATCATGACGACGCAGCGGAAGATCCTCGTGACCGGCGCGAGCATTGCCGGACCGGCACTGGCCTACTGGTTGTCCCGCCACGGAATGGACGTCACCGTCGTCGAACGCGCGCCGGAGTTCCGCGACGGCGGGCAGACGGTCGATGTGCGCGGCGCCGGCCGCGTCGTCGCCCAGCGGATGGGGCTTGAGGCCACGATCCGGGCGCACACCACGCACGAGGAAGGCATCGCCTTCGTCGACGCGAAGAACCAGACCCGGGCGGCGATCGGCGTGGACGCCTACGGCGGCGAGGGACCGATTGCAGAGCTGGAAATCCTGCGCGGCGAGCTCGGACGGGTGCTGATCGCGCAGAGCCGCGACCGCGTGGCGTACCGGTTCGGCGACAGCATCGCGGCCGTCGAGGACGACGGCGCGCACGTCCAGGTCCGCTTCCAGCACGGCGGCGAGCAGACGTACGACCTCGTGATCGCGGCCGAGGGGATCGGGTCGCACACCCGCCACCTCGTCTTCGGCGACGAGGTCACGCGCCGCGCCCTCGACCTCTACACCGCCTACTTCACGATCCCGCGCGCGCCGAATGACGGCCAAGTGATGCGGTGGTTCAACGCACCGGGCGGCCGCTGCATCTGCCTGCGTCCCGACAACCTCGGCACGACGCGCGCGCTGATGTCATTTCAGGAACCGCCGTGCGGGTACGAGCGCCTGCCGTTACAGGCACAACGGCGGCTGCTGCAGGAGAAGTTCGACGGCATCGGGTGGGAGACGCCGCGCATTCTCGCGGCGCTCGACGAGGCGCCGGACCTCTACCTCGAGGCGATCGGCCAGGTGAAGATGGACCGCTGGTCGAAGGGGCGCATCGCACTCGTCGGGGACGCGGGCTACTGCGCCTCGCCGATCAGCGGCATGGGAACCAGCTTGGCCCTGTGCGGCGCGTATGTCCTCGCCGGCGAACTCGGCCGGCACGCGGATCATGCCCGAGCGTTCGCGGCGTACGAGACGATCATGCGACCCTATGTCGAGCAGGCGCAGAGTGTTCCGAAGTTCGCGCCGCGGCTGGCGTCGCCGCATTCCCGCCTCGGGATCGCGCTCGGGTACGCCGTCCTGCGGATGACCAACGCGCCCGGGTTCAAGACCGCGCTGGGCAGGCTGCTCTCGCCCAACGCCGATGCCATCGACCTGCCCGAGTACGGCACCGCGCTCGCGTGACGGCGCCGCGCGACGGCCCACCGGCGAGCCGCGCACTGTGCGCCCGCGCCGCCGCCCAGCGGACCCGACTCCCGTCCCTCCGTTCGCGCGTGGACCCCGGCTCGACGCCGGCCTCGATCGGCCTTCCGCGCGCGGATCCGCCGAGGCTCGCGTGCGAGGCTCGCGTGCGGTCCCCCTGGCAGGCCCACCTGGCCGATCTCCTCGGCGCCTCTCACCACCGGGCGTGTTCGGGGCAGCAATGGGTGGTAAGACGCCGCCCCGGTCGCCACCGGGATGTCGCCCAACTCGATCTGCCCGCGGTGTCGAGACGCGGCCACGAGGCGGGCGGCGGTGGGCCGTGAGGGGGGCGGTCAGGCCGGGCGGCGAACCCACGGGCGCCGGACCGTGTAGGCGCCCACGGCCGTGATGCTGTCGCGGCGCACGGTGAGCAGGCCCCGCCGGACCAGCCGCGCGACCGCGTCCTGCACGCCGCGCTTCGAGAGCCCCGTCCGCTCGGCCACGTCCTGCAGCGCGATCTCCACGGGCCGCCCGTCGGGAGCCCCATCGGCGTGCGTGCTCAGCCGCCAGAGCAGCAGGTAGACGAGGAACGCGGACGGCTGGCGGTCGTGCCCGACCAGGTCGGGCAGGAGCGTGTCGACGACGTACGGGTCGAGGCGCACGGGGCGGCGGTGACCGGCGGAGCGGGTGCGAAGGCGCGCGGGCGGCGCGGCGCGCGGGCCGCGGCGCGCCGCTGTGGCAGTGAGTGCCAGAGTACCCACTGCACCCGTTGCCCGCCACGCGCGCCCGCGCCATCGTGCGCAGCCCGGCGGAGGGCCGCCGGGCGTCGCCACCCCTTCCAGCGAGACCGCCCCGTGCCCAACGGCATCCGAGCCGTCAAGTTCGCCAGCATTCCCGTGCGGGATCAGGACCGCGCCCTCGCCGTCTACACCGAGCAGCTCGGCTGCCGCGTGGTGACCGACTCGTCATTCGACGCGGACGACGTCGACGCGACCGCCCGCGAGCTGGCCGCGCGCGGCGTCGCGTTCGTGCAGCCGCCGAAGAAGACCGACTGGGGCACGGCGGCGGTCGTCCGAGACCCGGACGGCAACCGCTTCGTCCTCTCCACGCCGTGAGCGCGCCTGAGAAGCCGGCCGCCGAGGTGGCTCCGATGGGCGCGCTCGCGAAGAAGCTGTTGGTCAAGCCGGGCGCGGTCGTCCGCGTGATTGCCGCCCCCGCCGGGTACGCCGGGGTGCTCGACCCGCTTCCGGCCGGCGCGACGCGCATCGACGCGCCCGCGGGCGGGGCGGGCGCCGACGACGGAGGCGCGCCGTCCGAGGGGGCGCCGCCCGCCGACGTGGTGCTCGCCTTCGCGCACGACGCCGCCGAGTTGGCGCGCCTCGCGCCCGGCGCGCTCGCGGCGCTGCGGCCCGGCGGCGCGCTGTGGGTCGCCTACCCGAAGGGGGGCGCCAAGACGGGCACCGACCTCACCCGCGACCGGCTGCACGACGCGCTCGAGGGCCCGCACGGCTGGACCGGCGTCTCGCTCGTGGCACTCGACGCGTGCTGGTCGGCCATGCGCTTCCGCCCGCGCGAGATGATGGGGACGTGATCCTCTCCCCGATGGTGCAGGGTCGATCATGACCCATCCGCGTCGGCCGTCAGCTTCCGTTCCCCGTCGCCGGGTGCACGCCTTCCCCCAGCCCCTGCGCAGGCGACGGACCCGCCCGAACGCCGGACGGCGGCGCCGGTCGGCGGGCCAACCGGCCGCCGACGCAGTACCGACCCGCCCGCCGCGCCGGTGACCACCGTGGCGGACGTGCGGCGTATCGCCGCGGCGTTGCCCGACGTGGAGGCGTCGGCCGACGGCCTGATCTTCGCCGTCCGCCGCGGCGCCAAGGCGCGGGGGTTCGCGTGGGCCTGGCGCGAGCGCGTCGCGCCGAGGCGGGCGCGTGGACCCGCGCGGGTGCCCAACCCCGGCGTGTTCGCGGTGCGGGTGGCCACCGTCGCCCAGCGCGACCTGATGATCGCGGCCGAGCCAGCGAAGTTCTGCACCGAGCCGCACGACGACGGGTTCCCGGCGGTGCTCGTCCGGCTCGACGCAGTGAGCGTCGCCGACGTGGAGGTCCTGCTCGCCGCGGTGTGGCGCGGTCAGGCCGAGCCGCCGCGGCGCACCCGACGGGCGCACGGCCCGTCAATCGCCGGTCGTTTGCGCGCCGGCCGACGTGTGTCCCGGTAACATCGGGCGGGCCTCGCGGAGACGCGGTACACCCGCGTCCTGCAGACGGTTGAGTTCTCGGCGTCGCAGGACCCCCCGTGCGGCCGAGGGCCGGAACTTCGGCCCGTTTCGGTGGCCGGCGGCGGCTTCGCGTGGCCCGCCGGCGCGGCCGGCTCGCGCCGGCGCTCGGCACGGTGGCCGGGGCGTGGGCCGACGAGCGACTGCGGGTGGACGGCTCCGCCGAGCGCGACGCGGCCGAGGTGCCGCTCGGCGTCGAGGGCCCGGTCGGACCGGCGTGGCCTCGCCTCGGGCCGAGTTCGAGCCGTGAGGCGCGTGGACGGGCTGCTCGGCGCGCGTACGCGAGCGGCCGTTCGTCGCTGCCCCGCGACGGGCGGCGGGCGGCGACAGCGTCCGGCTCAGCCGTGCGCGAGTGCGGACAACCCGCCGGCGGTCTCGACGTCGAAGCGGGTGACGAGGCCGCCGTCGATCCGGAAGAGGTGGCGGACCGTCTCGTCGAGGAGGACGTTGCCCTCGAGGTCGCGCACGACCTGGTGCACCTCGACCGCCGTGGCGCCGTCGGCGCGCCGGCTCACGCGCGCCGGGTCCACCTGGGGCTGGATCGCCGCCCACTGCCGCGTCCAGTAGGCACGGACGGCCTCGCGCCCGTGCTCGTACCCGCCCTCCATGCCGTTCGCCCAGACCACGTCGCCGTGCAGGCGCGCCAGCACGGCCGGGAGGTCCCGCCGGTTGAAGCCCGCGTAGACCGCGCGCACCACCGCCTCGTCGTTTGCCACCTCGCCCGTTACGTCGTCCGTTCTGTCGTCCGTTACGTCGTCCGGTACCGCGTCGGTCATCGCGTCGTGCCTCGGCTGGAGGGGAGCTTGCGCGGGTCCACCCGGACGGCAGCGGGCGCCCGTGCCAGTGGGGCACCCGCGCCCGCCGCTGCCAGGGCACATGTATATAGGTAACTATGCTCGCTAATAGGCACCTATGCAAGGGGTGCGGGTACGACGCCAGCATGACGTCTGACGCGCCGTCTCCCGACGTGCTCTCCACACCCGGGCACCTGATCAGCCTCGCGGCGCGGGGGTTCGCGCGCCTCAGCGAGGCGCGCCTGAAGCCGCTGGGCTTCGGCGTCGGCCACCTACCGGTACTGGTCGCCCTGCAGGAGGGCCGGGCCGCGACGCAGCGGGACCTCGCGCGCGTCGCGCGGGTCGAGCAGCCGTCGATGGCGCAGCTGCTGGCCCGGATGGAGCGGGACGGCCTGATCCGGCGCACGCCCAGCGCCACCGACGGGCGCAGCCGCCGCGTCGCGCTCACGGCCGCCGCCGAGGCGCGCCTGCCGCACGCCCGCGCCGTGCTGCTCGAGGGCAACCGCGAGGCGCTCAGCGACTTCACGAACGAGGAGGCCGCACAGCTCGTCGCCCTGCTCACGCGGGTGATCGCCAACCTCGACCGGATCGCGACCGCGGACGCGCCGCCGCCTTCGGCCCGCGACTGACGCGCACACAGCGGCCGGCCGTTCTGCGACGGACGCCCGCGTGTCTCGCCCGTTAGGCAGTCCGGCAGCCGTGACGAGTTCTGGCGCACCGGTGGGCCGTCGACCGCGCCGCCTCGAAACTCTCGTCCGTGTGAGACGCTGACGCGCCGGGCGAGCGACACATCAGGCGCAGAACACGAGCGTTTGCGGCGCAGCCGAGGCGTCCAGCACGCGGCGTGGGCGGGGACCTCACGGCCGAGCGCACCCCGGGCGTGGCGGGCACGTTCACGCTCGCGCGGCCAGCGGCCTAACAGGCCGCGCGGGCGCGCGGCCGACGGTCTCACCCGCTCGCGCCGATACCCGCCGCCCGCTGCCCCGCCGCGGTGCGCTCGCCGTCGTCCCAGCGCAGGCGGACGCTCGCCCGCCGTTCCTGCTCGTCGCGCTGCCCCAGGAACTCTCCGATCGAGGCGAGCGACTCGATATGGTCGCAGAAGATCTTGAACGTCGCCAGGAGCGGCACCGCGATGAAGGCACCGGGCACGCCCCAGATCCAGAACCAGAACGCGAGCCCGACGAAGAGCGCCACCGGGTTGAGGGACAGCCGGTGGCCGAGGAGTAGGGGAGCGACGAGGTTCCCCTGGATCAGGTTGATCAGGAGGAAGCTGGTGGGCACGAGCAGCGCGTGGCCGACGCTGTCGAACGTCGTCACGGCGGCCACGGTCAGGATGACCACCATCGACAGCGCCCCGAGGTACGGGATGTACTCGAACAGGACGACGAGCGCCCCCCATAATGCGGGCGTCGGCATTCCCCACAGGTACATCACGCCGGTCACCACCAGCCCTTCCCCGACGTTCAGCACCGTCGCCGTGAGCAGGTAGGTCGAGATCGAGGACTCCGTCTCGCGGGCGATCTGCACCGCCTTCCGCTTCTCGCCCAAGTTCGGCAGCACCTTGATCAACTTCTGGAGGAAGAGGTCGCCCGAGGCGAGGAGGAAGTAGAGAAGGATCAAGACCTCGAGGATGCTCGCGATGGAGCGCTGCGTCGTGCCGAACACGCGAGCGGCGAGGCTCGGCCCCTCGACGACGACCGCCGCCGGTTTGGCCCCTGCGGCGCCCGCGCCCGCCGCGGCGGTCGTCGCCCCGTTCGCGACCTGCTCGGCGGTCTTGGACGCACGCTGGAGCGGTTTGAGGATCTTGCCAAGCTTGGCTTCGGCCGTCGCCAGCGTCCGCGGCGCCGTGGTGGCCCAGTCCCGGACGGCTCCGGAGAGCCCGAACGCGCCAGAGCCCAGCACCCCAAGCATGGTCAGGACGATGAGGCCGGCGCCGAGGGGCGGCGGAATCCGGACCCGCGCGAACGCCCGCACCACCGGGCTCAGCAGAAAACTGAGCAGGAGGGCGAAGACGATCGGGAGGAGGAACTCGCGCGCGAAGTACAGCGTGTATAACACCGCGAGTGCCGTCAGGATGGTGAGGTTGGCCGACCGGACCCCGAGGCTCGCGACCGCGGCCCCCGTCTTGGCGAGGTCCGGCTCGGCTGCGTCCGGGCCCACCGCCCGTGCGGCGGCCGCCACGTCCACATCCGGCGTCAGGACCGAACCGTCATGCCTCGCGTCGCGCCCGGCCTCGCGCGCCACGTGGCGTGGCACATCGGGCGCGCTGTGTCCCGCGTCGTCGATCATTGGTGCCCTCTTCTGGTTGTGGCGACGCGCTCGCGTGCACGGGACGCGCGGTCATTCACGCGCCGTCTCCGCAGCGGTACGCGGGCCGTCGACGTCGGCGGGCATGTCGCGCGCCAGGAGGCGTCGCCTGGCGGCTGGGCGAACCCATTCAGGGTGCGCGTGGGGGCGTAAGGGGGGGCGACGAGGTCGCGCCGCGCTTGGCGTTGAGCACGCAGCGGCGGTGCATAGCCGCCGCACGCGAGACATGGTGCAGGCAGCTGGTGGATCCGTCGCCTGAGACCGCGCGTGGCGACGCGCGCTCCGCCGGCGCCGCACCCACCCGGAACGTGCTCTGAGCGCCCATCTCGGCAGGGTCGTTTCTGAGCACGAGCTGCCCGGGTCCTGGAACGCGGAGCACAACCGGTCCCGCGCCACCACGTGTTGATTGCCGGAACGCCGGGCTTTTCCGAGCCATCGGTGCTCGCGCCGCAGCGGCTTGACAAGTATTCCCATATGGGAATATATAGACCCCGTGGCGCGCCTCGCGACGACGGCCGACGTCTTCACCGCGATCGCCGAGCCCCGGCGGCGCGAGATCCTCGACCTGCTCAGCGACGGCCGGGCGCGGGCGGTCGGCGACGTCGTCGCGCGGCTGGCGCTCGCGCAGCCCGCGGTCTCCAAGCACCTCGGCGTGCTGCGCGCCGTCGGGCTCGTGTCGGTCGCGAAGGCCGGCCAACACCGACTGTACCGGCTCGACGCGGCGCCGCTCGCGTCCGTGCGCGACTGGCTGCGCACGTACGACCGCTACTGGGGGCACCAGCTCGACCGCATCAAGGCGCGGGCCGAGCGGAACGCGGGTCTACCGCCCGCGGGCCCGCCGACGCGCCCGGACCCCACACACTGACCGAGGAGGGACCGGAGTGGCTGCAACCGTCACCGAACGGGCGGTACACGCGCTGGAGATCGTGCGCGAGGAGGTGATCGCGGCGCCGATCGCCGGCGTCTTCGACGCCGTGCTCGCGCAGCTCGGGCCGGAGAACGAGACGCCGGGCACGGGGCGCATGCCGATGGTGCTCGAGGCGTGGCCCGGCGGCCGCTGGTACCGCGACCTGGGCGACGGTGCCGGGCACTTCTGGGGCTCCGTGCAGGCGATCCGGTCGCCCGTGCTGCTCGAGATCTGTGGGCCGCTCTTCATGTCGTACCCGGCCGTCTCCAACGTCCAGTTCCGGCTCGCCGAGGACGGTGGGACCACGCGGCTACGTTTCGTGCACCGCGCCATGGGGCAGATCGCGCACGACCTGCAGCGCGTGCAGGGGTGGGACTACATCGAGGGCGGCTGGGAGAGCCTGATCGCGCGCGTGCGCGCCGCCGTCGAGCGCGTCGCGCGGCGCGACGCCGCACACGCCGGGAGCGGGCCGGCATGACCGGCGTGCCGCACTTGTTCGAGGCCGCGGCGTCCACCGAGGTTACCGCGCGCATCGCCCGGCTCCGGCCGGACAGCGCGCGGCTGTGGGGGCGGATGGACGTCGCGCAGATGCTGGCCCACTGCACGGCGGGCTTCGCCATGGCGCGCGGCGAGATCACCCCGCCGCGCCTGCGCCTCGGCCGTCTGCTCGGCCCGGTGGCGAAGCGGTCGCTCCTCGTCCGCGGCGAGACGATGCGCCGCAACTCGCCCTCGACCCCGGGCATGATCGTCGACGATGCGCGCGACTTCGCCGCGGAGCGCGCGCGGCTCGTCGGGGCGGTGGGCCGCTTCGTGACCGAGGGGCCGGCCGGGTGCACGACGCACCCCCACTTGTTCTTCGGCCCGCTGACCCCCACCGAGTGGGCGACGCTGATGCACCAGCACCTCGACCACCACCTCCGACAGTTCCGGGCGTAAGGCCCTGCACGCCAGCCGCCGTTCCGTACTGCCGGTACAGGCTGGCCGGCGCCGGCGGCCGGACGCGCCACGGGCGGCACAACCACGATTTTCCTAAGCCCCCGCATGCCTGCACCGATCCGCCCCGCCCTGATGCGCCCAGCCCCGATCCGCGTCGGCCTGGTCGGCGAATGTGCGCTCGTAGAGGCGCGCGGGGCGGTGCGGTTCCGGCCGGGCCGCCGGCTCGCCCGCGCCTACGAGGCCGCGTGCGGGGCGGCGGAGGCGGTCGAGGGGTACCGCTGCCGGTACGCGCTCAACCCGGCCGTGCGCGCGGTGCTCACGGGCGGGCCGCTCCGGGTCGCGGCCGAGGACGCGGCGCGCGACGTACGCGCAGTGGAGCTGGACGGCCACCCGTTCTTCGTCGCGACGCTCTTCCAGCCCGAGCGGCCCGCCCTCCGGGGCGAGACCCCACCGATCGTCGCCGCGTTCGTCCGCGCGGCCGCCGAAGCGCGGGCGGCGCGCGGGGCGGGGGTCGCGGCCAGCATCGCCTGACGCGTCGGGGACGGCGGGTCCGCCCGGACGCTCCGTTCCTCCACGGCGTGTGGCGCACGCCACCGGTCGCGCGCTCCGACAGTGCCGCATCCGGGCTGGGCGTTCGGCGTCGCGCCTCCGTCGGCGGCGCGCGTTTCGTTAGTCGGTCCGTTGTGCGGTAGGCGCTGACCTGTCTCGATTGGCCAGACCGGATCGGCGGAGTGCCGAGTTACGCGACGGCGCCAACGTCTGCGGGCGGCGTCCCGGTGGACTTGCCCCGCCGCAGCGGCTCTCCCGCACTTTGATGCTGGTGGCGAATTCGGCGCGGTTAGGCCGCGAGTGAATGGAGTAGCGCAAACGCGGCGGGGCGCGTCCGCGCCTTCGGCGCTCCGGCCAGCCATTGCAGCAGGCGGACGAGATTCATCGCTGCCGCGATCATCAGGTGCGCGAGGTGCGTCTTCGCCTGTCCTAGATACGGCGTCCGCCGGAGCCGACCCGAGCGCACCCCCTGCGCGATCGTCCCCCCGACACCGGCCCTTCGCGCGTACTCGGCCGCGAAGTCCGCGGTCTGCTCCCGCGCGCGGCCGACACGGAGCGCCTCGTGTTGGGCTTCGGGGCGGACGGTGATCGCCCGGCGTTCTGAGGTCGAGCGCGTGCACTGCGGCCGGAGGGCACACGCCCGACAGTCGGCGACCGCGAACTTGATCTCGATCACCGGCGTCGTGCCGCGGGCGAGCGCCGGGGTCCAGCTCTGGCTCGTGCGGCCGGCCGGGCACGTCGCGCGCTGTCGGGCGAAGTCGATCGTGAAGTCGCGCGCGGCGAAGCCGGTCCCGGCCTGCGCCTGCCACTGCCGGTCGCCGCGGGCCGGGCCGACGAGGTCGACGCCATAGCGCTCGCGGGCTTCGACGACGAGCGCGGAGTTCACGACGCCGGTGTCGGCGACGTGGGTCGTCGGGAGCAGGCCGCGGGCGGCGAGGGCCGCGTGAATCGTCGCGGTCACCGCGTCGTCCGAGACCGCCGCGGTCGTCGTCTCGACGTGCGTGATCAGGTTCGGCGTCGCGTCGTCGCACGTCTCCGTGAGGTGGACCTTGGAGCCGCTCCACGCCGTGGCGCCCTTGGTCGCGTAGCGCGCCTCGA
The DNA here is from genome assembly GCA_019973575.1 of Gemmatimonadetes bacterium T265. Taxonomy (NCBI): domain Bacteria; kingdom Pseudomonadati; phylum Gemmatimonadota; species Gemmatimonadetes bacterium T265. Next base: position 144,683 of record BPUI01000003.1, read on the forward strand.
CATCGTACGGCGAGCCGATGTACCGGCCGGACGGCGGCGCCTGGTCGTGCGTCCGCCAGGCGACGCGGGGACCATCGGGCCCGTGCTCGACGAGGACGTTCTGCACCCAGACCTGCCGCAGGGTCTCGACGGCGGCCAGATCCCGCACCGCGCGGGACACGTCGTCCGCCCGGGCGAGCGCCAGCAGGGCGAAGCCGTCGACGCCGGTCTGCACGGCCCACGCGCGCCGCCCGGCCTCGCCCTTCGGCAGGCGGAATTCACTGGCCCGCAGCCCGTACCGGTCGACCCACGCCGGCGTCGGCATCGCCGACTGCGTGTGCGCGCGGAGCCAGTCGGGGGCGGCCGTCGCCAGCACGTTCGGCGCGTGGTGCAACGTTTCGCCGACCACCTCCAGCCGGCTCAGGGTGCGCATCGCCCCGAGCACGTGGGTGGAGTCGCTCCGCTGCGGCCCGCCGGCCTTCAGCAGTCCGCGCCCTCGCGCCAGGTCGAGGATCGCGTCGAAGAGCCGCCCCTCCGCGCCGTGCGCGAGCAGGCGCCAGGGGCGCCTAACGCGTGCGGAACTCGCTGAGCACGGTGTGGTCGAAGCCGCCGTCCGTCAGCTCGAGACACAGCACGTACTTCCAGTCGATGCGGGTGCGCACCGCGTCCGCCGCCTGGCGGTCGGTCAATCCCTCCATGAACTGGAGGAGCGTCGCGAGCGCCAGGCGGACCGGCGCCTCGGCGGGTTGCCCGCGTGCCGGAAACAGGTCGGCGAAGTCGCGATCCTCGACGATCAGGTGCAAGTCGTCGTACAGGCGCATGACCGGATTGCCCTTGGGGAAGACCGCCCGCGCGACCTGCGCGGTCTGCTCCGGCACGACGTACGGGCGGGTGGCGTCGAGCGACATCGCCCACCTCCCGGTTTACCGCCGCCCGGACGTCACCGAGGTCCGACGCGCGGGGGACGTCACCCGCCGCACGAGCCGCGCCGAATTCGCCACCAGCATCAAAGTGCGGGAGAGTCGCTGCCGGGGGTCAAGTCCAGGATAGCGGCCACGATCGTGCGGTGGTTCGTGGCCCGGGGGGCTGCCGGTGGGGGCGCTCCCAGGGAGCCGTCGGCGGGCGGCGGGGCGGACACGCGGTTGAAGAGGGCGACCCACCCGTCGAGCGTGAGGTCGTTGAGCGCGCCCAGGCCCGGTGGGGGCGCGTCAGCCGCACCCCCGAGCGCGCGGGTCAGTACGAGCGAGGGCGCGGCCCGGGCGTAAGTATCGCTCGCACGCCGCAACCTGCCGAGCCCACCGGGCCGGGTCCGGCGCGTCCGACCCGTCCAGTCCGTACAAGGGCGTCGCCGAGTTCGCCCGCTTGGTGTAGCCGCCCGCGGTCCGCAGCACCCACCCGTCCAGGAGCCGCTGCTCGTGCGCGGGCCACGCGTCCAGCGCCGCCTCCTCGATCCGGCGGGGGAGCGGCGCGCCGAGCGGCGCGGGCCCGAGGGCGGCCGTCACGCCGCCGCGGTCCGCGATGCTGCATGCGCCGGCGCGGGTCCCGGCGCGGCGTCGGCCGCGTACCCCGTGGCGAGCGCCCACGCCCAATCCGGGCGCCCTGCGCGCCGCGCGTCGGCCGCCGCGGCGTCCCAGTCGTAGGCGACCGCGGCGAACTGCACACGCGCGCGCGCCGGCACGCTCGGGAGCCGGCCACCCCCGCCGACGTCGAGCACGGCGTAGCGCGCGTGCGGGCTGCCCGCCTCGATCACGTGCGGGAACGGCGCCGCGTCGTCGAAGGCCGGCAGCCCGACGCTCCCCGGGTTGACCACGAGCCGCCCGTCGGGCAGGGCCACGGCCCGCGCGACGTGCGTGTGGCCGCACAGCACCAGCGCCTGCGTGGTCGCGCCGAGCCGCGCCGCGACCTCGGCCGGCCGGGCGAGCGCGACGCCGTGCGGGCCCACGGTCTCGAGCAAATACGTGAGGTCGCTCGCGGGCGCGCCGTGGCAGCACAGCACCGCGTCGGCGCCGTCGCTCGCAGTCGCGGCAGCCGGCAGCGCGGCGAGCCACGCCCGGTGGCGGGCCGTGAGCTGGGCGTCGGCGGCCCGGTCCGACGGGCCCATCTCGGCGGCGGGGCAGTCGAGGAGCTGGCGGTCGTGGTTGCCGCGCACGGTCACGAACGCCGGGCCCGCCAGGCCCATCATTAGGTCGGCCGTGTCGGCCGCAGCGAGCGGGCCCGACACGCAGTCCCCCAGGTTGACGACCAAGTCGGGCGCGTGCCGCGCGAGGTCGGCGAGTACGGCCTCGAGCGCGCGCAGGTTGCCGTGCACGTCGGCCAGGACAGCCAGGCGCATGGGGCCTCGGGGGGGAAAGCGCACACCGGGCCGCCGCGGCGTGGCGCGCCCCCGTCTACCGTAACGGCAGCGCGTCGGCTGGTGCACCCCGCCCCCAACGGACCCGCCCCCGACCCGCGGTGCCGGGGTACACGCGCCGGCGGTTGGTTCCGGCCGAGCGATCGGCCGCCAGGGAACCCGAACGTTTCCGGGCCGGCACGGCCGGCTCAGCGTTCGGCACGTACCTCGTCGTGAGACGGTACTGCGCCAGCTTCAAAAAACCACCGTTAGGCGCTCGCGTCCGGCGCCGACGGTGCCGAGTCGTCCGTACCGGGCGCGTCGTGCCGCCGGTCCTCGCCGTCGCGCCGGTCCGCCTCCGCCCGGCGCTCCTCGTGCGAGCGGCGGTCGAGCGGGGCGCCGTCGGCCGCCCGGGCGCGCCGGAGCACGACGGTGAACACCGAGCCCTCCCCCGGCACGCTCCGCACGCGCAGGTCGCCGCCCATGCCGCGCGCCAGGTCGCGGCTGATGGCCAGCCCCAAGCCCGTGCCCTCCTGCGTGCGCGCGTAGCCCGTCTGCACTTGGACGAACGGCTCGAACACCGCCGCCTGCTTCTCGCGCGCGATCCCGCGGCCGGTGTCGGCCACCCGCAGGAATACGGCCGAGTCGCCCGCGAGGGCGGCGGCGCCGGGCCGGGTCGCGACGTCCACCGTCACGCGCCCCGCGTCGGTGAACTTGGCCGCGTTGCTGAGCAGGTTCACGAGCACCTGCCCGAGCTTCGCACGGTCCACCCACACCAGGCACGGCGCGTCCGGCAGCCGCACGTCGAACGCCAGCCCCTTGGCCGCGAGCTGCGGCGCGACCAGCGGGGCGACGTCGGCCACCACGTCGTGGATGTCGACGACGGCCAGGTCGTACTCGACGCGGCCGCCCTCGAGCTTCGCATAGTTGAGCACGTCGTTGATGAGCGCCAGGAGCCGCCGCTGGGCGCCCTGCACCCGGCCCAGCGCCTCGCGCTGCGCGTCGGTCACCGGCCCGTGGATGCCGAGCTCCAGGAGTTGCGTGTAGCCGCCGATCGCGTTCAAGGGCGTGCGCAGCTCGTGCGACATCACCGCCAGGAACTCGCCTTTCGCCCGGTTCGCCGCCTCGGCCGCCGAGCGCGCCGCTTCGGCCGCGGCCGTCCGGTCCCGCAGTCGAGCCGCCTCGCGCAGCGCGTCGGCCTGCGCGGCGAGCGCCCGCCGCTCGCGCTCGCTCTCCCCGAGCGCGGCCTCGATTTCGCGGCGCGCGCACCTGGTCCGTCACGTCGACGACGAAGGACCGGGGGCGACTGGATGCGCCGCCGGTCGCTCGCCCGCTCCGGCGGGTGCGCGGTGGGGCGGCAGAACGGTTAGGCGTGGCCGGCCGGGTCTGGCGTGCGGGGACCGCGCGGTCGGGCCGTTCGGGGCCGCGGCGCGGCCTCGGACGTCGCCGGCGTGGAACGCCGTGACGCGGCGGTGGGGCTGCCGGCACGTTGCGCCGCGCCATCGGCCGCGACGGCCCGGAGGGCGCCCAGGGTGTCGGCGACCACCTCGGGCAGCCCCCTCGCCCCCCCGTCGTCGAGCCACCGGGTCACGGCGACGCGGAAGGCCAGCACCGCCAGCTCGGCCGCGAGCGTCGCGGTCCGGGCGTCGACGCCGCGGCCGCGGAAGGCTTGGGCGCCCGCGTCGGCCAGCGCGGCGAACTTCCGGAGCTCGCGCTCGCGCAGCCCCTCGTCCGCGGCGACGACGGCGCGCCGCACCCGGAGGTCCTCGACGCGGCCCGCCCCGACCCGCGCCGCCGCTGCGTCGAGCCCGCGGGCGACCACCGCCATCGGCCCGAGCGCGGCCGGGGCGTCGGCCACGAGCCGCGCCGCGAGCGCCGGCAGGTCCGCCTCGCCGGCGAAGAGCACCTCGCGCTTGTCCGCGAAGTGCCGGAAGAAGGTGCGGGTCGTGAGCCCGGCCCGCGCGGCGATCTGCGGGACCGTGGTTCCGGCGAACCCCTGCTCGCGGAACAACGCGAGGGCCGCCTGCTCCAACCGGTCGCGCGTGCCTGTCGGCCATCGACTCATGCGCGAAGTATACGCGATGGCATTCGGTGTCATCACGCGATATCCTCATGACACGGCGTGTCATCGCGACGCGCGGTACGTGTCTCCCAGTGAGGTCCACCATGTCCGGAACCGTCGTGCGCGCTCCTGCCCCGCCGCTGCGGATCGCGGTGCTCGGCGCCGGGAAGATCGGCAGCACCTTCGCCTCGCAACTGGTCCGCGTCGGCGGCCACGAGGTCACCGTCATCGCGCGGCCGGGCTCCGTCCGACTGCGGCAGCTGGAACGCGACGGGGCGATCATCGATGGGAAGCGCGGGCGGGCCGCCGTCCGGGTGTCGAGCACGCTCGACGAAGCGACGCCGTACGATCTGGTGCTCGTCACGCTCCTGGCCCACCAAACGGACGCGCTCCTGCCGGCTTTGCAGCGCAGCGCGGCCACGTGCATCCAGTTCATGTGCAACACCTTCCACCCGGAGCGCCTGCAGGACGCCATCGGCGTCGAGCGGTGCGCCTTCGGCATGCCGTTCGTGCAAGCCACCTTGGACGGCGAGGGCCGGCTCACGGCGACCATCGGCGCCGCCGGTCAGCGGACGCTCCTGAGCCAGCAGCGCTGGGTCGACGTGTGCAACGCCGCCGGACTGCCCGCGGCGCTCGAGCGCGACATGCCGCTCTGGCTGCGGTGCCACGTGCCCCTGTGCGTGGCGTTCGAGAGCGTCGCGGTCGCCGGCGCGCGGCGCGGCGGCGGCGCCTCGTGGGGGGAGGCGCTGGTCCTGGCGCGCGGGGTCCGCGCGAGCTTCCGGCTGATCCGGGGGCTCGGGTATCGCGTCTATCCGCGCGCCAAGCGGCGCATCGCCGGCAGTCCGACGCCGGCGGTGGCGGCCCTGCTCTGGTCGATGTCACGGGTCCGGTCGTTCCGCGAGGTGCTGGCGACGGGAGAGGCCGAGTGCCGCGCGCTCGTGGCCGCCATGGTCGCGGCGGCGCCGGTCGCGACACCGCCCGTCGTGGTGTCCGAGATCCAGGCGATGCAGCCGTCCTAACAGGCGCGTCCTCACCGGGCCTGGGGGAGTCGGGGTGACGCCGGGCATGCCGCCGGAGGAGCGCGGGAAGGTCAGCGAGCGGGGGCATGGGGGCGGCGAGGTCCGGTCGGTGTAATCGGCGGGCGGCGAACAGCGCGGGCGCACTGGTGGGCAGCGGCGGCCGAGCGGCCGACCGCCGAGCAGTTTCACGCGCCGGCGCGGCGCTCGGCCGGCACGGTGGTCACGAGCGCGCGCCTCGTGCTCATCGAGGCACGCGACGCCCATGCCGCCCACTCGCGCTCGGTGCTCGCCTCGAGCAGGACCCGCGCGGACGGGGACCCGCGCGGATGGGCGCGTGCACCAGCAGGTGGCGACGCGTTCCTCCCCTGGCGGCGAATGCGTGATCGAACGCCGAGCTCGCGAACCGTCCCGGCGCTCGGTCACGACGGCCGGTGCACCGCCGTGCCGACCGCGCCCAACCCGCGCAGGACGAGGGCGATTAGCCGGTCGGCTCGCGCTTTCCCATCGGCCGTCGGCGGAATGTGCCAGAGCACGCTCAGGAGCGTCAGGACGTCGTCCGCGTCCGCGCCAGCCCTGATGTCGCCGGCCGCTTCGCACGCCTCCAACAATCGGCGAACCGTGCCCACCATCGGCCCGTAGGTGTCGTCGACGTCCTGCTTCGAGATCGCGGCGCGGAGCAGCGCGGCGACGCCGTGCTTCATCCGGCCAAACTCGGCCAGCCGGTCGCACCACAGCCGGAAGGCCTGAACGGGCGGGTGCGCACGGAGCAACGCCGGCGCCAGGGCCACGATGGCGTCGATCTCCTGGCGATACACGCCCAGCACCAACGCCTCGCGACTCGGGAAGTGGCGGTAGAGCGTACCCTGCCCAACGCCGGCCGTCCTGCCGATGGCACTGAGGGACGCCGCCGGATCGGCGGCGAGCGCGACGCGCGCCACCGCCAGAATGCGCGCCCGGTTCGCGCGTGCATCGGCGCGCCGCGTGTGCGCCCGCTCAGTCATCGGTCAGTCATCGGTCAGTGGTCGATCCCGCATCCGGCTTTGTATAAGCGGACAGTTGTCCGTTAGATCTATGTGGAGAGTTGTCCGTTTCTGGCTCGGCCGGGGGTCGCATGCAATACACAAAGGGGCACTCAGGGCTCGACATTTCGCCCATTTGTATTGGCTGTATGGGCTTCGGGGACCCATCTCGGGGTTATCCCGCCTGGTCGCTTGGTGCGGATGAGAGCCGTGCGTTGATTCGGCGCGCCGTCGAGGTCGGCATCAACTTCTTCGACACCGCCGACATGTACTCGAACGGCAACAGCGAGGAGATCATCGGCCAAGCGCTGCAGGAGTTTACCCAGCGGGACGCCGTGGTCATCGCCACCAAGCTGTCCGCCGGCATGCGGAATGGCCCCAACGCGGTGGGCTTGTCGCGGAAGGCGATCCTGGCCGAGGTCGACCACAGCCTGCGGCGGCTCGGCACCGACTACATCGATCTCTACCAGATCCACCGCCGCGACCAGACCACGCCATGGGAAGAGACGCTGGAGGCGCTCCACGACGTCGTGAAGGCCGGGAAAGTCCGCTACCTCGGCGCCTCGTCGATGATGGCCTGGGAGTTCGCCACCGCGCTGCATCTGCAGCGGATGCACGGGTGGACGCGCTTCATCGCGATGCAGGACACGTACAACTTGCTCGCCCGCGAAGAAGAACGAGAGATGCTGCCCCTCTGCGCCGACGCCGGGGTGCAGACCCTGGTCTACAGTCCGCTCGCGCGGGGCCGCCTGGCACGGCCATGGGGGACGACGACCGCGCGGACCGAACAGGAGCCGGCCGGCGCCGCGCAGCACGACGCCACGGCGGACAGCGACTGGCAGATCGTCGAGGCGGTGCATGTCATCGCGACCGCACGCGGGGTCAGTCCGGCGGCCATCGCCCTCGCGTGGCTGCGCCGCCATCCGGTCGTCGCCGCGCCGATCGTCGGCGCGCTCAAGGCCACGCACATCGACGACGCGGTGGTCGCGCTCTCGATCACCCTGACTGACGAGGACGCGAGGCGACTGGAAGCCCCGTATACGCCCCGTCGGGACGGCCAGGGGGTGTCCGATCCGGCCCTGCTGCACCGCGCGATGGAGGCCGTTACCGGATTCAGCGCATCCGTATTGGATCGTTGACGCGGCGATGAGCGGTGCGTGCCCCGTGCAGGCACCGTGCAGGCGAAGGGGTCACGGCACCCCCGCGTGCGTCGCGCACCGCGACGCGCGACGCGACGCCCGCCATGTGAACGATGCGGCCTCACCCCTCGAGACGCAGCATGATCCCCGCGCCGCCTGCGGCGTCGCCTGGTGCGCGGCGGCGAAGACGTCGCGGGCGGACGTGGTGCCTTGGCCCAGGTCTGCCCGCGCGGAAAGCCCATCGGCTCCAGCGTCGGCCCCCACGTCTCGCACGGCAGCGCGTGGGCCGTGACCTCACGCCCGAGCACCGCGCCTAACGCCGCCGCCACGTCGTCGGGGCGCACCAGCGACCCGAGTTCGATCACGCGCGCGCCGGCCCACGCCGGGCCGGTCAGCAGCCGCGCCGCCTCCGCCCCGATGTCCTCGGTCGCCGTCATCGGGTGCGGCTCGCCGGTCCTCGCGTCGAACACCGGCCACGTGCCGCCCCGCGCCGTCTGCAAGCCGGAGACAAACTTCTCGTAGAATGATCCCGGCCGGATGAACGCGCGGGGGTACGGTAGGTCGTGCAGGGCCCGCTCCAGGAGCGCGAGCGGCGTGATCGCGCCGAGGCCACTCGTCCGCTCCGCGCCGTTGGACGAGAGTACCACGAGCCGTGGGAGCGGCGCCGACGCGAGCGCTTGGGCGTACGCCGCGATCAGCACCCGCGACTCCGCGAAGTCGCGCGACGGCGTGTACACCGGCGGCATGACGAAGGCGCCGTCGGCGCCCTTGAGCGCCCGGGTGATCGCATCGACGTCCCGCAAGTCGCCGTCGACCAACTCCACACCCCGGTCGGCCCAGTCGGCCGCCTTGACGCGATCCCGCACCAGCGCCCGCACGCGGTGGCCCGGCGCCAGCAGGTGCCGCGCCGCGCCGCCGACCCTGCCCGTGAGCCCCATGACGAGAAACATGCTGACCCTCTGCCTAGTGAGTTGACGACCACGCCCACCCACCGACTCGGGATTCGCGCGGGACGGGCGACGCGCGCGCGGCGGCGCCGGCGCGTTGTTCGTGTTGTTCGCGTTGTTCGCGTTGCGACCCACCTTACGGGTGCGTGTCGCCCGGTTGCAGTCGTGACATCATCGAGCGATTCCGCGACGGGCGCCGACCATCCCAGAACTCGCCGGTTTGTGCGAAGAGCTTGGTTCTGTTCGCCCGTAAGTCGTTAGTCGTTTCGAGACCACAAGCGAGACGCTCGCAAACGACCGCCCGGGCGTCGTCGCCGGCGCACCGTGCGGCCGGTCATGCGCGCCCGGCGGCCGTGAACGACGTCGCCGCGCGTGCGCGAAACAGGAGGAACGCGACGGCCCCGAAGATCACCACGTGGGCACCCAGTTCGGCCGGGCGCCCCGCGCTGACCACCACGTGCAGCGCCATCCAGCCCGCGAGCAGCCACCGCGCCCAGTTCCGACCGCGGCGCACGGAGTCGCCGCCGATCAGGGCTGCGACGCCGATCGCCAGCACCAGCACGTCGTCGCCGGCTAGACGGGGTGGTCGGGCCGACCCGAAGAGCGGGGCGACCCCGCGCCACACGTCGAGGACGCCGAGCGCGACGAAGAGCAGGCCGACGGCGCGGACGGACGGGATCGGCGTCCGCAGGGTCGGGCCCCGGTTCGAGGTCGACCGCATCACGCCACCCCCGTGGCCCGGGCCCGCCGCCACGCGGCGAGCACCTCGACGACGCCTTCGGCCGGCTCGTCGCCCGGATCCCACTCCACCGGGGACCCGGCGTCCAACAGCACGCGCCCGACCTCGGCGTACGCTCCTGCGCGATCGCCGTGCGACCGCGACCCCTCGGCCGCCCACACGAGCGGCTGCCCGTCGAACTCCCGGTCGCGGACGTCCGGGGACGCGCCGCGCGCGAGCAGCAGCCGCACCGCGTCGGGCTGCCCGGCCATCGCCGCGCTGTGGAGCGCGGTCTTGCCGATCTCCGCGTCGGCGCGGTTCGGGTCGAAGCCGCACTCGAGCAGCAGCGCGAGCGCCGCGAGATCCCCCCGCTCGGCGGCGCGGTGGAGCGCGCCGTAGTGCTCGGCGGTGAACGCGTCGGGTAGCTCGTCGCGCAGCGCCGGGCGGCCGGCGAGCACCGCCCGCGCCGCCGCGCGGTCGCCGCGACCGCACGCCGCGACGAGCCGGTCCACCGGCGGGAGCTCGTCGGACGCGCCGCGTGCCCGCAGCCAGTCGGCGACGGGCTGGTTCCCGTGCAGGGCCGCCACCGCGTACGGGGTGCGGCCGTCGGCGCGCCGGCGCGAGACGTCCGCGCCGCGCGCCACCAGCAGCGCCGCCGTCGTCACGTCCCAGCGCCGGGCAACGACGTGCAGCGGGGTCTCGCCGTTGGCGGCGAACACGGGATCCGGGTCGGCGCCGTGTGCCAGCAGCCAGTGTAGGCCCTCGGGGGTCGTCGCCCACAGGAGGACGGCGTAGAGCGCGGCGGCGCCGTCGGTCGCCCACGGCTGGTTCGGGTCCGCCCCGTACGCGCGCAGGAGTTCGAGCGCGTCCAGGTCACCGCTGCCGGCCGCCAGCGGCAGCGTGACCCCGTCGTTCGGGTCCGCGCCCGCCTCGAGCAGCAGCTCGGCCAGCGGCAGCAGCGCGGTGACGCGGGTCGCGCCCCAGAGCACGGGCCGTCGCACCCCGTGGTGCGGCCAGGGGAAGCGGGCGTTCGGGTCGGCGCCGAGCGCGAGCAGGCGCCGCGCGATGGCCACGAGGCCGTCCGCGCGGGCGCCGGCCGTGCGCCCGCTCGCGGCCCGGCCGAGCGCCGTGTGGCAGACGTAGTGGAGCGGCTCCCACCCGCGCGGCCCGCCGGGCTCGCGGACGAGCGCGGGACGCCCGGCGAGGTGCACCGCAGCGGCGGCCGCGTCGCCCAGCACCAGCGCCGTGTGCAGGCTCGCGCCGGCGATGCGGGGGTACCGCGCCAGCAGGCGCTCGGCGCGCGCCGTCCGGCCGTCGGTGGCCGCCTCGATGAACGCGCGCACGGCCGCGTCGAAGCCGAGCGTCAGCTCCTCGACGCGCTCGCGCAGGGCGGTCCACGACGGGAAGCCGTGCTCGCGCGCGATCACCGACTGCGCGTCGTGGAGGGCGAGCGGGGCGCGGGCGAGGTCGTCGTCGCTGGCGCGCGCGAGCGCCGGGAGGATCCGGAAGCGCGTCAGCGCGACGGGGTCCGCGGCGCGCGCGGCGCGCAGCAGGTCCTTCGCCTGGCGCCGGAGCTGGTCGAGGTCCGGCGAGTCGGGCAGGGGGCGGGCGGGCGGCATGCGTCCTCCATGCGAGAGGCCGGCGGTCCGCAAGCTGGCCAGCACGGAGACGGGATGCCGTCACCAGAGGCGTCGCCGGGTGGACTCTGCCCTTCGCGCGGACCCGCGGGCGCCCCGAACGCCCGCCCTATCATGCGCCGCCGGGTGTCGCGCGTCAACCCGGCGGTGGGCGGTGTCTCCGCGCCGCCCGTACCACACGGCCCCCCGGACGGACGCGGATGCACCGCGCGTCGTCCATCACGCGGCGACGGCGGACGGGCGTCCCGGGTCGCGTCACGCGCGCACCGATGCACCCGACCCCCGTCCGTCGCGAGACGGCTCGCGTGGGACGCCGCGCGATTGGCCCGACGGGCGACCCGGCCCTCGTGCCCACGTTCGGCACGCATGTCGGACGCTGTTGGCGAAATCTGCGACCGCGACGTGAATGGGTGCCGAACGCCAGGTGCTCGAAAGCGGCCGCCCCCAGATTGGGCCGGTCGCGACTATTTCGCGAACAGAGTCGATGTCGGTTTCGAGACGCACGTGGACCGTCCGAAAAACGACCCCGGTCTCAACCGGTCGCTGCACCACCCTCTTGGTTGCGCCGTCCTCCGCTGGCGTTGCTTCGCCGCGCCCCCAACCCGGAGTCGTCAGCCCGTGGGCGTGCCGATCTGGTCGCGCTCCAACGCCGCGCGCAGCCGCGCGAGGACCTGCGCGCCGGCCGATAGCTGCGAGTAGTCCAGCGCGCCCGCGATCAGCTCGGTTACGCGCTCGGTGAAGCTCCGCTCGGCGGCGTCGGTCAGGCGAGCGCCGTCGTCGGTCAGCACCAGCCGGGACGACCGGCGGTCGGCTGGGTTCGGACGCCGGGCGACCCACCCCTGCCGCTCCAAGCGATCGACCCCCTTGCTTGTCGCCCCGATCCCGACGGCAAACTCGGAGGCGAGGTCGGCCACCCGAGCGCCCGGGTGCTCGCGCAGGTAGCGCAGGAACTCGAACTGCGAGGTGACGATCCCGTGCCGCTCGCGCAGCCGGTCGTTGAGCGCGTTGTACAGGCGCGTCTCGCAGCGGACGAGGTCGGCGAACACAACCCTGGGATCCGGCACCGGGGCAGTCAAGTGGCGCGAAGTGTATGCCGTGGCATATACTGTCGAGTCATGCACACGCAATGTATGAGTCTCAACGCGCGGCGGGGGCGGCGGTGAGCCGGGAGCAGCGCGCGCGCATCGACGCGATGCTGCGCCGGCCGCGGCCTGAGGGTCCCCGGTCGGTCGAGGCGCTCCGGTCAGGGTTCGTCGCCATGATGGCCGCCATGCGGGTGCCGGACGGGATTCGGACCGCCGAGACGACGCTCGGGGCGCGGAGCGCCCTGCGGGTCGAGCCGGTCGGCCGGCCGCGGGCCGGGACGATCCTGTACTTCCACGGTGGGGGCTTCGTGTTCGGCTCGCCCGAAACCGCCCTGTCGCTGACCGGGAACTTGGTGGCCAGGACCGGCGTCCGGGCCCTCTCGGTGGACTACCGGCTCGCCCCCGAGCACCCGTTCCCGGCCGCGACCGACGACGCGTTCGCGGCCTACCGCGCGCTGCTCGACGGCGGCGCGGACCCGGCAGGTGTCGTGCTGGCCGGGGACTCCGCCGGCGGCGGCCTCGCGGTGACGACCTGCCTCTCGGCCCGCGCCGCCAGCCTGCCGATGCCCGCGGCGGTCGTGGCGTTCTCCCCCGGACTCGACATGACCCGGACGGGCGAGAGCATGGACACCAAGGCCGGCCTCGACCCATTCTTCACGCGCGAGGAGCTGCGGTACACGGGGGCGATGTACCTCGCGGGGCAGGACCCGCTCCAGGACCTGCTCAGCCCCGCGCTCCTCGCCGACCTGACCGGCTTTCCGCCGCTGCTACTCCAGGCGGGCACCAACGAGGTGCTCCTCGACGACGCCACGCGTCTGGCCGCCCGCGCGCGCGCAGCCGGGGCGGACGTAATCCTGGACGTCACCGCCGACGTGCCGCACGTGTTCCAGGCGTTCGCCGGCGTGCTCGACGAGGCGGACCGAGCCCTCGACCGCGCGGCGCTCTTCATCACACAGCATGTGCGCGCCGCCGACGCGTCGCCGAGCACGTCGGTGACACGAGTCGCGGTGGGCCGCGGGTGACCCACCGGGGCGCCCGGGGCCCATCCGCGAATGACACCGCCCAGCGTTTGATCGCCGACGCCAAGGGCCGCCAGGGCGCTAGGCTGTCGACGTGGCAGCCGCCGCTTCGGGGCCCGCCGGTTCGGTGCGTCGCCTAACAAATCCTCGCGTGCGCGACGAGTGTACGCCCCCGCCGATGCCGCAGCGTCTTACCCCGCGGCGTCGCTGCCGAGTTTCGGGATTGGTCAGTCGATGCCTAACGGCGACTCAGAACTCGTCGGCGTCCTGGGATGACGCGGTGGGTGAGACGCCTGACTGTGGCTTGCACAAAGGACCCCCGTCTCTACTTCTGCCCTGCCCGCGTTTTCTGGGGAGACGTCACTGCGGACCGCCTACGATTCGGCGCGCCCGTGTCGCGCAAGCATCGCAGCGCCCACGCGACGACGCCGTCGAACACCCGGGCCGGCGTCGACGTCGCGGCGGCGAGTGCCTCGACCGGGTGGAGGCCGGAGGCGACGAGCCGCTCCAGCGCGCGATGCAGACTCGCCCCGTGCGCAGTGCCCGGACCCAGGGCGCCGGTCCCCGGGAGGACCGACACCCCGCGGCGGCGACCGCGCCGACGGCGGCCTCGGCGCCCGCGGGTCGATACGCGCCCCAGGGCCTGGGCCTGGGCGAGCACGTCGAACCCGGCCCCCGCGGGCAGCGACCCGTCGCGAAATCTCAGGTCGGGGCACACCGCGTCGAGGCGTTGGACCGCCGACGCCGCGTCCGGGCGGAACGTACCGGTGACACCGCGCGGCGGTGGCGACGTACGGAGCGGCGTACGGGCCAGCGCACCGGGTGCGGCGGGAGCGCGGCGTGCGCCGGGCGGACCGACCGGCCGTCACCGCCCCTGCCCGAGTTCCGCCCGGTCCCCCGCTGTCCCGACGTGGAGCGACGATGACGTATCTGCTGCCCTACGGCACGCGGGCCATGCTCGCGCTCGCGCTGCTCGGCGGGCTCGGCGTTGCGGCGATCACGCCGGTGATCCCGGATCTCGTCCGCCGGGCGGCGCCGGCCGGTCGCACGCCGCCGCCGGTCACGCCGGGGCTGATCGCCCTCGCCGTCGTGCAAGCGGTCGTGGTCGTCGCCGCGAGCGCCTGGATCGGTGCCCGACTTGGACCGAGCCTGGGGCTGGAGAGTCGCTGGCTCGCGACGCCCGCGGCAGCCGGGTGGGCACCCGGGCGTGGCGGCGGCGCCGCGCCCGGCGCCCCACTCGCGCTCGGCCTCATCCTCGGTGGGGTCGGCGGCCTCGTGGCGTTCTGGGCGGCGCCTGCACTCGTCGCCTACCTGCGCGCGCTGCCGCTGCGCACGCGCCTGCTGTACGGGGGCCTTACGGAGGAAGTCGTCATGCGGTGGGGCGTGATGACCGGGGTGACGTGGCTCCTCGCGCGGGCGATCGGGACGTCGGCCGCCGGGCTGCGGACCGGGCGGGTCCCGAGCGGGGTTGTCCTGGTCGCGATCCTCGTGACGAACGCGCTCTTCGCTGCCGGGCACCTGCCCCTGCTGCGCGCGACGCGGACGCCGGCCCCGGGCCGGGCCGTCGGGGTCATCTTCGTCGCGTCACTCCCGTGGGGGTGGCTGTTCTGGCGGGGCGGCATCGAATCGGCGATGGTCGCGCACCTAAGCTTCCACGCGGCCGTCGAAGGGCTCGCCCGCCGGGCGGAACGCGCCACCCGGACCGGTCCACCGTCGACCGGTTAGGCCAACAGCGCCGCCCGCGGCGCCGCCGCCGCGCCGCTGTGCCAACCCGGTCCGGGCGCGGCGCCCTAGCCGTGCACATGAAACCGCGTGACGTACGCGAACACGCCCCCGAGCGCCTGCACGATGCCGCTGGCGAGCACGCGCATGCCGGGGCGATCCCGCCAGAACCGCCGGCCGGCGGCCAGCGTGAGCGCGCCAGAGACGAGCAGGATGCCCACGAAGCCGAGCAGGTGATCGCGGTAGGCGACGTAGGTACCGCCGATGGCGCGGGCGGCGAGTAGGTGGCCGAGAAACGCAACACCGACGAAGAGGAGTCCAAGGCCGACGCGAACCCGGCTCTGGTTGTCAGCGGGACCGATCGCGCCAGGGGTCTGCATCCGTCACTTGTGGGGAGAGGGGGAAGTAGCGCGAAGCGTGCGCAGCGCGGGGCGGTCGCGTCGGCGCGCCATGGCGTACGCGCCACGCTCGCTCGCCGCATCGGGCCGGGGCCGGACTCCCCGCGTGACGTCCGCCACGGCGATCGAGAGCTTCTCGATTGCCGCGAAGCAGCGGCTCGCACTGTCCTACGGCCCTACGGCGTCGCGCCGCGTCCGTTTCCCGTCCACCTCCCGGGATGCGCGTGGCGCTTCAACCCTCCGCGCGCGGCGCGACCGCCCGATCCGTCGCGCTCCGCTCCTCCATCAGCGTTTGTGGAACGCCCCCGCGTGAGGCGGATGGCAATTCTGCGACGGGTTCATGGATGCGCGCCGGCACGTCGCCCGCGCGACGGCGATGCCGACACTCCAGATCCACTGGGCGGTGCCCCCCGCGCGGTGGCGTGATCCCGCCGTTGTCCGACGGGGCGAACGCGTTAACTTAAGTTGGTAATCGGCCACCTCTGGGCGTCCGGCCAGCATAAAGGTTCCCCCCTGATGACAAGAGCCCACGGGGCTCTCCCCCGGCGCAAGCCGGCGGGTAGTCGGGGGGGTCGCTGTTTCCGGGCGCCCCCACGCCGACCGTCGTCAGACGTCGCCCGCGAGGTCGGTCAGGCGCTCGCTCGGCAGGAAGGGCGCGACCAGCACGTGCGAGCGCGCGTCGCCGCCCTGCCGCTTCCGGTGCACGGCCCAGAGCGCGTAGTCGGCGGCCTGCAGCCCGGCGTGCGCCGCCGACGCGTGGTGCAGCACACTGAACGGCCGCGCCCCGAGGCGTCGGCGGATGAACTGCTTGAACGCCTTCTCGACCGCCTGCTTCGTGCGCTTGAGCGGGAGCCGGTCGGTGACGACCACCACGCGCTCGAACGGGTCGTGGTACCGCGCGAACACGGGCGCGAGCAGGCGCTCGGCGCACTCGGGGTAGAACCGCGCCTCCTCGCGCAACGCCGCCGGTACGCCGGCCTTCTCGACCACGAGGGCGTCGACGTCGAACCCGCCCACGCCCGTCAGCGCCGCGAACACGCGGTCTCGGACCGCCTGGCGGTCGTCGGTGGCGTGGAACGCCTCGAGCTCGGTGCCCTCAGCCAGCAGCGCGTAGCGGAGCGCGCCGAGCGCGCGCTCGAGCGCGGCGGGGGCGCGGGTGGCGAGCGTGCCGACGCAGAAGTAGCGACTGCCGTTCGGCCCGAAGTCGAGGTTCCCGCTCTCGTCGAAGAAGAGGTAGATCGCCACGCGGGCAACGTACACGGCGCGTCCGCCCGGGTGGCGCCACCCCGCGCGATTCGCCGCGTCGTGAAACGCGCAGAACCCATACGGATACTGTTGGCGAATTCGCCCACGGTGAAGAAACGCGCGGTGGGCACGAGGGAGAGCGCGGGGCCGATCCCCCCGACCGACGGAATTCGCCAACAGCATCCCATACGTTGCCGCGACGGGGGCCCACGGCGACCCGTTAGGCACCGAGCTCACTATCGAGACGGCAGGTGAGACTCTCACGAACGACCGTCCTTGCGCCTGGTCCGCCGGTCGCCGGGGCTGACCTCGACGACCCGCACGTCGCGGCGGCGCAGGAAGCTGGCGAGCCCCACGCCGTGCGAGCCAGTGCCCTCGACGCCGAACGCCTCGACCCGGCCGAGCCCCTCGGCCCCGTCGCGCAGGGCGGCGTCGCGGTCGGCCGGCGTTCCGTCGGACGGGGGAATGGGCGCGCGGCACGCGTGGTCGGCATGCGGCGGTCCCCGTGAAGCGTGCGACGGCGACCGCCGGCGGCGGGGCCGCCCGCGGGGCGACCGATCAACGCCCGGACACGACGTCGGTCATCCCCGGGGCAGACGCGACGGACGGCCGAGCCGAGGAGACTCGCAGTCCCCCCCCCTGTTGTCGCAGGACTGGCGACGACGGTCGACGCACGGCAGGGTTGAGTCGGCCTTGCGCGGCGGGCTACACTCCGTGGCCGCGTCAAGGGACGTGTGCTGGTGTCGGAATCCAGGAGCTCATGATGCGCCACGCCGTCCCACGCCGGACGTTGCTCGCCGCGGGTATTACCGCCCTCGGGGCGTTGCTCGTCCCGGGTCGGCGCGCGAGTGCCGCGCGGGTGCGCGCCGGGGCGCTTGGGCCCCATCCCACCCCGCGGGCCGGCATCACGGGCGCGCGCGTGCTCACCCGGGAGCAACTCGCGGGCACCCCGCAGCTCGTCGCGCTGTTCGATGCCGTGCGCGCGATCCCCGAGGTGATCGACGGCATCCGCTGCAACTGCGGCTGTGCGCAGCTGGACGGCTTCTACTCGCTCCTGTCGTGCTACGAAGGCCAGGACGCGATGGCACGGGGATGCCCGATCTGCCAGGGGCAGGGCCGGCTCGCCGTGCGGTTGCACCAGGCCGGCAAGTCGCTCGACGCGATTCGCGCGGCGGTCGACGCGAAGTTCGGCTGAGCGGTGCGCCGACGGGGACCGGAGCGCACATGGGAGCATCCACGCGGGGGACCGTCGCGCGACGCGTGGTGGTCGTCGCGACGGGCCTGGCGGGAGCGGCGGGAGCCGCGACGCCCGCCCGTGCCCAGGTGAAGGCGAGCGAGCTCGGGACGCTGGCGCAGGTGATCGACGGCACGACGCTCACCGTGCAGTACTCGAGGCCTCGCGTGCGGGGCCGGCATCCCCTGTTCGGCAGCCCGGCGGCGACCCAAGCGGTGCACTGGGGCGAGGTGTGGACGCCGGGCGCCAACTACGCGACGACCCTGGAGGCGGACAAGGCGATCACGCTCGACGGACACGCCGTGCCCAAGGGGAAGTACTCCGTGTGGTTCGTGGTGCGGCCGTCCGGCGACTGGACCCTGGTGCTCGACCCGAAGTGGCGGCAGTTCCACAACATGCCGCCGGACTCGACGCCGGCGCAGATCCGCTTCGCGGTGCACACGCGCGACGCCCCGTTCACCGAGGTCCTGACCTGGTCGATGCCCGCCCTGCGCGTGGACGGCGGCACGCTGGCCTTCACCTGGGACCGGACGACCGTGGCGCTGGACGTCGGCGTGGCGCCCTCGTTGCGCACCACGATGCCGCTCGCGGACGCGCAGCCGTATCTCGGGCGGTACGACTTCCTGGAGGTCGATGCGGCCGGCAGGGTGACGAAGACGTCGCCGCTCGTGCTCGACTACGAGCACGGCACGCTCAAGGGCCGGGTCGACGGGCTGTGGAACGGGTACCTGGGGCACTTCGCGATGATCCGCGTGGCGCCGGACTGGTTCGTGCCCGCCGTGTACGACACGGCGGGGGCGATCGTCGAGGTGCTCCGCCCGGACGTGACGATCGAGTTCACGCGCGACAAGGGCCGCCCGACGACCTTCGAGTGGCGCGGCGACGACGACAAGGTGTTCGCCAGGGGGACACGTCGGCCGTAGGCCGTGCCCTCGGGATCGGCGGCTGGCGAGTTCAGCCCCGTCCGGGATGCCAGTTCCGTCTCGGAAGGGTGCGGGCTCATCCCTCCGTCTCATCCCGCGCGTCGAGCGAGGGCGAGAGACCGAGATCGAGCGACGGAGCGGCCGCGGCGCTGGAGGAGGCGGTCGCTCCGGTGTCCCCCGAGCGTCGCGGTGCAGGAACCCTCGCGTGTTGTGACGGATGTGCAGCCGGCGCGGCGCGTCAGCGTCTCACGCCCGGCGAACGCGGGCCGGTGTCGAGACGCACTCGCCGGCGGGGGGTCTTGGGATCAGCACTCGTCCGAGCTCCGGGCCGGCCTAACGCGCACGACAGCCGGCCCCACATCGCAGAAAGGACCGGCCGGTCGAACGGCTACGCTTGCGGGCGCGCCGGCCGACGGCCGGTACCGGGGGCCATGTCGTCCCTCGCTGGCATCGGCGAGGCTCGGCTTGCCCGTGAGTTGAGTCGCGTTACATTCCCTCATAGCGGAGGGTTATCCACTATGGCGGAAGTATCGGGGCGGTTCTCGAGCGGCCTCGACATGGCAGCCCTTGGCGCACGGGTGCGGGCGGAACGGGCGCGCCGCGGCCTCTCGCTCGACGCGCTCGCGGCGCGCGCCGGGGTGAGCCGCAGCATGCTCTCGTCAGTCGAGCGCGGGGACAAGGTGCCGACGGTGCTCGTGCTCGACCGGATCGCCACGGGGCTCGGCACGAGCATCGCCCGGCTGCTCGCGGACGAGCGGCGCGCGCGCGTCGTCGTGCTGCGGGCCGATGCCCAGGACGTGGCGCGGGACCCGGCCGGGTGGGAGCGGCGCATCCTCTCGCCGGTGCTGCCCGGGGTCGAGTTCGAGTTCATGCGCACCACGCTCCCGCCCGGCGTCGACGCGGGCGTGTTCGCCGCGCACGCCCCGGGCGCCCGCGAGTACGTCGCCGTCGAGCGCGGCGCGCTCTGCCTGACGCTCGACGGCGCCGCGCACGACCTGCGGGCCGGCGACAGCATCTACTACGACGGCGACTGCGCCCACGGCTTCGCCAACCCGGGCCGCACGCCCTGCGTGTACTACCTCGCGATGGACGTCGCCGGCCGGCCCGAAGGTGCGGCCCCCGAGGGCACCCCCCCCGCGGGCGTCCCACCCGGGCACGCCGTCGCTGGGCACGCCGTCGCTGGGCACGCCGTCGCTGGGCACGCCGTCGCTGGGCACGCCGTCGCTGGGCACGCCGTCGCTGGGCACGCCGTCGCTGGGCACGCCGTCGCTGGGCACGCCGTCGCTGGGCACGCCGTCGCTGGGCACGCCGTCGCTGGGCACGCCGTCGCTGGGCACGCCGTCGCTGGGCACGCCGTCGCTGGGCACGCCGTCGCTGGGCACGGCCACGCGCAGCCCCATCCCGCCCGCGGTCCTCGACCGGGAGTCCTGACGTGACGTCGCCACTGTCACCTCACCCCGACGCGCCGTCCCGCGCGGCGTCCGACGACCCCCCGTTCGCCTGGACGGCCGACGAGATCCGCCGCGTGGGCTACCGCGCGATCGACCTCGTCGCGGCGCACCTCACCGACCTGCCGGGCGAGCCGACCTTCCGGCCGGTCCCACAGGCCCTCGCCGATGCGTTCCGAGCCGAGGCCCCGCCGGCCGCCGGCGAGGGGCCCGACGCGGTGCTCGACCGCTTCGCGCGCGACGTCGCGCCGTACCCGTTCGGCAACGGGCACCCGCGCTTCTTCGGCTGGGTCAACTCGCCGCCGGCCGTGATGGGCGTCGTCGGCGCCGCGCTCGCGGCCGCGATGAACCCGAGTGTGGCGGGAGGCAACCACGCCGCGGTGTGGGTCGAGCGGCAGGTGACGGAGTGGATGAAGGCGCTCCTCGGCTTCCCGGCCGACGGCATGGGGCTGCTCGTGAGCGGCGGGTCGGCCGCGGCCATCACCGCGCTCGCGGTCGCGCGCCACCGGGCCTGCGCCCGGCGCGGTTGGGACGTGCGGGCCGAGGGGTTGCCGCTCGTGGTCGACGGCCGCCCGCGCCACCTGCTCGTCTACAAGAGCGCCGAGGGGCACGGATGCAACCAGAAGGCGGCCGAACTGCTCGGGCTCGGCCGCGCGAACGTGCGCGAGGTGCCCGTCGACGCCGCGCTCCGGATGCGCCCCGACGCGCTCGACGCGATGCTTGGCGCCGACGCGGCGGCCGGGCACGCGCCCGTGGCCGTGGTGGCGAGTGCGGGGACCGTGAACACCGGCGCGGTCGACCCCTTAGCCGCCATCGCCGACGTGTGCGCGCGGCGCGGCGTGTGGCTCCACGTGGACGGCGCGTACGGCGCGCCGGCCGCCCTCCTCGCCGGACCCTCGGCGCCTGACGGGCTCCCCGCCGAGGACTGCGCGGCCCTCGCCGCGCTCGGGCGGGCGGACAGCGTGGCGGTGGACGCGCACAAGTGGCTCTACGTGCCCGTGGACGCGGGGCTCGTGCTCGTCCGCGACGCGGGCGCGATGCGCGACGCGTTCAGCCTCGTGCCGCCGTACCTGCGCACCGACGGCAACGCACACGGCGTGCAGGGGCCGCCGTGGCTCGCCGAGTACGGGGCCGAGCAGACGCGACCCTTCCGCGGGCTCAAGGTCTGGATGGCTATGCGCCACCTCGGGATGGAGGGCTACCGCGCGCTCGTCGCCCGCGACGTGGCGCTCGCGCGGCACTGGGCGGCCCGCGTGCGCGCCGAGCCGGAGATGGAGCTCTGGGAGCCGCAGGGCCTGAGCATCGTGTGCTTCCGGGCCGCCCCCGAGGCGCTCGACGGGCCGGCCGTCGACGCGCTCAACCGGCGCGTGCTGCGGGACGTGCAGCTCGGCGGCGCCGGCTTCCTCTCGAGCACCGTCCTCGGCGGGCGCTTCTGGTTGCGCGCCTGCGTGGTGAACCCGCGCGCGACGGCGGCCGACGTCGACGCGGTACTCGACGCGGTGCTCGCGGCCGTCCGCACAGCGGCCGGTGACGCCCGGCAGGACGCCGCCACAGGCGTACCCCAGACGGACTCGGGCACCGCGCCCTCTGGGGGCGCCGGGGCCGGGCACTGAGACTCACGTGCTGGTCGGCTACGCCCGCGTGTCGACGGCCGAGCAGTCGCTCGCGCTCCAACAGGACGCGCTCGCGAAGGCCGGCTGCGGCCGGACGTTCAGCGACGTCGTGAGCGGTGCGGTCGAGGAGCGCGTCGGACTGGCCGCGGCGCTCGACTACGTGCGCGAGGGTGACACGCTCGTGGTGTGGCGCCTCGACCGCCTCGGTCGGACGCTGCGGCACCTCATCGCCCACGTGACCGCCTTGGGCGCGCGCGGCGTCGGCTTCCGGTCGCTCACCGGGGCGATGGACACGACGACCACGGGCGGGAAGCTCGTGTTCCACATCTTCGGCGCGCTCGCCGAGTTCGAACGCGACCTGATCCGCGAGCGCACCAGAGCGGGGCTCGCCGCGGCCCGCGCGCGCGGCCGCATGGGCGGGCGTCCGCGACTGCTCAGCCCGGAGCGCGTGGAGATGGCGCGCGTGCTGCTGGCCGACCCGCTGCGGCCCATCGACGAGGTGTGTGCCGCGCTGCACGTGTCGCGGGCCACCCTGTACCGCTACGTGCCGAGCGGCAGCCGGCCCGCCCGCACCGTCCCGCCCGAGCGCGCCGGCCGGTTCCGACGCGGGCCGCTGCGTTAGGCATGCCCGTCTCCATTCGCCGCGTTCTGACGCACGCGACACGGGACGCGCACGCGTGCCAGAACTCGAGACCGACCGGGAAGTCGGGGAAGTTCTGAAACGCGGACTCTGACGCCGCACATAGGACCGTCGCCAGGGCACGGCTCGACCCGCCCCCACGAGCACACCGCGCGCTCTACGACGCGGTCGGCGACGCCCACGTCGGCGGCGTGAACGCCACGCCCGTCGGCCCGCCGTACACCACCGGGAGCAGCGCCCGGAGCCACGGCGCGAGCGGCAGCCCGCCCGCGTCGGCCTCGGCCCAGTACCGCACCGCCGTGGTCTCGTCCCCCTCCGGCCGCGGCGCGCCGCCGACCACGGTCGCGCCGAACGCGGTGATCATGTACTGCGTCTCGTCGCCATTGGGGTAGCGCACCACGCACTCGGGCCCGCCGTAGACACCCAGCACGCGCTCGAGCCGGACAACAAGGCCGGTCTCCTCCCATGCCTCGCGCACCGCCGCGTCGGCCGGGCGCTCGTCCGGTTCGATCAGCCCGCCCGGCGTCGACCACACCCCGCCGTCGCGCTGCCGGACCAGGAGCAGCCGGCGTTCCGCGTCGAAGACGTGCACGCTCACGGACGGGAAGAGCAGGCGCATGGCCCCGACGTGGCTCCGGAGCGCGCGGACGTAGGGTGAGATCGGCATGCCGAAGTTTGGCGCGGCGGCGAGTCCGGCGGTGCGGGCGACCGATCCCGAAACGCTCCGTCGTGCGACGTCGCGAGATCCCCCGCCGCATGCTCGGCCGCGCGAGGTTCGCGGGGGCGGGCTGACGGCGCGAGGCGGACGACGCCGACGTAGAGCCACGCGCTCGTCGGGCCGCCGACGTCCACCAGCAGGCCGTTGAGCGCGGGATCTGGCCCGGGCACCGGGCCGACGCCGAAACGGGGCCGCACGGCGACCGCGTAGGCGGCCGGCGGCGCCCCGCCGGCCGCGGCCATGTCCTCGAGCACCCAGGCCGCGGGCACCCGCGCCACGAACGCGTCCGGCGCGAGGCGGGCGCCGGGGGGCCAGCCGCTGCGGCGGTGCAGGGTCGCGACAGCCGACGGTGTTCCGGCCCGCGCCCACCCGGATGCGCGTCTCGGCACCCCCGACCGAGCGCCACGCCGGTGGCACGCGCGCTCCGTCGGGCGGCTGGCCCGTTGGCCTGGTCCGGTCCGGCTCGACGACGGGCGCGGCGTTCGCCGGATAGAGCACGAGGTCGAGGCCGCACGACCGCACGCAAACCGTCGCGGCCCGGGCGCCCCGGTTGGCGATCGCCACCTCGACCCGGAGCACGGAGCCGGTCGTGTCGGGGGAGGGCCGTCGCGCACTGTCGACTCGTGTAAACCGATCCGCCACGCCGCTGGCCACCAGCCCCGCGGCGGCCCGAATCTCCAGCCCGTCCACGACGAGCGCGGGCTGGAGCCGCGTCGGGAGCGTGTCCGCGCGGGCAGCCGCGCGCGCGGCCGCGCGCGCGGTCGCGTAGGCGCGCGCCGCCGCGGTGTCGGGCCGGAGCCGCGCCACGACGACGACGGCCCGTCCGACGCCGCACGACGCCGGGCCGTAGGGCAGACGCATCGCGCCCTCCGGCACGCGGACGCCGGCCGTGTCCCACGCCCGGTACCCCGGCACCGAGACCGGGAGGTGGTAGACACCCGGGCGCCCCCACACGATGCCGATCCCCACGCCGTCGGCGGTACCCTCGGTCGGGTACCCGCCTAACGGGCCGAAGTTCGGCAGGTGCTGCGCGATGCCGGACGACTGGCCCGCCCGCCACGCGACGTGGGCGGCGGGCACAAGCCGCCACGGGACCCCGCGCCCGGTGGTCGCGTCCACGAGAATGACGCTGCGGGCGATGGAACCACCCTGCGTACAAAGCTCGTAGCCGGCGGGCACGCCGCCGGCTTGGGCGCGCGCCCGCGCGGCGACGGCGGTCAGCGCCACGAGTGCGTACGCGACGGTGTGGTTCACCCTGGCACGCGCGTGTCCGCGGAGGCCGGAAGCCAGAGCACGAACGTGCTCCCGTGTCCGGGCGTGCTGCGGACCGCGAGGTCGCCGTCCAGCGCCCGCGCGATCCGCCGACTGATCGCCAGCCCGAGCCCGACCCCCGGCGCCGCGTCCGGGGCGAGCCGCACGAACTCCTCGAAGAGCCGCGCCTGGTGCTCTGGCGCGATGCCCGCGCCCGTGTCCGACACCTCGACCGCGTATCGACCGACCACGCGGGCGGTCGGCCGGTCGGCCGGCCCACCAGTCGCGTCCGCACCCGCCTCCGCACGCGCCCCGAGAAGTCGCACGACGACGCGCCCCCGCTCCGTGTACTTGACGGCGTTCGAGATCAAGTTGCCTAACACCTGGCGCACGCGCACCGCGTCGGTCGTGACCGCGGCGGGGTCGTCGTCGCATACGACGTCCAGCCGCAACCCCTTCCGTTCGGCCTCGGCGCGGTACTCCTCGGCGGCGTCGCGCGCCACGGCCGCGAGGTCGGTCGGCACGAGACGGACCTCGATCGCGCCCGACTCGGCGCGCGCGACGTCGAGCAGGTCGCCGATCAGGTGCAGCGCGGCGCGGAGGGACCGCCGCGACCGTTCGAGGTACCCGCGTTGGCCGGGGGTCGCCGGGTCCGGGATCCCGTCCTCGAGCAGGGCGAGGTAGCCGTCCGCCGCCCCGATCGGATTCTTCACGTCGTGCGTGAACCCGCGGACCAGCCGCGCCTTACTCTCGCCCACGCGCAGCACCGCCTCGCGCTGCCGCTCCGCCGCCTCGCGCTGGCGCTCCGCTTCTTCCCGCTGGCGCTCCGCCTCGGCGCGCAGGCGATGCTCCTCGTCCACGGCGCGCGCGAGCGCCTGCGTCAACCGGCGCTCGCGGCGGGCGAAGCCCCCGACCACGCCCGCCGCGAGCAGCGCGAGCCCGCCGAGCGCGGCCGAGAGGCGCCGCTGGTCCGCGACCACGTGCGCGCCGATCCCGTGGTGCGCGGCGTCGACCTGCTGGACGTCGGCGGCGAGCTGCGCGTGCTCGGCGAGCGTCGCCTCGCGCAACGCGCGCACTTCGGGCAGCCGCCGGCCGAACGTCGTGTCGTGCATCGCCCCCGCCGCGCGCGCGTCGGTGAGCGCGTGCCAGCGCCCGGCGCGCTCGCGGAGCAGCGCCACGTGCCGCGCCACGCCCGGGCCGACGCGCGGCGCCACCCGGGCGAGGTCCGTCAGGAGCACGTCCTCCCGCGCCCGGAGCACGCCGTAGCGGCGCGCGGGCGTCGCGTCGGCGGCCGTGCGCAGCGCCTGGTGCATGAGCGCCTCCTCGCTGAACAGCAGCCGGAGTTCGGCGAGGTCCGACGCGGCCGCGACCGTGGTCGCCGCCGACTCCGACTGTAAGGCGTCGAGGCGGCGGAACGTGAGCAGCGGGGAGGCCGCCAGGGCCACGAGCGCGAGGCAGACGAACGCCGCGGCGGCGACGGACAGGTGGGGGTGCGACGTGGTGCGGTCCGTCGCCGCCGCGGGCGCGACCGGCGCTGGCTGCGCTGCCGGTGCGGCTGCTGACGAGTCGCCGAGGGCGGAGAGCGGTTGCACGGGGAGTGCGCCGGGGCGTTGTCCGTCCCCGCCGCCCGCACCGGGCGCGCGGACCGGGACGTGGAACGAGGAGTGGTCATCGGGTCGTACGCGCGGCGGCGCGGCCGCGCTGAGGGGATGTGCCGGCACCGAGCACTCACGAACGCGACGGACGCCCCGCGCGCGGTGCCGCCGTTCCGCCGGTCCCGTTCGCGGCGCCGTCCGCGTCGAGGAACGTGGTCGCGCGATCGACGGCGTCGCGGAGGAGGTCCGGGGCCAGCCCGTGCGCCTGCCCGGGGTAGACCACGAGCCGGTGCGGGACCCCGAGTCCCTCGAGCACGCGGGCGGCCCGCTCGGCCTCCGCCACGGGTACGACCCGGTCGGCGGCGCCGTGCAGCAGCAAGGTGGGCGGCAGGCGCCGCGGCGTGAGGGTCGCGAACAACCCGCCCGAGAGCACGACGATCCGCGAGATCCGCGGGTCGGCCGCGCCGAGCGCGAGCGCCAGGTAGCCGCCTAACGAATAGCCGAACGCGCCGACGCGCGCTGCGTCCACGGCCGGGTCCCGCCGGACGAAGCTGACCGCGTCCTCGAGTGCGGCGGTCCATGCGGGGAACGCGGCGTCCTCACGCGCGTCGTCCGTCGCCCGGTCGCCGGTGCGGTCGAAGTAGTGGACCACGTACGCCACGCGGCTCCCGCGCGCGAGCGCGTCGGCCCAGCGCCGGACGCCCGCGCCGCCCGGGCTGCGCAGGCCGCTACTGGGGTGCAGCACCAACACGGCGGGACACCCGCGGCCCGCCGTGGTTCGCGCGCGCGGTGCGCACCGGCCGTCCGCCGGCACGAACCGCTCCACGGCGACGCGCACCCCGGCACTGGTGTATGCCGTGTCGGTGTGCGCGACGGCGGGGTCCGGGTCCCACCCCCAACGGGTCGTGGCCGCTGCCGCGCCCCCGGCGGCGGTCAACACGCCGAGCGCCGCGGCTGCGACGCCGCCGGCGCGCCGCCATCTCATAGCGCCGCCACCGGCGCGATCGTCGACCGCGACGCGATCTGGGCGCGTCCGATCCTGTCGCGGCGCGCCGCGCGCCGCGCCGCGGGCGCGCGCGGGGCCGTGTGCGGCTCCGCCGAAGGCTGCGATGACGACGGCCGGTCCGTTGACGGCTCCCGCGTCGTCCCGTCGCCGAGGACCGCCTGTACGTTCGCGTCGAAGAGCGGGCGCTGTTCCGCGGTCAGCAGGGTTCGGACCGCCGCGATGCCCCACGTGCGCGCCTCGGCCATGTTCGTCTGGAGCATGGCAAAGATGATCCGACGCGTGGCTTCGTCGTGGCGGGCGTGCGCGCGGGCCATCGCCCGCACCGCCGCGTCCACCTCCGGCCGGGTCGTGGCGATTTGGCTCCACCACAGCGCCCGGAGCTCCAGCACGTGCTGCACCTGCGCAGTCGTGAGCGGGATGCCGGCGAGGAGCGCGTCGTCGAGCACATAGGTGCTCGGCGCGCCGCCGGCGACGTCCGCGTTGGCCGGCGCGCTGTCCGGCGCCGCCATAACGTTAGGCAGTTGCGCGCCAGCCGCGCCGGCGACGAGGGTGAGGGCGGCCGCGCCCACGACCGCCGCGAGCGAGCGCGCGGCCGCGTGGGTCGCGTACGGCATGGACGGCGGCGCGGGGTAGCGCGCGCCGCCGGACGTTGGGCGCGGTGCGGCGCCGGGCACGTGCCGGTGGGCGTACAGGATCGCCCCGCTCAGCAGCACCCAGCCCAGCAGGTCGCCGAGGACCAATCGCACGACGGCGTCGGCGACGAGGGGACTCGTCCGTGCGAACACGGTCCCGACGGCGGCAAAGGCGAGCCCGGCGACGAGGGGCACCAGCAGCGAGGCCGCCCATCGCGCCGCCGCTCCCCGGACGCGGCGGGCGATCGCCGCTCCGACGGTGGCGACCGCGACGCAGCTCGCCAGGTGGAGCGCGGTCGAGCCCACGACGACGCCGGCCAGTGAGTCGGCCAGCGCGGGGAGCCCAAGCACGTGCGCCACGCCGTAGCCGACCAGCGCCGGCGTCGTCAGCGGTTCCCCCGCGCGGACGTCGACCAGCGCGAGGGCACACGCGACGCCGCCGGCAACCCACGTTCCCGCGCGCAGGCCCTCCTGCACCACGCTTCGTTCGGGTGCTCGCCGGCGCGACGCGTGCACGTCGTGCCGGATGATGGGATCGCGTCCGCTCTGGAGCCGCATGGGTACCATTCCTCCGCCCGAGGGTCATGTCCGATCGGCTGATCGGCTGTGGGAAGAACCCTCGGGGCCACGCGTGCCCCGGACCCCGGTGTGGCGAACGGCAGGACGGTGTTGCGAACGGCGGACACGGCACCGTGGACGGCACCGGGGATCGCCGCCGAGCCGCGTGCGATCGCGGGCGGCCCCGCCTACGCGGCCTCCGCGCGCACGTCACTCACGACGACACGCCTAACCAGCGCTCCAGGGCCGCGCGCCGGGACCGCGCGACCTTCAGCCGCCCGCCCCCGCGCAGCTGCACCTCGTACTCGCCGCCCTCGGTGCGGGCGAGCGACTCGACGAGCGCCAGCCGCACGATCACCGACCGGTGCACGCGCATGAAGCGCGCGGGGTCGAGCCGCTCCTCGAGCGTCTGCATGGTCTCGCGGATGAGGTAGCGCCGGTCGCCCACGTGCAGCTCCGCGTAGATGCCGCTCGCGGTGATGACGTCGATGTCGGCCACCGCGATCGGGCGCAGGCGGCCGCGGATCTCGACGGCGATGCGCTCCTGGTATGGCGGCCCGGCTGTACCCGGTCTGGTGGCGCCTGGTCCGGTAGCGCTCGGTCCGGGTGCGCCCGATGTGGAGGCGTCGGATGTCGGTGCGCCGGATGTGGCCGCCTGCCCGTCGTCCGCCACATCCGCCGCCTGCAGCATGCGGAGGAGTTGCCCGCGCAGGCGCCGCACCCCCTCCAGCGCGAGGCGATCGCGCGCGCGGCGGAACGCCTGCCGGAAGCGCGCGTCGTCGTACGGCTTGACGAGGTAATCCACCGCCGCCACCTCGAACGCGGCGAGGGCGTACGCGTCGTACGCGGTGACGAAGATGGTGGCCGGCATCGCGTCCACCCCCACCGCCTCGATCACCTCGACGCCCGTGCGCCCGGGCATCTGCACGTCGAGGAAGACGAGATCGGGGCGAAGCCGCGCGATCGCGTCCACGGCCTCGTCGCCGTCGTCCGCCGTGCCGACGATCGCCACGCCCGCCTCCTCGGCGAGCAGATCCTCGAGCCGCGCGCGCGCGAGCGGCTCGTCGTCGACGATGAGGACGCGGAGCGGCGCCATACGAGGGGACGGATCGGCGGACATCCTGGGGACCAGGCAGAGTGCCTAACGGCGCGGGTGGTGGACGCCGGCCGTCACGCGGCCGCGGCGCGCCGCGGCAGGCGGATCTCGGCCACCGCGCCGCCGGCCGCCCCACGCTCGAGGGTGAACGCCGCCGTGTCGCCGTACAGGTGGGCGAGGCGGGCCGCGGTGTTCGCGAGGCCGATCCCGCGCCGGGCGGCGCCGGGGCCGCGGGTCGGCCGGTCGGAAGGCCCCGGTCCGTCGTCGGTCACCCGCAGGAGGAACGCGTCCGCCTCCGTGCGCGCCTCGATGCAGACGTGGCCGACGCCCTTGCGCCGCTCGACACCGTGCCGGATCGCGTTCTCGACGAGGGGCTGCAGGATCATCGTCGGCACTAGCGCCTCGAGCACGCGCTCGTCCACGCACTGCTCGACGACGAGGCGCCCCTGCAGCCGGACCTGCATGATCTCGACGTAGCGGCCGAGGAGCGCGAGCTCCTCGCGCAGCGGGACCTCCGCACGGTCGCCGCCGTCGAACGAGAAGCGGAGCAACTCGGAGAGCCGCGCGATCATGCTGCGCACGCCGGCCGGGTCGCGCGCGACGAGGGCGGAGATCGCGTTGAGCGTGTTGAAGAGGAAGTGCGGGTCGAGCTGCCGCCGCAGGGCGTCGAGCCGCGCCTCCGCGAGCTCCGCCTGCAGCGTGGCCTCGCGGCGGGCCGCCTCCTCGCGCTGCGCGTGGAGCAGCGCGTCGCGCCGCGCGGCCTCGTCGCGCCGCAACTGCGCCTGGCGCGCGTAGGCGCGCGAGAGCCCTGCGCCGAACACCGCCAGGTAGAGCGCGAGCGCGTTCAGCGTCCCGAGCCAGAACGGCCCCGTTGGCCGGCCTTCGGAGGAGGGCCCGCCCTCGACAGGCCGGCCCTCAGCCGGCCGGCCCGAGGCGTCGCGCGGCACGATTTCCCCGTCGTGGCGCTGCACGTACCCGTCCGGTACGGCGGCGACGACGCCGCCGCGCGCGCCGGCGGGCCCCGTCGGGATGGCGCGGGTCAGTGCCGGCCCGGCGGCCGCGAGACGCGCCGCCGGCATGTGCACCAGATCCCGGAGGACAAGATGCGCCGTTCCCATCAGACACGCGGTCAACACCGCGCCCACGGCCGCCCGCGCGCGCTCGCCGCGCGTCCACCGCTCGGCGAGCGCGAGAATCGGGAACGTCAACCCGAACCAGCAGGTCGATTCCACAGCGGCGCCGACCAACTGCTCGACGATGGTCGTTGCCGTCACCCAGTGGTGGTCGAAGAGCCAACTCGCCCAGCCGAGCACCCCGTACCCGCCCCACACGAGCGCCGCGACGCCCACCTCGCGGCGGGTCAGCCGGTGGCGTTCGGTGGAGGCGGCGGGGGCAGTCGTCGGCGTGGGCATGGCAGGCGATCGGGGCACCTGCACACTATTGTGCTGCGCGCAGGACGCGGGAGGGTCGGTGATGCGAACGGCGCCGGGGCGTGGTGAACCGCACCGGACGGGCCGCGGGCCGCGCGATTGACGCCTCCCGTGGTGGACGCGCCGTTCACATCAGCCGGGTGCCGTTCGCAACTTCGGCCGCTGGCGTGCTAGCACCTGCGGGGTTTCTCTCGTGTCCGGACCGGCGACACGCCGCGCGTCACGTCGGTCCCCGGGCCCGGCACGCGTGCGGGTTCGTCCATCGCGTTCGCGTGGCGCGGCTGATGGCCGCTGACCGTCTTCACCCCCGAGATGAGCACCGTCGTCGCTCCCCGCGAACTCGACCCGCCCCGTGACGTCGGCATCCCGACGCCCGCGCCGTCCGCCGTGCCGCCGCGCCCGCGCGTTCGCCGGCGGATCCGGCCGGTCCTGTTCTGGATGCACCTGACACTCGGCTCGGCTCTCGGGCTGGTCATCCTCACGCAGGCCCTGACCGGGATCTCCATCGCCTACCGGCGCCAGATCGTCCCGGCGGTGATCGCGCGGCAAGTCGCGGCGCCGGCGCCCGGTGCACCCCGGCTCTCGCTCGACACGCTCGCGGCGCGCGCCGCAGCCGCGAGCGGTGGGCGGAGCCCGAGCGGCATCACGCTCCGGCGGGACGCGGGCGCGCCGGTCGCAATGCAGTTCGGCCGCGACCGCACCGTCTACCTCGACCCGTACACCGGCCGCGTCCTCCCCGGCGCGCCGCGCCTGGAGGCGTTCTTCGCCTACCTGGAGGGCGTGCACCGCTGGCTCGCGCTCACGGGCACCCGCTCCGAATTCGGCGAGGCGGTCACGAGCGCGAGCGTGCTCGCCTTCTTCGGGCTGCTGCTCTCCGGGCTGTACCTGTGGTTGCCGGCGCGGTGGACGCGCCGCAACGTGCGCGCGGTCGCCCTCGTGACGCGCGGCGCGCGGGGACGAGCGCGTGACTGGAACTGGCACCACGTCGCGGGGCTCTGGGCGTCGCCGTTGATCCTCGTCACGACGGTCACCGGGTTGTGCATGGCGTACCAGTGGCCGACGCGGCTCCTTGCCCGGGTCACGGGGAGCCCGAGCGCGCAATCCGGTGAGCCGCGCGCGGGGGGACCGCCGGGCGGGGGGCCGCCGGGCGGAAGCGACGCGGGTGCCCGCGACGCGCCCGGTCGCGACCGGAGCGGCCCGGCCGGCGGCGGACGTCCGGGCGCGCGCCCCGCGAGCCCTCGGGCGAGCCTCGACACGCTCGCCGCGCGCGCCCTCGCCGCGTCGCCGGCGTCGTGGTACTCGCTGCAGCTGCGGTTGGGCGGCCCCGGCGGCCCGAGAGGCGGCCCGAGAGGCGGCCCGCGCGGCGGACCGCCGGGTGTGTCGGCGAGCATCAGCACCACCGCCAACCTCCGCCCGGACCTCACTACCCAGCTCACGCTCGACCCGGCGACCGGGGCGGTGCAGGCGCGGCCGGACGACGCCGGGCGCGACCTCGCCGGGCGTGCCCGCGGCTGGATGCACCCGGTCCACAGCGGCGAGGGCTTCGGCGTGCTCGGCGAAACGGTCGCGGTCGGAGCTGCGCTCGCCGCGGCCGTGCTCGTGTGGACGGGGCTCGCGCTCGCGCTGCGCCGGCTCCGGCGTCGGCTCGCGCGGGGCGGCGCGTCCGCGGCGGTAGCGGCCTAACAACAACTAACGGAGGGCAGATGATCGGCCTCACGACGAGAACCGCGCGCGGCGTCCGCGTGCTGCTCCTGCTCTGCGCGCTCGGCGCGTCGGCGCGCGCCGTCGCGGCGCAGGTCGCGACCGCGCCGGGGGCGACCGCGCCGGTGACGACCGCCGGCATCGTGCGCGCGGCGAATGCGTTCCTCGCGACGCTCGACACGGCGCAGCGGCGGCGCGTGCTGTACGCCTTCGACGACGACGTGCAGCGGCGACGGTGGTCCAACTTCCCCACCGGCTTCGTCCCCCGGGGCGGGATCAGTCTGCGGCAGATGAATGCCACCCAGCGCGCGGCCGCGCTGGCCCTCGTCTCGACCGCCCTCAGCCGCCGCGGTTATGAGAAGGTGCAGCAGATCATGGAAGCTGACGAGGTGTTCAAGGCGACCGACCGGGGTCCGCCGGGCGGCGGACGCCCGGGTGGCGGGCCACCAAGGGGAGGCCCACCGGGGACCCCGCCCGGGGGCCCGCCGGGTGGTGGGCCGCCGCCGGGCGGTCCACCCGGCGGCGGCCGCCCGGGTCGCGGCGCGGCCATGTTCGGGCGCGACCTATACTTCATCGCCATCCTCGGCACGCCCTCCGAGCGGACGCCCTGGATGCTCCAGTACGGCGGGCACCACCTCGCGCTCAACCTCACGGTCGCCGGCGACCGCGGCGTACTCACGCCCAGCCTCACCGGCGCCCAGCCCGCGCGCTACACGGTCAACGGGCGGACCGTGCGCCCGATCGGGGAGGAGAGTGACCAGGCGCTCGCACTGCTCAACACCCTCGACGCGTCCCAGCGCGCCCAAGCCGTCTTGAACTACCGCGTGCCCGACCTCGTGCTCGGGCCCGGGCAGGACGGCAAGACCATCCAGCCCGAGGGCCTGCCGGCGTCGGCGATGACCGCGCGGCAGCGCGCGCTGCTGCTCGACCTCATCGGGGTGTGGGCGGGGATCGTGCACGAGCGCGAGGCCGCCACGCGCATGGCCGAACTCCGGGCCGACCTCGACGGCACGTACTTCGCCTGGAGCGGCCCCACGACCGGCGAGGCGGGGCAGAACATCAGCGCCTACTACCGCATCCAGGGCCCGCACCTCGTGATCGAGTACGCGCCGCAGCGCGACGAGCCGACGAACCACGTCCACACCATCTACCGCGACCCGACCAACGACTACGGCCGCGTGCTCACGGCCAAATGAAGACGGCCGTGCCCGCCGCGGCCGCGGTGCTCCTGTGTGCCGCCGGCTGGGCGGCGGACGCGCCCCACGCCGTTAGGCAGCCCGCCGTTACGCCGCCCGCGACCGACGCCCGGACGCGGGCGATGGCGGCCGCCACCACGGCCTTCCTCCACTCGCTCGGCGAC
Organism: Gemmatimonadetes bacterium T265; assembly: GCA_019973575.1. Classification (NCBI taxonomy): domain Bacteria; kingdom Pseudomonadati; phylum Gemmatimonadota; species Gemmatimonadetes bacterium T265. Next base: position 178,206 of record BPUI01000003.1, read on the forward strand.
GACCAGCGGGCGCGCGTGCAGTTCCCCTTCGAACGGCCGGCCAAGGCCGTCGCCGTCCGCATCCCGCACGGGCCCGGCGGGCGCTTCGCGTTCGAGGGCGAGCAGTACGGCCGCGCCGTCTGGTCCAACTACCCCGTCAGCGACGTCCCGCGCCCCGGCCTCCGGCTCGGCACCTTGACCGCCCCGCAGCGCGCCGCGGCCCTGCACGTGCTCCAGGCCGTGCTCAGCCCGATGGGCTACCAGAAGGTGCGCGACATCATGGACGCGGACCAGAAGCTGTCGGAGAGCGGCACGCCCTACGACGACGGCGTCGACGTGTACACGATGGCCGTCTTCGGCGCGCCGAGCGACACGGCGCCATGGATGCTGCAGTTCGGGGGGCACCACCTCGGGATCAACGTGGTCGTCGCCGGGCCGAACGTGTCGTTCACCCCGACGCTGACCGGCACGCAGCCGGCGGCCTTCACGCGCGACGGCCGGACGGTCCGTCCGTTAGGCCGCGAGACCGACCTCGCGTTCCGGCTCGTGGGCACGCTGAGCGCGGCGCAGCGGCGGAAGGCGGTCTTGAACTACGCGGTCGAGGACCTGGTGCTCGGGCCCGGGCACGACGGCGAGGCGCTGCCCCCCGAGGGGCTCTCGGCCGCCGAGCTGACGGCGGCGCAGCGGGCCCTGCTCATGGAGCTGGTCGGCGAGTGGGTCGGGATGCTCAACGCCGACGACGCCGCGCCGAAGCTGGCCCGGATCCGGGCGGACCTGGAGCGCACGTACTTCGCGTGGTACGGCGCCACGACCGCGCCGGGCCCGATCTACTTCCGCGTCACCGGCCCGACGCTGCACGTCGAGTTCGCCAACCAGCAGTGGGGGCGGGGGCCGGGTGGCGGCGGGCCACCAAGCGGGGGGCCGCCGACGGGCGGGGCGCCTCCGGGCGGCGGGCCGCCGCAGGCGACGGGCGTCCAGGCGGGCGGCGCGAACCACGTCCACACCGTCTACCGCGACCCGACCAACGCGTACGGCCGGGGGCTCGCCGCGAAATGAGGGCGACGTCGGCGCACGTGGGGCGGGCCGCGGTCGTCGCCGGCCTCCTGCTGTTCGGCGCGACCCCGGCGTCCGCGCACCGCCTAGACGAGTACCTGCAGGCGACCACGATTTCGGTGCAGAAGGACCGTATCACGGCGCAGCTCCGCCTCACGCCGGGCGTCGCCGTCGCCTCGGCCGTGCTCGCCGGCGTCGACGCCGACGCGGACGGCGTGCTCTCGCCGGCCGAGCAGCGGGCGTACGCGACGCGCGTGCTCCGCGACGTGTCGCTCACGGTCGACGGCGTTCGGCTGCCGCTCCGCCTTCTCGCCGTCCGATGCTCCGACGTGGCAGAGCTGAAGGAAGGACTCGGCGCGATCGAGATCGACGTCGACGCGGCCGTCCCCCGCGGCGGGCCCGAGCGGCGCCTAACGTTCGAGAACCGCCACGAGCGACGGATGAGCGTCTACCTCGTCAACGCCCTGGTCCCGCGCGACCCCGACCTCCGGATCGCGGCCCAGCACCGCGACGAGCGGCAGACCACGTACGAACTGGACTACGCCGACGTGGGCGGCGCGGCGGACCCGCTGGCGTTCGTCACGCGGTCGGGACCCGAGGGGTGGTTGGCCGCGTCCGCGCTCCTCCCGCTCGCGTGGCTCGTCGCACGCCTCCAGCGGCGCGCGCCGGGCGCGCGCGGCGAGGACCCCGCGCGGTGAGGGCCGGGTGCTGACAGGACGCGGGCGCGCGCCGCTGGACGGCGACGCGAGCCTCAGCACGCTGCTCGGCGTGCAGGCGCTCACCCTCTTCGTCGTCATCCCGTTGGGCGCTGGGCACCCCGGGGGGCGGATGTTGCACAGCCTGTGCGACCTCGCGTTCGCGGCGGTCAGCGCCGTGGCCCTCACCCGTCGGCGCCTGGTGCGCGGCGCGCTCCTCGGCGCCCTGGCCGTGCTCCTCGCCGCCACGTCAGGTGTTGCGGGATCTCTGGGCATGCGCCTCGGCGTCGGCGCGAACGCGGAGCACGAGGGGATCGCGCTCGTGGCGTTCGCCTTCAACGCGCTGGTCACGGCGCTCGTGGCGCGGCGCGTCTTCGGCCCGGGGCGCGTGTCGGCGCACCGCGTGCAGGGCGCCGTGCTCGTCTACCTCAACGTGGCCGCGCTCTTCGCGATCGCCTACGGGGTGTTGGACGCGCACGCGCCGGGCGCCATCGCTGCGGCGGCCGGCGGCGCGGACACCCCGGGGCCGGGGGTGCGGGTCGCCATGCAGACGTACTTCAGCCTCGCGACGATCACCACCACCGGCTACGGCGACCTGGTGCCGGTGCACCCGCTCGCGCGCAGCCTGGCCAACCTCGAGGCGACCTTCGGGCAGCTCTTCCCCGCGACGCTCCTCGCGCGGCTCGTCGCGCTCCACCTGGCCACCGGCGAGCGTCCGGCGCGCACCCGGGCCGCGGACGAGTGTTAGGCCGGTCCCCGGACGCGCGGGTCAGAACCCCCGGCCGAGCGAGACGCGCAGCTGCCGCGGCTCGACCGGGTGGGCGTGCACGTCGTCGACGCCGCCCGCGGGCTCGCCCGCGAGGCGCGACGTGTAGTAGTATTGGATGTCGTCGGCGCGGGCGTTGGCGAGGTTGAGCACGCTCAGCTGCACGCGCGTCCCGCGCGCGAGCTGGTAGCCGACGTCGCCGTTGAGCAGCGTCGCCGCGCGCGCCCGCACGCTGTTGTCTTCGACCAGCGCGTACGCCCCGAAGTGCCGCACCCGGAGCGCGCCGAACGCGCCGGGGCCGCCCGCGTTCCAGGTGGCCCCGCCCGCGACCACGTGCTCCAGCGCGCCGGGGACGTGCGTGACCGTCGCGTCGGCGTTGTGGAAGCGCGCCCGCGCGAACGACACGTCCGCGTCGAGCGCGAGGGCGCGCACCGGCCGGTAGAAGTTCGCGAACGTCACGCCCACGCGGCGGCTGGCCGACGACGGCTCGGTGGTGCCCGCGTCGCCCGTGAACAAGAGTTCGCTGTCCAGGTTCAGCGCCCACAGCGACACCGTCGAGCGGAGACCGCCCGCGGTCGTCGCCCGCACGCCGGCCTCCACCCCCCGCGAGCGCACGAGCGGGTCCACGCGCGACACGGAGTCGCCGCTGGAGGGGTCGACCCGGATCACCGTGCCGCGCGCGTCGTTGCTGTGGAAGCCGAACCCTCCGCTCACGTACAGCTCCGCCACGCGCGAGGGGGTGAAGATGAGCGACGCCTTCGGGCTCGCGATCGCAGCCGTCCGCGCGCCCGAGTTGGCGGCCAGATCACTTCGCACGTCAAAGGTGTACGCGTCCGCGCGCACGCCGAGCACGGTCCGGAACCACGGCGCCCAGCGCGACTCGGCCTCGGCGTAGGCGCCGCTCCCCGTCTCGCAGACGCGGTCGTCGCGAATCGTGCCGACGATCCGCTGTGCCACCGTGCGGTACAGCCCGAGCCCGTCGATCAGGTCGGCGCGCGTCTGCACGCCGAGCGTGAGGCGGTGCGGGACGCCGAACGCGTCGAGGACGCGCACGTCGCTCGCGTTCGCGCCGAGGACCGTGCGGCGCTCGGTCTGCGAGAACTGGTCGCCGTGGACCGGGTCGTCGAGGAAGTACGTGAAGTCGGAGAAGAGCGTGAGCGCGGAGCGGACGCCGTACACCTGCACCGTCTGCACCGACGCGCGGCCGACGTGCCGCCACTCGCCCGAGAGGCTGTAGCGCTCGGTCCGCCCGCCGTCCGTCGAGTCGATCTGCCCATACGGGGAGATCGCAGCGTCGGCGACGGCGCGCTCCGGCACCTGGTCGTTCGAGTTCCAGCGGTTGTGGTACGCCATCCCCGTCACGGAGAATTGCGACGCGGCCGTGCCCCACGTGTACCGCGCGACCCCGCTCAGCTTGCGGATGCGCTCCGCGCGCACCCACGGGCCGTCGTAGGTCTTCGCCTCGCCGCCGAGCAGGAGGGTGCCGCCGCCTAACGCGGACGACGCGCCGGCCGCGAGCCGCGCGAGGCCGTTGGCGCCCGACGCGGCCGTGGCGAACGGCTGGTCGAGCGACCGGCGCAGGTGGAACTCGGCCGCGCCCGCGCTCCCGAAGTCGCCGACCGCGGCGTGCGAGACGCCGAGCTCGTAGTCGAGGTGGTCGACCAGCTCGGGGATGAGGAAGTTGAGGTCGGTGTAGCCCTGCCCGTGGGCGTGCGTCGGCATGTTGACGGGCACGCCGTCGACCCGGGTCTGGAAGTCGGTGCCGTGGTCGAGGTTGAAGCCCCGGACGAAGTACTGGTTCGCCTTCCCCTCGCCCGAGTGTTGCGTGACGATGAGGCCGGGCACGGTCTCGAGCAGCTCGCCCTCGCGCGTGATCGGGCGCGCGCGCAGGTCGGCCGCGCCCACACGCCCCTCACTGGCGCTCGACGCCGTGCCGATCAGGTCGTCGACGCGGCCGAGCACCTGCACGGGCGCGAGCGACCGGGGGCGCGTGCTGTCCCGCGCGGGGGCGCCGCGCGCCGCGCGCTCACGGCGTGCGCTGTCACGCGGCGCGCTGGCCGGCGGCGCGGCTTGCGCGCGGAGCGCCGCCGGCGCGAGCGCGATAGCGAGACCGGTCGCGAGGACGACTCGGCCGGCGATCGGGCCGCGGTCAACGCGACGCATACGACCCGTTAAGACCCGTACACCGTCAGCGGCCCCGACGGCGTCGCGTAGTGGGGCGACGCGAGCCACCGCTCGAGCGTCGTCGCCGCAGCTGCAGTCGACGAGGCCGACAGCGTTCCGCCGTAGTCGCTGGCCCGGTCGCGCCAGATCGTGTGGTAGTGGATCTGGTTCTGGAACACGATCCCGTTCTGGCAGACGAACTCGATCCACACCCGCGGCCCGTCGATCCGCACGTACGAGCCCTGCACCGTGGGCGTCGACGCGCCTGACCACGCGACGTACGTGCTCGCGAGCGCGGCGTCGCTCTCGTACAGACTCAGGAGCTGCGCCGCCTCGGCCGGCGGCAGGGCATTCACCCACGGCTCGATGGCTGGCTTGACCAGCGCCAACTGCGCGCTCGTGAGCGACGACCCTTGCAGCCCCTGGTGCGCCGGGAAGTTGCCGTCCTGCCCGGGGCCTAACAGCACGTCGCTGAACGAGCTGGTGAGCTTGGCGGAGGCGAGCTGCGACGCGCTGAGCGAGGCGAGGACCGCGTACATCGCGTCGCGCCGCCCGGCGAGCGGCGCGTACGTCGTACCGCCCGAGGTGAACGTCTGCGGTTCGAGGCCGACGAACATCGGCGTCGGCGTCACGGGCGTCGACGGCACCGCGCCGTTGACGTCGAGGTTGTACGCCCAGTGGTGGCCGCCGATCTGCAGCATCCAGCGCGACGTCGCCGAGGGCGTGCCGAGGAACGCGACGTAGTAGAGGCCCGCGCCGTAGCTGCCGCCGCCGCCGTTCGCGTTCAGGTAGCTGTCGGCCAGGCGCAGCTGGTCGAACGTCTGGTACCCTTGTGCGGAGAGCGCCGCTTGGGCGAGCGCGAGCGCCGCGGCCAGCTGCGTGCTCGAGAGCGAGCCGAGTGCGAGGCCGTTGCGGGCCGTGAAGGTGGTCGGGAGGTTGGACCACTTCACCCAGTTCGCGGACGAGAGCGTGTACTGCACGCCGGTTTGCTGCGCGGTGCTCAGCGTCGCCTTGAACGCGTTGGCCAGGCACACGACCTTGACCGTCGTGCTCGCGGTCGCGCTGCTGCAGTCGGTGGTCGTCGTGGTCGCACCGACGACGATGCTGAACGTGGCGGAGGCGAGCCCGGCGACGCTCGCCGAGACGGTCGCGGTCCCCGCGGTGGCACCCCCGGCGTAGCTGGTCGACGCCTGGCCGTTGGCGTCGGTCGTCGCGCTCGTCGCGCTGAGCGAGCCGCCGCCGCTCGTGATCGCGAAGGCGACCGTGACGCCCGCGACCGCGTTCCCCGACTCGTTGGTGACTGTGACGACGAGCGGACTCGCGGCCGCCGTGCCGACCGCGGTCTGCTGGTTGGACCCGCTCGATGCGGTGACCGCGGTCGCGGTGGAGGTGGTGACGCCGGTGACGCTGCTGCTATCGCCGCAGCCGGCGAGGGTCACCGCGGCACCCGCGGCGCCCAGGGCGAGGGCGGCCGCGATCCGCGCGGCCGTGAACGAGGTGCGCATCACAACGAAGGAAGAGGCGACGAGACGGAACGCGCCGCGGGCGGCGGGGTGGGGGCACGCCGCGCGTCGACCAGGGTGGCGACGACCGCGGCGCCGGCGAGCGCGCCGACGATCCACGCGGGGTGCGCCGCGACGGCCTCGACCCGCGGGCCGACCGGGTTCGCCCAGCCAAGGGCGCGCTCGAGCATCCACGCGACCGCGGCCGCGCCCGCGACGACGGCGCCCGGCACGCGCACGAACGCGTACGCGCGCGTCCGCGCCAGGACCAGCAGCCACGGCACCGCGACGGCGACGACGGTCAGCTGCATGAGCTCGATCCCGACGTTGAAGCCGAGGATCGAGAGCGTCAGGTGCCACGGGTCCAGCCCGAACTCGGCCACCACACTCGCGAACGCGAGGCCGTGCACGAGGCCGAACCCGCCCGAGACGAGCGCCTCGCGCCCCGCAAAGAGCGGCTTGAGCGCGTGCAGCGCGGAGACGAGGATCGACAGCGCGATGAGCGTCTCCACCGGCCGGCTCGGCAGCCGCAGCAGCCCGACGGCGCCCGCGGCCAGCGTCAGCGAGTGGCCGAGCGTGAACGCGGTCACGACCCGCACGAGGTAGCGCACGCTCGGGCGCACCCCGGCGTAGCCGCCCCAGCGGGAGTCGGCCCGGCCGCTGACTAACGTACCGCGGAGCGGAACGAGCGCGGCCGGGAGCAGCAGCACGAGCAGGAACAGCAAGTGGTCTGTGCCCTCCGCGATGTGCCGCATTCCGAGCCGCACGACGCTCGCGAAGCCGCGCCACGCGCTCCCGGGTGGCAGGTCGACCACGAGCGTCGGCGTCGGGTAGCCGATCTCGGCCAACACGTTCGGCGGGCCGGCGACCGCGCCGCCGTCCCAGTCGTGCCGCACGGCGACGAGCGAGCGGTGCGTGATGAGCTGGTGCTGGATCACGTCGTACTGCAGCGTGAAGCGGCGCACCGGCGCCCCGTCGGGTGGCAGCATCCGGAGGTGCGCGACCAGCGTCGGCACGCGGTCCTGCGTCGTCACCTCCAAGTCGGGCGAGACGTCCACCCACCACGCGCGCCCGTCGGGGCTGACGAGGCCGACGTGGTGCCCGATGTAGGCGACGAGGCTGTCGTGGTACTGCGCGATGCGCCCGCGCGGGTCGTCGAGGAAGGGGTGCTGGTAGCCCATCTCCAGCTCGTTCATCGGCAGCTGGAGCTCGGCCGTGATACCGCGCGCGTCGAGGTCGAGCAGCACGTGCGTGCGCGGCATCGGGTGCGCGCGGGCCGGGGCGGCCGCGAGCGCGAGCGCGGCGGCCGCCCACACGAGGATCGATCCAATGGTTTTCATCGGTGGTAGTCCGTTTGCCGTCTCGTCTTGCCGTCTCGTCCTCCCGAGCGCGGGGCTCGGGAGGACGAGACGGCACGGCTCAGAACGTGAAGTCCCCGCCGTAGTCCTGCTGGCGGTCGCGCCAGATCGTGTGAAAGTGGATCTGGCTTTGGAACACGATCCCGTTCTGGCAGACGAACTCGATCCACACCCGCGGCCCGTCAATGCGGATGTAGGAGCCCTGCTTCGTGGAGTCACGCCCGCCCGACGACGCGATGTAGGTCTGCGCGAGCGCGGACGGATCCTCGTAGGTCGCGAGCAGGTTGTTCGCCTCGACGGTGGGCTGCAGCTTCACCCACTCCTCGATCGCGTTCTTCACGAGCTGCTGTTGCGCCGCACTGAGCGACGAGACGCGCAGGCCCTGATGCGCCGGGAACTTGCCGTCCTGCCCGGGGCCGAGCAGCACGTCGCTGAACGAGGTCCCGAGCGTCGCGCCGGCGAGCTGCACCGCGTTGAGCGAGTTGATCATGGTGTACATCGCCACCTTGCGCGACTGCAGCGGCGTGTAGGTCACGCCGTTGAGCGTGAATACCTGGGGCTCGATGCCGACGAAGTTCGGCGTGGCCGTGGGCGTCTGCGTGCCGTTGTAGTGCAGGTTGATGGCGAGGTGGTGGCCGTCGATCTTCAGGATCCACGGGCCGGTCGTCGACGGCGCGCCGAGGAACGCGACGTAGTAGAGGCTGTCGCCGAAGGCCAGGGTACCGCCGCCCGGGCCGCCGCCCGGCGGGCGCGTGCTGTCCGGTGGGGTGCCGCCGCCCGGGGGCGTCCCGCCGATAGGGGGCGTCCCGCCGCCCGCGCCCTGGTTCTGGTGCAGGTACGTGTCGGCCGCGCGGATCGACTGGAACGTCGTGTAGCCGGCCGTGCTCAGGGCGGCCTTAGCGAGGTTGAGCGCCGCCGCCTGCTGCGCGGCGTTCAGGCTGCTGAACTTGACGCCGAGCCGCGACACGAGGTTGGTCGGCAGGTTGGACCACCGGGTCGCGTTGGACGCCGTATACGCCTGCTGGAGGGTCGCGAGCTGCGTCGTGGTGAGCGTCGCCTTGAACGCGTTGGCGAGACAGACGACCTTGGCCGGGTTCTGGGTCGCCTTGGTGCAGTCGACGGTCGTCCGCGTGTCGAGCGCGAAGCTCGGGTCGGTGGCGGCGGCGAGCGACGTCGCGTTCTTCGCGTCGTTGCAGGCGGCCAGGAACGTGAGGCCGCCGGCGGCGAGCACGCGGAGCGCCGAGACCGCCCGGGTGCGGAACTGGGAGGTGAACATGAGAGAGCCTTGCGGTTAGGCGGCGCGGCGGAACGCGGCACCGCGGCGGCGCGCGACAGCGCCCGCACCCGCCATGCCCAGCGAGACGAGCAGCAGCGAGCCCGGCTCGGGGACTGTCGACGCCTGTGTGCCGTAGATCTGGATCGCGATCGACGCGCCCGCGGTCGACAGGTCCGTCGCCGGCGCGTCGAAGCCGCTGAAGACGATGTTCGGGTCGTCGAGCGTGAGGCCGTTCGCCGACAGCGGCGTGCCCGCGACGTAGTTGTAGCTGACGTCGAGCGCGTTGTTCGCGACGATGCCGAAGTAGTACGTGCGCCCGGCGAGCAGCGCGAATGAGAACGGGTTGCTCAGCACGAGCGTGTTGTCCGCCGTCGCGGCCGCGAGCGTCTGGGTCTGGCTGTAGACGAGCTGGTTCGCGGTGGCGTCGTAGATCAGATACTTGAGGCTCGTCGCCGCGTTCGGCGTGCCGAGGTAGAAGCCGAACCGCGTGAGCGTCGTGGCCGTGCTCACGTCGACGCCCTCGCCGACGCCCTCGCCGGCGGCGCCGGCCGAGGTGGAACCGCCGACCCCGGTGTTCAGGAGCTGGGCCGATGCCGTGCCGGCACCGAGGACGCCGACGCACAGGGCGACGGCGCCGGCGGTGAGGAACCGACGGACTCGCATGAGTTTGCCTTGGAGAATGGTGTGAGCGACTGCGCGCGCGGCACGGGTCGGAGGCCGCCGCGGGTCGCCGGAACGTCCGGCGTGTGATAGAACCCGCACAGTACCGGATCCCCGGTGCGTCGAGACGCGCGATGTTCCGGACGGTCCGTGCGTGATGTGAATGGCAGCCGCGCGCAGCGAACGGCACCCTCGGGCCCGGCAGCACGGCGCCCGGCGATTCACGGCCTAACGCACGGGCGCATGAGGCCCACGGCCGTCACTTCACGGTCACCGTACCGCTCATCGCCGCGCCGTGGACGGCGCACTGGTACGGGTAGGTCCCCGGCGCGGTCGGCATCGTCACCGTGCGGCTGCCCGACGTGAAGATCGGCGTCGACGTGATCCGCGCCGACGCGAACGACGCGCTGTGCCGTTGGTTGTCGAGGTTCGTGAAGGTGATGATCGTCCCGGGGGCGACCGTGATCGCCGCGGGGTGGTACGCCGTGTTCTGGATCGTCACGGCCGCCGTGGGCAACGGCGCGGGCGGCGGGGTCGGCGCGGGGGCTGGGGCCGGCGCCCCCGCGACGAACGGGCTGGCGAACCGCGGGGCGGTGAGGAACGTCGAGTCGGTGAGCGCGTTCAGGTAGGCCACGAGCGCCGCCTTCTGTGCCGCCGTGAGGCCCAGCCGTTTGGGCGTGCCGTCGGCGGCCTTGAGCCGTGCGTCGAGCCCCGGGTTGGCCTGCACCCCCGCGTCGAAGAAGTCGACGACCTGCGCCAGTGTGGTGAACCGGCCGTCGTGCATGAAGCGGGCGCGCACGCCGACGTTGCGCAACGAGGGCACCTTGAACACGCCACCGCCCGCCCCGGTGTCGGTCGCGACCGCGTCGAGCCCGATGTTGTGGACGGCGTCGCCGACCGGCGCGACGGTCGTGTGACACGAGGCGCACCCCGCGGAGCGGAAGAGCTGTTCGCCGGCCTGCTCCTGCCTCGTGAGGGTCGCCGCGAAGTTCGGAACGCCCGTCGCGGAATACGCGCCGTCGTACCGCGACCCGGCCGAGACGAGCGAGCGGACGTACTGGGCGAGCGCACGGGCGAGACGGTCGCTCGTGACGGTCGGGGTTCCGAAGGCGGACGTGAACAGCGGCCCGTAGTACGGCGTCGCGGTCAGCTTCAACACGAGGGCGTCCAGCGTCATGCCCATCTCGGTCGTGTTCTGGATCGGCTGGACGACCTGCGCCTCGAGCGTCGCGGCGCGCTCGTCCCAGAAAAAGCGCCCGCGCTGGTAGAAGCGCGCGTTCGCCGGCCCCGGCGAGTGCCGCGCCGTGAACCCGCCCGCGAAGCCGACGCTCAGGCGCGGCACGTCGCTGAAGCCGAGCGCCTGGATGTGGCACCCGGCGCAGGCAAGGCCGTCGTTGGCCGAAAGGCGGGGGTCGTAGAAGAGCACGCGCCCGAGCGTCGCGCCCGCGTCCGTGATCGGGTTCGACGCCGGCGTGTTGTCCGTCGCCACGACGGTCGTCCCGTCGATGCTGGTCGTGAAGTGTGCCGGCAGCGGGACCTCGGCGTCCGCGTACCGGAACGGCACCGCGGGCAGCGCCGGCGCGGGGAGGCCGCTCGCGAACGCGACGACCGCGAACTGGTCGCTGACCGTACGCCCGAGCGCGTCGGTCGCCGTCAGCGTCGCCGTCGTGAGACCGGGGGCGGTGGGGGTGCCCGTGACCGTCCCGCCGACCGCGCGCAGCCCGTTCGCCGGGCCGGACAACGCGAGCGTGTACGTGAGGCCGCCCGCGGCCGCGTCGGCGAACACCGTCCCGCCCTTCGTCGCGTCGTACACGATCAGCGTGCCCACGCTGGCACCGACCACCACGTTGGCGCTCGCCACGGTCGGCGCGGCGCTCGCGGTAGCCCGGCGGACGGCCGTCGCCGAATCCTGGGAACAGGCGGTCGCGGTCGCGCTCACGAGGAGCGCGACCAGTCCCGTGTGCGGGCGCCGCATGGACGGAGGGAAGAGGTGGCGGGCGACGAACGGCGCGGCGCGCCGCTCCGGGCGCGCACTCACGACCGTCTGCCAGACACGCGTCGGCACGGCCCCCCTTACCGCGACCCCGGCCGCGGCCCGACCGGGTGGTCGGGACCGCGCGTCGGCGACGTCCTGCCTAACAATCCGTCCGGCGGCGCGCGGCCGCGTCCACGCGTCGCCACCGGACCGCGCGGTACTCGCCGGAGCGCAGCGGCGGTGACGCTTACGCGTATCGGCAGGGTTCGTGACCGGCTCGGGAACCCCGCACGTGAGCGGCGCGGCGCACACGCGCGCTCACTCGTGCACGCCAGCGCGCCGTTCGCAACACCGAGCCGCCGTTCGCAACACCGCCCCGAATCGCGCGGCGTGCTCGATCGTGTTCCGAGGAGCCGGGACGTCCGTCGACGCCGCGGCCGCCCACACCACACCCGGTCACGCACGGCAGTCGGCCGCGCGCCGGACCGGGCATCTCTCACGCGAGGCGCGTCATGAGCACGACCGCGATCGGCGGCACGACGAGCACCACGACCTCGGACGCGGCGTCGTCCGTGCGCCGGCGTCACCACCACGCCGCGCCGCCGGACGGCGACGGGGGGCCGCAGAGCTTACTCAAGGGTCAGACGGTCGACGGCCTCGACCTGAGCGACCCCGGGAAGCTGATGCAGCAGCTCCAGCAGCTGGGGCAGACCGATCCGACGCAGCTCAAGCAGACCCTCTCCGACATCGCCACCAAGATGCGGAGCGTCGCGCAGGCGGCGGGGGCGCAGGCCGTGAGCGCCGCGTCCGGGACGTCCACGACTGCCGCGAGTAGCACGACCAGTGGCGCAACCGCGGCGGGCAGCGCGGCGACGACGAGCACGACCGGGACGGCGAGCTTCCCGGGGACGATGCTCAATGCGCTCGCGGACAAGTTCGACCAGGCGGCCCAGACCGGCGATCTCTCGTCGCTGATGCCGCCCGGACCGCCGCGCGCCGGGGTCGGGAGCGCGCCCGGTGCAAGCAGCACCGGCGCGCGGGCCGAGGCCGCCTACGGCGCGGCCGGCCAGACCGACGGCACGCCGGACGCGACGCTGCAGCGCCTCTTCAAGGGCGCCGGAGCGAACGCGGAGGCGGGGAGCACGTCAGACACGGACGTCGAACGGCAGATCGCCGCGCTCCGGCAGCAGATCGCGGCGCTGACGGCGTCGCTCTCGAACGGGAGTGCGGGCGGCGTGACCGGCGTCGGCGCGTAACTCACAGGACACACGCCGGCACGCGGAGATGTGCCGCTCGGCAGCGGGCACGTCTCCGCGCGGTCGTATCGAGGCATTCACCGAGCGAGTCGCGGCCCCCAGTGCCCGCGCGTCGGCGTGTCGGGACCGGGCCTGCGCTCGACGCGGCGGTCCGCGATCGCAGACGCGGCAGGCAGAACGCGAGGCGACGCGGGGCGTGGGACCGCCGAGGCCGACCTCGACGTCGTCTCGGTGCATGCGATCACGCACCCGGCCCCGGCCACAGCCCTCGCGTTTACCTGCGCGTTGCGCCACGTCGCGTAAACAGCGGGCGGCCTCAATGGGTCAGCGCACGACCCGCCTGTTGGTGAGCTTACGCCGATGATGCGTTAGGCGCTATCCCGTCTGGGCCAGCGCGAGGAAGTGCTCGGCGGGCGTGCGCCACCCGAGCGTCTCGCTCGGCCGCCCGTTGAGCTCCCGCGCGATCGCGTCGAGCTGGCGCGCCGGGACCGCGCGCAGGTCGGCGCCTTTGGGCAGGTACTGCCGGAGCAGCCCGTTCGTGTTCTCGTTGGTGCCCCGCTGCCACGGGCTGCGGGGGTCGCAGAAGTAGACCTGCACCCCCGAGTCGACGGTGAACCGGACGTGCTCGGCCATCTCCAGCCCCCGGTCCCACGTGAGCGAGCGCGTGAGTTCCTGCGGCAGCCGGGCGACGGCGCGGGCGAGCGTGACGCGCATGACCGGCGCCTTGTAGCCGTCGGGCACCGGGAAGAGGAGCGTGTAGCGGCTCGTGCGCTCGACGAGCGTGCCCACGGCAGTGCCCCGGGCGCCGAACAGGAGGTCGCCCTCCCAGTGCCCGGGTACGGCGCGGTCTTCCACCTCAGCCGGGCGCTCGCGGATCGACACGGCGTCCTTGATCTGCCCACGGCCCTGGCGCCGGCCGTTCTGGGCGCCACGGGGGCGGCGCATCGTCCGCCCAGTCCGCAGGTGCTGCGTCAGCTCGCGCCGCAGGGCGCCGCGCCCCTGCACGAACAGCGACACGTAGATGGTCTCGTGCGACACGTGCATCGCGGGGGCGTCCGGGTACGTGCGCCGCAGCCAGTGGGCGATCTGCTCGGGCGACCAGCGCAGGGCCAGCTTGCGCTCGACCACCCGACGCAGGCGCGCGTGCTGCGCGAGGCGTGCCGGCTTCGGGCGCGCGGCGCGTCGCCAGGCTGCCGCGTCCGCGCGCGCCGCCCGATAGTGCGCCCGCCCGCCGTTGCGTGCTACCTCGCGGCTAACAGTCGTGTGCGCCCGGCCGAGCCGCCCGGCCGAGCCGCCCGGCGATGGCGCGGCAGGAGTCGCTGGCGGCCAGGCCGCGCGAGATCTCCTCGCGCTCGGCCGCCGTGAGCGCCGCCTCGGCGCGCGTCGGCGGCGCGCGTCGGCACCCGCCCGTGGCCGCGAGGAAGCGCCCCACCGCGTGCAGATGCGTGTGGAAATGCCGCCCGATGGCGCGCAGCGACTCGCCACGCCGCCACCGCGTCCAGAGTTCATCCGGCTCCGCCGGCGTCCAGCCGCCGCGTCCTGTTCTCCGCATCCGTCACCTCGCCGCATCGCCCGGTGCTACCCCGGTGGTGCAGCGACCCGTTGAGAGCGCCTCGCGTGGGTGCGTCGCTTCGTGCACCACAGCGGCGACCGTCACCCGGCGGCGCTGGACGCCGGCGCCGTCGAGGCGTTCCTCTCCGATCTCGCGACGCGCCACCGCGTGAGCGCGTCGACGCAAAACCAGGCCCGGGCCGCGCTCCTCTTCCTCTACCGGGTCGTGCTCGAGGCGCCGCGGCCCGGCCTCGACGGCGTGACCCGGGCGAAGCGCCCGCCGCGGCTGCCCACCGTCCTCACCCGCGGCGAAGTAGACGCCGTGCTCGCCGCGCTCGGGGCCGCGCGGGCGCCGTACCTGCTCGTCGGCCGGCTCCTGTACGGGGCGGGGCTCCGGCGCATGGAAGGCCTGCACCTCCGGGTGAAGGACCTGGACATCGCGCGCGGCGAACTCCTCGTCCGGTCGGGCAAGGGCGGGAAGGACCGCGTGACGGTGCTGCCGGCCGTCGCGGCGGACGCGCTGACCGTGCATCTCGTTCGAGTCCGCGCCCTCCACGCGCGCGACCTGGCCGACGGGGGCGGCCGGGTCGCCATGCCGGGCGCGCTCGCGCGCAAACTGCCCGGCGCGGCCGCGTCGTGGCCGTGGCAGTGGGTGTTCCCGGCGACGAGTCGGTATCGGGATCCGGCCACCGGCGCGCCCTGCCGCCACCACCTGCACGAGACCGCCGTCCAACGCGCCGTGCGCGACGCCGCGGTCCGCGCAGGGCTGACGAAGCGCGTCACCTGCCACACGTTCCGGCACTCGTTCGCCACGCACCTGCTCGAGGCCGGGTACGACATCCGGACCGTGCAAGAGCTGCTGGGGCACCGCGACGTGCGCACGACCATGATCTACACGCACGTGCTCAACCGCGGGGGGCGGGGCGTCATCGGCCCGATCGACCTGCCGGCCCGAGGCGGCGGGCCTCCGGCCGCGCCTCCGGCGGCCCCGGCAACTCCGGCGGCGGACCCGGACGGCCGCCGGTGATCCGCTCGACGCGCGTCGCGCGTTGGGCGGGTCTGTCTATCGCCGACGGGCGAACGCGCGGAGTCCGCCCGTATCGCGCAGCCGGCGCGCGACTTGGGCGGTTGCTGGCTGGATCCGGGCGCGGGTGTTACACTCGCGCGGGCGCACGATAGGCCGACCGGCGCGCCGCATCGGCGCTGCTACACGGACCTGTCGAATGAGCGTTAGACGCCAACACGCATCGCGGTACGCCGAAATCATCAGCTTCCCACTTCCATGCCCAGTTTCACCGATGAGCGACTTTCTTCAGCGCGCGGGATCTATCGGTCGTGGCGCGTGGGGCGACGAGCAGAAGCTCCTGAGCGACGGTCTCAACGACTACTCCGCCCAGGAAGCCCGGCTGGCGACGGTGCACGGACGTCAGGACGTCTCGGCGATTGCCGTTCTTCTCGACGGCCTCAACGTTCAGCTCCGCGCACTTCGGCGCACAGCATTCCTGATCCTCCTCGTGGCGTTCGCGATCTTGTTCGTCTTGGTGCGACGCTGACGTCGGCTCGAACCCGAGGAACTGAACCCGCATGGTCCGTCCCCGGACGTGGTTCCTCGTCGCGGTGGGTGCGCTCGGTGCGCCCGCCTGCTCGCGATTCGGCTCCCGAACCGTCTTCCAGGCGGTCGCGGTCTGCCCGTCGCCCGATGGGCGGTACGCGGCGACGTTCTTCCGCCAGTCGGGCGGCGGCGCGGCCGGGTGGGCCCTCGGTGGCGTGCAGCTCCACCGGGCGGACACGGTCGCGGCCGAGGCGCGCCGGCCGGCGTTCGCCGCGTACCAGAGCTGGACGGGGCACGTGTACTGGTCCGGGCCGCGCGAGGTCACGGTCGAGTACCCGGCCGTCGCGTCGGTCCGGCTCCTCGAAGGCGTGGCGGCCCTGCCCGACACGGTCTGGATCGTGCCGCGCCCGGTGCGCGGCATGGAGCACGACCTGTCGGACGTGCCAGAGTGCGCCCCATACCGCCCGTCGTGGGAGCGCCGTGCGCCTGGCGTCTAACGCCATTCGAGAGTTCGGGCGCAAGAGGGGATAGCTCGCGCTGACGATGGCGGGTTACGCCATCGACCGGTGAGGGTGTGTAGTGCCGTGCGACCGACGGTGGGGAGCTGCCGTGGTTACCTCGTGCCGGTCTCGCCCGGATGCCTCCGTGGCGGCCACACACCATTGCGAGTTCACAGCCCGGAGGCTGGTCTCAGAGGTACAGCGGCGGCAGCGCCGCCTGGCGCCCAATCAAAGACGGCGGAGAGGCGCCGCTCCGGAGAGCGGGCTCCAGTTAGACGGCGGGGCTGGCCAGGCGGGGCCACTTCGGCTTCTTCGTGCGACTCAGGGGCGCGCCCTTGAATGTGCCGTTGAATGCCTCCTGCTTGGCGAGGACGTAGTAGACGATGCGCGCGAGTTCCTTGGCGACGACCGCACGCGCGACGACCGGCGGCTTGCGGCGACACAGCCGCTGGTAGAACGCGCGGATCTCGGGGAAGTACTGGATGGCACGCACGGCGGCGTGGCTGAAGGCGAGCTTCAGGTAGCGGTTGCCGTCCTTGGTCCGCTTGTGGCGCGTCCTCCCGCCGGAGTTGCCCGCTCCCGGCACGAGCCGGCAGTAGCTGACGAAGTCGCGGGCACTCGGGAAGCGCGCGACGCCGTCGACCTCGAGCCAGATCGTGAACGCGACCACGCGGCCGATGCCAGGGATCCAGAGCAGCCGTTGTACATCGGGCGTCGGGACGAGCACCGGGTTGAGCTCCGCGGCGAGTCGCTTGGCTTGATCGCTCAAGAGCACGAACTGCTCGCCGAGCAGCCGCACTCGCAGCTGCACGAGCGGCGGCAGCGCGTCCGGGTCGGTCACGTTGTACTGCGCGAGCAGACCGGTGACCGTGTTCTTCACTCGGACCTGCTGTCGCACGAGCTGCAGGCGGGCGCGCAGCAGATCGCGCGCCTCACGCCACTCCGCACTCACCATGTGGGCCTCTGGGACCAGATCGCCGCGGAGCAGTTGGGCCAGGGTCGCCGCATCGACAGCGTCGGTCTTCACCTTGGCGTAGCTGATCGCCTTCACATGCTTAGAGTGCGCGAGCCGGAGATCAACACCCTGAGCCCCGAGCAGGTCGCGGAGCCAGTACCAGTTCGAGGTGGACTCGACGACCGCGCGCTGCGCGCCCGGTCCACCGGGCAGCGCGGCGAAGTAGGCCGTGATCGCGGCGCGCTTCGTCGGCAGCTGCACGTCGCGCACGGGGCGGCCCTCCGCGTCGACAGTGCTGATGGCGAGCGTCCGCTTGTGCAGGTCGAGGCCGGAGTGCAGCATGAGGTCTCCTGGAGAGGGTGCCGGATCGTAGGGCGCCGGCGACTCTCGGGAAACATCAAGGCGTTGAAGCTGTCGGGTATGCACGGACGCTCCTGGCCCGCCTTCCGCCTCTGGTGTGTCGCGAGCCGCGGCCCGCTGTGCGAACCCGCAGCTTAACTTTGGCGTTGGGCGCGACCAACCTACATGTCGAGATAGCGCATGGCACCTCTGCGACGCTGGTGGACCTGGTTCCGGACGGTGCCGGTCGGTCCGCGGTCCGACGGAACCGCGATCCGCTGGTGGGAGGCGCGCCGCCCCGCGTACAACGCGTATCTCGCGGCCGTCGGCCTGCCCAGCCTCGCGCTCCACGTCGCAGCCGTCCGGCTCGCGACCGGGGCCATGCCCGAGATCGGCCCGGTCGGCGCGATGGCGGCTGTGGGGTGGGCGCTTGCGAACCTGTTCTACACGTTCACCTGGCTCTTCGAGCTGCGCACCCCCCACGCTGGTCGTCGCACAGTGAGCGACCCCGCGATGTACGCTTTCCTCGTCGACGCGGTGCTTGCGCTGACGGGCCTGGCCGCCACGCTACCCGCGGGCTGGGAACTGGCGTTCGCGCTCCGGGACGTCGCCGGCGGGCATGCGTGACCCACGCCGCCCAACGGAGCGTTGCAGCTGTCGGGTATGCGGGGACGCTCCGCCGCGGCCCTCGGCTCTATCTTGCCTCGACTGCGACGCGCACTCACGGCCCGCAGCTGAACTTCCGCGTTAGACAGCAACACCCTTTGAAGCTTCGAGAAGTGCCCGACAACGTACCCGCTGTCCCCCTCTTCGCAGGACGGCTCATGGCGAACATCGCATTGACGGACTACCTCGCGTACCTCGGATTCACGGACGGCCAGAATCCGTTCGGAAGTGTGAACGCGCGCGACGAGAGAGCAGTTCTGGAAGGATACTTTGTTCCTCCGCCCTACTTCGAAACGCTATGGGGTGATCCAGGCGACCCGAAGAGCGCGATCGTCCTGGCACCCACCGGCGCGGGCAAGACTGCTCTCGCCGTGATGCTGGATGAACGAGCTGCGTCCAGAGAGCCGCTTGCCGATGGCCGGCTGCCGGTACTCACAGTGCTCTACGACGAGTACGCACGTCTCGGATTGAGCGACAAGAAGCACGACCTAGACGATCATCTCTCGGCCGTCAATTACCTGCTCACGATCAGCCTTCTCAAGAGCATCAACGACGCGCCGTTCCCGAGCATGGCTGTGTCCTCCGAAGAGCGGGCACTCCTCCGTTATGCGTTCGCGCGATATGTGGGAGGGAAGTCGTCGGCGGAAGTCTATCGGGATATAGAACAGCTGAAGACTCCATGGGAGGAGGTTCAGGCGAAAGCAAAGCGCATAGTCAACGCGCTGCCGGTCGTGTCGCTGGTTGCGAAAGTGCTGCAGTACAGCGCCGACAAACTCCAGGCTGGCACTGAGTTCGTCAAAGCACTCGGTGAGATGAAGGCGGACACGCGGGACTTTACTGCGCCTCCGGAGACCGACTTTCTCAGGCTCGTGGAACTGCTGGGGCACTACTACCAGGCAGTTTACGTGCTCGTCGATCGCGTTGATGAGACACACTGGACTCAGCGCGACGCTACGGCGACTTACAATCTCGTTCATCCGCTCGTCGCAAATCTGAATCTCCTCGATAGACCGGAACGCCAGTACGCATTCAAGTTCTTCCTTTGGGACGGGATTGCTGCCCTCTACAAGGCCAACGCACGAGAGGACCGTGTGTTCGCACGTACCCTTGTGTGGAAGCGTGAGCAACTCATCGCGATGCTTGAAGGGCGAGTGCGCGCATTCTCCAGCGACCGCCTTTCTACTTTCGACGTCATTTTCGACCACGGGGTGAGTGCGTTCGGCGGGATGACACCGAAGGACGTAATCGTTTTGTTCGCCGGCACGTCTCCGCGGGCAGTGGTTACTCTGTGCAAGTACTTGATTGAAGAGCAGGTCAATCTCCTCAACCAGGAAGGTGCTGATGCGCGGAGGGTTGGAAGGGATGCCCTAGTCGCGGCCATCGACAAGTACGCCAGAGAGGTAGCGCAGCGCGCTATCCCTGAGCCCAAGGCCTATCGAGAGATCACGTCTTTGGGTCGCGTCGTATTCAGCTCAAAGATGCTCGTTAACGAGATTTTTCGCGGCAACAAGCCGGAGTCAGTGCAGAGCAAGGTGGGCAAGTGGAAGCAGCGCTTCGACGTGTTCCAAACGATCGGCAACGAAGCGAGCGGTAAGCGTGGCTTCCCTACAGAGGTTCACGCAATCACGGACGTTTGCGTAGCGTATCTCGCAGCCGCGCTACCGCTAGAAACGTTTCTGGGTGCAAAAGTGCGACGTTGCGATGCGTGTGATACGCTGATGCTCCGTGACTTCGATAAGGGCGGAACCTTCCGCTGCACACATTGTTCGCGGTCCTTCGAGCTGCCTCGGGCGATTGTAGAGAACGAGCAGGTCAGGCAGGATGCGACGAGGCGCCTAGCGCGCGAACTGGCCAAACACGTCTCAGCATCCTCCGACATTCAAGTACTGTGTCGAACGGCTTCGCTCGAATTTGGTGAGGACACGTTCGCTGGTACACCCTTTCTCATTTGGGCGAGAATCCTGCAGTTCTTGATCAGCAACGACGAGGAGGGTCTGCGCAGCCTCCTCGAAGTCGTTGACGACAGCCTTCCGCCAGATTCCGAGGCCAAGAAGAACGCGTTGGTCGAACTCTATGCATCGCTTGACAGCTAGGGCCCTCGCACCTGCTGTCTAACGAACCGTTGAAGCTGACAACGCGGCCCATGTATTGGCAACCGTTCGGGTTCCGTGTGGGCCGCGTCGCAGCTGAACTCTGGCGTTAGGTGACCAACATCCGACGGGTGACGGGCGTGCACTTCCGGGTCCTCGCGTTCGGCGCGGCGTTCGCGGCCGTGGGCGGGCTGCCGCTCCAGCGCGCGCGGGGCCAGGGGCCGGCCCGCGACGCGGCCGTCTACGCGGCCGTGCTGGACAGCCTGCGCGCCGACTTCGGTGTCGCGTTCCCCGTCGTCGCCCAGGCGCTCCCTCCCACCGCCCCGGAGCGGCGCCGGGCCGCGCCCGGGCTCGGCGCGCGTCTCGCGCGCGAGGTCCCGGGGTTCGACACCGCGCTTGTGGAGGTGCTCTGGCGGCTTCCGCCCGCCGAGCGCCCGCCGCGGCGTGTGCTCGCCGACCGCCGCGGCCTCCGGTGGATAGACTCCGCCCAGCTGCGCGCGCCGCCGCGCGCCGAGCCCGGGCGTCCGGGGCGCGCGGCGCAGGCGTTCTGGCTCTCGCGCGTTGCGTACGCGCCGGACGGGCGGTGGGCCGTCGTGTACGCGGCCTACGTGTGCAACGACGTCTGTGGTCGGGGCGGCTACGTGCTCCTCGCGCGCGACGGCGCGGGACGCTGGCGCGTGCGCGCGTGGGCCGTGCAGTACGTCGTCTGACGCGCGGTCACCTAACGAGCGACTGTGGTCCGCTGTCAAGCCGGAGCGCTGAGCGGCGGTGACCAGGAGGTGCTGGCGCGGGCCATAGTGTTGAGGATGGTGAGCAGTTTGTGCGCGACGGCGGTGAGGGCAGCCGTGCGGGGTTTGCCCGCGGCGACCAGCCGCGCGTAGAAGGTGTGGAGGGTGGGATTGCAGCGGACGCCGGACATCGCGGCGAGGTACCGCACGGTCCGCACAACGGCGCGGCCGCCCCAGATCGTGCGCGTGCCGCGCAGGATCCCGGAGTCGCGTGGGAAGGGCGCGAGTCCGACGAGCGCGGCGACCTGGCGACGCCCGAGCCGGCCTCACTCCGGCATGCTGCCTCCCGCAGCTCGGCCGCGAGCGTGTGGGCGCCGCCCGGCCCCACGCCGGGCACGGTCTGCAGGCGCGCCGCCTCGGCCGCGCGGTCTGCGTCGGCGGCGATGGCCGCCGCGATCTGCAGGTCGAGCCGCGCGATGCGCCGCGGCAGCCAGCGCACGTGGAGCCGGAGGTCCGCCCGGAGCGCCACGGCGGCCGCGGCGATCCGGTGCTTCTCGGCGGCGATCATCGCGGTGAGCTGGCGCCGGCGCGCGCCCAACGCGGTGAGGGCGCGCGCGTCGGGGGTGGGGCCCGGACGGACGTCGGGTCGCACGCGCTCGGCGTCGTGGGCGAGCACGGCGGCGTCGACCCGGTCCGTCTTGGCGCGCACGCCGAGTGCGCGCGCGAAGTGACGCACGCGGTCCGGGCCGGCGACGACGACCGGCAGCGCGGCGGCGTGCAGGGCATCGACGAGGAGCCGCTCGAGGCCCCCAGTCGCATCGGCGACGATCCGCTCGGGGGCAAGCCGGGTGCAGAGCGCGACGCGCTTGCGGACGCCCGCAGCGGTGTTGGGCACGCGCAGCGTGGTGCCGTCGGGCCGAACGTGCACGTCGAGCGCGGCCTTCGACACATCGACGCCGATGAAGTGGGTGGACATCGGGACCTCGGGCACGGGAGGGTAGGACGCGGCGGCGCTCAGCCTTGCGGATGCGGGCTCGGCGCGGCACACTAGCGACGGCCCTGGCGACTGTCCGAGCTTGGCACGCGGGGGAGCACGGCGACCTCGTTCCTCGTTAGCGGTCTCGCGGGGCGGACCGATGCGTTGACGGCCTACCGCACTCCGGGAACAGCTGCAACCTACGGGACGCGGGGGAGCTGCACCGCACCATACCGCACCATACAAGGCGTTGCAGCCGTCCGGGTACGCCGGGGTGCCCGTGTGCGACCGCCGGCTCTGTCGCCTGCGGCCGCCCGCCCGCCTGGACAACCCGGCAGACAAGCTAAGGGAGATCAAGTCCCGGCCATGGCGAGTTCTGGTGCGGGTACGGTGCCGAAGCGGGCGGGGAGTTCGTAGCCTTTCGCGTGCAGGAGGACGCTGTACGTGATGTGCAGGAGTTGGTGGGCCACGTGGCTGAGCGCGACTAGGTAGGGCTTCCCGCGGGCGCGTTGGGCGTCGTAGACCGCCTGGCACTGCGGGTCGGTGCGCGCGGCCGAGCGGGCGGCGAGCATGACGGCGCGGCGCACGTACCGATTGCCGCGCTTGCTCATGCGCGCGTGCCCGGCGGAGCGGCCCGACTGCTTGACCTGGGCGTCGAGGCCGACGGCGGCGACGAGCTTGTCGGCCCCGTGCTTCGGCTTCTTGAGGGTGCGCGCCTGCTCGCGCGCCTGCGCGGCGAAGCGCGCCATCGCCGGGAGCTCGGCGAGCCACGTCCGCACGGTCTCGCGGCCGAAGCCCGGCACGGTCGCGAGCAGGGCGCGGGTCGGGGCGTCGTCGGCCTGCAGCGCGTCGAGGCGCTCGCCTAACGCGACGACGTGCGCGCGCAGCTGCTCGAGGTGGGTGACGAGGGTCTGGACCGCGACGGCGGCCGCGCCGTACGGGTCGACGACGCCGACCGAGGCGGCGGCGCAGGTGCGCAGCGCGCGCGCCGTCTCGGCCCCGAGATGGCCGCGGCTGGCCGCGTGGAGCACGCGCGTGACCTCGGACGCGCGCGCTCGGGCGAGGGCCGCGGGCGTCGCCCACCGGGCGAGGACGGCGAGCGCGCTCGGGCTCCCGAGGTCGGAGAACACGGCGGCGAACTCGGGGAAGAGCGGGTCGAGCACGGTGTGCAGCTTCGTGAGCTGGCGCGCGCGGAGCTCGACCATCTCGGTCCGGAGTCGGCTGATCTCACGCGCGGCGGCCTGGCGGTCCTCGGGCACCGCGTGCGAGGCGAGGCGCTTCCCGCCCCAGTGCAGCAGGCGCGCGATCACGACCGCGTCGATCCGGTCGGTCTTGGCCCCGCGCAGGTTGGCGTTGCGGAAGGCCCGGGTCTGGAGTGGGTTGAGCACGCGGACGGTCGGCGCGCCCCACTGCTGGAGCCACGCGTGCAGGGTGAGCCAGTAGACCCCGGTCGCTTCGAGCCCGACCTGCACGTCGGCCGGCGGCACGTCGGCGAGGCGTGCCGCGAGTTGCGTCAACCCAGATCGCGTCGGGGCGAACCGGGCTTGCCAGACGAGCTCGCCGTCGCCGTCCAGGAGCGCGGCGTCATGCCAGCGCTTGCCGATGTCGAATCCGAGGTACATCATCGTCGCACCTCCGTGGGTGGTGCCTCCGTCGGGGCGGGCCGACTCCAGCGCACGCTCGTGTCGATCAGCGCAGGGGAACGCGCAGCAAGCTGAATAGCGCAGGGGAGCCGGACGCGCGGTCTGCAGGGAGAGGAGCGGGAGTGCCCTCGGCTTAACTTCAGCGCAGCCCGACGCCCGTACGCTACTCCGGCCGCTGCATGCCCGTCCAGGAGCTCACGACTATACGAGCTTAACTTGTGCGTTGAGGCTGTAGGAAAACCCCATTCTCGGCGCATTTTGGCCGGCGGCTTCGCCGTTAGTCACCGGTGTCGGACGGACGGACGGCGGGCATCGTGGTACGCGGCGGTCGTGGTGTGTTAGGCACGCTGCCGCGGTCGTCCTCCTCGGGTCGCTCTACGCCGCGTACCCGTGGTGGGCGAGTTTCTCGATGTTGTGCACCAGGCAGTAGAGCTTCCACGGCCCGTCGACCTTCGTCCGGCCGCGGAGCGTGAAGCGGTCGAGCCGCTTGTTCGCCCGCAGGTTGCCGAAGACCGGCTCCACGGTCGCGAAGCGGCGCCCGTACTGCGCCCGGCCCTCGGGCGTGTCGAGCCGCCGCTTCATGCGATCCGTGTGGCTCTCGGGCGTGCCGGCCGCCTTGCCCCGGCAGCAGGCGACCTGGCGCGTCGGCGTGCGGTCCGGCGTGCGCAGGCACTGCGCCCGGAGCGGGCAGGGACCGCAGACGCCCTTCGCCCCGCGGAAGTGATCGGCGACGTAGCCGCGCGTGACGATGTCGCGGCCGGAGCGGTAGAGCATCTTGCCGGCGGGGCACACGCACGTGCGTGCCGCGGCGTCGTAGGTGAAGTCGCTCGGCTGGAAGACGCGCGGCTCGTCGACCGCGTGCGTCTTGTCGTACAGCGGATCGGGCGTGCCCTGACGCTGTGCTTGGGTCGCGCAACGCTCGTCCCGCTGCCGCATCGCGTTGTCGGTGATGAGCGCGCTGACGTGCTGCTCGGCCAGGTAGCGCAGGTTCGCCTCGCTGTGGTAGCCCGCATCCGCGGTGAGCACCGTCGTGGGCGCGAGCACCGGCTCGAGCGCAGTCACCACCGGGAGGAGCAGCTCCTGCTCCGCGCCGGTGCCATGCGCCTGCGCCTCCACGATGCTCTGGCGCGCCGCGTCGACGGCCGCCACGCCGGTGTCGCCCTGGAGCACGCCCTTGCCCGTGGCCAGCTTCGCACTGTCGGCGTCGGTCCGGTTGCTCTGCCGCACGCCGCCGGATGGCCCACGCCGGTCCTCGGGGGGCGCGGCGAGCCAGGTCCGGAGTTCTTGCGCGTCGTGCTCGAGCCGTTCCCGTCGCGCCGTGTCCTTCGCGGCCACGTCCGGCTCGACGGGTTGGGGGTCGGCTGCGCGGTGCCGGGCGAGCATCGCGGCGGCGGCGGCCTCACACTTGGCCGCCTGCCGCTCGAAGTTCGCGCGGGTGCCGCTGCGCCGTTTCGAGGCATGACTCGGGAGCTTCACCCCGTCGATGGCGAACCTCTCGCGCCCGATCAGGCCTTGGCGGTCGCAGACGGCGAGCACCGCCGCGAACACGTGGGCGATGTCCGGGCCCAGCGTGCTGACGAACTGCGCGATGGTCGTGACGTGCGGGGCCGTGTCGCCACACAGCGCGATGAAGGTCACGTGCTCGCGGCAGAGCCGCTCGATGGCGCGACTGCTCACGATGCCGTGCGCGTACGCACAGAGCACGACGGTGAGCAGCATGGCCGGCGGGTACGCGGGGGCGCCGGTGTCGTCGTTCCGGAAGCGGGCGTCGAAACGCGACAGGTCGACCGCGTGCGCCAGGAGGTGATGCGCCGCATGCTCGAACGTGCCGGGCAGCAATTGCCGGGCGAGATCGACCGGCAGAACGCGCGGGCTGGCGTCGATATGCTTGTCGCGGGCCATGGGCGGGGCGCTCGGGGCGGGGCAGCACGGCAGCAACGCGACGCCACCAAACTTGCGCCCGAACGCGCCTAACCCCAGAGTGGTCCCGGGCTTTTCCTACCGCCTCGTTCGGCGTCACGCCGCCCCGGCCCTCGCGTCGAACGCGCGGCGCGCCGCGTCGACCGCCGACAGGTTGTCCGACGCCCAGTGCCAGACGCCGCAGAAGGCCGCGCCGAGCCCGAGGCCGAGCGGCGTCAGCGCGTACTCGACCCTGGGCGGCACGACGGGGTGGACGGTGCGCGTGAGGAGGCCGTCGCGCTCCATGTGCCGGAGCGTCTGCGTCAGCATCTTCTGACTGATCCCGTCGACGAGCGCGCCCAGGCGGGTGAAGCGCACCGTCCCGTGCTCGGCCAGCGCCTCGAGGATCAGCATCGTCCACTTGTCGGCGACGCGGCCGATCAGGTCGTGGACGAGGGCCGCGACGCGCGGGTCGAGCTCGGCCGGCGCGGCCGGCGCGACGTACGCCCGCGCCCGGGCGAGCTGCGCGTCCGTGAACGGCGGTGCACTCGTCATGTGGTCACTCTCTACACAGTAAGTATGGCACTTCACGGTGTATTCTTACTAATGGAGAGTAAGAGGCTACCGTACCGGAGGCAAGCGCCACCTACCACGCGGAGTCTTCATGCCGCTGACGAACAGGACGGTCCTCATCACCGGGGGCGCGAGCGGCATCGGCCTCGCGCTCGCGACGCTACTCGTCCCGCGCCGCAACACGGTCCTCGTCACCGGGCGCGACGGCGAGCGGCTCGCGGCCGCCGAGCGCGCGCTCCCCGGCGTCCGCGGTTTTCAGAGCGACGCGAGCGACCCGGAGGCGATCCGGGCGCTCCGCGAGCGCGTGCTCGCCGAGTTCCCCGCACTCGACGTGCTCGTGAACAACGCCGGGGTCATGCGGAACATCGACTTCGGCCGGGCCGCCGGGCCGGACGACGTGACGCGCGAGATCGAGATCAACCTGAGCGGGCCCGTGCGCATGGTCGAGCAGTTCCTGCCGCACCTGAAGGGCCGCGGCGAGGCGCTCATCGTCAACGTCTCGTCGGGCCTCGCCTTCGTCCCGTTCCCGCTCGCGCCGGTCTACTCGGCGACGAAGGCCGGGATCCACGCCTTCACCCAGGTTCTGCGCGTACAGCTCGCGGGAACGGGTGTCACCGTCGTCGAACTGGCCCCGCCCGGCGTGGAGACGCCGCTCTTCCGCGGCGAGTTCACCGAGGCGGTGAAGGGGCAGAAGGCGATGGACCCGGCCGTACTCGCGGCGCGCGCGGTCGCGGGCATCGAGGCGGGCCGGCTCGAGATCCGGCCGGGGCTCAGCAACGTGGTGAAGCTCCTGAGCCGGGCGGCGCCCGGGTTCGCGCTGCGCCAGCTGACGCGCACGGTCCTCCCGAAGCGGGAGGGCGCCTAACGTAGGCGCGCGTACGGCCGGGCGGCTACGGCACGGCGTCGGCCCAGCCGTATGCGGCGCCGTACGCGTCCTCGGCGCGCCGCGCCTGGCGAAGCAGCGCCTCATGCAGCTGCCCGTAGGCGACGTCGGCCGCGGTCACCCCCGCGACCGACGGGCGCCCGGCGGGAGCGAGCACCGAGCCCCAGCCGCGCGCGTGGCCGAAGCCGAGCGCGTGCAGCAACTCGTGCGCGGCCACCTGCGGCTCGAGCGCGCCCGGGCGCCGCACGCGGAACTCGATCGTCACGCCCGCGATCGCGCCGCTCTCGTCCCAGCCGAGGGTCGTCATCCCGTCGGCGCGCAGCCCGGGCGCGGGACGCACGACGACGTCGGCCTCGGGGTCGTCGGAGTCGGCGGGCGCGCCCGCGGCGGGGACGAACAGCGGGCGCCCCCACGCCTCGGCGAGCGCGTGCGCGGCGCCCCAGAACGTCGCGCTATCCGCGGCGTCGAACCCGGGCGCGAGGGCGACCGTGTGCGGCGCGTCGCGCAGCCAGCCCACCCCGCGCCGGCGCGCGGCCGTGAACTGCCAGAACCCGCGCGCGGCCGCGGCGCGCACCGGCACCGTCGTGCCGGCGAAGGCGCCGGCCGTCATGGTCCAGCGCGCCGGCAGGAGGACGATGCCTAACGTGTGGAGCCGCGCGGGCGGCACGCCGCGGAGCGAGACCGGCGCGTACGCGGCCCCGGCGGGCTCGACCCGCACGTCCGCCGGCGTGGCGGCGTCCGCGTTCGGCGGAAGGTCCAGGCGGAAGCGGCCGGCCGCGTCGGTCCACGTCGTCTCCGCCGCCCCGCCGCTCCGCACGACGACGCGCGCGGGCACCGGCGCGCCGTCGTCGCCCGCGTAGAGCCGGCCGCGCGCGACGGGACGGACGACGACCGGCGTACGCGTCGTCCCGGCGGGGGTGACGGCGGTGATCACGGCGTCGCCCGGGGCGTCGAGCACGGCGCGGCCGTCGCCGAGCAAGGTGACCGCGCCCTCGACCGCCCAGTGCACCCCGCGGGCGCGCAGCGCGGCCGGGAGCGCCCCGGGGAGTTCGGGCGCGGCGAGCGCGATCGTATCGCCGGCTTCGGCGGCGAGGGGCGCGGTGGTGCGGTCGTTCCAGAAAACGACGTCCGGTCCCCAGTGCGCGGTGTCGGCCCACCGTGGTACGCCGGCCGGCGGGGCGGGCCGCGGCGCATGGCGCACGACGGCGGCGAGCGCGCGCCGCGCCGCGCGGGAGAGGCCGTTTGTGGCCGCCGCGTTGTGCGAGGACGCGTCGTCCACGCCGTCGGGCCGATCGCCGACCACCGCCGCCCGCAGCCGGCGCACGCCGTCGGCGAGCGTGGGGCCGGTCGTGGCGTGCGCGTCGTGCGCGCGGACCGCCGCGGCGACCGCGCCCAGGCCGAACGCCGCGAGCGCGACGGCGAGCGCGACGGACGACCAGCCGGTGCTGGACGCGCGGGCGACGCGGGGACGACGGGGCACACGCCCGGTACCCGGCGGCCGTGGTCCGGGTGCCTCGCCCGCCCGGGCGATCAGACCGCGTCCAGGCGGGGTCTTGCGAACGAGCAAATTGCGATATATCGTGCGCATCAGATATATCGAACAGTTCGATACATCAAAACACAAACAGGATTACTCATGTTCAAGCATCATTCACACCCCATGCACCGCGGCGGTCGCGGACCCTTCGGTTGGCGCGGCGAAGGCGCCGAGCATCCGCAGGACGAGCGCGAGACGCACCACCGGCACCGCCGCCGCCCCGACCCCACCGACTTCGGCCCGCCCGGGCGCGGGCCCTTTGGCCCCGGCCCGTTCGGGCGCGGGCGCGGCGGTCCTGGCGGCGGGCGCGGCCCGCTCGGGCGGTTCTTCGCTCACGGCGACCTTCGGCTCGTCATCCTGCACCTGATCGCCGAGCAGCCGCGCCACGGCTACGACCTGATCAAGGCGATCGAGGAGCGCGTCGGCGGCGCCTACAGTCCGAGCCCGGGCGTCATCTACCCGACGCTCACCCTGCTCGAAGACCTCGGGTACGTCACCGTCCGCCCGGACGAGGGCGCGAAGAAGTCGTACGAGATCACCGACGCGGGGCGCGCGTTCCTCGACGCGAACCGCCCGACGGTCGACGCGCTCCTCGCGCGGATGGCCGAGGCCGGCCGCGCGCACGGCGGGGCGCCCGCGCCTCAGTTGCTGCGCGCGATGGAGAACCTGCGCCTCGCGCTCCGGATGCGGCTCGCCCGCGGCCCACTCGGCGACGAGCAGGTCCAGGCCCTCGCGGCCGCGCTCGACGCCGCGGCGACGGCGGTCGAGCGGGTCTGAAGCGCCTGGGCGGCGGCGGCCGGCGGCAGCCAGAACCGCCGTGTGCCTTGCGCGATCAGGACTGTCGCACACACTGTGCGGCGCCCCCACCCGCACGAGGCCCGCGTGACCGTTCCGTTCCTCCGCCGCGCCGCCTGGCGCTCGGCGCTCCCGGCCGCCGCTCTGACGGCCGCCCTCGCCGCCAGCGCCCCGGCCCAGCCCGCACCCGGCGTCCCGCCGTCGGGCGCCTACGACACGACCGCCTTCGCCGCCCTTACCTGGCGCGAGCTCGGCCCCTACCGGGGCGGCCGCTCGGTCGCGGTGGCCGGCAGCGCCGCGCGGCCGATGGAGTACTGGATGGGCACGACCGGCGGCGGCGTGTTCAAGACGACCGACGGCGGGATGACCTGGGCCCCGGCGAGCGACAAGGCGTTCGGCGGCACGGTCGGCTACGTCGGCGTGAGCGCGAGCAACCCCGACGTCGTCTACGTCGGCACCGGCGAGTACGCGATCCGCGGCAACGTCTCGCACGGCGAGGGGGCGTTCAAGACGACGGACGGCGGGAAGACGTGGGCCTTCGTCGGCCTCAAGGCGACGCGCCAGATCAGCCGCGTGCGCGTGCACCCGACCAACCCCGACGTCGTCTGGGTCGCCGCCCAGGGCGCGTTCTGGGGGCCGAGTAAGGATCGAGGCGTATATAAAACGACGGACGGCGGGAAGTCGTGGCGGCAGGTGCTCTTCCGCAACGACTCGACCGGCGCGTGCGACCTCGTCGTCGACCCCAAGGACCCGAACGTCCTCTACGCCGCGTTCTGGCAGTCGTACCGCAACGCGTACACGCTCTCCTCGGGCGGGGCGGGGGGCGCGCTCTACAAGAGCACCGACGGCGGCGAGCACTGGACCGAGCTGACGCGCAACGCCGGGCTCCCGGCGGGTCCGTTAGGCAACATCGGGCTCGCCGTCTCCCCCGCCAACCCGCGCCGGCTCTGGGCCTCGATCGAGGCCGACTCGGGCGGCATCTACCGCAGCGACGACGCGGGCGCGACGTGGCGGCGCGTCAACGCGGACCGCAAGCTGCGGCAGCGCGCGTGGTACTACTCGCGCATCTTCGCGGACCCCAGGGACACGAACACCGTCTACGCGCTCAACGTCGGCTTCTACCGATCCGTCGACGGCGGCAAGACCTTCAAGCAGCCGATCGCCGTGCCGCACGGTGACAACCACGACCTCTGGATCGCGCCCGACAACCCCCAGCGGATGATCGAGGGGAACGACGGCGGCGCGACCGTGTCGATGAACGCGGGGAAGACGTGGACCGAGGAGAACTTCGCCACCGCGCAGTTCTACCACGTCACGACGACGAACGAGTTCCCCTACCGCGTCTGCGGCGCGCAGCAGGACAACTCGACGCTCTGCGGGCCAAACCGCTGGCCGGGGGGCGTGACGCGCGAGCTGTGGGTCGACGCGGGCGGGGGCGAGAGCGGCTACATCGCCGTCGACCCGCTGCACCCGGACGTCGCCTACGCGGGAAGCTACGGCGGGCTGCTCACGCGCAAGAACATGCGCACCGAGGAGGAGGTGCAGGTCAACCCGTGGCCCGACAACCCGATGGGCCAGTCGTCGGGCGACCTCGCCTACCGCTTCCAGTGGACCTTCCCGATCGTCTTCTCGCCGCACGACCCGCGGGTGCTCTACGCGGGCGGCAACCACGTCTTCCGCACGCGCGACGGCGGGCAGAGTTGGGACGTGATCTCGCCCGACCTCACGCGCCACGACCCGCGCACGATGGGGCCGTCGGGCGGGCCGATCACGAAGGACCAGACGGGCGTCGAGACGTACGCGACGATCTTCACGATCGCCGAGTCGCCCAGGGCGCGCGGCGTGATCTGGACGGGGAGTGACGACGGGCTGGTGTACGTCACGCGCGACGACGGGCGCACGTGGGCCAACGTCACGCCGCCGGCGATGGGCGAGCTGCCGCGCATCTCGCTGGTCGAGGCGTCGCCGCACGACCCCGCGGTCGCCTACGTGGCCGCGAACCGGTACCAGTTCGGCGACCTGCGCCCGATGTTCTACAAGACGGCCGACTACGGGCGCACGTGGACGCCGATCGCCGCCGGCATCCCGGCCGAGGAGTTCGCGCGCGCGATCCGCGAGGACCCGGTGCGGCGCGGGCTGCTGTACGCGGCGACGGAGCGCGGCGTGTGGGTGTCGTTCGACGACGGCGGGCACTGGCAGTCGCTCCGGCGCAACCTGCCGCCGGTGCCGGTGCACGACCTGATGGTGAAGGAGGGCGACCTGGTCGCCGCGACGCACGGGCGCTCGTTCTACATCCTGGACGACCTCTCCGCGCTGCGGCAGCTGACGCCCGCGGCCGCCGCCGCGCCGGCGCACCTCTACACGCCGCGCGACGCGTACCGCGTGGCGTGGGGCGGCGGGTCCGGCGACGCGCCGCGGCAGGCGGGGAAGAACCCGCCGAGCGGGGCGGGCGTGTACTACACGCTGGCGCGGCCCAACCAGGACGTGACGCTCGAGTTCCTCGACGCGCAGGGCGCCGTGGTCCGCCGCTTCACGTCGCGGCTCGATTCGTTAGGCATGGCCGATTCGGCGCGCGCCGACAGCGTCAAGCGCGCCCGCGCCGACTCGGTCGCGAAGGCGGGCGGGCTGCCGCGCACGCCCAACCCGCAGCTCGGCTCCGCCGCGCTCAAGAGCGAGAGCGGCGAGGGGAGCCCGGGCGGCGAGCCGGAGGTCGACTTCGAGGAGCTCGCGCGCCGCGGCCCGCGGGTGCCGCGCGTGCCGAACAAGGTCGGCCTCAACACCTTCGCCTGGAACCTGCGCGAGCCCGACGCCGTCCGCTTCGAGAACATGATCCTCTGGGCCGGCGCGACGAGCGGCGCGATGGTGCCGCCGGGGACGTACCGCGTGCGCATGACGGTGGCGGGGCAGCCGGCACAGACGCAGGCGTTGGTCGTGCGCGCGGACCCGCGCTCGCGCGCGACGCCGGCCGACGTCGAGGCCACGGTCGCGCTGCAGCGCCGCGTGCTCGACCGGCTGAGCGAGGCCAACCGCGCGGTGCGCACGGTGCGCAACGTGCGCGCGCAGCTGGCCGAACGCGCCGCGCACGTGCCGGCCGCCGAGCGCGCGGCGTTCGACGCGCAGGCGCGCCCGCTGCTCGCCGCGCTCGCGGGGGCGGAGGAGGCGATCTACCAGGTGCGGAACCAGAGCTCGCAGGACCCGCTCAACTACCCGATCCGGATCAACAACAAGCTCGCCGCGCTCGCGGGCGTGGTGGCCACGGCGGACCCGCGGCCGACGCGGCAGTCGTACGTGGTGTTCGACTCGCTCTCGCGTCAGCTGCAGACGCAGCTCGACGCGCTGCGGCGGGCGACGGGGGCGCAGCTGTCGGGGGTGAACGCGGCGCTGCAGCGCGCGGGGCTCAAGCCCGTGGTGCCGAGCGACGCGGAGGTGCGCGCGGCGGGCCCGGGGGGGGTGGCGGCCGCGGCAGACGAGGCGGCAGCCGAGGAGGGGGCGCGCCGGTGGTAGCGGCGCGTCGCCTGGCCGCGGTCGTCGCGGTTGCCGCCTTGAGCGTCTTGAGCGCGTGCGCCGACGCGAGCACCGCCCCGTCCCCGGCGCCGCCGGCTTCGCCCCCGGCACCCGCGCCGACCACGACGACTTGGACGCCGACCTGGTCGGACGAGTTCGACGGCCCCGCCGGCGCGGCCGCGGACACGACGCGCTGGACGAACGACGTGGGCGGCAACGGGTGGGGGAACCACGAGCTCGAGTACTACACGCCGGGCGCGCGGAACGCGGCGCTCGACGGCGCGGGGCACCTCGTGATCGAGGCGCGGCGCGAGTCGGTCGGCGGGAACGCCTACACCTCGGCGCGCCTCCTCACCAAGGGCCACTTCGCACAGGCGTACGGCCGCTTCGAGGCGCGCATCCGGCCGCCGACCGGCTCGGGGATCTGGCCCGCGTTCTGGACGCTCGGCGCCAACATCGACACCGTCGGGTGGCCGGCCGCGGGCGAGCTCGACGTCATGGAGATCGTCGGCCCGCACCCGTCCACGGTCTACGGCACCGCCCACGCGGGCGGCAGCGGCGGCACGTGGCAGGACGGCGGCGCGTTCACGCTCACGTCCGGCGCCTTCGGCGACGCCTACCACGTGTTCGCGATGGAGTGGACCCCGTACGTGGTGCGCTGGTACGTGGACAGCACGCTGTACCACGCGACGACGCGCGCCCAGCTCACGGGCGCCCAGCAGTGGGCCTTCGACCACCCGTTCTTTATCATCCTCAACGTGGCCGTGGGCGGCGACTGGCCGGGCGCGCCGGCGGGGGACGCGACGTTCCCGCAGCGCATGGTCGTGGACTACGTGCGCGTGTACCGGGCGGACCCGTGAGCGGCGGCCCGGCGAGCGGCGGCCCGGCGAGCGGCGGCCCGGCGAGCGGCGGCCCGGCGAGCGGCGGCCCGGCGAGCGGCGGCCCGGCGAGCGGCGGCCCGGCGAGCGGCGGCGCCGACGCGTACGCGGCACCCGCCTTCGCGCCGTACGAGCGCTTCCACGCGACCACGTCGATCGTCCTCGACGGCTACGACGTGGTCGAGGTGCTCGGCCTCGTGCGCGGGATCACGGTGCGTTCGCGCTCCGTCTTCGGACGCCTCGGCGCGGGGTTCCAGCAGATCTTCGGCGGCGAGATCTCGCTACTCACCGAGCTCTGCGAACAGACCCGGTCGCGGGCGTTCGAGATCGCCGTCGAGCACGCGCAGGCGTTAGGCGCCAACGCGCTGATCGCGCTCCGCTACGACGCGACCGAGATCATGTCGGGCGTGTCGGAGGTGCTCTGCTACGGCACGGCGGTGCGGGTGGTGCCGCGGGCGGGGCCGCGGGATGCGGTGACGGTCGGGGTGGCGCGCGGGGCGCGGCCGGGCGGCGCGTGACGGGGGCGTCGGGGCGCGCGGCCTACCGCGCGGCCCGGAGAAAGAACGCGCCGGTGACGGCCACGTTGAACACCGTCAGCCCCACCCGCAGGTGGCGCACGTTCACGCGCAGCGTGAGGTGCGCGCCGGCGTACCCGCCGACCACCGCGCCGGCGAGCATCGCCGCGGCGGCGGGCCACTGCACCGCCCGCGCCGCGACGAAGCAGAGCACGGCGACGCCGCTCGACGCGCCGAGCAGCACCGTGCGCGCCGCGCTCATCGCCCGGAGGTCGGCGAGGCCGGCGAGGTGCCAGAGCGCCATCATCAGGACCCCAACCGCCCCGCCGAAGTATCCGCCGTAGGCGCAGAGCACGAACTGGCCGGCGACGAGCATCCACGGCCGCACGCGTATCGCGCGGCCGAGCGCGGCGGCGAGGCGCCGGCCGCCGGCGAAGGCCAGCGTCGCCGCAAGTAGGAGCCAGGGCACGACCGCGTCGAAGCGCGCCGGCGGCGTGCGCAGGAGGAGCAGGGCGCCCACCCCGCCGCCGACCAAGCTCGCCGCGGTCATCGCGCGCACGGACGCGCCGCCGATCGCGTTGAGGTCGCCCCGGTACACCCAGGCGCTCGCGAGGCGCCCGGGAAAGAGCGCGACGGTGCTCGACGCGCTCGCCACGACCGACGGGACGCCGGCGTAGACCAGCGCGGGGAGCGTGATGAACGACCCGCCGCCCGCGGCCGCGTTCATGGCCCCGCCGACGAGTCCCGCCGCGAACAGGAACAGCGTGTCGAAATTGTGCATGAGACGTCCGAATATCGGCGGCGTGGGCGCGGACGCGAGGGCCGGAGCGCCGGTCCGGGCGCGTCCGGCGTGACGGCGCTGTAAT
This sequence comes from Gemmatimonadetes bacterium T265, assembly GCA_019973575.1. NCBI lineage: Bacteria > Pseudomonadati > Gemmatimonadota > Gemmatimonadetes bacterium T265. The sequence goes on from BPUI01000003.1 coordinate 213,339, forward strand.
GTGATGCCGCGCACGTGCCGGTCCTACCGTTTCGGACGCCCCTTCCTGCCCGCCCCGTGACGATCCACGCCCTCCTCGTCGAGCGCGCCCGTGAATGCGGCGCCGCGCCGGCGCTACGCTCGGTCGGCGCGCCCGCGCGCGCGCCGCTCACGTTCGCGTCCCTCCTCGCCCACGTCGAGCGCGCCGCGACGGCGCTGCGCGGCGCGGGCGTGCGGCGCGGGGACGCGGTCGCGCTCGTGCTGCCGAACGGTCCGGAGGCCGCGACCGCATTCCTCGCCGCGGCGGCGGCGGCCACGGCCGCGCCGCTCAACCCTGCGTACGGGGCCGCGGAGCTCGCGTCCGCCTTCGACGACCTGCGCCCGCGCGTGCTCGTCGTCCCGCGCGCGGGCGGCGCGGCGGCGCGGGGCGTGGCGGCCGAGCGCGGGGTGCGGGTGCTCACCCTCGACGTGCCGGACGGCGCGCCCGCCGGCGCGTTCACGCTCGACGGCGTGCCGCCCGGCGCGGCGGGCGGGGGGGCCGCGCCCGCCGCGCCCGACGACGTCGCGCTCGTGCTCCACACCTCGGGCACGACGTCGCGCGCCAAGGTCGTTCCGCTCACCCACGCCAACCTGACGGCCTCGGCCCGGCACGTCGCCGACGCGCTCGCGCTCACGCCGGCCGACCGGTGCCTGAACGTGATGCCGCTGTTCCACATCCACGGCCTCGTCGCCGCGCTGCTCGCCTCGATCGCCGCGGGGGCGGGCGTGGCCTGCGCGCCGGGCTTCGAGGCGCCGCGGTTCTTCGCGTGGTGGGACGAAGTCGCGCCGACGTGGTACACGGCCGTCCCGACGATGCACCAGGCGGTGCTCGAGCGCGCCGCGGCGCACGCGGCGGTCATCGCGCGGCGCCCGATCCGCTTCGCGCGCTCGTCGTCCGCGCCGCTCGCGCCGGCCACGATGGCCGGCCTCGAACGCGCCCTCGGCGCGCCGGTGGTCGAGGCGTACGGGATGACCGAGGCGGCGCACCAGATGACGAGCAGCCCGCTGCCGCCCGGCGCGCGCAAGCCCGGGTCGGTCGGGCGGGCCGCCGGGCCCGCGGTCGCGGTGCTCGACGCGGCGGGCGCCGCCGTCCCCGCCGGCACGTTAGGCGAGGTCGCCGTGCGCGGGCCGAACGTGATGGGCGGCTACCGCGGCGCGCCCGGCCCGGACGCGAACGCGCGCGCCTTCGCGGGCGGCTGGTTCCGCACCGGCGACCAGGGCTACCTCGACGAGGACGGCTACCTCTTTCTCACCGGCCGCCTCAAGGAGCTCGTGAACCGCGGCGGCGAGAAGATCGCCCCGCGCGAGGTGGACGAGGTGCTCGCCGCGCACCCCGCCGTGGCGCAGGCGGTCGCGTTCGCGGCGCCGCACGCGACGCTCGGCGAGGTCGTCGCCGCGGCCGTCGTGCCGCGGCCCGGCGCGGACGTCACGGAGGAGGCGCTCCGCCGGTTCGTCGCGGCGCGGCTCGCCCCCTTCAAGGTGCCGCGGCGCGTGCTCCTCGTGCCGGCGATCCCGACGGGGCCGACGGGGAAGCCGCAGCGCGTGGGCCTGGCCGCCGCGCTCGGGCTCACCGCGCCCCTGCGCGACGACGACGACGCGCCGGCGGCGGCGTACGTCGCCCCGACGACCGCGACCGAGGCGCTCGTCGCCGGGCTGTGCGCCGCCGTGTTAGGCGTCGACCGCGTCGGGGCGGACGACAACTTCTTCGCCCTCGGCGGGGACTCCGTGCTCGCGACGCAGCTCGTCGCGCGCGTGGCCGACGCGGTCGGGCGGGACCTGCCGCCGTTCGCCTTCTTCGAGGCGCCGACCGTGCGCGCGCTCGCGGCCGCGGCGGACGTTGCCGCGGCCGACGCCGCCGGGGGCGTCCCGTGACGGCGTCCGCGGCCGGCGCCGCGCGCCGCGGCCTCCCGCGCCGCGCCGACCACGGCCCGGCCCCGCTCTCCTTCGCGCAGGAGCGGCTCTGGTTCGTCCACCAGCTCGACCCGTCGCGCGGCGGCGCGAGCACGCCCCTCGCCCTCCGCCTCGACGGCCCGCTGGACGTCGCGGCCTTCCGCGGCGCGCTCGACGCCGTCGTCGCGCGCCACGCGGCGCTCCGCACGCGGGTCGCCGTCGACGCCGACGGGGTCCCGTGGCAGGTGGTCGAGCCCGACGCCCGCGTGCCGATCGCGGCCGAGGCGCTTCCGCCTAACGCGGACGGCGTGGACGCCGCGCTCGCCGCCCGGTTGGGCGCGGAGCTCCGCCGGCCGTTCGACCTCGCGCGCGCGCCGCTCGCGCGCGCGCTCCTGCTGCGCGTCGCGCCGGAGTCGCACGTGGCGGCCCTCGTCGTCCACCACCTCGTGTTCGACGCGTGGTCGCGCGGGATCGTGCGGCGCGAGTTGGCCGCGGCCTACGGCGCGATCGTCCGGGGCGACGCGTGGGCGCCCGCCCCGCTGCCCGTCGAATTCGCGGACTTCGCCGCGTGGCAGCGGCGCGAGGACGCCGAGCCGACGCTCGCGACCGACGAGGCGTACTGGGTCGACGCGCTCGCCGGCGCGCCGCTCGTGCTCCCGCTCCCCGCGGACGGCGGCGGCCGCCGGGGCCCCGGCGCCGAACGCGTCGGCGTCGTCGCGGCCCGCCTCCCGGACGCGCTCGCCGCGGCCGTGCGCGCGTTCGCGCGACGCGAGGGGGCGACGCCGTTCATGGTGCTCCTCGCCGCCTACGAGGCGGTCCTCGCCCGCTACACGGGCGCCGACGACTTCCTCGTCGGCGTGGTGGTGAGCGGCCGGACGCGGACGGAGACTGAGTCGGTGGTGGGCTGCTTCGTCAACACGCTGCCCTTTCGCGCGCGCGTCGACGGCGACCCCTCGGCGCGCGCGCTGCTCGCGCGCGTGCGGACGGCCGCCGCCCACGCGTTCGCGCACCAGGCGGTGCCGTTCGAGCGGCTCGTAGCGCGCCTCAATCCGGCGCGCGGGGGCACGGCCCCGCCCCTCGTCCAGGCCACGTTCAACTTTCGGAATCTCTCATCGGGCGGATTCGCGATGCCCGGCCTCGTGGTAACGGTGCTCGACGTGCCGGCCCCGCCCCAGACGGCCGGGCTCTCGCTCGACGTCGACGACGGGCCGGACGGGATGCGCGGCGTGCTCTCGTACGACGCCGGGCGGATCGGGGCGGCCGCGGCGGAGGGCCTGCTCGCCGATTTCGCCGCCGTGCTTGAGGCGGCGGTCACGAACCCGGACGCGCCGCTGTCGGCCACCGCACCCGCCGTCGTGCAGGGTCCGGTCGAGACCATCGTGACGCCCGCGGGTGCCGCGGTCGCGCCCGCGCGGGCGGCGTTCGACGCGCTCTACGCGCGGACGAACCTCACCGCGACGCAGCTCCTGATGTGGGTGCACGCGCAGGTTTACGCGGAGGTGCCGTTGTACAACCAGGCGGCGCTCCGGATCTGGGAGGAGCCCGCGGACGTGGCGGCGTTCGGGCGCGCGTTCGCCGCCCTCGTCGCCCGGAGCGAGGCGCTCCGCACGACCGTCGCCGAGCGCGACGGGGTGCCGTGGCAGACCGTGCACGCCGCGGACGCCCGGCCGGCGGTGTGGGAGGTGCTCGACTTCTCCGGCCGGCCCGATCCGCTGGCGGCGCTCCGCGCCTGGGCCGCCGAGCGCGTCGCGGTCCCGCTCGACCTGAGCCGCCGCAGCTACGACTCGGTGCTCGTGCGCCTCGGTCCCACGCGCACGGCGTGGTATTTCGCGACGCACCACGTCGTCAGCGACGGCTGGCTGCGGGTGATGTTCCTGCGCGAGCTGTACGAAGACTACCGTGCCGAACGCAGCGGCGCGCCGGTGCCGGCGCGCCGCCCGCCCCCGCCCTTCGCCGACGTCGTGGCCGCCGAGCGCGCCGCGGCCGGCACGGAGCGGTCCGCGGGCGCGCCGTGCGGGGGCGCGCCGTGCGGGGGCGCGCCGTGCGGGGCCGACGCGGACCCCGGCGACCCGGTGCGCCCGTACGGCGGTTCACCGCGGGGCGGGGTCGGACCCGTCTCCCGCGTGCGCGTGCCGCTGGGCGCGGAGCGCACCACGCGCGTGCGGGCCGTCGCCGCGTCGGTGGGCGGCGGCGCGCTGAGCGCGGACGCGGCCGCGGCGAACCTGTGCGCGGCCGTGCTGGGCGCGACGCTGCACCGCGTCGGCGGCGGCTCGTCCGTGTTGTTCGGCGTTCCGGTGCACAACCGCCGCGCCGACGCGGCGCGCCGCACGCACGGCCTGCTCATGCGCGTGCTCCCGGTGCGCGTCCCCCTGCACGGCGGCGTCGGCATCGACGCGCTCGCCCGGGCGGTCGGCGAGGCGACCGTGGACGCCGCGGCGCGCGCGGACCCCGCCGCCGGCACGATGGCCGCGGCCGGCGCGGACGCGGTGTTCAACTTCCACCCGCCCGGCCCGGCGCGGCTCGCGCTGGAGTCGGTCGAGTGGCTGCACCCGGGCTGGGCCGCGGAGTCGCTCGCCGTGAGCGTGGACGACTACGGCGCGACCGGGGCGCTCACGCTCACGGCGGACTTCCGCACGGACGTGTACGACGCGCCGACGCGCGCGCTCTTCGTGCGACACCTGCTCGCGGTGCTCGACGCCGCGCTCGCGGACCCGTCGACGCGCGTCGGCGACGTGGAGCTGCTCAGCGCCGAAGACCGCCGGCGCGTGTTCGACGTGCCGAACGACACGGCGGCGCCGCCGCCGGGCGCCGCGACGGTGGTCGACCTCGTGTGCGAGCGGGCGGCCGCGACGCCCGACGCGCCCGCGGTGTCGCAGCCGGGCGCGGGCGGGGCCGGGTGCACGCTGACCTACGCGGCGTTAGTCGCCCGCGCGGAGCGCGTCGCGGCCGGCCTGGGGCGACTCGGCGTCGGCCCCGGCGACTGCGTCGGGCTCGTGCTCGGGCGGTCGCCGGAGCTGATCGTCGCGATGCTCGGCGTCCTCCGCGCGGGCGCCGCCTACGTCCCGCTCGACCCGGCGTACCCCGCCGGTCGGCTCGCCCTGATGGCGGAGCAGGCCGGCCTCGCGCTCGCCCTCGCGGAGCGGGGCGCGTGCGACCGCATCCCGCCGCGGGTGGCGCGCACGGTGTGTTTCGACGCGCTCGACGCGGAATGCGGCGGCGCCGCGGCCGCCGGCCCGTCGGCGCCGCGCCCCGCGCGCGACGACCTGGCGTACGTGATCTTCACCTCCGGCTCGACCGGGACGCCCAAGGGCGTCGAGATCACGCACGCGGCGCTCCTCAACTTCTCGGCCGACGTGGCGCGCCGCTTCGCGCTCGGGCCAGGCGACCGCTTCCTCCAGTTCGCGTCGCCGAGTTTCGACACGGCGGTCGAGGAGATCTTCCCGACGCTCGTCGCGGGGGCCGCGGTCGTGCTGCGCGACGACGCGTGGATCGGCTCGATCCCGGAGTTCGTCGCGCGCTGTGCCGAATCGCGGATCACCGCGTTCAGCCTGCCCACGGCGTTCTGGCACGAGCTGGCCGACGCGCTGGCGCGCGGCGCCGTCGCGCCCCCGGCCGGGCTGCGACTCGCGTTAGTCGGCGGCGAGCGCATGCGGGCCGACCGGCTGGCGGACTGGCGGCGCGCCGTGGGCGCGCGCGTCCTCCTCTGGAACGGCTACGGCCCGACCGAGGCCACGGTCGTGACGCACTTCTGCGACCTCACGCCCGCGCCGGGCGCCGTCGAGCCCGGGCCGACCGACGACGCGCCGGCCGCGGGGGACGTGCCGATCGGCGCGCCGATCGCCAACATGCGCGCGTACGTGCTGGACGCCGCCCGCCGCCCCGCGCCGCTCGGCGTGCCGGGCGAGCTGTACGTGGGCGGGATCGGGCTCGCGCGCGGCTACCGCGGCCAGCCCGGCCTCACGGCAGACCGCTTCGTGGCGGACCCGTTCGCGCCCGGCGAGCGCCTGTACCGCACGGGCGACCTCGCGTGCTTCCGCCCGGACGGCCGGCTGGAGGTCGTCGGCCGCGTGGACGCGCAGGTGAAGGTGCGTGGGTTCCGCGTCGAGCCGGGCGAGGTCGAGGCCGTCCTGTTCACCCTGCCGGACGTGCGCGACGCGGCCGTGGTCGCGCGTGACGACGCCGGCGCCGGCCCGCGCCTCGTGGCGTACGTCGTGCCGCGTGGCGCCGGGCCGCCGCCGCCGGAGTTGCGCGAGACCGTCCTGTCGGCCCTGCAGGCGCGCCTCCCCGAGTACCTCGTGCCGTCCGCGGTCGTGGTGCTCGGCGCGCTGCCGAAGACGCCGAACGGCAAGGTCGACCGCCGCGCGCTACCCGACCCGGGCGCCGCCGACGTGGGTGCGGCGGAATACGTCCCGCCACGGTCGGCGTCCGAGCGGGCCGTGGCCGCCGTCTGGGAAGAACTACTCGGTGTGCCGCGCGTCGGGGTCACCGACGACTTCTTCCGGCTCGGCGGCCACTCGCTGCTCGCGGTCCGCATGCTCGCGCGCGTCGCCGCGGTCACGGGACGCACCGTGCCCATCACGGCCTTCTACGGCGGCGCGACGCTCGGGCAGTTGTCGGCACGCCTGTACGACGACGTGCTGTCCGCCGCGCGCGCCGAGCACGCCGAACTCGTGCTCCCGCTCCGGCCGGCCGGCGACGCCGCGCCGCTGTTCTGGTGGCATCAGGACTACGGTGGCGGCGGCCTTTACTGCCGGCGGCTCGCGGACCTGCTCGGCCCCGACCAGCCGTTCTACGTCATGCACCCGCTCGGGATGTTCGGCGACGGCGTGCCGCTGCGGTTGGAGGCGATCGCCGAACGCCACCTCGCGGCGCTCCGCGCCGTGCGCCCGAGCGGGCCGTACCGGTTAGGCGGCCTGTGCATCGGCGGGGCGATCGCGTTCGAGGTCGCGCGGCGGTTGCGGGCGGCGGGCGAGGTGGTCGAAGGCGTGGTGATCGTCGACGGCCTCACGCGCCCGGTGCGGCGTCCGGCGCTGCGCCGCCTGCGGCTGCGCGCGTCGCGGCCGGTCGGCGCGGCGCTGCGCCGGTGGCTCGGGCGCGAGGGCGTGCCCGACGCCGCCGCCGTGCGCGACGCCGGGTCGCGTCAAGCGGCGCTCGATGCCATCTACGCGGCGGCGTCCTGGACGTACGTGCCCCGCGCGTACGCGGGCCGAGTGGTGGCGTTGGCCCCCGCCGAGGCGACGGCCGAGCGGAGGGCGGCGCTCGAGCGGGGCTGGCGGCGGGTGGCGCGCGAGTTTGAAGTGCACGTGATTCCGGGTGACCACCTGAGCTGCGTCACGGTGCATGCGGATGCGCTCGCCGCCCGGCTCCGGGAGACGTTCGCGGAGGGGGGCGGCGCTCGGGAGGTGAGCGGGTGAGGGCCGCGGCGGATGCGGCGAGGGAACGGCGCGGTTGATCGGGCGCTGTTGGTGGGACACTGTTGATGCCGTGCTGTTGGTGAGGCGCTGTTGATACGGCGGCCCGGGCCAGCCGGGGTCAGCGCCGTCCGGCCGCTCTCTTGACAGGATCCGGCCCACCCCGCCTCTTGGCGGCGTGTGGCGAGCCCGTTCCCCCGCGGCACCCGTCGTCATCACCGGCCCCCTGTCATGCCCCGCTTCCCACGCCGGCTCCGGCGGCTCGCACCCGCCGCCGCGGCCCTCGCACTCGGCGCCCTCGCCGCGCCGGCGCCCGCCCAACCCGCCGCGGCCGCGCCGCCCGTCCGCGTCACCTCGGTCGAAGGCATCACCGAGTACCGGCTGTCGAACGGCCTCCGTGTCCTCCTCTTCCCGGACGCGTCGAAGCCTACGGCGACCGTCAACATCACGTACTTCGTCGGCTCCGCCAAGGAAGGCTACGGCGAGACCGGGATGGCGCACCTGCTCGAGCACATGGTGTTCAAGGGGTCGCCGCGCCACACGAACATCCCGCAGGAGCTGACGGCGCACGGCGCGCGCCCGAACGGGACCACGTGGCTCGAGCGGACGAACTACTTCGAGACCATCCCCGCCGTCGACACCACGCTCGCCTGGGCGCTCGACCTCGAGGCCGACCGGATGGTGAACTCGTACATCGCCGACAAGGACCTGCGGAGCGAGTTCTCCGTCGTGCGCAATGAGTTCGAGATGGGGGAGAACAGCCCGTTCAACGTGACGATGGAGCGCGCGATGTCGGCCGCGTTCCTCTGGCACGGGTACGGGCGGTCGACGATCGGCAACCGGTCCGACATCGAGAACGTCCCGATCACGCGGCTGCAGGCGTTCTACCACAAGTACTACCAGCCCGACAACGCGATGCTCGTCGTCGCGGGTAAGTTCGACGAGCCGCGCACGCTGGCCCTGATCGCCGAGAAGTTCGGCCGCATCCCGCGCCCCGCGCGCGCGCTCGAGCCGTCGTACACGGTCGAGCCGACGCAGGACGGCGAGCGCACCGTGACCGTGCGCCGCGTCGGCGACGTACAGCTCGCCTTCGCGCTCTACCACATCCCGCCGGCCGCGCACGCGGACTACCCGGCCGTCGCGGTGCTGGGCGAGGTGTTAGGCAGCGAACCGTCGGGGCGGCTCTACCAGGCGCTCGTCGTGCCGAAGCGCGCCTCGTCCGCGGGCGCGTGGAGCTACGAGGTGCGCGACCCCGGCATCCTGATCGCCTTCACCCAGGTGCGCCGCGAGGACTCGCTCGCCGTCGCGCAGCGCGTCCTGCTCGCCACGCTCGACTCGGCCGGGCGCACCGCGCCGACCGCCGCCGAAGTCGACCGCGCGAAGACCGCGCTGCTCACGCAGTGGGACCTGACGTTCAACAACTCGGAGCGCGTCGCGCTCGACCTCTCCGAGTCGGCCGCGGCGGGCGACTGGCGGCTGCTGTTCGTGCAGCGCGACCGCATCAAGCAGGTCACCCCGGCCGACGTGCAGCGCGTGGCCGCCGCGTACCTCAAGCCCGCCAACCGCACGACGGCGCTCTTCGTCCCGACCGCCGCGCCCGACCGGGCCGAGGTGCCGGTGACGCCGAACATCGACGCGATCGTCGGCGGCTACAAGGGGAACGCGGCCGTCGCCGCGGGCGAGGCGTTCGACCCCTCGCCCGCGAACGTCGACGCCCGCACGACGCGCACGCGCCTGGCGAGCGGGCTCCAGCTCGCGCTCCTCCCCAAGAAGACACGCGGCGGCACGGTCACGGCCGCGTTCACCCTGCGCACGGGCGACGAGGCGTCGCTCCAGGGGCGCCGCGCCGCCGCCGAGCTGACCGCGCAGATGATCCTCCGCGGCACGAAGGCGCTCACGCGCCAGCAGGTGAAGGACTCGCTCGACAAGCTGAAGGCCAACGTGTACGTGTACGGCGGCCCGACCGAGGTGGGCGGCGGGATCGAGACGACGCGCGAGAACCTGCCCGCGGTGCTGCGGCTCGTCGGCCAGTCGCTGCGCGAGCCGGCGTTGGACGCGAAGGAGTTCGAGCTCCTCAAGTCCGAACAGCTCGCGCAGCTCGACGAGCAGCGGAGCGAGCCGACCGCGCTCGGCTCGATCGCCTACCAGCGCGCGCTGCACCCCCACACCAAGGGGCACCCGCTCTACACGCCGACGCTCGACGAGCGGGGGGCGGACGTGCGCGCGCTCACCGCGGACGACGTGCGGCGCTTCCACCGCGACTTCTACGGCGCGAGCGCGGGCGAACTCTCGGTGGTGGGCGACTTCGACCGCGCGCGAGTCGCCGCGCTCGCCGACTCGCTGTTCGCCACCTGGAAGAGCGCGACGCCGTTCCGCCGCGTGCCCGTGCCATACGCGGCGGTCGCCGCGGGCACGCAGTCGATCCTCACGCCCGACAAGGCGAACGCGTTCTTCCTCGCCGGCACCAACCTGCGCCTGCGCGACGACGACCCGGACTACCCGGCGCTCGTGCTCGCGAACTACATGCTGGGCGGCGGCTTCCTCAACTCGCGCCTCGCGACGCGCATCCGGCAGAAGGAGGGGATCAGCTACGGCGTCGGCTCGCAGTTCCAGGCGAGCGCGCTCGATTCCGCGGGCGGCTTCACGACGTACGCGATCTACGCCCCGCAGAACGTCGACCGGCTGGAGAAGGCGTTCCGCGAGGAGATCGCGCGCGCCGAGAAGGAGGGGTTCACCGCGGACGAGGTCGCGCAGGCCAAGGCGGGGTGGCTGCAGAACCGCCAGACGACGCGCGCCCGGGACGCCGCTCTCGCCCGGGCGTTAGGCCAGCAGCTCTACCTCGGCCGCACGACCGCGTGGGACGCGGGGGTGGAGGCGCGGGTGCAGGCGCTCACGCCCGACCAGGTGCGCGCGGCGCTCGCGCGGGCGGTCGACCCGGCGAAGGTGGTGATCGTGAAGGCGGGCGACTGGAGCAACAAGACGCAGGCGGCGGCGGTGCCCTGAGCGACCGATAGTCGTTAGGTCTGCGGCGGTGCGGCGGGCGGCTGCGTGAAGTCGAAGCAGTCGCCCATGTCGTCCGCCGCGGCCGCGCGCGCGCTCGGCGGGGCGACGCCGAAGAGCGTCGCGCAGCACCTGAGCAGGCTCACGTGCGAGTGCTGCGCGTGGGAGACGTAGCCCGACTTCGCGAACGGGCTCGGCACCAGGCACCCGACGCGCGTGCCGTAGCTGAACTTGCGTGTTCGCGTAGCCGGGGTGCCCCGGGTCGGCCGTCGTCCACGTCTCGACGTCCGGCGGCGTAACGTGGTCGTACCAGCCGCCCCAGTCGTCCCAGGTGACGAAGGTCGCCGTCGTGGGCCAGAGCCCGCCGGCGATGATCGCGTGCACCTGGTCGACGGTCCACTGCACCCCGTGCGTGACGTCGCTGACGAGCGGGGTGTTCTTGTCGGGCGGGTCGGGCGGGTGCTCGCTCGCGTCGTGCGGCGCGTAGACCCACGACACGGTCGGCAGGTCGCCCTTCGCGGCGTCGGTCGCGAACTGCGCGGACGGCAGCGCGGGCGTCCCCGCCGTCTCCTCGAGGAAGGCGAACGCGTAGCCGCCGTAGTTGCGCCACGTGTGCCCCGCGCGGGCGAGCGCGCCCGGGAGCGTCGGTAGGGCGAAGGGCGCGGTGCCGGCGGGGAGCCGGTACGCGGGCGGGTTGTCGATCACCGGCGAGTCGCCGGCGATCAGCATCAGGTGGTTGGGCGTCGACGGGCCGGCGACGTCGGTGAAGTAGCGGTCGCAGAGCGTGAACTGGCGCGCCCACGCGAAGTACGCCGGGATGTCGGCCTCGACGAACTGCTCGCGCAGGGCCGTCGTCTCGCGCGTGAGCCAGGCGCCGTGCCGGTGGTCGGGGTCGGCCGCGGGCGGGTTGGCCGAGCGCGGCATCGCCATCCCGTCCGCGCCCGGGAAGGTGCCAAAGTAGTTGTCGAACGCGTGGTTCTCCTTGACGAGGAGGACCACGTGCTCGATCCGCCCCACGCCCGCGGCGACCGTCGTCGAGCCCGGGGTGGGAGTGGGGGCGCGCGCCGGCGGCGCGGGGGTCGCGCGCTCGGGCGAGGGCATCTTCGGAACATGGCGAGCGCGTCTGATCCCGGACAGCGCCCGACGCCGTGGCCGACAGGCGGTGACCGGGTCGTGACGGTTGCGGCCCGCGTGAACGTTCGTGGGCCGGCGTCCGGGTGTCCGGATCCGGACACCGGCGTCCCACGGTCGGACACGGCGCGCCGCGGTGACGCGAGGCAAGTCGTGTGCACGTCACGACTTCCGCGTTTCGCGCCCGGGCACACGGCTCGCCATTCGCCGGAGTATCTCTCTCCGCCTTCGCACGCCCCGTCCGTGGACATCCCCCGCCCCAAGCGCAAGAAGACGTTCCGCAACGTGCTCGTCGCCGCCGGCCTCGCGGTCGCGGCGGCGGGTACGGCCGCGCTCACGCGCCTCGAGCCGGCGGCACCGAGCGTGGAGCGCGCGACGCTGTGGATCGACACCGTGCGGCGCGGGGCGTTCGTGCGGCAGGTCCGCGCGCCTGGGACGCTCGTGCCCGAGCACGTGCGGCTTATCTCGGCGCTCACGCAAGGGCGCGTCGAGCAGATCCTCGTGCGCCCCGGCGCCGCGGTCGAGGCGGGGACGGTGCTCTTTACCCTCTCCAACCCCGACGTGCAGCTCCAGTTGCTGGAGGCCGAGCGCCAGCTCGGCGCGGCGCAGGCGACCCTCGTCAGCCTGAAGTCCCAGCTCGAGACGGCGCGGCTCGCCCAGCAGGCGACGGTGGCCGGGCTGCAGAACGACTACGCCGAGGCGCGCCGCAACGCGGACGTCTACGAAGCGTTAGGCAAGAAGGGACTCGCGAGCGTGAACGAGATGCAGAACGCGCGCGACCGGGCGAGCTCGCTCTCGCTCCGCCGCGACATCGAGCAGCGGCGGCTCGCCCTCGCGGGGAGCACGATCGGCCAGCAGCTCGCGCTCGAGGAGGCGAACGTCGAGCGGATGCGCGCGGTGGCGCAGTTCCAGCGCGAGCGGCTGGCGTCGATGCAGGTGACCGCGGGCGAGGCCGGCGTGCTGCAGAGCGAGGACCTCGACTACGGGCAGTGGGTGCTGCCGGGGCAGGTGCTCGCGCGCGTCGCGCAGCCCGGGCGGCTGAAGGCGGTGCTGCGCGTCCCCGAGACGCAGGCGAAGGACGTGGCGGTGGGGCAGGTGGTCGCGGTCGACACGCGCACCGGCTCTGGCGCGGCCGACGGGCAGCGCGCGGGCGCGGCGGTCGCCACGGGCGGCACGACGGGCGTGATCCCGGGGCGCGTGATGCGCGTCGACCCCGCGGTGCAGAACGGCACGGTGGCGGTCGAGGTCGCGCTCGAGCCCGCGGGCGGGGTGCTGCCGCCGGGGGTGCGCGCGGACCTCTCGGTCGACGGCACGGTCGAGATCGAGCGGCTGTCGGACGTGCTCTCGGTCGGGCGCCCGGCGTACGGGCAGCCGGAGAGCACGGTCGGGCTGTTCCGCCTGTCGCCCGACGGGACGGCGGCCCGGCGGGTGCGGGTGACGTTAGGCCGCGCCTCGGTGAACGCGGTCGAGGTGCTGCGCGGGCTCAATCCCGGCGACCGCGTGATCATCTCGGACGTCTCGCAGTACGACGCGCAGGACAGGCTCCGGATCAGGTGACGCAAACCTTCGAGACGAAGCCCGTGTCATCCTGAGCGCAGCGAAGGATCGCCGTCCTCACGCCGGTCGTTCGCCGGGTCGGCCCTGCCGGTGTGGTCGCCGGGGACAGCGATCCTTCGCTGCGCTCGGGATGACAGCTTCGCCCTCATCATGACAGCCTCGCCCTCATCGTCCCACAGCTCGCCGAACCACGCCATTCGCCCCTCGCCACCATGCCCTCCCTCCTCTCCCTCGACGGCGTCCAGAAGGTCTTCCTCACCGACGAGGTCGAGACCCACGCCCTCTCGGCCGTCCACCTCGAGATCGGCGAGGGCGAGTACGTCGCGATCGCGGGGCCGTCGGGGTGCGGCAAGACGACGCTGCTCTCGATCCTGGGGCTCCTCGACACGCCGAGCGGCGGGCGGTACACGCTGGCCGGGCAGGACGTGACGACGCTCGACGCGGCCGACCGCGCGCGCGTGCGCAACCGGCAGATCGGCTTCGTCTTTCAGGCGTTCAACCTGATCGGCGACCTCACGGTGTACGAGAACGTCGAGCTGCCGCTGACTTACCGCTCGGGGGAGTTCGCGTTAGGCGCGGCCGAGCGGCGGCGGCGGGTGACGGAGGCGCTGGAGCGCGTCGGGATGAGCCACCGGCAGAAGCACTACCCGGCGCAGCTCTCCGGCGGTCAGCAGCAGCGCGTCGCCGTGGCCCGCGCGGTCGTCGGCGACCCGGCGATCCTGCTGGCGGACGAGCCGACGGGGAACCTCGACTCGGCGAACGGGGAGAGCGTGATGGACCTCCTGAAGGAGCTGCACCGCGGCGGGGCGACGGTGTGCATGGTCACGCACGACCCGCGGTACGCGCTGCACGCGGAGCGGACGGTGCACCTGTTCGACGGGCGGGTGGTGGAGGAGACGGTGAACGCGGGGCTCGCGGTGCCGGCGGGGCCGGCGCCGGTCTGACGGGGAGGCCGCGCGCGTGCGCGCCGCACTCCGCCAGGCCTGGCGCTCGCTGATCGGGCGCCCCGCGCTCTCGCTCACGGTCCTCGTCGTCTTCGCGTTAGGCGTCGGCGCGAACGCGGCGATGCTCGGGGCGCTCGACGCGCTGCTGCTGCGCGCGCCGGCGCACGTGCGCGACGCGGACCGCGTGGCGCGGGTGTACGTGGCGCGGCCGCCGCAGGGCGGGATGGGGGGCGGCGTCGCCGGCGTCCTGAACTACCCGTTCCTCGCCGCACTCCGGCGCGAGGCGCCCGCGTTCGCCGCCGTCGCGGGGCTGTACGACCTCGACAAGGTTCCGTTCGGAACGGGGACGACGGGGGCGCTCCTACATGCGCGCGCCGTGTCCTCGGCGTTCTTCCCGATGCTCGGCGTCCGGCCCGCGCTCGGCCGCTGGTTCACCGCGGACGAGGACCGCGCGAACGTCCCGGTGACCGCCGTCGTGCTCGGGGACGCCCTGTGGCGGCGCCGGTTCGGCCGCGACCCCGCGGTATTGGGGCGAATCGTGGCGATCGGTCCGCTGCGGGCGCGCGTCGTGGGCGTGGCGCCGCCCGACTTCGCGGGCCTCGATTTCGCGGCGGTCGACCTCTGGCTGCCCGTCGTGCCGGCGGGTACGACGTTCTTCACGCGCGAGGCGGTGACGAGCACGGGCTCGTACTGGTTGACGATCGTCGGCCGCCTGCGGGACGGGGTCGCGCCGGACGCCGCCGCGGCGCAGGCGACCGCCGCGTTACGCCGCGTCGCCTTGGCCGACCATGCGCTTCCTCCGGCGATTGCGGCGATTACGGCCGCGTCGCGCGTGCTGCTCGGCCCCGTGCAGGCCGCGCGCGGCCCGGAGCAGGGCGACGCGCGCCGGCTGCCCGTGTGGCTCGCCCTCACCTCCGCCGCGCTGCTGCTGGCCGCGGCGGCGAACGCGACCGGGCTGCTGCTGACGCGCGCGCTGGAGCGGCGCCGCGAGCTGGCGGTGCGGCGCGCGTTAGGCGCCCGGCGGCGGCACCTGGCGCGCGACGTCGCGGCGGAGGCGACGCTGCTGGCTGTCGGCAGTGCCGTCCTCGCCGCCGGCGTCGCCGCCGCGCTCGGGGGCGCGGTGCGGCGCTACGTGTTAGGCGATGCGTTCGCCACGCTCCCCGTGCTCGACGCGCGCCGGGCGCTGCTCACGGCGGGCGTCGCGCTCGTCGCCTGCCTCGCGAGCGCCGCGGCGGCGGGCGCCTTCGCGAGCCGTCTGCCGTTGAGCAACCTGCTCAAGACCGGCGCGCGCGGCAGCACGCGTGCGGCCGGGCGCGTGCTCGGCGGACTCGTGGCCGCGCAGGTCGCGCTCGCGTTCGTGCTCGTCATGGCGGCGGGCCTCTTCGCCGAGAGCCTGCGGCGCGCGCTGGCCGAGCGGATCGGGTACGACGCGCCGCACGTGCTCGCCGTCCAACTCGACCAGGATGGGATGTTCGGAGGCGACACGACCACGGCGGCGGTCGCCCGAAAGATCGTGGCGTACCGCCGCGCGGCCGAGCGCGTGCGGGCGCTTCCGGGCGTGACGGGCGTGGCGTTCACGGACACGCCGCCGCTGCAGTCCCTCCGTGGGTGGTCGTTCACGGTCCCGGGACTCGACTCGGTTCCGCAACTGCCCGGCGGCGGCCCGTATGCACGGTGGGTGTCGCCCGACTATTTGGCCGTGGTCGGGACGCGGCTCCTGCGCGGGCGCGTGCCCCGCGCTTCGTCTGACACCGCGGCCCCGGACGAGGTCGTGGTGAGCGCGCTCGCGGCGCGGCTGCTCTGGCCGGGGCGTGACGCCGTCGGGCGGTGCGTAAAGCTCGGCGACAGCAAGCGGTGCGCGACGGTGGTCGGCGTGTCGGAGGAGGTGCGCCGCTTCGGCCTCACCGAGCCGGAAGCGATGTTCGCGTACGTCGGCAGCGCGTTCACGCGCGACGCGCCGGCCGCGCTGCTCGTGCGTACGCGCGCCGACGCCGACGCGCTCGCGCCCACCGTCGTGCGCGCGGTCGCCGCGCTCGACCCGGGGCGCGAGCCCCCCGCGGTGACCTCACTGGCCGAGTCGTTCGAGCAGAACTACCGCCCCTTCCGCGCGGGCGCGGCGCTGCTGAGCGCGTTCGGCGCGGTGTCGCTCGTGCTCGCCGCGGCCGGGCTCGCGGGCGCGGTCGCCTACGCGCTCGCGCAGCGGACGCGCGAGGTGGGCGTGCGGCTCGCGTTAGGCGCGCGGGCGCGCCACGTGGTGTGGCTGCTGGCGCGCGGCGGGCTGCTGCCCGCGGCCGCGGGGCTCGCGGCGGGCGCGGTCGCGGCGCTCGCCGCCGGGCGCGCGGCGCGGGCGCTCCTCTACGGCGTCGCGCCGCAGGACCCGGCCGTGGCGCTCGGCGCGGCGGCGGTGCTGCTCGGCGCGGCGGGGCTCGCCTGCTGGCTGCCGGCGCGGCGCGCGCGGCTGGTGCCGCCGGCCGAGGCGCTGCGGGCGGAGTGAGCGCGGGAACGTAGGAACACGCCGCCAGCACGCCGCCAGGGCGACCCGTTCCGGACCCACGATGTTCGCCGACCTCCGCCTCGCCCTCCGCGCGCTCCGGCGCGCCCCCGGGTTCGCGCTCGCCGCCGTGCTCTGCTTGGCGTTAGGCATCGGCGCCGCGGCGGCCGTGCTCGCCTTGGCCGACGCCGTGCTCTTTCGCCCGCTCTCGGCGCCGGGCCTCGCCCGCATGGTCGTCGTGCGGCAGGACGTGCGCGGCCTCGGCGTCGCGGGTGAGCCGCTCGGCGCGCCCGCCGCGGACGACCTGCTCGCGCGCCGCGACCTGTTCGACGCCGGCGCCGCGTTCGAGACCCGCGACGGGAACCTCACCGCCGACGCGGCCGAGCCGTTGCGCGTGCGCACGGCGCGGACGCAGGGCGAGTTCTTCGGGCTCATGGGCGCGCGGCCCGCGGCCGGCCGGCTCTACGCGGCGGACGCGTCGCGCGGCGGCGGCGCGCCGCGCATCGCGGTGCTCGGCTACGCGTTCTGGCGCGAGCACTACGGCGGCGACCCGGCGGTGGTCGGCCGGACGATCCGCCTCAACGACGTGACGCGCGAGATCGTGGGCGTGGCCGGGCCGGCACTCCGCTACCCGCGCGGGACCGACCTGTACCTGCCCTCGCCAATGGACTCCGACTTCCAGTCGCCGCGCCAGTGGAGCCGGTGGACGATGACGGCGATCGGGCGCGTGCGGCCGGGGGTGACGACCGAGCGGCTGCGGGCGGGCCTGGCCGAACAGGCGGCCCGGTGGCAGGTGCGGTTCGGCCGTGCGCAGGGGGCGGACGGCGACGGCGTGGTACTCCGCGCGACGCCGTTCGTCGACGACCTCGCGGGCCAGCTGCGCCCCGTCACCCGGGTGCTTCTGGCGGCGGTGGCGCTCGTGCTGCTCGTCGCCTGCGCGAACGTCGCGTGCCTGCAGCTCGTGCGCGCGACCGGTCGCGCGCGCGAGCTGGCCGTGCGCGCGGCCGTCGGGGCGGGGCGCGGCCACCTCGTGCGGCCGCTCGCGGCGGAGAGCGCCGTCCTGGCCGGCGCGGGCGGAACGTTAGGTATCGCGCTGGCGGCGGGCACGGCGGCCGCGCTCCGGCGCTGGCACCCCGCGCAGTACCCGCAGCTCGGCGACGTGCGGGTCGACCCCGCCGTGCTCGCCGGCGCGCTCGCCGCGTCCGCCGCCGCGGCGCTCGCGTTCGGGCTCGCCCCCGCGCTCCGGGCGATGCGGGCCGACCCGCAGGACGCGCTGCGCGCGTCCGCCCGCGGCGCGTCGGCCGGCGCGGACCGCCACCGCTTCCTGCGCGCGGCCGTCGCGACGCAGGTCGCCCTCGCGCTCACCCTCACGTTAGGCGCGGGACTCCTCGGCCGCAGCTTCGCGCGGCTCGCCGCGGTGGACCCCGGCTTTCGCCCCGACCGGGTGCTCACGGCGGAGTTCGTCCTGCCGTTCGCGACGTACCCGGGCGGCGGGCGGCGCGAGGGCGCGCTCGCGCGGGTCCTCGAGCGCGTGCAGGGTGCGCCCGAGGTGGACGCGGCGGCGCTGTCGACCTTCCTCCCGTTCGCCGACGGGACGGACTCGAGCCCGTTCACGATCGCCGGCCGCCCACCGACCGCGGAGGGGGCCCAGCCGCACGCGGACTACAACCTCGTGAGCGAAGACTACTTCCGGACGATGGGGATCGCGCTCAAGCGCGGGCGCACGCTCACGCGCGGCGACGACGCGAACGCCCCGCCCGTCGTGGTCATCGACGAGCAGTTGGCGCGCGCGTACTTCCCGGGCGAGGACCCGGTCGGCCGGCACCTCAACCAGCCCGGCGACGCGGAGATCGTCGGGGTGGTGGCGTCGGTCGCGCGCGCCGATCTCGGGGAGCGGCGGACGGCGCTGATCTACACGCCGCTGCGGCGGTCCGCGGGCGCCGTCGGGCGCGCCGTGCTGACCGTGCGGAGCACCCTTCCGCCGGCGGCGCTGGCCGGACTCGTGCGCCGCGCGGTCGCGGACGTGGACCGGCAGGTGCCCGTGTACGGCGTCCGGACGATGGCCGACCGGGTCGACGAGAGCGTCGGCGCGCGCCGCCTCGCGGCGTGGGCGCTCGGCGGGTTCGCGGGCGCGGCGCTCGTACTGGCCGCGCTCGGCCTGTCCGGCGTGCTGAGCTACGTCGTGGCACAGCGGACCCGCGAGCTCGGCGTGCGCGCGGCGTTAGGCGCCGGGCGCGGCGACCTCGAACGCATGGTCGTCGGCGGCGGCGCGCGGCTCGCGGGGGCCGGCGCGCTCGCCGGGGTCGTGCTCTTTCTCGCCGTCCGGCGCGGGCTCGCGGCGCTGCTCTACGGCGTCGGCCCGGCGGATCCGGTCGCGTTAGGCGGCGGACTCGGCGTGCTCGCCGCGGCGGTGCTCCTCGCCAGCTGGGTGCCCGCGCGCCGCGCCGCCCGCGTCGACCCCGCCGTCGCGCTGCGCGCCGAGTAACGCCTCGTGACGTCCCCACACTCCAGCCACCGAGAGTGACCGTGTTCGCCGACCTCCGCCTCGCCGCCCGCCGCCTCACGCGCGCCCCGGGCTTCGCCGTCGTCGCGATCGTGACGCTCGCGCTCGGGCTCGCGGCCACCACCGCCATCTTCTCACTCCTCGACGCGGTGGCGCTGCGGCCGTTCCCGTACCCGGGCGCGGACCGGCTCGCGGTGCTCGCCCACGAGGTGCCCGGCGTCCCGCAGGCGCCGTCGTGGGGGATCTCGAAGTCGAACTATTTCTATTACGGTACGAACCCCGCAATCGAGCGGATCGGGATCTACACCGCCGAGGACGCCACGCTCACCGGCGGCGACCGCCCCGAGCAGGTGCCGACCGTGCTCGCGAGCCTGAGCACGCTCGACCTGTTAGGCGCGCGCGCGCAGATCGGGCGGACGCTCGGCCCCGCCGACGTGCCGCGCACCGAGCGCGACCACGGCGCGACCGTCGCCGTCCTGAGCGACCCGGTCTGGCGCGCGCGCTTCGGCGCCGACCCGCACGTCGTCGGGCGCACAGTGCGCGTCGACGGCAACCCCGTCACGGTCGTCGGCGTGCTCGCGCCGCTGCAGACCGGGGCGCTGCCCGGGCTGCCGGCCGAGGGCGTGGGGTTGTGGATGCCGCTCGGGCTCGACCCGCGCGAGCCGGCGCACAACCACCACACGTACAGCGCGCTCGTCCGCCTGCGCCCGGGCGTCACGCCGGGGGCGGCCGAGCGGGCGTTGCGCGGGATGGCCGCGAGACTCGTCGAACTGTTCCCGACCGCGTACTCGCGCGACTTCATCGAGAGCACGGGGTTCCGCCCCGCCGTGACCGCGCTGCGCACCGCGGCCGTCGGGCCGGTCGTGCGCGTGCTCTGGCTCGTGCTCGGCGGGGTGGCGCTCGTCCTCGCGGTCGCGGCGGCCAACGTCGCGAACCTCATGCTGGCGCGCCGTGAGGCGCAGCGCCGCGACCTCGCCGTCCAGACCGCACTCGGCGCGACCCGTGGCCGGCTCGTGCGCGAGGCGACGGCCGAAGGAGTGGTGCTCGCGGGCGCCGCCGCGGCGGTCGCGCTCCCGCTGGCCGTACTCGCGGTGCACGTCACGCGCGCGCTCGCGCCGGCGGGGCTCCCGCTGCTCGACACCGCGCGCGTCGACTGGCGGGCGGCGCTCGTCTGCGTCGCGGTGGCCGCGGTCGTCGCCGCGTGCGTGGGGGCGCTCCCCGCGTCGCGCGCGGTCGCGGACGTCGGGGCGCTCCGCGAGGGTGGGCGGGGGACGACGGCGGGGCGCTCGCGCCTGACGGCGCGGCACGCGCTCGTCGTCGGGCAGGTGGCGCTCGCGTTCGTCCTTCTCGCCGGGTCTGGCCTCCTGCTGGAGAGCATCCGGCGCCTGCGCGCGGTGGAGCCCGGGTTCGCGGTCGACGGCGTGCTCACGGCGGGCGTGGTCATGTCGTCCCCGGGCGCGGTCTCGGACGCGCGGGCGGCCGCGTTCTGGCGCGCGCTCGAAACGCGCCTGTCCGCGCTCCCGGGCGTTGTCGCGGCGGGCGCGACCGACCGGGTGCCGCTGAACGGCAATGCCGGGTGTACGACCGTCGGCGTCGAAGGGCGGTCGGGCGACCAGGGCTGCATCCACACGGTGCAGGTGACGCCGGGCTTCTTCCGCGCGATGGGCATCCGCGTGCGCGGGACGACGCCCGACTGGACGGACACCGACCGCCGAGTCGCGGGCGCGGTGGTCACCGACGCGCTGGCCACCCGACTGTGGCCGGGCGGCGACGCGAAGGGGCACGGGATCACGAGCTGCGAGAGCGGCGGTTGTCAGGCCCACTGGTATTCGCCGATCACCGGCGTCGCGGTGGCGGTGCGGGACGACGGGCTCGACCGGCCGCCGCCGGAGATCGTCTACCTTCCGCTCACGGCGGCCGCGGCCGACACGTTTCCCGGGCAGGTGCCGCGCGCGCTGTCGGTCATCCTGCGCACGACCGCTTCGGACCCGTCGCGCTACGCCCCGGCGCTCCGGCGCGTGCTCGCGGAGCTCGACCCGGGCGCGCCGTTAGGCATGGTGCTCCCGATGCGGGCGCTGGTCTCGATGTCGACGGCGCGCGTCGCCTTCACGACGACGCTCCTGTCGGTGGCGGCGGGGGCGGCGGTGCTGCTCGCCGCGGTCGGGCTCTACGGCACGCTCGCGTACGTGGTCGGGCTCCGCCGGCGCGAGATCGGGGTCCGCATGGCGCTCGGCGCCCGCGCGGCGGAGGTCCGGCGCCTCGTCGTGCGGCAGTCGGCCGGCCTGGCCGCCGCGGGGGTCGCCGTCGGCCTGCTCGGCGCGCTCGCGACGACGCGGCTGCTCCGGTCGCTGCTCTTCGAGGTCTCGCCCGGCGACCCGCGCGTCCTCGGCGCGGGCGTCGCGCTGTTAGGCGTCGTGACGGCGCTCGCGAGCTACGTCCCGGCACGGCGGGCGACGCGCGTCGACCCCACGGACGCGCTGCGGGCGGAGTGAGCGTGCGCGCGCCCGCCCGGGCCCGCCCCGCACGCGCCGCGTTAGGCGGCGAGCGGGTTCACGACGCGCAGTTCGCGGAACCGAAGGAAATCCTTGTCGGCGGTGTGAATCTCGCGGACCCCGTGCTCGCGCATGAGGGTAACGGTATGCAGGTCGTGCATGATGTTGCCGGTCAGCGCCGGGTGTTCCCGGACGAGGTCGTCGAGCACTTCGGGGTGTCGGTCCGTCTCGACGAGGATCGCGAACGACGGCGAGCGCCGCACCTCCTCGAGGAACTTGTGCGCCTGGTCGAACGAGAGCGGGTGTGGGTAGATCCCCCGGTGCGTGGTAACGCGCAGAAACTCGTAGAGGTTGGACCAGGTCGCCATCCACCGACGACTGCCCCCTGCACAAGCGGCGAGCCAGAAGCGGGCGCGCTCATGCTGGGGAGCGTCGAACATCGCCGCGTAGATCAACAGGTTCGTGTCGACGACGAACACGTCAGCGTCCGACGGAGTCGTCGGATCTCGAGGACGATGAGGCCGGGTGTAGCCCGTACAGGCGCGCATCCCGCTCCGCGTTGAGCACGTCGTACAGCGCCTCGCGATCGCTGATGTCGACGAGTGGAAGTCCCGTGTTCTCGAACACTGGGAAGTTCGGCTTGTACGCCGCGTGCGTGCGCGGCGGCTCGTCGAGGCCGCGCTGGATCAGCTCAGTGGCCAGGGCCGAGAGGCTGGTCTTACGCTCGGCTGCGCGCCGCTTGAGCGCGACCATGAGCGGGTCGGGAAGGATCAGCGTCGTTTTCATTCCGGCAAGGTAAGTACAGTACGGAAATACGGCAACGGTCGGTCCGCCGTCGCGGATCCCTCAACGAATTACATCTCCATGCCCCTCGCACTCCGCCACGCCGGGCGCGCCCCCCGGGCCCGCCCGGCGCGCCCGCTCGGCGTCCTCGCCGCGCTCGCGTTAGGCACGTCCTCGCTCGCGTGCCAGCCGCCGGCCGAGGCGCCGCGCACGCACGTCGCGCCGGCCCGCGCGGACGCCGGCCGACGTGGGGCGGACACCACCTGCGCGGCGGCGCTGGACTCGATGGTCGCGGTGTTCCGGCGCGACTATCCTGCGTACCAGATGCGGGTGCCCGGCCACGAGGCCGCGTTCGCGGCGCTCGTGGACAGCGCGCGCGCGGCGGCCGCCACGTCCGCGGCCGACGCGAGCCCGGACGTGTGCATGCCCGCCCTCTGGCGCGTGCGCGACTTCTTCCACGACGCCCATCTCATGATGTGGCAGGGCCCGCCGCCCGCCCCGACCGCCGGTCCGCCGACCGCCGCGGCGGTCGCGCCCGCGGTCGCCCCCGCGGTCGCGCCGAACGACCCGGAGCGCCCAACGCTCCGCCGCTACGACGCGCGCACGCTCGTGCTGCGGCTGCCGGACCTCGACCGGCCCTACAAGGCGGCCGTCGACAGCCTCGTCGCGGCGCATCGCGCCGAGCTCACGACCACCCCGACCCTCGTCGTCGACCTGCGCGGCGACGGCGGGGGCTGCACGTGCACCTACGACGCGCTCATGCCGCTGGTCGCGACGGGCCCCGTCCGCGGCGACCGGCTCGACGTGTGGGCCTCGCCCGCGAACGTGGCCTTCTTTCGCGCGCTCGCGACCGAGCCGGGCGCGCCCGACACGCTCAGAGCCGAGATCCGGCGCGTGCTCCCCCGGCTCGAGGCGGCGCCGAACACGTTCGTACCATGGAACGCCGACACGGCCGCCGCGGACTACACGCCCCGCGCGGTCCTCCCGCTGCCGCGCGCGGTCGCGGTGCTCGTCGACTCGGCCTGCGCGAGCAGCTGCGAGGACTTCGTCGTGGCCGCCCGGCGGAGCCGTAAGGTGACCGTCTTCTCGGCCACGAACACCGGCGGCGCCGGCGACTACGGCAACATCCGTACGGTGATGCTCCCGGGCTGGCGACGCCTCCGGCTCGCCACGTCCCGGTCGGCGCGGCTCCGCGCCGGGCCGCAGGCGGCGACGGATTTCATCGGCCTCGCGCCCGACGTCCGCCTGCCGCGCGACCGCGCCGGCGGCGACGCCGCCATCACCTTCGCGCTCGGCCGTCTGGACGCCCGCGCGCGCGAGGGGCCCTGACCGTTGTTGCGGCGACGCGTCCGGCCCGGCGAGCCGCACGGTCCACTCGGCGCGACCCTACGAAACGTTTCGGGGCGGTGCCGCTGTCGAATCGGGCGGACCGCGCCGGATCCGGCCGGCGACGGCCGCCCCCTCATTCTCGTCCCGCCATGCTTTGCCTAACGCGTCCCCTTCGCCGCGCCCCGCTCGCGCTGCTTCCCCTCGCCGGCGCGTGCGCCGCCGCGCAGGCGCACTCCGCCCCCGCGCCGGGCGGCTACGCGGACGCGGCCTGCGCCGCCGACGGGTGGGCGCGCTCCGACCGGGCAGTCGCGTGCGAGGTGCGCACCTTCGTCCTCGCGCCGGAGCGCGGGCCGGTCGACGTCGAATCCGGCAACGGCACCGTCGCGGTCGAAGGCACCGACACCGCGCGCGCCGCCACGGTCGTGGCCCGCGTGCGCGCGTGGGCGCGCACCGACGCCGACGCGGCCCGGCTGCTCGCCGCGGTCGCCGTCACCGCGGACGGAAACGCGCTGCGCGTCAACGGCCCGCGCGACGGCTCCTCCGACGACCGCGGCTGGGCCGTCGATTACACGATCACCGCGCCCCGCCGCCTCGACGTCGCCGCGCGCACGGGCAACGGCTCCGTGCGCGTCCGGGGCGTCGTCGGGCGGATGCGGCTCTCGTCGGGCAACGGCTCGCTCACCCTCGACGGCGTCGGCGGCGACGTCGAAGGGAACACGGGAAACGGCTCCGTGCGCGCGACGCTCGCGGGGCGCGCGTGGGACGGCGGCGGGCTCCCCGGCGCGCGGCTCGACCTGCACTCGGGCAACGGCTCCGCCCTCCTCCGCGTCCCCGACGGCTACTCGGCCCGCCTCGACGTCAGCACCGGCAACGGCGGGCTCACGGTCGACTTCCCGGTGACCCTGCAGGGGCGCGTCGACCCGCACCGGCTCGCGGTGACGTTAGGCGACGGGGGCGCGCCCGTGCGCGTCTCGACCGGGAACGGGCGGGTGCGCGTGGCGCGGACGGAGTGACGCGCGCGGGGTGACGCGCGCAGCGCCGGTGTCCGCCCCCGGACACCGGCGTCCCAGGACCGCACACCCTGCTCGTTGGGCGGTCCGCCCACCGCCGGCCGAACGCGTTACACCGCCGCGAGTTACGCACGACTCACCGTCGGTACGGCTCTTCCCCTATGCGACCAACGGTCCGTTTCCCCCCGCCCGAGCGCCCCGCCCGCATGCTCACCTCCGTCCGCCTCGCCTGGCGCACCCTCCGCCGCTCGCCGGCCTACCTCGCCGCGGCGGTCCTCACGCTCGCCCTCGGCATCGGCGCGACGACCGCGCTCTTCGGCGTCGTCGACCGCGTGCTCGTGCGGCCGCTGCCGTACCACGACCCCGCGCGCCTGGTGCGCGTCTGGGACGGCGCGGGCATGGCGGACGGGTTGCTGGAAGACGTCCGCCGGCAGAGCACCGCGTACGCGGCCGTCGCGGGTTTCGGGTACGTGAACGACGTGACTGTACTGGCCCGCGGCGCCGCCGGGCGGGCGCCGTCGCCCGGGCGCTCGCCGGCGACGGCGGTCACCGGCAATCTGTTCGAGACGTTAGGAGCGCCCGCCGCGATCGGCCGCACGCTCCTCCCCGACGACGGGCGCCCCGGCGCGCCGCTCGTCGCGGTGCTGAGCGACGCGTTCTGGCGCGAGCGCTTCGGCGCCGACCCGCGCGTGATCGGGCGCCAGGTGACGATCGACGGCGAGCCGCACGAGGTGGTGGGCGTGATGCCCGCCGAATTTCACTTCCCGTCGGCGTCGGTCGCGATCTGGACGCCGGCACACCTCGACCCGACGAACCGGGTCAACTACTGGTGGATGTGGCGGCTCAATGCGCTCGCCCGCCTCAAGCCGGGCGTGACCTCCGCGCGGGCGGAGGCGGAGACGCGCGGGATCGTCGGGCGGGCGGGGCGGCAGGACTTCCCGAGCCGGATGCAGGACGACTTCGGCCGCGACTTGCGCGTGCTGCCGCTGCAGGCGGCCCTCGCCGGCCGCGCCCGGACGACGCTCGTGCTGCTCTTCGGCGGCGTGGTCGTGATGCTCGTCGTGGCGGTCGTGAACGCGACCGGCCTCGCGCTCGTCCGCGCCGCCGGGCGGGCGCGCGAGCTGACCGTGCGCGCGGCCGTCGGCGCGGGGCGCGGGCGGCTCGTCGCGCAGCTCGTTTCGGAGGGCGTCGTCGTGGCGGGGCTCGCCGCGATGTTAGGCACGGTGCTCGCCTGGGCGCTCACGCGCGCGCTCGCGGCGGCGCTGCCGCCGGGACTGACCGAGGGCGTGCCCGGGGCCGAGTCGCTCGGGCTGGACGCGCGCGCGCTGCTGTTCGCGTGCGCGGCCGCGCTCGCCGCGGGCGTGGGCGCGGCGCTGCTCCCCGCGCTCGGGGCGTCGCGCGTCGACCTGCGGGGCGCGTTGACGGACGGCGCGCGCGGCACGACGGGCGGCGCGGGCGGGCGGCGGGGCCTCGCGCGGCTCGTCGCGGCGCAGGTAGCGTTAGGCGTCGTGCTCGCGGCCCGCGCGGGGCTCCTCGCGACGAGCCTCGCCCGGCTCCGCGCGGTCGACCCCGGCTTCCGCGCCGACCGCGTCACGGTCGCGAACGTGCCGCTCCCCAGCGGGTCTTACAACGACGCGGTGCGGGGCTACGCGTTCTACGACGCCCTCCTCGCCCGCGTGCGCGCGCTCCCCGGCGTGGACGTGGCCGCGCTGGCGAGCGAGGTGCCGTTCGCGGGCGGCGGCGGGGGCGGCGTGTTCGAGATCGAGGCGCACCCGCGCCCCGTGGGCGGGCAGTGGAGCGGGGTCAGCTACGTGGACGTCACGCCCGGTACGGCCCGCGCGCTCGGGATCCCGCTGGTCGCGGGGCGCTACGTCGGCGACGCCGACCGCACCGGGGGCCCACCCGTCGGCGTGGTCGACGCGATCGCCGCCCACAAGTACTGGCCCGAGTTCGCCGACCCGCACGGCGTGCTCGGCCAACGCGTCCGCCGGCCGGACGGGTCGGCGTGGATCACGATCGTCGGCGTGGTCGGGAATGTGAGACGCGACAGCCTGAGCGCCGAGCCGCAGCCGACGCTGTACCTGCCGATGGTGCAGGACGCCCCGCACGACATGCACGTCGTCACGCGCGGCTCGCTCGACGCGGCCCGCCTCGCGCCCGCGCTGCGGCGCGTCGTCGCGGAACTCGACCCGGCGGTCCCGGTCGGGACGGTGCGCGGGCTCGCCGCGGCCGTGGACGACAGCGCGGCGCGGGCGCGTTTCGTGACGCAGGTACTGGTCGCCTTCGCGGCCGCGGCCGTGCTGCTCGCCGCCGTGGGCGTGTACGGCGTGGCCGCGTTCGCCGTGGCCCGGCGCACGCGCGAGGTCGGCGTGCGCGTGGCGTTAGGCGCTGCGCCGGCGGCGATCCGCGCGATGGTCCTGCGCGACGGCGGCCGGCTCGCCGCGCGGGGCGTCGCGGTGGGACTCGTCGGCGCGGTCGCGGCGGGGTGGCTCGCGCGCGGCGCGCTCTACGGCGTCGCGCCGGTCGAGCCGGGGGTGCTCGCTGCGGTGGCGGCGCTCTTCGGGGCGGTCGCGCTCGCGGCGACGGCGCTCCCGGCGCGGCGCGCGGCGCGTATCGACCCGCTCGTCGCGCTGCGGGCGGAGTGACGCGTGGGGCCGGCGTCGGACGCCGTCCGGAATCCGACACCGGCGTCCCGCGTCCGCACACCACCGCCGGCGCCGCGCGCGGGGCTGCAAGGCGGAAGTCGTAGCAACGAAAACGGTTAGGCGCCTGTCGAAGGGGGCGTACTTCTTCCCTTCACCCGTAGGCGCCCCCACCCGCCCATGGTCGCCGTCCTCGCCCCCCGCCCGTCCGCCGCCTCGACCGGCGCCGTCCCCGCCGCCGACGCGGGCGGGGATGCGGGCGGCGACGCGTGGCTCGCCGCCGCGTTCGCCCCCGAGGCGCTCGGCGCGGCCTTCCAGTTCGTCCGCGTTCTCGGGCGCGGCGGGATGGGCACCGTGGTCCTCGCCCGCGAGCGCGGGCTGCACCGGGCCGTCGCGCTGAAGCTCCTCCACTCCGAGTTCGCCGGCTCGCCGCGCGGCGTCGAGCGCTTCCGGCGCGAGGCGCGCATCCAGGCGCAGCTCGAGCACCCGGGCGTCGTCCCGCTCTACGCGATGGGCGAGGCGACGGTCGCCGGCGCGCGCGTCCCGTACCTCGTGATGCGCTACGTCCCGGGCGAGTCGCTCGCCGACCGCCTCGCGCAGCGCGGCCCGATCGACGCGGCCGACGCCGCCCGCCTGCTCGCCGAGCTGGCGGCGGTACTTGCCTACGCGCACGGCCAGGGCGTCGTGCACCGCGACCTCAAGCCGGGCAACGTCCTGCTCGAGCGCACCGCGGCCGGCCCCGGCGGCGAGCCCCGCGAGCCCGGCGAGCGCGCCGTGCTCACCGACTTCGGCGTCGCCGCGCGCCCGACCCACGACGACCCCCGCACGGCCGATCACGGCGCCGGCACGCCGCACTACATGGCGCCCGAGCAGGTCGCGGGCGAGCACGCGGTCGACGGCCGCACCGACCTCTACGCGTTAGGCGCGCTCGGCCTCGCGATGCTCACCGGGCGGCGGCCGTTCGCGGACCACGCGACGGCGGCCGTCGCGGTCGCGCACCTCGCCGCCCCGGTGCCCGACGTGGCCGCGCTCGCCCCGACGGCGCCCCCCGCGCTCTGCGCCGCGCTCGCGCGCTGCCTCGCGAAGGACCCGGCGGCGCGGTGGCAGAGCGCGGGCGCGTTCGCGGCGGCGATCGCGGGGCATGCCCCGGGCGCGCGGACGCCCGCCTGGCATCGCTGGCGGCGCCGCGCGCGGGCGCTCGTCGAGCGCGTCGCGCGACGCGCGCCGCGCTGACGGCCCACCCCCCACCCGGACTGCCCATGCTCGCCGACCTTCGGTTCGCCCTGCGCTCGCTCCGCCGCGCGCCGGCCTTCGCGCTCGCGACGGTCCTCACGCTGGCGTTAGGCATCGGTGCGGTCACCACGCTCTTCACGGCCGTGCGCGGCGTGCTGCTCCGCCCGCTGCCGTACCCGCGCCCCGAGCGGATCGTGCAGATCAACGAGATCTCGCCCAAGGGCGACACGAGCAACAACGTCAGCGACCCGAACTTCCGCGACTGGCGGCGCGACCTGCGGTCGTTCCGCGCGGTCGCGGCCTACGCGGGCTGGCCCGCGGTCGTGCTCGGCGGCGCCGAGGCGGCGCGGGTGCCCACGGCGGCCGTCTCGCGCGACTTCTTCGCCGTGACGGGCGTACCGCCGGTCCTCGGCCGTACGTTCGTCCCCGAAGAGCAGCAACTCGGCGCCGCGCCGGCCGTGGTCGTCGGCGAGGGCTTCTGGCGCCGCACGCTTGGCGCCTCGCCGGACCTCGGGCGCCTCACCCTGATGATCGACGGCACGCGGTACCGCGTCGTCGGCGTGATGCCCGCGAGCTTCGACTTCCCCGCGGGCACCGCGCTGTGGACCGCGCGCGAGCGGGCGGTCCCCGACGAACAGGCCCGCGACGCCGGTAACTGGCGCGTCGTCGCGCGCCTCGCCGACGGCGTCCCGCTCGCGGCCGCGCGGCAGGAGACCGGCCGGCTCACCCGCGCCCTCAAACGGCAGTTCGGCTCCGACATGTTCGCCGCCGACGCGGCCGTGACGCCGCTCCGAGACCGCATTGTGGGCCGCACGCGCGTGCCACTGCTCCTGCTCCTCGCCGCCGCGGGCGTACTCCTGCTCGTCGCCGCCGCCAACGTCGCCACGCTCCTGTTCGCGCGCGCCGAGGCGCGGCGGCGGGAGGTCGGCGTGCGCGTGGCCGTGGGCGCCACCGCGGGCCGCCTCGCACGCCAGTTCCTGACCGAGTCGGCCCTGCTCGCCGCCGCGGGCGCCGTGCTGGGCGTGGTCGCGGCGGTGCTCGCGTCGCGGCTGCTCGGCACGGTCGGGGACGCGGTCGCGATCCCGCGCGTGGACGACGTGCGGGTCGACGCGGCCGTCCTCGCCTTCGCTCTCGGGCTCGCCGGCGCGGTGAGCGCCGTGCTGGGGGCCGCTGTGGCCGTCCGCGCGACCGCCGCCGCGCGCGGACGCGAGAGCGCGTCGCTGCTCACCGGCGAGCGCGCCGGGACGGCGGGGCACGGCGGGGCGCGGGCGCGCTCGGCGCTCGTCGCATTCCAGGTCGCGCTCACCGCCGTGCTCCTCGTCGGCGCCGGGCTGCTCGCGCGGAGCTTCGTGCGCCTCATCGCCGTCGACCCCGGGTTCCGGACGACGGACGCCGTGGTCGCCTCCCTCACCTTCCCGGGCGTGGCCGAGGAGGACACCGCCGCCGACGTGCGGCGGCGTCAGACGGCGGACGCCATTGTCGCTCGGCTGCGCGCCCTCCCCGGGGTGAGCGCCGCCGGCGGCGTGAACAACCTGCCGGTGGGCGGACAGAACGGCGCCGACGGCACGTTCCTCGTCCTGGCGCGCCCCGACGAGGTCAAGTCCTTGGACGACTACGTCCGGCTGTCGAAGGACCCGTCGCGCAGCGGTCACGCCGACTATCGCCGGGCGACCGACGGCTACTTCGAGGCGATGCGGATCCCCGTGCTCCGCGGGCGTATCTTCGGGGCCCGCGACGGCGCGTCGGCGCCGCCGGTAGCGGTGATCTCGGCGTCCGTGGCCCGCACGCGCTTCGCGGGGCACGACCCGTTAGGCAAGCTCATCGAGTTCGGCAACATGGACGGCGACGTGCGCCCGTTCACCGTGGTCGGCGTCGTCGGCGACGTGCGCGAGTGGGGCCTCGACGCCGACCCCTCGCCGACCGTCTATGCGCTCGTCCGGCAGCGCCCGAGCGCCTCCGCGCTCACCGTCGTCCTCGCCGGCGGCCCCGGGTTCGACGCGGCGGCGACGGTCGCCACCGTGCGCCGGGTGCTGCGTGATATCGCCCCCGCGCTGCCGGCGCGCGTGATGCGCATCGACGACGTGTTCGCCCGCTCGGTCGCGGCCCGCCGCTACGCCCTGCTGCTCGCGGGCGCGTTCGCGGTCGCCGCGCTCGCCCTCGCGGTGACGGGTCTCTACGGCGTCGTCGCCTACGTCGCCGCGCAGCGCCGCCGCGAGCTCGGCGTCCGCGTCGCGCTCGGCGCGCGCGGGGCGGACGTGCGGCGGCTCATGCTGGGCCGCGGCCTCGCGCCCGCCGCGCTCGGCCTCGCCGCGGGGCTCGCCGCCGCGCTCGCGCTCGGCCGGCTACTCGCGTCGCAGCTCTACGAGGTCCGCCCGGCCGACCCGGCGACGTACGCCGCCGTCGCGCTCGCGTTAGGCGTCGGCGCGCTCGCCGCCGCCTGGGGCCCGGCCCGCGGCGCCGCGCGCGCCGACCCCGTCGACGCGCTCCGCGCGGAGTAGGGACGCGCCGCGCCCGGCTCCCCGGCGCGGCGCCCCGCCCGTCTCTTTCGGGCATGGCCGCATCCGGCAGCGCGCTCGACCCGTCACCACGGCCCCGCGACGGGCGCCGCCGCCGACGGCGCGCCCTCGCGCGAGTCGTCGGCGCGGTGCTGGCCTTCGCCCTCGTCTTCCCGCCCCTGTTCGTTGCCGTCGGGCCCGAAAACCGTCCGCGCCGGCCGCGCTCCCCGCGCCCGACCCGCGCGCCACGTACACCGTGTACGTGACGAACTGGGGCTACCACACCTCGATCACCATCCCGCAGCCCCCCGCCTGGCGGCTCGGACCGCCCGGCGCGGAGGGCGCGCCGTGGGTCGACTACTCCTGGGGAGACCGCGCCTACTTCCGGGACTCGCAGTACCGCTCGCTCTACACGCTCTTCGCGCTCCCCTCGACGTCGGTCGTCCACCTCGTCGGGCGCGACCGGCCGCCCGACGGGCACGAAGCCCGCGCCGTCTACGCGCGCGTGGTCGACGCCCCCACGCTCGCGCGCCTCGCGGCCGAACTCGAAGGCGCCGTCGTCCACGCGCCGCGCGGCGCCCGCGTCGCCCCCGCGGCCGCCGTTCCCGGCTACGCCGGCCGCTTCTACGACGCGCGCGGCGACTATCTCTGGGCGCGCGACTGCAACCGCTGGACGGTCGACCGGCTCCGCGCCGCCGGGCTCGCGCGCCCGGGCGCGGGGGTGGTGTTCGCCCGGCAGGTCCCCGGCCGCCTCGTCGGGTTCGCGCCGGCGGCCGAGCGTTAGGCAGTCGCGTGAGGTGCCACCGGCGCGGCTCACACCGGCGCGAACAGCTCCGCGAGGTCGAGCGCGAACGGCTCCCGGGCGCCCTCGGGGTGCCAGACGAGCCGCTCGCGCTCGACGGGCGGGAAGTCGAGCCCGGGCGTCCACACGTCGACTGAATGCGCGTCGGCGTCGACGATCCAGTAAAGCGGCACGCCGGCGTCGATGTACGCACGCCGCTTGGCGAACCGGTCCCAGCGCCGCGTGCTCGGGCTCAACACCTCGGCGAGCAGCAGCGGGACCGCGAGCGCCTCCCAGTCGAGCGCGCGCCACTCCTCGGTTCGCACCGCCCAGACGTCGGGCGAGACGTTCGTGTCGGCGCGCCGGAAGGTGAACTTCGACTGCAGCAGGCCGACGGACCCGGCCGCCGGTTCGCGACGGGCGTACGCGCGCAGCGCGTCGAATAAGCGGAAGCAGACTTCCTGGTGCCACGGGCGCGGCGGGCTCACCGTAACAAACAGCTCGCCGTACACGCACTCGTAGCGCGGCAGCGCGCCTTCCACTGCGTCGTTGAGCGCGTCGACCATCTCGGCCGAGTAGTAGACCGGCTCGCCGGCCTCGGGGAGCGGGAGGGAGAGGGCCACGCCCATATCATCGGCTCGGCGCGTGGCTGCGGGCAAGAGGGACGGTCGCGGGCGTGGTGTCGCGTCGCCATCCTACCACGGCCCGTCCAGACCCGACGAGCCCGAAACGTTGCGAGGTGGTGCGAAACGTCGCGTCATCCTGCGGCCGGCTGCCCCGGCGTACTGTCCGGTTCCGAACACCCCCGTCCCGCAGCCGCACAGGCGCACGCCCGTCGGCGGCCGGACGTCGGCGCGCAACTCGCGCGCGCACAACGGGTTCGCCGCGCGCGTCCGCCGGCACGCAGCTTCCCATCGACGAACCGCGCCCCCGCCTCCCACTCGCCCCGCGATGCCCCTCTTCGCCCCCAAATCCGCCGCGGCCGACGCCGCCCTCGACCTCGCGCCCGGCGCGCCGCTGCTCGCCCTCCGCAACCTCGAGAAGACGGTCGACGCGGGCGGCACGCGCCACTACCTCCTCCGCCGCGTCACGCTCGACGTGCGGCCGGGCGAGTTCGTGACCGTCATGGGGCCGAGCGGGGCGGGGAAGAGCACCCTCCTCGCGATCCTCGGCCTCCTCGACCACACCTGGGCCGGCGAGTTCGCGTTCGCCGGCCGGCCGGTCCACGGCCTCGCGACCGGGCAGCGCACCGCGTTAGGCCGCCGGCACGTCGGCTTCGTCTTCCAGCAGTACCACCTGCTCGACGACCTCACCGTGGCCGAGAACCTCGACGTGCCGCTCGACTACCGCGGCGTCCCGAAGGCGGAGCGGCAGGCGCTCGTCGCCGACGCGCTCGACCGCTTCGGCATCGTCGGCAAGAAGGACCTCTACCCGGCGCAGCTCTCCGGCGGCCAGCAGCAGCTCGTCGGGGTCGCGCGCGCGGTGATCGCGAAGCCCGCGCTGCTCCTCGCCGACGAGCCGACCGGGAACCTGCACTCGGGGCAGGCGCGCGAGGTGATGGAGCTCTTCGCGCGACTCAACCGTGAGGGGACGACCGTCGTGCAGGTGACGCACTCGGAGGAGAACGCGCGCTACGGGTCGCGGGTGGTGCAGCTCAAGGACGGGTGGGTCGTCGCGGACGACCCCGTAACGCGTTAGGCAGAGCGCCGTGTTCGCCGACCTCCGCGCGGCGCGGCGCGCCCTCCGCGCCGCCCCGGGCTACGCCGCGGCGGCGGTCCTCACGCTTGCGTTAGGCATCGCCCTCGCGGCCGCGATGGGCACGGTCGCGCGCGCGGTGGCGTTCGCGCGCCTGCCGGTGCGCGACCAGGACCGCGTTGTGGTGCTCTGGGGCGCGCAGCCCTCGCTCGCGCACGTCCCGCTCCGCCTGGGCGCCTACGACGACCTCGCCGCCGGCACCCCGGGGCTCGCCGCCGGCGCGGCCGTGGACTACAACGGCGCGTGGCCGCGCGACTTCGCGCTCGGCGACCCCGCCGCGCCCACCGTGCGGCTGTCGCAGGGCGTGGTCTCGGGCAACTTCTTCGACGTCCTCGGCGCCCGCCCGCTCCTCGGCCGCGCGCTGCGCCCGTCGGACGACGTGCCCGGCACCGCCGTGGTCGCGGTGCTGAGCCACGCCGCGTGGCGCCGCGACTTCGGCGGTGACCCGCACGTCGTCGGCCGCACCATCCGGCCGGTGCAGACGTCCCAGGCCTATACCATCGTCGGCGTCATGCCCCCCGGGCTCGACTACCCGCGCGGCGCGGCGATGTGGGTCGCGCTCCGGCCGATGTGGGCGGACACGAGCGCCGCCGCGGTCGACGTGGTGGCGCGCCTCTCGTCGGGTGCCACGCCGGCCCTCGCGGCCGCGTCACTCACCGCGTCGTACCGCCGCTCCCCCGCCGGGCACGACGAACTCGCCGCCAACTCCCGCGGCACCGCGCGCCTCCTGGCCGACGCGGTCGTCGGCGACGCGCGCCCGGCGTTCACGCTCACCGCCGCGGCCGCGGGACTCGTGCTGCTGGCCGCCTGCGGTAACGTGGCGGGGCTCGTGCGCGCGTTCGCCGCGCTCGCGCCGGCCGACCTGCCGCGCGTGGCGGAGGTGCGGGTGGACGGCTGGCTGCTCGCGGCGGCGGTCGCGGCGACGGCCGCCGTGGTCGTGCTCGTCGGCCTCGCGCCGGCGCTCGACGTGGCCCGGCGCGTCGACGTGGCCGACGTCCTGCGGCGCGCCGCCCGCGGCGGCACCGGCGGGCGCGGCGCGGGTCGCGTACGCCGCGCCCTGGTCGGCGGCCAAGTCGCCATGGCGGTGGTGGTCCTCGCGAGCGCCGGCCTCCTCGGCCGGAGCCTCGCGCGGCTGCAAGCCGTCGACCTCGGCCTGACGGCAGACCGCCTCGCACTCGTCGAGCTCGTGCCGCCTGCGGACGCGCCGAGCGACACGCGCGAGGGCGCGCCCCGCTGGAACGCGACGTTGGACCGCGTGCTCGCACGCGTCGGCGCGCTCCGGGGCGTCGCGGGCGTGGCCCCGGTGGGCACGGGCCCGTTCAAAGGGAGCGCCGGCTGGATCATGATGCCCGAGGTCGAGGGGGCCGGGGCCGGGGACACCGCCCGCACGCCCTGGCTCCACTTCGAGGTCACGACGGGCGCCTTCGCGCGCACGGCCGGCGTTCCGCTCCTGCGCGGCCGCTTCCTCACCGACGCGGACCGCGAGGGTGCGCCGGGCGCGGTGGTGCTGAGCGAACGGGCGGCCCGGGCCATGTGGCCGGGCGGCGACGCGGTCGGCAAGCGCGTGCGGTTCGGGCGCCACGACCCGTTCGGGTGGCGCGCCGTGGTGGGGGTCGTCGCGGAGACGCGCTGGCAGGACCTGCGCACCCCGCAGGGGGCCATCTACATCCCGTACCGGCAGTTCGCGGCAAGCCCGACGCTGCTCCTCGTCCGCAGCCCCGACGACCCGGCGCTCCTCCTGCCCGCCGTGAGGCGCGTGGTCGCGGAGGTGGCCCCCACGGTCCGGGTCACGGCAACCAACACGCTGCGCCGGCTGGTCGCCGTGCCGCTCGCCCGCCCGCGGCTGCTCTCCGCGCTGCTCGCCGCGTTCGCCCTCGCCGCCGTCGCGCTCACCGCGGTCGGTCTCTTCGGCGTGGTGGCCGCGTCGGTGGCCGAGCGCGGGCGGGAGCTGGCGGTGCGCTCTTCGTTGGGCGCGCGGCCGGGCGACCTGCGCGCGCTCGTTGTCGGCGAGGGGCTGCCGGTGGCGGGCGGCGGCGCCGCGGTCGGGCTCGCCGCGGCGCTCGCGCTCGGGCGGCTCGTCGCGGGGCTCCTGTACAACGTGCGCCCGGCCGACCCGGCAGCGTTAGGCGGGAGCGCGCTCGCGCTGCTCTTGGTGTGCGCCGCGGCGTGCCTCGTGCCCGCGGCCCGCGCGGCGCGCGCCGACCCCGCGGCCGCGCTCCGCGCCGAGTAGTCGAACCTCCCCCGGCACCTCTCCCCGAGGCCCCCATGCTCGCCGACCTCCGCGCCGCCGCCCGCCGCCTCCGCCGCGCGCCCGGCTTCTCGCTGCTCGTCGTCCTCGTCCTCGCGTTAGGCATCGGCGTGAACGTGGCGACGTTCGGCGTGCTCGACGCCCTGCTCTTCCGGCCGCCGGCGGGGGTGCGCGCGCCGGACCGCGTGCGGCGCCTGGAGGTCGCCCCGCGCGAGCAGCCGGGCCGGCAGGTGTTCATCAACCTCGGCTTCGCGCAGGCCGACGTCGACGCGCTGCGCGCGCGGCGCGACCGCTTCGCCCCGCTCGGCGCCTACTCGGCGGGATGGGAGGCCACGCGCACCGACCCGGCGCTCGCGGCGGTGGACCCCGAGCGGCGCCGCGTGCGGGTCACCGTGGCCGACCCCGACTATTTCCGTGCGTTGGGCGTGGCCCCCGCGCGGGGGCGGCTCTTCGGGGACGACGAGTCGCGCCGCGGCGCGGGCGACGTCGTCGTCGTCACCGACGGGTTCTGGCGGCGCGCCATCGGCGCCGACCCCGCCGCCGTCGGGCGCACGCTCCACCTCAACGGCCGCGCGTACACGATGGTCGGCGTGCTTCCGCCCGGCTTCCGCGGCGTGGACGTCGAGCCCGCGGACGTCTTCGCGCCACTCGCCTCGGGCGTTGCCCTTACGGGGTACGGCGCGGTCGCCCCCGACCCGAACATGCCGTGGCTCAGCGTCGTCGCGCGGCTCGCCCCCGCGGCCGACGCACGCGGGGCGGCCGCGGTCGCGTCCGCGGTGCTGCGGGCCGCCGACGCGGCGCGCCCCCAACCGGTGCTCGGGTTCGGCGCGGGCTCGGCCGGGCGGCAGGTACGGGCGCGCGCGCTGACCGAGCACTTCGCCGGCGGGCACACGGGCCCCGAGAGCCCGGTGCCGCTCTGGCTCTTGGGCGCGACCGCGGCCGTCCTCCTCGTCGCCTGCGCCAACGTCGCCAACCTCCTCCTCGTCCGGGCCGAACGACGCCGGCGCGAGATCGCGACCCGGGCGGCCGTCGGTGCCGGGCGCGGGCGGCTCGTGCGGCAACTCCTCGCCGAGGGGCTGGTGCTGGCCGCCGCGGGCGGGGCATTCGGGCTCGCGCTCGCGGCGCTGGCCGCGCGCCTCTTTCGGCTCGTCCCCGGGGTGCCCGCCGTCGACGGGCTGGTCGGTGGGCGCGCGGCGGGGTTCGCCGTCGCGGTCACGGCGGCGACGACGCTGCTCTTCGCGCTCGCGCCCGCCGTCGCCGCGGCGCGCGCGGGCGACGGCGCCGAGCTGCTCCGGAGCGGGGCGCGGCAGCTCGCGCGCGGCGCGCCGCTCCGCACGGCACTCATCGGCGTGCAGTTCGCGGCGTCGTTGGCGCTGTTGGGCGCGGGCGGCCTCTTCGTGCGCTCGCTGCGGAACGTGCGGGCGGTCGACCTCGGGTTCGACGCCGAGCGGCTGCTCGTGGCGTCGGTCGACTGGCGAGCGTTCGGCCTGAGCGACGCGGCGCGAGGCGTGGCGCAGCGCGCGGCGGCCGAACGGCTGCGCGGCACGCCGGGGGTCGCCGCGGTGTCGCGGGCCATGATGGCCCCGTACGCGGGCGTCGCGATGAAGAGCCTGCGCGTCCCCGGGCGCGGCGACCTGGGCGCGGTCTCGGGCGTGCCCGGCGGCATGTTCTTCACGAACGAGGTCGACACCGCGTACGCGACCACGTTAGGCACGCCGGTCGTGCGCGGCCGGTGGCTGGCGCCCGGCGACGAAGCGTTCCCCGGCGCGGTGGCGGTCAACGAGGCGTTCGCGCGCCGCGTGTGGCCGGGTGAGGACGCGCTCGGCCGGTGCGTGTTCCTCGACGCCGACCGCGACGTCTGCACGCGCGTCGTCGGGGTAGTGCGGGACGCGCGGTTGTTGGAAATCACGGGCGAGGTCGCGCCGATCTTCTACCGCCTCGCGTCCGACGCCAACGCGGCCGGCGAGATCCTCGTGCGCGTGCGCCCGGGGGCCCCGCCCGCGGAGGTCGCGCGCGTCGCCGCCGCGGTCGGCGCGAGCCTGCGCGCCGCCGAGCCGCGCGTCGGCTTCGCGACCGCGGCCACGGTGGCGGACCGCGCATTCGGCCAGGCACTCGCGCCGTACCGCCTCGCCGCGGCGGCGTTCACCCTGTTCGGCGCGCTCGCGCTGGGGATAGCCGCCGTCGGTCTTTACGGCGCCGCGGCCTACGTCGTCGCCCAGCGCGCGGGCGAGTTCGGCGTGCGCATGGCGTTGGGCGCGCGCGGGCGCGACGTGGCCGCGCTCGTCCTCGCGCAGGGGCTGCGGACCGTCGCGCTCGGCGGGGCGGCGGGCGCCGCGGGCGCGGTCGCCGTCGGGCGGCTGCTCCGGGCGCGGCTCTACGGCGTCGGGCCGCTCGACCCGGTGTCGTTAGGCGTCACCGCGGCGGTGCTCGCGGGCGCGGCGCTCCTCGCGGCGTGGCTCCCGGCCCGGCGCGCGGCGCGCGTGGACCCCGCGACGGCGCTGCGGACAGAGTAGGTAGGCCCACGTCGCTCACCAGAGATCGACATCATGCGCACCCTCCGCTACGCCGTCCGCACCCTGCTCCGGACCCCGGCGCTCACCGCCGTCGCGCTGCTCTCGCTCGCGTTAGGCATCGGCGCCAACGCGGCCGTCTTCTCGCTCTTCGACCAGCTCCTCCGGCGCCCGCTCCCGGTGCGGGACCCCGGACGGCTCGTCAACATCTCATCGCCCGGCCTGCGGGCGGGCAACATGGCGACCGGCGCCCCCGGCGGCGCCGACGAGATCTTCAGCTACCCGATGTTCCGCGACCTCGAACGCGCCGCGCCGCGCGCGGGGCTCGCCGGGCTCGCCGCGCACGTCCCGTTCGGCGCGAACGTCGCCTTCCGCCGCCAGACGCTCGACACGCAGGGCGCGTTCGTCTCGGGCGCGTACTTCCCGCTCCTCGGCCTCGCCCCCGCGTTAGGCCGCCTGCTCGGCCCCGCCGACGACGGCGCGCCCGGCGCGCACCCGGCGGCCGTGCTGAGCCACGCCTACTGGACCGCCCACCTCGGCGCCGACCCCGGCGTGCTCGGGCAGACCGTGCTCGTCAACGGCCGTCCGCTCACCGTCGTCGGCGTCGCGCCCCGCGGCTTCGCCGGCACCACGCTCGGCACGCGCCCCGACGTGTTCGTGCCGGTCGCCATGCGCCGAGTCCTCGAGCCCGACTCGCCCACGCTCGACAACCGGCAGGCGTACTGGGCCTACCTGTTCGGGCGGCTCCGCCCCGGCGCCACGCCCGGGGACGCGCGGCGGCAGCTCGACGCCGTCTACCGCGCGGCCCTGCTCGACGTCGAGCTCGTGCAGCAGAGAAATCATGACCCGCGTTACCTCGCCGAGTTCCGCGCGCGGCACCTCGTCCTGACGCCGGGGGCGCGCGGGCAGAGCGCGCTGCGCGCCGACGCGGCGCTCCCGGTCGCGCTCCTCGGCGCGACCACGGGCGTCGTGCTGCTCATCGCCTGCGCGAACGTGGCCAACCTGCTGCTCGCCCGCGGGGCGTCGCGCGCCGGCGAGATCGCGGTGCGCATGTCGTTAGGCGCCGGGCGGCGCCGGCTGCTGCGTCAGCTGCTGACCGAGTCGTGCGTGCTGGCCGTCGCGGGCGGGGCCGCCGGGCTCCTGGTCGCGCGCCTCACCCTCGCCGGGATCACCGCCATGCTGCCGGCCAACGTCGCCGGGAGCGCGGTCGTGCCGTCGCTCGACTGGCGGGTGGTGGCGTTCGCGCTCGCGGCGGGCGTGGCGACGGGGCTCGCCGCCGGTGCCTTCCCGGCGCTCCACGGCACGCGCCCCGACCTGATCGCCGCCGTGCGCGCGGGCGCCGGGCACATCGCGGGCGGGCCGCGCGCCGCGGCGCGCTTCCGCAACACGCTCGTCGGCGCACAGATCGCCCTGTCGATGGTGCTGCTCGTCACCGCCGCCCTCGCCCTCCGCAGCCTCGTGAACGTGAGCCGCGTCGCGCTCGGCGTGCGCGTCGACCACGTCGTGACCTTCGGCGTCTCCCCCGGGCGCAACGGCTACGGCGGTGCGCGGTCGCAGCAGCTGTTCGCCCAGCTCGAGGGCGAGCTCGCGGCGCTCCCGGGCGTCACCGGCGTCGGCGGCTCGATCGTCCCGATGCTCGCCAACAGTCAGTACGGCAACGACGTTACGGTCGAAGGAGTCCGCCCCGGCGGCGACAACAACGCGAGGCTCGACCGCGTCAGCGCGGGCTACTTTCGCCTGTTCGGCGTGCCGCTCTTGGCCGGGCGCGAGTTCGCCGCGGGCGACCGCGCCGGCCGGCCCAAGGTGGCGATCGTCAACGAGACGTTCGCCAGAACCTTCGGGCTCGGGCGCGCGGCGGTGGGGAAGCGGATGGCCGAAGGCGACCAGGGGCCGCTCGACCTCGAGATCGTCGGCGTGGTGCGCGACGCGAAGTACGGCAGCGTGAAGGACTCTGTCCCGCCGGTCTACTTCACCCCCTACGCCCAGGACACCTCGGTCGGGCGCGTGCAGTTCTACGTGCGCACCGCGCAGGACCCGGCGGCGGTGCTGCGCGGGGTCGTGGCCGCGGTCGCCCGCGTCGACCCCACGCTCCCGGTCGAGGGGCTGACGACGCTCCCCGCGGCGGTGCGCGAGGGGACGACCGCCGACCGCGCCATCGGCACGCTGGCCGGCGCGTTCGCGGGGCTCGCGACGCTGCTCGCGGGCGTGGGGCTGTACGGGGTGCTCGCCTACGCGGTCGGCCAGCGCACGCGCGAGATCGGCGTGCGCGTCGCGTTAGGCGCCTCGGCCCGCGCGGTGCGCGCGCTCGTCTTCGGCCAGGCGGGGTGGCTCGTGCTCGCGGGCGGCGCGGTGGGGCTCGTCGGCGCACTCGTCGTGGGTCACCTGGCGCGCGCGTTCCTGTTCGGCGTCGAGGGGCACGACCCGGCGGCCGTCGCGGCGGCGGCCGCGGTGGTGGCCGCGGCGGGGCTCGCCGCCGGCTACTTCCCGGCGCGGCGCGCGGCGCGCGTCGACCCGATGCAGGCGCTGCGGGCGGAGTAGCCGGGCTCTCCCGTGTGCTCGGCTTGCCTGGGGACGGACCGTTGGTTAGCTAACAAGTGAACTCACCGCCCCGAGGCCGCCATGACTCGCGTCACGATCCACGCCGCCAAGACCAACCTGTCCAAGCTCCTCGCCCGCGTCGAGGCGGGGGAGAAAATCCTTATCGTCCGCGGGCAGAGTAAGGAGCCCGTCGCGCGCCTGGTGCCGCCGCGCCGCAAGCGGAAGGTCCCGCGGGCGGGATGGTTGAAGGGACAGGTCGCGGAACTCGACCCGAATGTCTGGGCCCCGATGACGGACGATGAGTTGCGAGAGTGGGGGCTACTCTGACGTGCACCTCCTGCTCGACACGCACGCCCTGCTCTGGCATGCGAGCGACGACGTGCAGCTGCCGCCCGGCGCGAAAGCCGCGATCGAGGACCCCGCGAACGTCATCTTTGTGAGTGCGGCGTCGGCGTGGGAGATCGCGACCAAAACTCGACTCGGCAAGCTGATCGGCGGCCGCCTGGCTATGGCGTTCGTCGCGGCGGTGCGGGAACAGGGCTACCACGTCCTCTCCGTCAGCGCGCAGGACGCGCAGGACGCCGGCAGCCTCCCCGGCCCGCACGGTGACCCGTTCGACCGCATGCTCGCCGCGCAGGCGCTCAGCCGCGGACTGACGCTGGTGTCGAATGACGCCGTGCTCGACCGTTTCGGCGTGGTGCGGCTCTGGACGTGACCCCGCGCGCTGTCTAACGCCCGGCCGTGCCCGCCGCCGACGCCCCCGCCCCCCTCCGCGTCCTCGTCGCCGACGACCAGCCGGCGATCCTCGACGCGCTCGCCCTGCTGTTAGGCGACGAGGGCTTCGCCGTCGAGACCGCCCGCACACCGCGCGAGGCCGTCGCCGCCGCGGGGCGCGCCGCCGCGCGCGGGGCCGACGTCGACGCCGCGCTCGTCGACCTCAACTACACGCGCGACACGACGAGCGGCCGCGAGGGCCTCGACCTCATCCCCGCGCTCCTCTCCTTCGACCCCACGCTCCCCATCGTCGTGATGACCGCGTGGGGGAGCGTCGAGAACGCGGTCGAGGCGATGCGCCGCGGCGCGCGCGACTACGTCACCAAGCCGTGGGACGACGCGCGCCTCGCCGCCACCCTCCGCACCCACGCGGAGCTCGGCCGCGCCCTCCGCCGCGCCCGCGCGCTCGAGGCCGAGAACCGCGTGCTGCGCCAGGACGCGACCGGCGGCAACGGCGCGCCCGCGCCGATGCTGGCCGCGAGCGCGGCGATGCGCCCCGTCCTCCAGCTCCTCGAACGCGTGGGGCCGAGCGACGCGCACGTCCTCGTCACCGGCGAGCACGGCACCGGCAAGGAACTCGTCGCCGGCCGCCTGCACGCGATGAGCGCCCGCGCCGGCCGGCCGCTCGTCGTCGTCAACATGGGCGGCCTCTCCGAAGGCGTGTTCGAGAGCGAGCTGTTCGGCCACGTGCGCGGCGCCTTCACCGACGCCAAGGCCGACCGCGTCGGGCGCTTCGAGCTCGCCGACACGGGCACGCTCTTTTTGGACGAAGTCGGCAACATGTCGCCGGGGCAGCAGGCCAAGCTCCTCCGCGTGCTGCAGGAGGGGCAGGTCGAGCGCGTCGGCTCCTCGCGCGCGCGGCGCGTCGACGTGCGCGTCGTGAGCGCGACCAACGCCGACCTCCGCGCCGACCTCGCCGCGGGCCGCTTCCGCGAGGACCTGCTCTACCGCCTCAACACGGTCGAGATCCGGCTGCCGCCCCTCCGCGAGCGGCGCGAGGACGTCCCCCTCCTCGCCGCGCACTTCCTCGCCCGCCACGCGGCGCGCTACGCGCGCCCCGCGCAGACCTTCGCGCCCGACGCGCTCGCCGCCCTCCTCGCCCACCCGTGGCCGGGCAACGTCCGCGAGCTCGGCCACGCCGTCGAACGTGCCGTGCTCATGGCCGCCGGCCCCGAGGTCCGCGCGGCCGACCTCGCCCTCGCCGCGCCCGCGGGCGACGCCGCCGCCGGCGCTGGCGCCCTCGAGTCGATGCCCCTCGAGGACGTCGAGCGCGTGCTGATCGGCAAGGCGCTCCAGCGCCACGGCGGCAACGTGAGCCACGCCGCGCGCGCGCTCGGCCTCTCGCGCAGCGCGCTCTACCGCCGTATGGCGCACTTCGGCCTCTAGCGCGCCGCCGCGCGTGAGGCGAGTCGCCGTGCCGCGCCCCTCCCACGCGACCCGCGTCACCCTCGGCGTGCTCGCCGCGGGCGCGCCGGGCGTCGCCGCGGCGTGGTGGCTCGCCTGG
This sequence comes from Gemmatimonadetes bacterium T265, assembly GCA_019973575.1. Classification (NCBI taxonomy): domain Bacteria; kingdom Pseudomonadati; phylum Gemmatimonadota; species Gemmatimonadetes bacterium T265. Next base: position 256,377 of record BPUI01000003.1, read on the forward strand.
CGGGCGGGCACCCGCGCGGGGCCGGGCGGCGCGCCCGGCGCGACGCTCGCCGCCGCGGCCGCGACCCTCGCCCTCGTCGCCGGCGCCGCTGCCGTCCGCGCGCGCGTCGAACGCCCGCTGCAGACGCTCGCCAACCTGCTCGCCGCCCTCCGCGCCGGCGACTTCTCGATGCGCGGCCGTCCGCCCGACCTCGCCGGCGCCGCGCGCTCCACCGCCCCCCGCGCCGACGACGCCCTCGGCCTCGCCCTGCTCGAAGCCAACCGTCTCGCCGACACGCTCCGCGGCGAGCGGCTCGGCGCCCGCGAGAGCGCGGCCCTCCTCCGCCGCGTCCTCGCCACCGTCGACGTCGCGCTCTTTGCCTTCGACCAGGACGGCCGGCTCCGCCTCGCCAACCCCGCGGCCGCGCGCCTGCTCGCCCGTTCGGGCGACGCCGCGATCGGCGAGACCGCGGCCGCGTTAGGCCTCGACGTCTTCCTCGCCGACGCGGGGCGGGGCGCGGGGCCGCAGGTCGTCAGCGCGGCCTTCCCCGGCGGGGGCGGGCGGTGGGAGGTCCGCACCGGCGCCTTCCGCCAGGACGGCCGCCCGCACCGCCTGCTCGTCGTCACCGACCTGAGCGAGACCCTGCGCGCCGAGGAGCGGCTCGCCTGGCAGCGCCTCGTCCGGGTATTGTCGCACGAGATCAACAACTCCCTCGCGCCGATCAAGACGATCGCCGGCAGCCTCGCGCGGCGCGCCCGCCGCGCCCTCGCCGACGGCGACGCCGGCGCGCTCGACCCCGCGGCGACCGCGCGCGGCCTCGACACCGTCGCCGATCGCGCCGACGCGCTCGCCCGCTTCGTCGGCGCCTACGCCCGCCTCTCGCGCCTCCCCCCGCCCGCGCGGCGCCCCGTCGACGTCGGCGCGTGGGTCGCCCGAACCGCGGCGCTCGAGCCGCGACTCCCCGTCGACGTCCGCCCCGCGCCCGGCGCCGCCCCGCCGGTCCTCGTCGACGCCGACCCGGACCAGCTCGACCAACTGCTCATCAACCTCGTCCGCAACGCGGCCGACGCCGCCCTCGAGACCGGCGGCGGCGTGCGCGTCCTCTGGGAGGCCGACGGCGCGGCGCCCGCCCCCGTGCGCGTCGCGGTCGAGGACGACGGCCCCGGCCTCGCCGCGACCGCCAACCTCTTCGTCCCGTTCTACAGCACGAAGCCCGACGGCAGCGGGATCGGCCTCGCGCTCGCGCGCCAGATCGCCGAGGCGCACGGCGGCACGGTCACGCTCGCCAACCGCGACGACGGCGCGCGTGGGTGCCGGGCCGTGGTTACGCTTCCTCGGCGGCCCGCCCACCCCGGCGCGCCGTGACGCCCCCGCCGACGGCCCCGATGATCCGTCCCCGCCTCCGACGCGCCGGCCTCCTCGCCGCCGCGGTCCTGCTCTCGCTCGCCGCCCCGGCCGCCCGCGCCGCCGCCCAGCCCGCGGCGCCTCCCGCCGCGTTAGGCACCACGCTCGTCGTCCGCCGCGCGGGCGGCGACTCCGTCGTGCTCACCGCCGCGCAGCTCGGCGCCCTCCCGCGCCGCGAGGTCGACGCGACCGAGCACGGCCGCGCGGCCCACTTCGCCGGCGTCCCGCTCCAGGACGTGCTGCGCGCCGCCGGCGTCCGCTCCGACTCGCTCCGCGGCGCGGCCCTCGCCACCGTGCTCGTCGCCGAGGCGGCCGACGGCTACCGCGTCGCCTTCGCCCTCGGCGAACTCGCGCCCGACCTCGGCGCCCGCGCCGTGCTCGTCGCCGACCGCCGCGACGGCGCCCCGCTCGGCCCGTCCGAGGGCCCGCTCCGGCTCATCGTCCCGGGCGACCAACGCCCGGCGCGCTGGCTGCGGCAGCTCCGCGCCCTCGTCGTCCGCGCGGCGGCGCCCGCGCCGCCCAACGCCGCCGGCCACGGGCCGGCCTAACGACCAGGGAACGCCGCGGCGCGGGCGGGTATTGGGTGGGGAGATGCCGCCGCGACCCCGCCCCCGCACGCTCCTCTTCGTCGCCCCGTGGGAGGCGTCGCGCGCCGTCACCCGCGTGCCGGCGGCGCCGACGGACCGCGTCGTCGTGTGCTTCGTCGAGTCGCAGGAGATGGGCGCCCGGCTCCCCTGGCACCGGCACAAGCTCGTCCTCGTGCTCTCGGCCATGCGGCACTTCGCCGACGAGCTGCGCGCCGCCGGCCACGCGGTCGACTACCGCCGCGCCGACGATTACGCCGCCGGCGTGCTCGCGGCCGCGCGGGCGCACGGCGCCGAGCGCGTCGTCGCGACGCGCGCCCGCGACTGGTACGTCGGCGGCGAGTGGGCGCGCCTGCGCGCGGCGCTCGCCGACCTCCCGCGCCCGCCGCGCCTCGAGCTGCGCGAGGACCCCGCGTTCCTCGTCACGCCGGAGCAGTTCGGCCGTTGGGCCCTCCGCCACCGCGAGCGCCGCTTCGAGGCCTTCTACGAGGCGATGCGCCGCCGCTATGGTGTGCTGCTCGACGCGCGCGGCCGCCCCGAAGGCGATCAGTGGCACTACGACCACGAGAACCGCAAGCCCTGGCCGAAGGGCCGCCCCGCCCCCGCCGTCTGGAGCGAGCCGCCCGACGCCCGCACCCGCCGCGTGGCCGCGCGCGTCGCGCGCTGGCCGTGGTGCTGGGGGGCGGCCGACGGCTTCGCGCTGCCCGTCACCCGCGACGGCGCGCTCGCCTGGCTGGAACGGTTCGCGGCCGAGCGGCTGCCCGAGTTCGGGCCGTACGAGGACGCGATGGTCGACGGCGCGCCCGACCTCCTGCACTCGACGCTCGCGCCGCTGCTCAACGTCGGGCTGCTCCACCCGCTCGAGGTCGTCCGCCGCGCCGAGCGCGCGTACCGCGACGGCGCGGCCCCGCTCGCGAGCGTGGAGGGCTTCGTCCGGCAGGTGCTCGGCTGGCGCGAGTACGTGCGCGGCATGTACTGGCTGCTCGGCCCGGAGTTCGAGCGCGCGAACGCCCTCCGCGCCGCGCGCACGCTCCCGCGCGTGTTCTGGGCGCCCGACGGGGAGGCGTACGGCGACGGGAGCACCCCGCCCGCGGCCCCCGACGCGCGCCCCGACCCCGCGCTCGCGATGCGCTGCCTCACCGACGCCGTGCGCCACGTGCGCGACCGCGCGCGCGTGCACCACATCCCGCGCCTCATGGTCCAGGCGAACTTCGCGACGCTGTTAGGCGTCCGGCCGCAGGACCTCAACCGCTGGTTCTGGGCCGCGTTCACCGACGCGGCCCACTGGGTGACGACGCCCAACGTCGTCGGCATGGGCACCTGGGGCGACGGCGGCCGGATGATGACCAAGCCGTACGTCGCGAGCGGGGCCTACGTGCGCCGCATGGGCGACCACTGCGGCCCGTGCGCCTACGACCCGACGCGGCGCTCCGGACCGGGCGCGTGCCCGCTCAACACGCTCTACTGGGACTTCGTCGCGGGTCACCGCGCCCGCTTCCTCGCGCACCCCCGCCTCGGCGTCATGGTCCAGCAGCTCGACCGCATACCCCCGGGCGAGTTGGCCGCTGTCCGCGCCGACGCCGCGGCGTTCCGCGACGCCGTCGCCTACGACGCGCCCTACGAGCCCGCCCCGGTCCGGCCGGACGCCCTCGTCACGACGTGGAACGCCCCGCACGTCGCGCCGGCCGCCGCGCGGCCGCGTCCGCAGCCCGCGGCGTGATCACGCCGCGAGCCGGGCGAGGTACGCGCGGATGCGCGCCGCGTTGGTCCCGATGTCGCTCCCCCCCACGCGCGACACCGACCGCACGTCGACGCGCGACCCCGCGCCCGCCGGCCGCACGCGCACGACGACGTCGTCCTTGAACCCGAACCACCGCGTCGTCGCCGTCGCCTCGACCCGCCCCGCCGCCGAGTCCGCGGCGACGATCTCCCACCCCATCGCCCGCGCCGCCGCGAGTGCCCGCGCGTAGGCCGCGCCCGGCGGGACCGCGAGGTCGACGGGGTGCAGGTCGGGGTACCCCTTGTGCTGTAGCGCCGCGACGCTGTCGCCGCCGTACGCGGCGGGGTTGAGCGCCCCCGCGCGCAGCGGCAGCACGGCGACGAACGGCGGCGGGTCCTGCGTGTCGGTCGTGATGTCGTGGATCGGCGGTACCGCGCGCGCGCCCTGCAGCCCGCGCCACGGCACGAAGACCGCGACCCCCGCCATCAGCAGCGCCCCCGCGAGCGCCGTCAGCGCCCCGCCGCGCGGCCGCGTCGCGACGAGGGCGGCGAGCACGAGCAGCACTCCGGCGATCCCCGCATACGCGGCCCACTTCAGCAGCCCGAGCCCGGTGTGAAAGTCCCATACGCCGAGCCGCGTCCCCGGGCCGGCCACGGCCAACAGCAGCAGCGCGAACCCGCTCACGACGACGGCGATCCCGCGAAATTGCTTCATCAGACGCTCCTCGGAGTGTGGCGCCGCGCGCATCTCGCGCGCGGCGCGTGCGCGACCCGCGACATGGTAGCACACCTTTCCTCATGACGACCACCACGCACGACCTCTTCGGCGACGCCGCCGGCGCGCAGCCCGCGACGCCGGGCAGCTACGGGATGCCGCCTGGCGGGTACCGCCTCCCCGCCTCGACGCGGCTCGGCCCCGTACAACTCCAGGTCGCCGACCTCGCGCGCTCGCTCGCCTTCTACGAAGGGGTGCTCGGCTTTCGCACGCTCGCCCGCGACGACGCCAGAGTCACCCTCGGCGCGCAGGCGCCAGTCGTGGGCGGCGAGGCCCCGGCGCTCGTCGAACTCGTCGAACACCCCGGCGCCCGGCCGATGACGCCGGGCGCCCGACTCGGTCTCTACCACGTCGCCATCCTCCTCCCCGACCGCGCGGCCCTCGGCCGCTTCGTGCGCCATCTCTCGGCGGTCGGCGCGCGCGCCGGGGCCGGCGACCACCACGTGAGCGAGGCGTTCTACCTCCACGACCCCGACGGCCTCGGGATCGAGGTCTACGCCGACCGTCCGCGCGACGCGTGGCGGCGCGTCGGCCGCGAGCTGATGATGGCGACCGACCCCGTCGACGTCCGCGGCCTCGTGCGCGCCGTCGGCGACGCGCCGTGGACGGGGATGCCGGCCGGCACGACCGTCGGCCACGTCCACCTCCACGTCGGCGATGTCGCCGGGGCGGCCGCGTTCTACGCCGAGGGGCTCGGCTTCGACCGCACGGTGTGGAGCTATCCGGGCGCGCTCTTTCTCAGCGCGGGCGGCTACCACCACCACCTCGGCACCAACACCTGGGCCGGCCCGCGCGCGCAGGCCCCGCGGCCCGACGACGCGCGGCTGCTCGAATGGGCGATCGTGCTGCCCGACGCCGCGGACGTGCGCGCCGCGGCCGGGAGGCTCGCGCGCGCCGGCCACGCGACGGAGGAGGGCGGGGGAGGCGACGTCGTCGCGACCGACCCGTGGGGCACGCGCGTCCGCCTCGCCGCCGCGGCCGCCTAACGCTGCGCGGCCCCCTCAGCGCCGCAGCGCGCCCCCCGAGCTGAGCTGCTCCATCGTGCGGAACCGCTGCGCCTCGTTGGCCTCGACGTAGACGGTCGTCGTGCGCACGTCCTCGTGGTCGAGCAGCCCCTGCACGTCGGTGAGCGAGTGCCCGTCGGCGAGCGCGTGGTAGGCGACCGCGTGCCGCAGCTTGTGCGGCGAGAGCTGGCGCACGACCGCCGGGCTCAGCCCCGCGGCCTCGCCGGCGAGCAGCAGCCGCTCCCACGCGCGCCGGCGCGAGAGCACGCGCCCCGTCCACGGGTGCAGGAACAGGTACGCGTCCGGGTCGCCCGTGGGGCGCGAGAGCGGGCTCGTCGCGTCCGGCTTCCGGCGCCGCAGGTGCGCGCGCGGCGTGAGCGTGAGGCGGATCGCGAGCCACCGCTCCACGTCCGCCTTGACCACGCCCGCGATCACCTTGCGACGCGGCTTGTTGCCCTTCACGTACGCCGTCGCGATCCACCGGTCCGGGTCCGCGAGGTCGAGCGCGCGGAGCTGCAGCGCCTGCGCCGAGCCGACGCGGAGCCCGAGGTGGTAGCAGAGCCGGAAGAGCGCGACGTCGAGCACGTGCAGCGCGCGCTCGCGGCGGGCCGCGTCCGTGCCTAACGTGTCGAGCGCGGCGATCCGTTCCTCCCACCAGTCGAAGAGCCGGCGCAGCGCCTCGCGGGCGAGGCGGACCGGGTCGGGGCGCGCGAAGGCCGGCGCGCGCAGCTGTGCGACGGGGTTGAACGTGACGAGCGGCAGCGGTTCGCCGGCGTCGTAGTCGGCGGGCACGGGGTCGCCGTAGGCGGGGTCGCGCGGGGTGTTGCGGGCCCACGCGTAGAACGCCTTCAGCACGGCGAGCTTGCGCGCGGCGGTGCGCGGCGTCCAGGCGCCCCGGCCGCCGGGCACGGCCGGGTCGCGCGTGTGCTCGCGCAGCCAGCGGCGCACGTCCTCCGCCTGCACGTCGCGCAGCGACTGGGGGCCGAGCGCGGCGGCAAAGAGCAGCAGGTCGGTGCGGTAGGCGGCGCGCGTGCTCGCGGCGACGTCGCGGGCATCGAGGAAGCGCGCGACGAGCCCCTGGTTGTCGTGCGAGGGCTGTGGCCCGGGGTCGGCGACCTCGGGCGCGTCCATCGGCCGGAGCGCCGCGCTCCGGAGCGCGGGGGCGGCGCGCGGCGGCTGCTTGGCTTTCCGCGCGATCGTGCGACGTGGCATCCGACGGAGGTTCGTGTGCGGCGGGACGGGGCGGCCGAGTTACGGCGGCGTCCGCGAATGGTAAGCGCCCGTTCGCGTCGGGTCGCCGGCCCGTGACACGCGGCCGCGACGACCTTACGCTTCCCGCATGAACCCCGCGCCGCCCGCGAGGCCGCCGAAGCACGCGATGGGCCCCGGCCGGCTGGAGGCGTTCAGCGACGGCGTGCTCGCGATCATCATCACGATCATGGTGCTCGAGCTGCACGTGCCGCACGAGACGCCGGGCGCCGCGGACCTCGCGGCGCTCCGCCCGCTCCTGCCCGTGTTCGCGAGCTACGTGCTGAGCTTCGTCTACGTCGGCATCTACTGGAACAACCACCACCACATGCTGCACCTCACGCGGCGCGTGGACGGGGCGATCCTCTGGGCCAACCTGCACCTGCTCTTCTGGCTCTCGCTCGTCCCGTTCGTCACGGGCTGGATGGGCGAGAACCACTTCGCCCCCGTGCCGACGGCGGCGTACGGGGGCGTGCTGCTGCTCGCGGCGGTCGCGTACTGGGTGCTGCAGCGGACGATCATCGCGAGCCAGGGCCCCGGCTCGGCGCTCGCCGCGGCGGTCGGTGGCGACTGGAAGGGGAGGCTGTCGCCCGCGCTCTACGCCGCGGCGGTCCCGCTCGCGCTGGTGCGCCCGTGGGTGGCCGGCGCGCTCTACGCCGCGGTCGCGTTGATGTGGCTCGCGCCGGACCCGCGGATCGAGCGCGCGGTCGCGTCGGGCGCCGGGCCGGACGCGGCAGCCTAACGCGAGCCCCCGCGCCGGCCCGCGTCGTCCGCGCCCGCCGGTCCGCCCGGGTCGCGCCCCGCCGCCTCGTCGGCGGGGAACGGCGCCGCCGCGGCGCCCGTCTATACTCTGCTACCCGCGGCGGCACGCGCGGCGGCAGCCGTCGGTGCGGCGTGACTCACTAGGCGTGACCAGGAGTGGCAATCGGTGTATCGGAGTAGACGCATCGCCCGGGCGTTCGGCGCGGCCCTCGTCGGACTCGGCGCGCTCGCGCCCGCCGCGTGCAACCGGCCGGACGGCCGCGGGGCGGACGTGAGGTCGGGGCCCCCCGCCTCGGGGCAGCAGCTCGCGGCGCGGTACTGCCAGAGCTGCCACATCCTCCCCACCCCCGGCCTCCTCGACACGGCCAGTTGGGACCAGTGGGTGCTCCCGCGCATGGCCCGGCGGCTCGGCCTAACGGGCGTCGGGGACCCGACGCACCTCGAGCGGATCGAGGGCGGCGTCGCCGGGGAACTCGTCCGCGAGGCGCACGTCTTCCCCGACTCGGCGCTGATCTCGCGCGCCGAGTGGGACCGGCTCGCCGCGTACTACCTGCGCGGGGCGCCGGCCGTCCTGCCGCGGGCCGCGACGCCGCCGGTGGTCGTCGGGCTGCCGGGGTTCCGCGTGCGCGTGCCGGACTTCCACGTCGCGAACCCGATGGTCACGCTCGTCCACGTCGACGCGGCGCACGGCCGGACCTACATCGGCGACGCGAACCCCGGCCGCAGCACCCTCGCCGTCCTCGACGCCCGCGGGCGGCCGGTCCAGTCGTACCCGCTCCCGTCCCCCGTCGCGAACCTCCGCGTGGCCGGCGACACGCTCGGCCTCGTGTTCATGGGGCGGCTCGACCCGTCGGACGTCCCGCGCGGGTCGCTCGCGGTGATCCCGTCGTGGCACCCCGGGGCCGCGCCGACGATCGCCTGGGAGGTCGACACGCTGCGGCGGCCGGTGTTCGCGTCGTACGCCGACCTGAACGGGGACGGCCGCGAGGACGCCGTGGTGAGCGAGTTCGGCAACCTCACCGGACGGCTCGCGTGGTACGAGCGGCTGCCCAACGGCGGCAGTCGCCGCCACCCGCTCACCGCCGAGCCGGGCGCGATGAACACCGTCGTGCGGGACTTCGACGGCGACGGCCGCCCCGACATCCTCGCCCTCAACGCGCAGGCCGACGAAGGCGTCTCGCTCTTCCACAGCCGCCCCAACGGCCAGTTCGTCCGCGAGTGGCTCCTCCGCTTCCCGCCGTCGTACGGGTCGAGCTCGATGGAGCTGGCGGACGTCGACGGCGACGGGTACCCCGACATCGTCTACACGAACGGCGACAACGGCGACTACCCGAGCCCACCCAAGCCGTACCACGGCATCCACGTCTTCCTGAACGACGGCCACTGGCACTTCGCCGAGAAATACTTTTTCCCGATGCCCGGCGCGTACAAGGCCATCGCGCGCGACTTCGACGGCGACGGCAAGGTCGACATCGCGGCGATCGCCTTCTACCCGGACTACACCGCGCCCGCCCCGCTCCCGTTTGTGTTCCTGCACGGACTCGGCGGGATGCGCTTCGAGGCCCGCACCTTCCCCGACGCGAACCGGGGGCGCTGGCTCACGATGGACGCGGGCGACGTCAACGGCGACGGCCGCGACGACCTCGTCCTCGGCGCGTTCGCGGCGATGGGCGCGCCGGGCGACCGGAGCGGGCTCGCCGCGCGCTGGCACCGGCCGGACGCGCCGACGGTCCTCATCCTGGAGAATACCAGCACGCGAGCCGGCGCCCCGTCGTCGGCGCGCCGGACGCGGCCCGCGTTAGGAACGCGTTAGACCTCGACGGGCGGTCTCGTCGGGGATGCTCGCCCGGCGTATATGCGTGACATATACTCTCCCGTATGGCTGACCTGCCCGCGCACCTCGCCCGGGCGACCGGCTTCGAGTGGGACGCCGGCAACGCGTCGAAGAACTGGACCACGCACACCGTCAGTCAGCCCGAGTGCGAGCAGGTGTTCTTCAACGTCCCGCTGGTGCCCGCCGGAGATCCGGCCCACTCGACGCGGCAGGCGCGCGACTTCTGCGGTCCGTGCGCCGCGCGGGTCAGTGCGGCTCGTCGAGCACCATCGCGACGGCCGCGGCGGCCTCCGCCGTGTGGCCCCGCCGCTCGCGCACCGAGGCCCGGTCGGGCCCGTCGGGGTGCACGTTAGACGGGGACGGCGTCCCGGAGCGCCGCCCGGCGCACCGGCTCGCGTAGCCCGTCGGCCGCGCGGTTCGTGCTGCCCGCGGGCGGCCCGACGCAGGCAGTGTTCGACGCGGTCGGGCTCTCGGCCGAGGGGCTGCCGACGCTCTCCGCGCCGTTCGCGATCTCACAGGAAAGTCGGCAGCCCCGGCCACCCGCCGTCAGTCGTACAGCGCGTCGGGGTCCGCCGCCGCGAGCTCGACGAGGAACCCCGCGACCCGCGCGGCGACCGCGTCGAAGAACCGTTCTCCCTTCGCCGGCGTCGCCGCCCGCGGGTCGCCGACGCCGGTGTCGGCGCTGACCTGCGTCCAGCGCCGCGGCGTCCACGCCCACCGCTCCCGGAACCCGGCGATCTTCGGCCGGCGCTCGTGCCCCGACCCCGCCTCGGCGAGCGGCAGCACGAGTTCGGGCGCGAGGTGCTGCATCACGCTCGTCTCCATCTCGCCCGCGTGGTCGCCGAGGTCGTCGAAATAGCCGCGCGGGTCGACGCACGAGTACCAGTTGACCGCGCAGAGCAGCACGCGCGTGCGCGGCTGCAGCTCGCGGATCATCTGCCGGAAGTCGTTGCCGCCGTGCCCGTTGAGCACGACGAGCTTGCGGACGCCCTGTCCGTCGAGTGAGGCCGCGACGTCGCCGAGCATCGCGGCCTGTGTCGACGGGTTGAGGTTGATGCAGAAGGGGATGTCGAGCTGCCCCGTCTGCACGCCGTACGGCACCGCGGGCAGCACGACCACCCGCGCCCCGGCCTCCCACGCCCGCCGCGCCGCCTCCGCCGCGACGTGGTCGCACTGGATCGTGTCCGTGCCGTACGGCAGGTGGAAGTTGTGCGCTTCCGTCGCGCCCCACGGTAGGACGGCGACGTCGTAGGCGTGACCGGAGACGAATTGCCAGGGCGTTTCGGCGAGGACGTACGGGCGGTAGCTCATCGGACGGGGCGGGGGAGGAAGCGACGCCCCGACAACCTACCGCGTGTGCCTTACGCCGTGCGCCGCGACCAGAGGGCGAGCGCCGGGTGCCGCCGCGCCGCGTACGCGTAGGCGACCAGCGTAGTGCCGGCCACCGTCGCCTGCGTGAGCAGATGCGCCCCCACCGCGCCCGGCAGCCCGAGCCGCGGCGTCAGCCACGCGTTCGCGACGACGGCGACGCACGCGCCGCCCACACACGGGACGACGAGCCACCGCTGCAGCCCGACCGCGTAGAGCACCGACGAACACAGCCCCGCGCCGCCGCAGACGGACCGGGCGAGCACGACGCCGACGATCGTCCAGCACCACGGGTCGTACTTGCGGAGGACGAGCGACACCGCGAGCGTCGGTAGCACCATCGACGCCACGACGAGGCCGACCCACGCGGCCCCGAAGCGGCGCGCGCGCGACCGCAGCGCCTCCGCGAACGCCCCGGGGTCGCCCCGGAACGCCACCGCGAGCCGGGGCTGCCACGCGTCGAGCATCGCGGCCGCGGGGAGCAGCAGCATGTTCGACAGCTGCAACGCGACGCTCACCACCGCCACGCCCGTCAGCCCCGACGGGCTGTGCTCGAGGAAGTAGATCTCGACCCGGCGCAGCACGGCGACGTCGAGCATCGCGAGCCCGCCCACGCCGTACACGCTCGGCAGGAGCGCCGCCGTCCCGCGCGCCGTCAGCTCGCCCGCCGTCATCCGCGTCCGGCGCTCGGCCAGGTACCACGCCACCGCCGCGCCCGCGGCAACGCACTCGACGGCGACGGCCGCCGACGCGGACCACGACCCGGCGTGCGGCACGGAGAGCAGCAGCCCGAGCGTCGACGCGAGCAGGACGCCCCCGCAGACCGACTCGGCCCGCAGCACGGTCCCGAACGCGAGCCGCGCCTTCGCGCGCGCGCCTAACAATCCGAGGACCACGCCCGCGGCGACGTTCGCGGCGAGCACGAGCGTCGCGTCCCGCCCGCCCGACGGCGAGAGCAGGCTCGCGCCGACCGCCCCGACGACGCCGAGGAGCAGCGCGTGCATCACGAGCCCGAGCACCGGCAGCGTCCGGCCGGCCTCGCGGATGATCGCCTGCGGCGCGCCGAGCGTCGCGAACTGGACGACGACCACCGAGAGCGCGATCAGTACGCTGTAGCGCCCGTACACGGCGACCGGCAGGAGCGCCGGGAGCGCGAGACTCCACCCCGCGCGCGCCGCGGTGCGCACGCCGATCGCCGCCATGTACTGCCCCGTGCCCGACGCCGCCCGCTCCCGCAGCCGCGCCACGAGCGGCGCGAGGCGCCGCGCCCCCGCGCCTCCCCGCGCCGCGCCGACCGCGACGGGTAGACCGACCGCGGGCGTGGAGATGGCGATCGTCGACGCAGCCGCGGCGGCCGCTGGTGCGCCCGGGATCATGCGGCGTGACTCCGCGCGGCGCGCAGCGCCGCCGCGCCCACCGTGCGCGCCGCGCCGGCACGGCGCGCGTCGCGCCCGTGGCGGCGGAGCCCGGCCCACGCGCCCGCCGCGACGTCCCACGCCAGCCCGGGCTCGCGTTTCCGAATCCCGTACACGGTCGCCGCGACGAGGTTGAGGGCCGTGCGGGCGACGTACCGCGCGCGCCAGAACGCTCGGTCGCCGATCGCGCGCCGGACGAAGGCGACCCGCCGCTCCTCCTCGGCGCGCACGAGATCGGCGACCACGGGCCGGTTCGTCGCGCTGGGGTAGTGACGCACCGCGAGCCGCTGGGTCGAGACCAGGCGCCACCCGGCCGCGCGCAGCCGCACGCAGACGTCCACGTCGTCATAGCCGTAGTTGCCGTACGTCGCGACGAACGGCCCGTCCCCCGCCGGCGCCGACTCGATGCCGCCCTCGACCGCGAGCGCATCGAGCGCGGCGCGGCGGAACGCCATGTTGCACCCGCTCAGCCAGTCCGCGGGCTGGTCCTCGTCCGGGTGCCCGGAGTAGGGCATCGTGTGATAGCCGCCCCAGTCGACCCGGTACCGGCGCGAGGCCATGCCGAGCAGCGGGCGCAGGACGCGGACGCCGGGCGCGTCGCACCCGGGGTGCCACACGTAGCCCCCGACGCCGCCGAGGTTCGGCGCGTCGAAGTAGGGCAGCAGCGTCGCGACCCAGTCCGGCGCGAGCCGGACGTCGTCGTCGAGGAACGCGACCACGCGGCCCCGCGCGTGCCGCAGCGCCTCGTTGCGCGCGCCGTGGACGCCGAGCCCCTCCGCGTGCTCCACGATCCGGAGTTCCGTCGGGCCGCGCGCCCCCGGGTCCGCCCCCCCGCGCGCCGCGGCGAACGCCTGTGTTAGGCGATCCGCCTCGCCGGCGGGGTACGCCTGGAGGACGCAGACGACCTCGACGCGCGCGGCGGCGTGCTGCGCGGCGACGTCGCCGAGCGTGGCGTAGAGGTCGTCCGGCCGGCGGTACGAAATCAGCAGGATCGACAGATCGGGGGGGGCGCCCGCACGCGCGGGCGCCCCCAGATCGTCGGGCCGCATCGAATCGTTAGACACGTTCGGACGGTCCGTTCAGTGCGCGCCGTGCTGCGCGAGCACGGCCGGGATCGTGCGCGCGAGGATCGTCAGGTCGAGGCCGACGCACCAGCGGTCCACGTACTCGAGTTCGACGTGCGTGCGCTGCGGGTACGCCATCGCGCTCCTCCCGCTCACCTGCCAGAGCCCCGTCACGCCCGGCTTGAGCGCCAGCAGCCGCAGGCCGTGCTCCTCGTAGTGCCCGATCTCCGCCGGCACGATCGGGCGCGGGCCGACGAGCGACATCTGCCCGCGGACGACGTTCCACAGCTGCGGCAGCTCGTCGAGGCTCGTCCGCCGCAGGAACCGGCCGAGCGGCGTGATCCGCGGGTCCTCGTCCTGCGGGAGCTTGTAGTCGGCCCGCACGTACGCGGCGTGGAGCTCCGGATCGCGGTGCAGGCGCGCTTCGGCGTCGCGGTACATCGACCGGAACTTGTAGCAGCGGAACCGGCGCCCGTGCCGCCCGAGGCGCGGCTGCGCGAACACCGCGGGCCCGTCGCTCGTGAGGCGCACGGCGGCCGCGAGCACGGCGAGTAGCGGCGCCGTGAGGACGAGGAGCGGGAGCGCGATGGCGAGGTCGAGCGCGCGCTTGAAGGCGAGCTGCGACGCGCGCAGGCCCACCGGGCGCAGCGCGATGAACGCCGTCCCGTGCCGCCAGCGCACCTCGGGGCGCGCCCCGCTGCTCTCGTACGCGCGCGAGGGCGCCAGCACCTCGCAGCCGAGCATCGTGGCCGCGCCCAGCACGCTCGAGAGCTCCGCGTCCGACACTCCGCCCACCAGCAGCACGGTGTCGGCGTGGCTCGCGTTGACGATCGACGTGAGCACCTCGGCGATCCCGTCCGGACCTTCGATCGGCGTCGTGTCGGTGTGGAGCGCGCCGACGTACGTCAGCGCCTGCTCGCGAGCCCAGCTCGTGTCCGCCTGACGCGCGGCGCAGGCGCCGGCCGGTCCGACGAGGAGCACGCGCCCGGTCGGCAGCTGCAGGGCCCCGCGCTCGACCAGCGCGCGGTGGACGCGGTCGGCCGCCGCCCGCCCGGCCCACAGAGCGCCGGCGAGCGCGGCGGCGAGCCACAACGCGTCGAGCGCCGCGGTCACCGGCGTCACCCAGAGCGCCGGCCACACGAGCACGCCCGACGCGACGAGCGCCGCGACCAGCAGGCCGCGGACGTTCCGCCGCCAGTTGCCGCCGTCGTAGCACTGGCCGGCGATCAGCGCGATCATCGTCGCCGCCGCGAGAGGCGCCCACGCCCGCGCCGCGTGCACGCCGAACGACGCGGCGCCGGCGTGCACGGCCGCGACCGCGGCGACGTCGCACGCGACGAGCGCGCCCACCCGGCGCGCGACGCGGAGGGCGTGCGCGCGCACGTTCCAGGCGGCGATCACGCCGCCGGCCACGCCGGTCACCGGCGCGTCGATGTGCACCGGGTACGCGTCGGCGACGTGGCGGTCGCTGGGCGCGGCGTGGCGGACGGGCGCCGCGGCGCGGGGACGCGCGGCGCGGGGGCGCCTAACGTGGGCGCGTTGCGGGGAGAGCGGCGGGGAAAACGTCGGGGCGGTCATGGCGGACGGAAGGGAGATCCCGGCGCGGGCCGGGGACCGGGCAGGTGAGGGGCGTGGCGCGGGGCCGGCGGCGGGGCCGTCCGGGTTAGCCGGCGAGGGAGTCGGCAAGCGGGACCGGCGCGGCGCCCGCGGAGCGCCGGGGCGAGGCGCGACGCGCGTGCGGGCGGGCGGCGAACGCGCCGGCGCACCACGCGGCGGCCGAATCCAGGCCCGCGAGCACGCGCGGCTCGGCGGCGCGGGCGACGGCGAACGCGACGCCGACCATGCCGACCACCAGCGGGACGAACACCACCGCCGGCGCGACACGCCCGCGCGTGGCGTTCAGCACCATGTACCCGAGGTGCTGGTGCACGAGGTAGAGCGGGTACGTGACCGCGCCTAACGCGGGCCAGAGCCGCGACGGGCGCACGTCCCACCCGCGCACGGTCGCGAGCCCGAAGCCGAGGTGCGTGAGGCAGAGCACCCCCGCGACGACCGCGGGCGCGAACTCCGCGTGGTAGTGGGCGGACTGCGCCGCCGCGTCCCGCAGGGCGTACGCGACCGAAAGGGGCACCGCGACCGCCAGCGCCGCCCAGTCCCGCCAGCCCGCGCGGCCGCGCGCGACGGCCGCGTAGCTCACGCCGGCCGCGAACAGCGGGGCGTACTGCAGCCAGAGCGCGCCGTGCCGGTACGGGATCGGGCGCAGGTAGTCGGCCGCGGCGAGCGCCATCCAGAGCGCCGTCGCGGCGGGGAGCGTGCGCGCGATGGCCCGCGGCCGCCACCACAACAGCAGGGCGACCATCGCGTAGAACCGGAGCTCGACCTGCAGCGACCAGTACGCGCCGTCGACGAGCCCCGCGGCGACCGAGCCGACCGCGATGCGCGCCATGCTCAGGTTCCCGAGCAGCTCCGGGACCGTGACGGCGAACGCGGGCTGGCCCGACACCCACGCGCCGGCCGCGGTCAGGAGGCAGCACACCCACAGCGCCGGCACGAGCCGGCGCGCGCGCGCCCACGCGAACGCCCCCGCCGTCCGCCCCTCGGCGCTCTGCGCGATGACGTAGCCGCTGACGACGAAGAACGCGTTGACGCCGAGGTAGCCGTAGCGGGCGAACGCGCCTAACGTGTCGAAGCGGACGGCCGACAGCCCGTCGGCCGCGTACCCGCGGAAGCCGTAGTGGAAGACGACGACGGCGAGCGCGACCGCGAACCGCACCAGGTCGAGCGCGTGGAACCGCGCGGCGCGCGGCGTCGCGGCGCCGCCCGCCACGGCGGCGCCCGTCACGCGAACGCCTCCCCGCGCCGGTCGCGCGGCGCGGCGAACTCGCCGCGCACGAAC
The DNA here is from genome assembly GCA_019973575.1 of Gemmatimonadetes bacterium T265. Lineage (NCBI taxonomy): Bacteria > Pseudomonadati > Gemmatimonadota > Gemmatimonadetes bacterium T265. The sequence continues at coordinate 272,429 of BPUI01000003.1, forward strand.
AGCCACGCGCCGACCGCGCACAGCGCCAGCGCGCTCGCCAGGAACCCCTTGATCGCGAGGTGGCGCGGCGTGGGCACGAGCGTCGCCGGGACGCCGTCGACGACGGCCAGTGCCGGCGTGTCCTCGAGCTCGTGCGCGATCGCCTGCTCGCGGTCCTGCAACGCCTGCGTGTTCACGACGTTCGCGTTCGCCACGTCCCGCTCGATGCGCGTCCGCTCGATCGTCGCGTCGGCGTACGCGGCGTACGCGCGGTGGCCGGCGATGAAGTCGGCGAGCCGCTCCTCCGCGCGCCGCAGCTGCCGCGCGGCGCTGTCGACCCGCTCGGCCGTCGCGAGGCGCTGCTGCGCCGCCTGTGCGCGGCTCACGAGGCGGTACTGCGACTCCGCAGCCGCCGTCACGGCGAGGGCCGTGCGGCGCGCGACCGCGCTGTCGCGCAGCGTCACCGTGAGCGTGACGATCCCGGTGTTCTTGTCGACGTCGTTGGTCACGACCTCGCGCATCGCGGGCTCGATCTCCCCCGGCGCGATCCGCGCGCGCGGGCGGCGGGCGACGACCTCGATCACCTTCTCCGCGCGCCCGGGCGTCGCGGGCAGCTCCGCGACGCCGAGCATCACGCCCCGCATGCCGAGCAGCGCGGCGACGAAGCGCGGCGTGGCCTGTAGGCCGCCAGTCTGCCCGGCGGCGAGCAGGGCCGAGATCCCCCCCGAGAGCGCCGCGGTCTTGGGGTTCGGCACGGCCGCGAGGGCGATCGACGCGCTGTACTCGCGCGGCTGCAGCACCGTCGCGCCGACGGCGGCCCAGGCGAGCCCGAGCGCGACCGCGACGGCGCGCCAGTGCCGCCGCCACGGCTGCACGAGCGCCGAGAGCGAGACCTCGGCGCCGTCGCCGACCGGCACGGCGTGGCGGGCCGGCACGCCGCCGACGGCGATCGATCCCATCGGCGTCGGCCGGAGTGCGACGCTCACGCGGCCTCCCGGCGCCCGCGGGCGACCGGCGCGGCCGGCTCCGTCGTCCGCCGCACGGGCGCGCCCGCGGCGGCCCCGGCATCGACCACGTCGTACTCGAGCGCGTCGTAGACGGCGGCCGTCCGCCGGAGCATGTCGTCGAGCGCGAAGCGGGCGGCGTGCGCCCGCGCGCGCGCCTGCATCGCCGCCCGGGCGTCGGGTGCGTTGCAGAGCGCGACGACCCGCGCGGCGAGCGCCGACACGACCTGCGTCGCGCCCCACGGCACGTTAGGCGGTGACGCAACGAGGTACCCGGTCCGGCCGTCGACGACGCACGAGGCCACGCCCCCGACGTCGGTCGTCACGACGATCGCGCCCGCGTTGAGCGCCTCGAGCACCGTGTACGGCGCCGACTCGTACCGGCTCGTCATGAGGAAGACGTCGAACGCGGGGATCACGTCGGCGCCGAGCGCGGCGGGCAGCCACGTCACCGCGTCCTCGAGCCCGAGGCCCGCGATCATCGCGCGCACCGTCGCCGCGTCGGGCCCGTCGCCGGCGAGCACGCAGCGGACCCGCCCGCCGCCGGGCGCCTCGCCGCGCGCGCCGGCGCGCCCGAGCTGGCGTTCGGCCGCGCGCTGCGCCGTGACGGCGTGGAACACGGCCAGCGCGAGGTCGGGCGCCTTCTGCGCCGCGAGCCGCCCGAGGTACCCGACGACCACGTCGCCCGGCGCGACGCCGAGCGCGGCGCGCGCGTCCGCCCGCCGGCGCGCGGCCTCCTCCGCCGACCAGAGCGCGATCCCGTTCTCGACGAGCGCGATGCGCGCGGAGGGAATGCCTAACGCCAGGCCATGCTCGACCTCGGGGGCCGAGACGGCGATCGTGCGGTCGGTGAGCCGCGCCAGCCCGGACTCGACCGCGGCGTAGACCCGCCGCGCGGGCGCGCCGAGCGCCGGCGACATCGTGTAGTACGCGTGCGGCGTGTAGACGACGCGCCGCGCGCACCCGGCGCGCGCGAGCCGCGCGAGCGCGCCGCCCTTCGACGAGTGCCCGTGCAGCACGTCGACGCGGCGCCCGCCGGCGAACCGGCGGATCGCCCGGCGGAGCTGCCAGACGCCGACCACGTCGCGAGGGCCGGGCGCCCGCCCCACGTCGACCGTCGCGACGGCGTAGCCGTACGCCGCGTGCCGGGCGACGCGCTCGCGGAAGCCGTGCCCCTCGCGCCCCGGGGCGTAGACGAGCAGCACGTCCCAGCCGAGCGCGGGCAGCCCCTCGGCGAGGTCGAGCACGTGCTTGCCCGCGCCGCCGCTGGCGGCCTCGCAGACGAGCGCGACCGAGCGCCGCGGCGCGTCGGACGCCGCCGGACGCGGCGCGGCGGCCCGCGGCGCGAGCGGCAGCGGGGTGACGGGGGTGGGACGCAACGCGGGCGGCGCGCCGACGGGGTCTGACAGCACGGAAGGCACGGGGGACGCGGACGGCATGGCGGGGGTGGGGCGCGGCGGGGGTGGACCCGCGAGTGTTAGGCAGGGAGGGGGCTAGGGGCCGCGGGCGGGGCGGAGGCGCGCGGCCCCGGCCGCCCGCGGGTGCGGGCCCGCTTGAGCGCCACGATCAGGCGGTAGGGCAGCACGCGCAGCGCGCCGGTCTTCGCGAGGCCGTACCAGGCGAGCGGGTCGCCGGCGCGGAAGTGCTCGCGCTGGATGCGCCACCGGCTGGCGAGCTGGCGCGCGCGGCGGCGCTGCGAGATCCCCGCGCCGTCGAAGCGCGTCGTTACCAGCACGTCGCGCAAGCACGCCACCCGCCCCGCGCCGGCCATGCGCCAGAACAGCGCGTAGTCCTCCGCGGCCGGGTACGCCGTCGGGTACGCGCCGACGACCTCGAGCACCGCGGTGCGGAACATCACCGTCGGGTGGATCAGCGGGACCGTGTGCGCGAACGCGCGCACGATCGCGTCGTGCCCGGTCGGGGGGCGCACGCAGAACACCTCGCGCCCCGCGTCGTCGACCCACGCCACCGACGAGCCGAGCAGGACGACGTCGGGGTGCGCGTCGAGGTGGGTCGCCTGCCGCGCCAGCCGGTCGGGTGCGCAGAGGTCGCCGTTGTCCAACCGCGCGACGTACGGGACGCCGGCCCTCCGGATCGCCGTGAGCCCCGCATTGAGCGCCGCCTCGATCCCCCGGTTGACCGGCAGCCGGAGGTGGACCGTCGGGAACGGCGCCGCCGCGGGCGACACGTCGAGGGGGACGGCGCTCCCGTCGTCGACGACGACGAGCGCGAACGGCACGGTCTGCGCGCGGAGCGACGCGAGGGTCGCCGCGAGGCGGCCGTCGTCCTGGTACACGGGAACCAGGACGGCTACGCGTACGCCCGCGGCGCGGGGCGCGTCGCGCAGGTCGTCCCGGACGACGCGCACGTCGTCGCGGCGGGCGGTGTCGTTAGGCGCCCGGCCGGGGGTGGCGGTGCTCATGCGGGGAGCGACTGGATCACGAAAGGGGCGGGGCCCGTCGTCCGGGCGGCTGCAGTCCGCGCCCGGGGCGCCGGGGCGGCGCGCCCACGCCGGCGGTCGCCGCCGACCTGCAGTCCGTAGACGAACCACAGCAGGGCGTCCGCGCCGCGGAACTGCACGGTCGAGAGCAGGAAGTAGAGCGCGCAGAAGAGCACGAGCGGGTCGCGCCCGCGCGTGGTGACGGCGCGCGCCCAGGTCAGGACGGCGAGCACCACGTAGGCGAGGCAGCCCTGCGGGCCCGTCTCGACGAGGTGCTGCAGGAACTGGTTGTGCAGGTTGTCCTCGGGGAGCGCCTCGCCCGCCGCGTGCGCCACGGCGTCCATCGCGTTCCCCTGCCCGACGCCGAACGGGTGCGCGGCGAACACGTCCGCGGCGGCCCGCCAGAGCGTGAGACGCCCCTGCGAACCCTTGTCCTCGCCGACCGTCGCGAAGCGCTCGGCGAGGTACGCCGTCACGCCGTCCGACGGGAGCGCGCGCCCGACGGCGCGCGCCCCGAGCCCGCACGCGCCGACGAGGCACGCCGCCACGGCGACGCGCCGGACGGCGAGGCGCGTCCGAGCGGCGGAATGCCTAACGAGTGCCGCCGCGCGCCGCGCGCGGCGCGCCCGGACCGCCGCCGTCACGAGCACCGCGACGGCCACCATGATCCCGATCCGGCTCACGTACAGCACCGAGATGACGAGGCTGACGAGGGCGTAGGGCACGCCCCACGGCGTGCCGAGGAAGAAGAGCCCCGCCGCCGCGACCCACGTCGCCTCGAGGTTCGGGCCGCCGCCAAAGAACCCGGGGATCAGCGGGTGCCCGTCCGGCGCCGCAAAGAACGCGAGGAAGAGGTCGCGGAAAGCGACTAACTTCACGCACACGGCGACCGCCGTGACCGCGGCCGCCGCGCGCAGGGCGACGAGCGTGCGCGCCGGCCCCGCGAGGTACCCGAGCGTCGCCGCGACCGTGGCCGCGAACGCGGCGACGAGCATGTTGGCGAGGAAGGCGCGCGCGCCGAAGCTCAGGTACGCCGCCGCCGACGAGACGCACGTGACGGCGAAGTAGCACGCCATCTCCGGGCGCCACCGCACCACGCGCCCGCGCCGCAGCACCAGCAGCCCGAGCACGAGCAGCGCGACGTGGTAGGGCTTCGCGGACGGGCCGGCCGCCGGCCCGTCCGCCTCGTCGATGATCCGCCCGGTGAGCGTCACCGCCTGCAGCGTGAGCAGCACGTACGTGACCCCGACGCACCACGCCGCCCGCGCGGCGGCCCGCGCCGCGGCGTGCGGCTCCGACACGTCAACGTCCCGCACGTCGACGTCCTCGGCCGGCGTCACGTTCGAACCCGTGACGTCGGCCATCACTCCGACTCGCACGGCGCCGGCGGCGTCAGCGCTTCGCGACGGCGACCAGCCCGACGATCGCGGCGAGCGACGAGCCTAACGCGCCGAGCAGCGGCGCGATGTCGTGGTGGTCGCTCGCGTCCCGCACCGGGACCGTCACCACCGCGCCCGCCGCCGGCTCCGGCTGCGCGTCCCCGCCGAGCCGGCGGTGGTGCGTGCTCTCGATCATCCCGTTCGGCTGCCGCACGTACACGCGCCGGACGTCGGCCTGCCGCGTCGCGCCGCCCGCGGCGCGCACGTAGTAATCGGCGTCCGCCCCCGGCACGTAGGCCACCGTCGTGGGCGAGTACACCGCCCCCTTCACGACCACCACGCCCTGGAAGTGCGGCACGGTGACCGTGTCGCCGTCCTCCAGCACGACGTTGTCGCGGTACGTCGGGTCGCGCAGCACGCGCGGCAGGTCCACGCTCACGTAGCCCAGGCTGTCCGTCACCCGCCGGAGCGTCGCGCCGCGCGCGTACGCCTGCGGCGTGAGGCCGCCCGCGCGCGCCAGCACGTCGGCCAGGCGCTCGTCCTTGCGCGTCAGCGTGTACTGCCCGACCGCACGGACCTCGCCCAACACGGTCACCGTGCGCGGGAGCGTGAAGTTCGGCTCGCGGAAGATCAGCACGTTGTCGTACGGGCGCAGCGCGTAGTCCTGGCGCGGGAGCCCCGCACGCGCGGCGCGCACGCCGGCCCCGAGCGTGTCGCAGAACACGTAGCTCGAATCGAGGGGCACGCGCTCGGGGCGCGCCTCCGCGCCGCTCGCACGGTCGCTCGCCGCGTGCGCGACCTCGGCGTGACTCACGGACGCGCCTTCCGTTAGGCCGCCCGCGAGCAGCGCGGCGTCGCGGAGCGTCATCCCCTCGCGGTACGGGATGCGGCCGGGCCGGCGCACCGCGCCCGTGATCGCGACGTAGCGCGCCGGGCGGAACTCGCTCGTCGAGAACACCTGGATCTCGTCCGCGTCCGCGACGGCGAAGTCCTGCCGCACCGCGCCCGTCGTGTCGACGAGCGTCGCGTGGAGCTGCACGCGCGACGAGTCGCCGCGCAGCCGGCTCACGAGCACGTCGCCGAGGTAGGTGTCCGACTTGAGCCCCGCGCGCGCGAGCACCTCGCTCAGTCGCATGCCCGGCACGATCCCGCGGTCGCCGGGCGCCCAGACGTTGCCGCGCACGCTCACGCGGCTCGTCACGCGGGCCGTCACCGGCGCCACCCGGACGACGTCGCCGCCGACGAGCGGCAGGGCGGGGACGTTCCCATCGGCGAGCTGCGCGGCGCTCACGTCGAGCAGGACGCGCTCGCGCCCGATGCCCGTCCGCTGCGCGGGCGGCAGGATCCGCTCGATCTGGACGCGCTGGTGCGCCGCCGCCGCCGTGAAGTTGCCCGCCATCAGGATGATGTCGGCCAGCGTTTCGCCGGTCTGCAGCTCGTACACCGCCTGGCGCCGCACCTCGCCCCGCACCTGCACCTGCGGCCCCACGACCGGGACGAACACCACGTCGCCGTTCTCCAGCCGGACGTCGTTGCTCGCGTCGCCGGTGAGGAGGTAGCGGTAGAGGTCGAGCGTCGCGACGATGACGCCCCCGCGCCTCACGAGGACGTGGCGCATCGTGCCGCCGGCCGTCGGACCGCCGGCCGCGTACAGAGCGGAGAGCCCGGTCCCCGCGCTCGAGATGCGGTACGTGCCCGGCGCGGCGACCTCGCCGACGACGGCGATCTGGTTCGAGCGCATCTTCGCGACGCTGGCCGTGAACCGCGTGACCGATGGCGAGGCCGGCCCGGTGCCGCGCGCGACCGCGCCGAACGCGCGCCGCAGCCGCTGCTCCAGCAGATCTTCGAACTGCCCGAGCGTCAGGTTCGCGACCGGTAACTGCCCGACTTGCGGGATCACGACGAACCCCTCGCGCGTCACGTCCAGCGTGTACGCCTGCTCGACCGCGCCCGAGAGCAGCACGACGATGCGGTCGCCCGGCCCGAGCCGGTACCCCGCGTCGACCGGGCCCGCCATGTTCGGGTCGAACGCCGTCGACCCCCGCGCGAAGAGCGACATCCCGAAAACGGGGAGCACGTCCGTCGCCGCGCTCGTCGAGTTCGCGTTGCGCCACGGGCGCCCGGACTCCGAATCCGCGCTCGCCCGCCGGAACCGGTCGCGGCGCGTCCCCACGCTCGACGCCGTCGAGTCGGCGTCGTCCGGGTCGGACAGGCCGAGCGCCGCGACGGCGGCCAGCACGGTCGCGCTCGGCGTCGCACCACGCGCGGCCGCTGTGTTGCCCCCAGCCGCCGACGACCCGCCGGGGAGATACGCGTCGAGCAGGCTCTCCGGATATCCGAGCGCCTTCAGACGTTCGCGGATCTGCTCCGGCGTCATCCCGCTCGCCTGCATTTTCTGCTGCAGCGTCGCGACCATGTCGGGACGCGTCTGGAGCAACGTCTCGGCTTCCTGCGTCGACGGGCGCGAGCCGCTGCGGACGTCGGGCGTCCCCTGCGCTCCGGCCGTCCGCGCGCCAACGAGCGCCGCGGCCAAGACAAAGCCGTACCGCGACGCGAGCCGCCCGGGGTGCCAGCGAGCCCGCGCGTTGCGGGCGTCCGAGTCGTCCGCGGCGCCGGTCACCGACGGCGCGGCACTGTCGTGCAACTGACCTGCGCCGCACGCGTCGCGGCGGAGAGAGAACGTCATGAGCGGGGAGAGCGTGATCGTAGGCGCGGACGGCAGCGAGCGGGATCCACTGACTTCGCCATCCCCGCGGCGACGCCGTCCTCGTATCCGAGTCCGTTAGACCGATGACGTGGACCGCCGGCCGTGCTGCCATCCGGCGGGTCCAGTTCCCGGTCCGACCTGTGGCATGGACGCCACAGCCACGTCCGCGCAACACGCTGCGCGCGCGCTACGTCCGCGCGCCGGAACGATCACGACGCGCTCGTCATCCGCCCGTCAGAATGCCCCAACGATTCCCACCCGGGCGCGGCCGTCGCCGCCCGGTTGCAGGAGCGCGCGCAATGTCGGCGATCGACGCACCGGCTCCTGATCTTCGCCGTACGCATCGGCGCGCGCAGTCTCCTTACGCCGGCCATGAAACCGCGCCCGCGTCAGCTGCCACGCGACGGCGCCGACGGCCGCGCCCGCCGTCACGTCCGTTGCCCAATGCGTGTCGCGGTAGACGCGCGACACGCCGTCGCCGACCACGGCCGTCCAGATGAGGGCCCGTAGTGGACGCGCGAACGGCGACTTCCACGCCTCGCTCTCGCCCGACAGGGCGAACGCGGCCGCGAACGCGCCGGCGGCGTGGCCCGACGGGAACGAAGCGTACGCCTCACGGTGTGGGAATCCTCGCCCGAACTGGAACGACGACGCGCGACTGATGCCGATCCAGTACGGGCGGCCTCGTCCCGCAATCCCCTTCGCGACGAAGCTGATGCCGCTCGCGAGCACGTAGGCGTCGGCGACGTGGAATCCGGCGTCGACGAGCGCCGGGCGTCGGGCGAGCACGCCGAGGCCCATCAACACCGGGCCGGCGACTTCCGCGTCCACCGCACCGACCCGATCGAACACCGCCATCGTCGCGCGGAGGGGCGCCGAGCGAAGCGCCGTCGGGGATCGCAGCGCGGCGACGATGCGCTCGTCGAACGGAAGGAGTGCAGCAGTTCCCGCGGCGAGCGCGATCGCCATGCGACCGGTGCCAGGCAGCGGTTGCGGCCGCCCGGCCTGCGATGAGCCGATCGTATCCGGCGCGCCGGCGCACGGAAGGCCGGCGGAAGACAAATCGGGTCGTGCCTGCGCGGACGCGCGCGCGTGCGCGATGCCGAGTGAGGCGATGGCGGCGACGACGCGGCGCGTCCGCGCGTGCGTTGCGGGGCGGGAAGCCAACGGAAGAGAACGCGGGAACATGAGGCGGTCAGGCATCGCGTCCGTCGCGCGGGTTTCGGTGCGACGCGGCAATGGGCACGCGTGCCGACGCGCGGCTCCGTGTTGTGATCACAACGGAACCGCGAACCGTTCTTCTGGGTTCCGCATTTTAGCGTAACACCAACACATACAACAACTCACGACGGCGGCGGCAGGACGGGCGCAGACGCCGCAGCGCGCCCCTCACCGCGCGCAGACGCATCGGGCAGCGGCACCATCGCGCCATCCTTCATCACCAGGCGCACCTGCCGGAGCGCGTGAATGTCGCGCGTCGGATCGCCGGCGACCGCGACGAGGTCCGCGAACCGGCCCGGCGTGATGACCCCGCGATCGGCGAGGTGCAGGACGCGCGCGTCCACCACGGTCGCCGCCTGGAGCGCTTCCGCGGGGCTCATCCCGTACTCGACGAGCAGCTCCAGCTCGCGTGCGTTGTCGCCGTGCGGGTACGGGCCGACGTCGCTGCCGTTGCAGATCGCGACGCCCGCGGCCCGAGCCGCCGCGAACGTCCGGTGTTTGAGCGCGACGGATGCAGGCATCGGGTCGACGCCCTTGCGCCACCCGCGCGTCACGTACCCGAGCTCGCTTACGGAGAGCGTCGGGCAGAGCGCCACGCCGCGCGCGGCCATCAGCCGGAACACCTCGGGCGTCACCGAGTCGCCGTGCTCGATCGTCGTCACGCCCGCGAGCACGGCGCGCCGGACCCCCTCGTTGGTCGCCGCGTGCGCCGCCACGTCGCGCCCCGAACTGCGCGCCGCCGTCACGGCCGCACGCAGCTCGTCCTCCGTGAACGTCGGCTCCGCCTCGCCATGCGGGCCCCAACGGTAGTCCGCGTACAGCTTGATCCAGTCCGCACCGTGCTTGATCTGCTCGCGGACGGCGAGTGTCACGCCCTCGACGCCGCTCGCCTCCTGTGCGCCCTGCGGCACGTCCCAGCGCGTGTCGAACCCGGTTGGGCCGTAGCTGCCGGTCGCGACGATCGCCCGCGTGACCGTGAGCACGCGCGGCCCGGGGATGATCCCCTGATCGATCGCCTGCTTCAGACCGACGTCGGCGTCGCCCGCGCCCTCCGTGCCGAGGTCGCGCACGGTCGTGAACCCCGCCTCGAGCGTGCGGCGCGCGGCGACCGTGGCCCGCGCCACCCGCAGCGCGAGCGACTCGTGCAGCACCTGGTCGTTCCACGACGTCTCCGCGTACGGGTGCAGCAGCAGGTGCGAGTGGCCCTCGATGAGCCCCGGCAGGAGCGTCGTCCCGGGCAGATCGATCTCGCGCGTTCCGGCCGCGACCGATACTGTCGCGCGCGGACCGACCGCCGCGATGCGGCCGCCGCGGACGAGCACCACCCACTCGGGGCGCGCGACGCCGGCCGGGGCGTCGAACACGCGCGCCGGGACGAGGAGCACCGCCCCCGAATCGCGCGGCGCCTGCTGCGCCGCGACGGAACCGCCGCAGCACAACCCCGCCACGATCGCGACGCCCACGAGCACCCGCGTCACGCGGGCACCTCCCACCGGCCCGACTCGGCGGAGCGAAAGAGCGCGTCGAGCACCGCCATGTTACCGATCGAATCCTCCAGCGACACCGGAACCGTGCCGACGCCGCGCACGGCCTCCGCGAAGCGGTCGGCCTGCAGCACGTACTGATCGACGGCCGGGAACTCGATCACCTCGTCGGCGTCGCCCGGCCGGCCGCCCGCGTCCACGCGCACCCGCGCGGGGCCGTCGGCCGGCGGATTGAACGGACGCTCGACGTCGATCCGCCCGGTCGTGCCGAAGACCTGGATGCGCTGGTGGTAGACGAGCTGGCTGCTGCACGTGAACACCGCCTGCCCGCGCGCGAACTGCAGCATCCCGGACGCGAGCCGGTCGACGCCGAACGAGGGGTCGTACTCGAGCATGCCGACCACCGCCGTCGGCTCGGCGCCGAACAGCCAGCGCGCGAGCGTGATCGGGTAGCAGCCGACGTCTAGCAGCGCGCCGCCGCCCCACTCGCGGCGGCTGCGCACGTCGGCGGGGTCGACCTTGTAGTAGCTGAAGTGGCCGGCGACGACGCGGAGCTCGCCGATGCGCCCCCGCTCCACGAGCTCGCGCACCGCGAGCCACCGCGGGTGCGCCCGCACCATGAACGCCTCGGCGATCTGCACGCCCGTCCGGTCGCGCGCGGCGAGCAGCGCGCGGGCCTCCGCCGCGGACAGGGCCAGGGGCTTCTCGCAGAGCACGTGCTTGCCCGCCTCCGCCGCGCGGACGGACCAGGGCACGTGCAGGTGGTTGGGCAGCGGATTGTAGACCGCGTCGACGTCCGGGTCGGCCAGCAACTCCTCGTACGAGCCGTAGGCGCGCGGGATCCCGGCCGCGTCGGCGGCCGCGCGCGCCTTCGCGAGATCGCGCGAGGCAATCGCCACGACCTCTCCGTGTTGGCTCTCGCGGATCGCCGGAATGACGCGCCGCAGCGCGATGCTCGCGGCGCCCAGCACGCCCCAGCGCAGGGGCGCGATCGCGGGCGGGCTCATGCGATGTAGAGGTTGCGCACTGTCGTTTCCCTTGGTGGCCGGGTGGCTGGATGCCTGCGCGATCAGAAGGGCGGGCTCCGTCGCGAGAAGGACTATACGTGTAAGTCATCGCGCGCCCGCGCGTCAGCGCGACCGGACTCGCCACACGCGGTATCATGCGTCCAGCCATGCCGCATGCCGTCCGCCGCCCCACCCTCGCGACGCCCGCCCTGCGCCGAGCGGCCCACCTCGGCGTCGCGCTCGCGTGGGCCGGGACTGCGGCCCGGGCGGGCGCCCGTCCTGTCAGGCCGGCGCCCCCGATCGGCCCCGGCGTCCCCGCCGCACTCGCCCGCTGGCGCGCCGCCCGGGTGCGCGACGTACGCTACGCCCTCGCCTTCGACCTCACCGGGCATGACACCGCGACCGGGCACGTCGAGATCCGCTTCACGCGCCTGGGCGGCGACGACGTGGTGCTCGACTGGCGCGGGCTCCGGCTGGCGAACGCGCGCGCCAACGACCGCCCCGTGGCCGTGTCGGCCGACGGCGAGCACGTGCGCGTCCCGGCCGCCGCGCTCCGGGCCGGCGCGAACGTGCTCGCCTTCGACGTCGCCGCGGCCGTGGCCCCCGCCGGCGCGAGCGTCATCCGCTACCACGACGCGACCGACGGCGCCGACTACCTCTATACCCTGCTCGTCCCCGGCGACGCGCACGCCCTCTTTCCCTGCTTCGACCAGCCCGACCTCAAGGCGCGCGTCACGCTCGCCCTGCGCGTCCCGGCCGGGTGGACCGCCGTGGCCAACGGCGCCGCCGCCGACTCGGCCGCCGACACCGCTCCGTCCAACCGGTTAGGCGCCCGGACCTTCCGGTTCGCCGAGACGCGCCCAGTCAGCACCTACCTCGTCGCGTTCGCCGCGGGGCCGTGGGCGACCGTCCGGCGGACCGCCGCCGGGCGCGCGATGACGCTCTACGTGCGCCGTTCGCGCGCCGCGGAGGTCGAGGCGGACTCGATCCTCGACGCGAACGGGCGCGGGCTCGCGTGGCTGGAGCGGTACTTCGCGCGGCCGTACCCGTTCGGCAAGTTCGACGCGGTGCTCGCGCCCGCGTTCCCGTTCGGCGGGATGGAACACCCGGGCGCGGTGTTCTACAACGAGGAGACGTTCATCTTTCGCGAGCGCCCCACGCTCCCCCAGCGGCTCGCGCGCACGGCCACCGTCTACCACGAGGTCGCGCACCAGTGGTTCGGCGACCTCGTGACGATGCGCTGGTTCGACGACCTGTGGCTCAAGGAGGGCTTCGCGACCTACATGGCGGCCAAGATGCAGGCCGACCTCGACCCGGCGAGCGAGGCGTGGAAGACGTTCTATCTCCGCAACAAGCCGGCGGCCTACGCCGTCGACGCCTCGCCCGGCACCACGCCCGTCTACCAGGCGCTCGCCAACCTCGACCAGGCGAAGAGCAACTACGGCGCGATCGTCTACAACAAGGCGCCCGGCGTGCTCAAGCAGCTCGAATACGTGGTCGGCCCCGCGGCGTTCCGCGCGGGGCTCCGCGACTACCTCGCCGCGCACGCGTACGGCAACGCGACGTGGCAGGACCTGCTCGCGTCGGTGGGGCGCGCCGCGGGGCGCGACCTCGGGGCGTGGGGCGCCGCCTACATCCTCCGCCCCGGGCTCCCGGTGCTCGAGGCCGTGCCTAATGCGTCGGCCGTTGTCGTCACGCAGCGGCCCGCGCAGCCCGCGGTCTCGGGACCCGCGCCGTGGCCCGTCCGCGCCGAGTTGCTCGTCCGGGACGACGGCGACCCCGCGGGCGCCGCGCCGCTCCGGCGCCCCGCGTCGCTCACGGCGCGCGCGACGCGCGTCCCGCTCCCGGGCGCGCCTAACGGACCGGGCGCGCTCGTCTTCCCCAACGCCCGCGACGAGGCGTACGCGCTCGTGCTGCTCGACTCGGCCAGCGTGGGCTGGACCGAGCGCCACGTCTCGGCGGTGGGCGACGGGCTGCTGCGCGCGCAGCTCTGGGGCGCCCTGTGGGACCTCGCGCGCGAGGCGCGCTACGCGCCCACACGCTTCCTCGCGCTCGCCGAACGCGCGCTGCCCGCGGAGCGCGACGAGCAGGTCGCGCAGTTCGTGCTCGCCCGCGTCGCGCGCGCCGCCACGCGCTGGCTCGGGCCCGCGCAGCGCGTCGCGCTGCTTCCCGGGCTCGAGGCCGCGCTCGCGCGCGCCGCCGACGACACGGCGCGCCCGTACGGCATCCGCAAGGCGCACCTCGACGCGCTCGTCGCCGTCACCGCCACGCCGGCCGGGCTCGCGGCGCTCGACGCGCGCCTCGACTCGGCCACCGCCGCGGGCGCGCCGCTCCGCCCGCCCACACGTTGGGCGATCGTCACCACGCTCGTCACACGCGGCGCCCCCTCGGCCGAGCGGCGCCTCGCGGACGAGACGCGCCACGACTCGACGAGCGAGGGGCGGCGGCGCGCCTTCGTCGCCGGCGCCGCGCGGCCTAACGCGGGCGCGAAGGCCGACTACTTCCGCCGCTACTTCGCCGACCGCGCGCTCAACGAGGAGTGGGTGACGGCGAGCCTGCCGGCCTTCGCCGCGCCCGGGCAGGAGGCGCTCGCCCTCCCGTACGTCGCGCCGGCCCTCGACTCGCTCCCCTGGGTTCAGAAGAACCGCCGAATTTTTTTCCTCGGCAGCTGGCTCGACGCGCTGGTCGGGGCGCAGACGCGGCCCGAGGCGCTGGCGGCGGTGGACGCGTTCCTCGCGGCCCACCCCGCCCTCCCGGCGGACCTGCGGCGCAAGGTGCTCCAGAGCGCCGATGAGCTACGGCGCACCGTCGCGGTACGGGCGCGGTTCGCGCCGGACGCCGAATAGATCTGGCACATCATCGCTTCCTGCACATAATCTTCCCCGCGTCGATCCCCCGCCCGTGGAGCTCCTCGTCGTGAACCAGCAGGAGGTCGCGGCGCTCCTGCCGATGGCCGAGTGCATGGACGTGATGGCCGACGCCCTGCGCGCGCTCGCGGCGGGGGAGGCGGCGGTCCCGCTCCGGACGGTCGTGCGGCTCCACGACGGCCGGAGCGCGTTCGCGACAATGCCGGCGACGCTCACGCCCGCGAACGCGCTCGGGGTCAAGGTGATCACCGTGTTCCCGGACAACGAGGGGACACGCCTCGACTCGCACCAGGGCGCCGTGCTGCTCTTCGAGGCGGAGCAGGGACGGCTGCTCGCAGTCATGGACGCGAGCGCGCTCACGGCCGTCCGCACCGCGGCGGTCTCGGGCGTCGCCACCCGCGCCCTGGCGCGGGAGGGCGCGGCCGACCTCGCGATCCTCGGCGCCGGCGTGCAGGCCGAGACGCATCTGGAGGCGATGTGCCTCGCGCGGCCGGTCGCACGCGTGCGCGTCTGGAGCCGCACCCCCGACCGGGCACGCCGCTTCGCGCGCCGCGCCGCCGATCGCCTCGCCATCGACGTGCAGCCCGCGGCGTCGGCCGAGGCCGCGGTGGACGGCGCGGCGATCGTCTGCACGGTGACCGCGTCCCGCGAGCCGGTGCTTCGGGGCGCCTGGCTCGCGCCGGGCACGCACGTCAACGCGGTCGGCGCGAGCCTCCCGGCCGCGCGCGAGCTCGACACCGAAGCGGTGCGTCGCGCCCGCCTCTACGTCGACCGCCGCGAATCGGCGCTCGCCGAAGCCGGGGACTTTTTGATCCCGAAGCGGACGGGCGCGGTCGCGGACGACCACATCGTCGGCGAACTCGGCGAACTGCTGCTCGGCCATGTCGTCGGGCGGCGGTCGGCCGCGGAGGTCACGCTCTTCAAGTCGCTCGGCCTTGCCGTGGAGGACGTGGCCGCGGCGCACCACGTGTACGCGCGGGCGGTTGCGGTCGGGGCCGGCACACGCGTGTCGTTCGGCGGCGAGCGACCAGACGACCGGGCGTGAGCCGCGCGTCGCGGAGTTGGACGACAGAATCCAGCAGATTGCCGCTAGAATGCGGGACTGCGCACGGGACCCGACTTGCGAGGCGGACGCGCACGGCGACATATGTCCACCGTTCGGTCCCGTGACCCCGGCCGAATCGAGTCGTCCGGCGGGTACCCCGGGGTTGCTCGACGGCAACTCGGGAGGAATGGGCAGCGACGCCCGTTCCGGACCTGCCCGCAGTCGGCCGCTCTGTCGAACAGGCGCTATGGATCTGCACGCCACCGAAGTGTCGCCGCCAAGTATCGGCACGACCCCGCCCAGACTCGACGCGTACGTCGTCGGCGGGCGGCGCGAGCGCTACCCCAACGCCGACCTGTACGACGCGGTGCATTGCGCGACCGGGACGCCGTACCGGCTTTACGTCCTGCGGCCGCACGCAATGGCAAACGGCGCGCTCCTGCATCAGATCGCGTGTGAGGCCGACGCGGCCCGCTGGCTCCAACATCCGGCCGTGCCGAAGCTCGACGTGCTCGGCACCACGCCGGGCCGGCGACACTACCTCGCCGCCGAACACCGGCCGGGGCCGTCGCTCCGGACCCTCGTTGCCGACAGCGGCTGGCTGCCCGCCGAGTACGTCGTGCGACTCGCGGCCCCGCTCGTCGAGGTGCTCGACGAAGCCCACGCGCTCGGTCTGGTGCACGGGCGCCTGACCCCCGACGTCGTCCACGTAACCGAGGCGCCCGCCTACGGTGGGACGGGCGTCACGCTCACCGGTCTGGGGCTCGCGGCGGTCACCCGCGGCGTCGAGGTCACGTCCGACGAGCGGCCGTTCATCAGCCCCGCGCAGGCGGCCGGCGGATCACCCACGGCGAGCGACGACGTGTACGGCCTCGCGTCCCTCCTGGACTACGCGCTGCACGGCGAGGTGTGCGCGACGGAATGCGTCGCGGAGAATGCCGGCCCGCGGAAGACGGTGAGCTGCGTGTTGCGAGCGGCGCGGTCGCCCAACCCGGCCGACCGCCCGCCGAGCGTCCGTGTGTTCTGGGAGGAGCTGCTCTCCGCGCTCGTGGCCGGCGACTCGACGGCCGACGCTCCCCGTCGGTCCCACACCGGAACCCGGGTCCGCGCGCCGATGCCGCCGACGCGGTACCGGCGCCGCGTGCCGCGCGCCTACATCTGGTGGCTCGCCGTACCGATGCTGGCCGCGCTCGGCGCGCTCGCGCGTGGTACGGCGGGAGCCACCCACCGCGGTCCGACGCGCGGGGGCGAGCTCGGGCACGGCCTTCGTCAACTCGCCGGTACGCGCTGACGCACGGCGCGGACGACGCGCGAGCTCAGCGTCGCAGCCGGAGCGACACCTCGAACGTGCGCGGCTGGCCGGGCGAGATCACCCCGCCCGCGATCAGCTCCGGATAGCGGCGGTCCAGAACGTTGCGGACGCCGCCGCTGAGTTCCGCGCCGCGCGCCAACCTGCCGAGGTCGACCGCGCCGCCGACGTGCAGGAGCGCCCAGGCGCCGGTGACCACGCCCGGCTCGTCGAACGGCGAGTACGGACCGTTGAACGTCCCGCTCACCCGCGCGCGCCAGGCGCGCGACCCCGGGCCGACGTCGAACGCCGCGAGGCCGACGTACTTCGACGTGTTGTAGACGCGTAACCCGTCGAGCACCGCCGGGTCCCCGCCGTCGTCGGGCGCGATGGCCGCGGTGCGGTAGCGCGCGTCGTTGAACGTCCAGTCGCCCGAGAGCGTCGCGCCGACGCCGCCGGCCGCCGGTGCGGCGACGACCGGCACGCGCCACTCCACTTCGACACCCTGCCGCCGGCTCCGGCCGCCGTTGGTCGCGAGCAGCGTGATCGGGTTGATCGACTGCTCGTTGCTCACGTCCATGCGGAAGAGCGCCGCGCGCGCGTACGCGTCGCCGCGCGTCAGCTTCAATCCGCCCTCGTAGGCCCACGCCGTGATCGGCGTCAGCGTGGGGTCGGTGATCACCCCGTCGGACGAGCGGAACCCCCGCGACACGTTGCCGTAGACGCCGAGGAGTGAGGTGAGGCGGTAGAGCGCCCCGAACTTCGGACTCACCACCGCGTGCGTCGCGCGCGTCGCCTCACCGCCGTCCGGCGTCGAGCGCGTGCCGAGCGCGTCGTAGCGCGCGCCGACGTCGACGCGCAGGCGGTCGGTGACGTCGGTGTGGCCCTGGACGAACACCGCGCCGAGCAGCTGACGCCCGGTGACGAGCGCGTTGACCGAATCGCGCGCGCGCGCCGTCGTGTAATAATTTTCGTATTGCGACTCGTCCCAGCGCCCCTCCACGCCGACGGTCGCCTCTCCGGCCCGCGGGAGCGCCCACGTGAGCGCGCTCGTCGCGCCGTAGCCGTGCCGGCGGTCTTCCTCTTCCGTCTGGCTCCCCGTCCCTTCGAACTGCCCTCCCGCCGGCGGGATGGTCAGGAAGAGCGACCAGCGGCTCTGCGTCGCGTACGCGGTGGTGCGCCAGAGCGCGCTGCCGGCGAGCACGCTCAGGCTCACGCGTTCCTGCGCGCGCCGCTTGAAGCCGCCGTCGCTCGGGTTGGAGACGACGTCGTACTGGCCGGCCGCGAACTCGTCGGCGCTGAGGTAGCCCGGCGACCGCCAGCCGCTGCTGTAGAGTTCGACGCCGCCGTCGACGCGCACGCCGGGCGCGAGGTCGTGGACGAGGCGCGCGTGCCCCTGGCCGAGGTTGTAGCCGGCGTTCGGGCGGAATCCGTCTTCGCGGGCGAAGCGGAGGCCGAGCACGCCCCCGCCCGTCGCGCCGTGGTCGAACCCCGTCAGCAGCATCCCTTCGCCGCGGCCGAACGCGCCGCCAGTCACCGTAGCCTCCGTGCCCGACATGCGTTCGAGCGTGCGCACGTTGACGACGCCCGAGAGCGCGAAATTGCCGAACAGGGCGCTCGTCGGGCCGCGGATGACGTCGATGTCCTGGACGCCGCCCGGAAAGAGCACGTTCCAGTCGTTGTACCCCTCGGCGTGGCCGTTGACCGGCTCGTTCACGGGAACGCCGTCGATCCAGAGCGCGACGTCGGTCGAGTGGTCGGAGCTGAACCCACGCAGCGAGGCGTCGGACGCGAAGCCCGGGCCCTGTCCCTGCTCGTGCACGGCCACGCCGGCCGTCTGACGCAGCAGGTCGTACGGGCTGTTCGACGGCGTGACCGCGATCGTCGCGGCATCGACGTGGGTGGCACCGAGCGGTGCCCCGCGTTCCGTCGGCGTTGCGACCACGGTCACGGGGCGGAGTTGGATCGCGCGTGGCCGCGCGCCGGCGGGAGCGGCGCTGTCGCCGCGCGCGGTCGTGTCGGGGCGGGCGGTCGGGCGCTGGCCGGCGAGCGGCGCGGCCGCGACAAGGACGAGGCAAACGGCGGGCGCGACGCCAGCAGACGCGCGCACGGCGGTGCGCGCGGTGGCGCGCACGGTCGGACAGAGGATGAGCACTGGGCCCCACGGCAGAGGTCGCGCGGGGGCGGCGGACGTGCGCTCCCCGCGGCACGTCGCGCGCCCGCCGGAGGGCGACGCGCGACGCACGAACGTCAGGCAGGGAGGCCGACGGGGGGACCGACCGAGGGAGGGCGCGCGTGCTCGGGCGCGCTCGGGTGATACACCGGCGGGATCGCCGGCGGAGTCGGACGAAGAGCGAGCGCGGCCACGGCCGCGACGAGCGCGCGAGGCGGGTCCGCGACGAGGGCGGCGGCCGCGTGGCAGCACGAGCCGAAGCAGACGCAGCACTGATGGTCGCCCGAGCGGGACCCGTGTGGCGCCGCGTGCCGCATGCCGTCGGCCGTCATCATGCCTGCGCAGGCGGCGTCGGCGCCGGGTGCCGCGGCGGCCGCGCCGGCGGCCACGCGCGCGACCGCCGCGGGAAGTGCCAGGGGCGCGCCGAGTGCGACCGCGCACCACGCCGCAGCGAGCAACGCTGTGGCGCGGGACCACCACGATCGCCGTCGGACCCGAGAGTGCATGCGCGGGAAACTACCCCGCCCCGTGACGCGCGGCCACGACGCGGGGCGGCGCATCGCGGCCGCGATGCGCCGCGTTACTCGCCCGGCTGTCCGGCGCGGAGCCCGCGCGCGAGCACGTGCAGGTTGCGCGCGAGCGCCGCCGTCTGCCGCGCGCCGAGGGATTCGAGCGCGTCCGTGACGCGGGCGAGCGCGCTCGCCGGAGCGCGCGCGGCGAGCGTGCGGCCGCTCGCGGTCACCTTCAATTCGGTGCGCCGCCGGTCGCCGTCGGCCTCGACGCGCGTGACGAGCCCGCGCGCGACGAGCCGCTGCACGACGACCGACGCGGAGCTCGGGTCGGTGTGCGTGCGCTCGGCCAGTTCGGCGAGCGAGCGCGCGGGGCGCGCGGCCAGTTCGCGGAGGGCGTGAAGTTGCGCGGGGGGCAGCCCCGGCCGACCGTCGGGATCCCGCTCGGCGAGCCGGAGTTCACGCGTCACGGCGCGGAGCGCGTCGAGCACCGCGCGCGCGTCGGCGGCGGCCGGGGTGACCGGCGCGGGCGCGACCGACGAGTCGACGCGGGCGCGCGGCGCGGAGAGAGCACGGGGAGGAGCGGACGACATGCGCGGCGGGAAGACGGGCGAGCGAGCGGAACACTCCGCCAACACGCAAACGCCCGATCCCGTTCCGCACGCGCGGGAGCGCGCGCATCTTGCGGCGAAACGCGCGCGGAACGCCCGGCCGGACGTCGAGCGGGCGCGGGGTACGAGCCGGGGAGAACGGCCAGTGGAACTGACGGATAAGGTCGCACTCGTGACGGGTGCGGGGTCGGGCATCGGGGCCGCCACGGCCAAGCGCTTCGCGCGGGCCGGCGCGCGCGTGATCCTCGTCGGCCGCACCGCCGACGAGTTGGCGCGGGTCGCGGACGAAATCGGCGCGGCCGGCGGGCAGGCCCGCGTGGCCGTCGGCGACGTCGCCGACGACGCGGCCGTCCGCCAGCTGACCGACGACGCCGTGGCGGCGTTGGGACGCCTCGACGTCGTCGTCGCGAACGCGGGCGTCAACGGCGTCTGGGCGCCGATCGAGGAACTCGACGTCGAGGAGTTCGCGTCCACCCTCCGCACCAACCTCGTCGGCACCTTCGTGACGATCAAGCACGCGGTGCCGCACCTGAAGCGCCGCGGCGGCGCGGTGATCGTCACGGCGTCGGTCAACGGCACGCGCATTTTCAGCAACACCGGCGCGACCGCCTACTCCGCGTCGAAGGCCGGCCAGGTGGCGATGACGAAAATGCTTGCCGTCGAACTCGCGAAACACCAGATTCGGGTCAACGTGGTGTGCCCCGGCGCGATCGACACGGCGATCGACGACAACACCGAGCGCCGGGATCTCGAGTCCGCCAAGGTGCCGGTCGAGTACCCGGCGGGGAACATCCCGCTCACCCGCGGCCGGCCCGGGACTTCAGACGACGTCGCCGATCTGATGCTTTTTCTGGCCTCGGACGCCGCGCGCCACGTCACGGGAACGGAGGTGTGGATTGACGGCGCCGAGTCGCTCGTAGTAGGCTGACGACCGGCGGCTCCCGTCCGGCGGTGGCTCCCGCCGAGGCCGCCGGTTGGTCCGTGCACGCGTCCTGCATGCACCGACCCCGTTCCCGAATCCCTCCCTCTTTTTCGAAGCGTTCACGATGCGGACGACCGGCACAGTCAAGTGGTTCAACAACGACAAGGGCTTCGGGTTCATCGCGCCCGAAAACGGCGGTAAGGATCTCTTTGTCCATCACTCGGCGATCCAGGGCTCTGGGTTCAAGTCGCTCGACGAGGGAGAGCGCGTCGAGTTCGACATCGTCGAAGGGCAGAAGGGCCCCGCGGCCGAAAACGTGACGCGGCTCGGCGGCGGCACGCCGAACAGCGGCGGCGGCGGTGGTAGCCGCGGCGGGTACGGCGGTGGCGGCGGTGGGAGCCGCGGCGGCTACGGTGGTGGCGGCGGCGGTGGTGGTGGCCGCGGCGGCTACGGCGGCGGCGAGGGCGGCCGGGACAGCGGCTATGGGGACGGCGGCGGCCGTGGTGGGTACGGCGGCGGTGGTGGCGGCGGCGGGCGCCGGCGCGACTACTAACACGCCCATCCCGGATCGGAGCGGAGCGCGGTGATCGCGACCGCGCTCCGCTCCGATCCGGGATGTAGCCTGCCGGTTCGTTCGATGGCCGCGCGCTACCGTGCGCGGCGGGCTACGGCTGCGCTGTACCCCGGGCGACGGTAGGGTCAGCGCCGCCGTGCAGAATTGGGCACAAATTATCGAATGGGTCCAAATCGTCGCGTAGGACCGGTGCCTGTTGCCGGCGCGGGGGACGACGGCCCCGGGGCGCGCAGCGGGCCGGAGCGTGGCGCACGTCACACGCGCCCTCGGCAGTAGCGCTGGACGCCGGGTTTGCTCACGTTTCGGCGCCCACCCGGCCGCCGCCTCTGCCCACCCGCGCCCCCGCCGATGCCGTCCCACGTCCTCGACCATATCTCGCTCGGCAAGATCGTCCAGATCCGCGAGCGGCTGCTCAGCGCGCAGGCCGCGGGGCGGACGGTCTACCGTTTCGAGTCCGGCGACCCGAGCTTCGCCCCCGCGCCGCACGTCGTCGCCGCGCTGGCCGACGCGGCCGCGCGCGGCCAGACGCACTACCCGCCCAACAACGGGATCCCCGCCCTGCGCGCGGCGATCCGCCGCAAGCTCGCGCAGGTGAACGGCATCGAGCTGCCCGACGAGGACGGGATTTTCGTGACGAACGGGTCGATGCACGGGCTGTTCGTCACCTTCTCCGCCCTGCTCGACCCGGCCGACGAGGTGATTCTCCCCGACCCGATGTGGACCGAAGTCGCCGAGAACGTGCGGCTCGCGGGCGGCGTCGCGACGGGCATCCCGCTCTCCGCGGCGGACGGCTACGTCTACGACCCCGACGCGATCACGCGCCGGATCACGCTGCGCACGAAGGCGATCTTCGTGAACACGCCGCACAACCCGACGGGCGCGGTCGCCGACCGCGAGCGGCTGCTCGCGATCCTGCGCCTCGCCGACGCGCGCGGGCTCTGGGTCGTCAGCGACGAGGCGTACGAGGACGTGATCTACGCGCCCAACGTCCACCACTCGCTGCTCGCGCTCGCCCAGCGGCACGTGCCGGGCGTGGCGGACCGCGTGGTCAGCCTGTGGTCGTTCTCCAAGAGTCACGCGATGAGCGGGCTGCGGGTCGGCTACACCGTGACGACGAACGCGGAGCTGCGCGACCGTTTCCCGAAGGTGCTGCGCTGCTCGATCAACGGCGTGAACAGCCTCGCCCAGTGGGGCGCGACCGCCGCGATCGAGGGGCCGCGCGACTACGTCGCGGCGATGCGCGCCGAGTACGCCGAGCGCCGCGACGTGATGCTCGATGCGTTAGGCGGGATCGACGGGGTGCGGCCGTTCGTGCCGCGCGGCGGCTTCTACCTCTGGTGCGAGCTCGACCCGTCGCTCTACGCCCGGCTCGGCGTGCGCGACGCCGACGCGCTGTCGACGCGCCTCGCCGACGCGGGCGTCGGGAGCGCGCCGGGCGACGCGTTCGGCGAGAGCTGCCGGCATGCGATCCGCTTCGCGTACAGCTGCTCGAGCGAGATGGTCCGGGCCGGCGCGCCGGTCCTTCGCGCGCTGCTCACCGGCGGGCGCGCGCCGGCCGCCGCGACGCCCGACGCCGGCGCGCGCGCGCCGTTCCAGGCCGCGTGACGGCGCCGCTCCGGGTCGCGCTCGTCCAGCTCGCCGTGGCCGACGGCGAGCCGGCGGACAACCTGGCGCGCGCCGCGGCGCTAATCCGCGGCGCCCCCGCGGCCGACCTCTACCTGCTGCCCGAGCTGTTCACGACCGGCTACGCGCACGACGCGTGGGCCCAGGCGGCGCGCGAGAGCACGCCGGGCGTCGCCGCGACGCTTCAGCAACTCGCCGACGCGCGCGGCGCGTGGATTGGCGGCAGCATGATCGCGGAGGTCGCCGGCGGCGGGCTGGCCAACCGCTTCCACCTGTTCGCCCCCGCCGGCGCGGCGGGCGCCGCGCCCGTGACGTACGACAAGGCGCACCTCTTCCCGCCGATGGGCGAGCCCGGGCGCCTAACGCCCGGCGGGGCGCGCGTGCGGAGCTGCGTCGGGCGCGGCGTGGCGGCCGACGTCGCGCTCAGCATCTGCTTCGACCTGCGCTTCCCGGAGCAGTACCGGCTCGACGCCGTCGCGGGCGCGACGCTCTTCGCCTGCGTCGCCGAGTGGCCGCACCCGCGGGGCGACACGCTGCGCCTGCTCGCGCGCGCCCGCGCCGCGGAGAACCAGGCGTGGCTGGCGCTCTGCAACCGCGTCGGGCCGGCGCGCGACGGGACGGTGTTCTGCGGTGGGTCGTGCGTGATCGCGCCGGACGGTGCGGTCGTCGCCGACGCCGGCGACGGCGTCGACACCGTGACGGTGGCCGAGGTCGACGTCGGCGCGGCGCACCGCGCGCGCGCCGGATTCGCGGTGCTCGGATTGCGCGTGCCCGGGGTCGACGCGGAGTAGACGCGGGCCCGCGTACGCGGCCCGCGCGGGAGTGACCGGCCCACACGCGGGGTCGTCCCCGGACGGTCACGCTGGTCTCCCTGCCCCACCCCGGGTCCCGCCCGCCATGCGCCCTCGCGCGCCGCGCCGGCCGCTACTGCCGCCCGCCGTCCTCCTCGCGCTCGCGTCCGCGGCCTGCAGCGGGCGCGACGCCGTCACCCCGACCGCCCCCGCCGCCGCGCCCGCGCTGGCGGCGTCGACGGCGACGGCCTCGTCCCGCTGGTCCGACCCGGCCACCTGGCCGGGAAAGTCCGTGCCCGCGGCCGGCGCGGCGGTCGTCGTCCCCGCGGGGCGCACGGTCGTGCTCGACGTGAGCCCGCCCGCCCTCGCGAGCGTCACCGTGGCCGGCACGCTCAGCGTCCCCGACAGCGCGGACGTGCGCCTAACGACCGGGGCCGTCGTGGTCGCCGACGGCGGGCG
Source organism: Gemmatimonadetes bacterium T265 (assembly GCA_019973575.1). Lineage (NCBI taxonomy): Bacteria > Pseudomonadati > Gemmatimonadota > Gemmatimonadetes bacterium T265. Next base: position 296,512 of record BPUI01000003.1, read on the forward strand.
GTTCGAGGCGGGCGGCGAGCACCGGCCGTTCGCGCACCGCCTCACCATCACCCTCACCGGCGCCGACGACGGCAGCAGCGTGATGGGGATGGGCTCGAAGGTGCTCGGCGTCATGGGCACGCTCGAGCTGCACGGCGCCCCGCGGGCGGGGTGGACCCGCCTCGGCGCGTCGGCGCGCGGGGGCGCGAGCGTGCTGACGCTGGCGAGCAACCCGGGCTGGATCGCCGGCGACCGGCTCGTCGTGTCGTCGACGGAGTTCGTGCCCACCGACGCCGAAGAGGTCACCGTGGCGGCCGTGCAGGGCACGAGCGTGACGCTCGCCCAGCCGCTGCAGAATTTCCACTTCGGCGACCTGCAGACGATCGACGGGCGCACGGTCGACGAGCGCGCGGAGGTCGGGCTCCTGACGCGCAACATCGTCGTGCAGGGCGACAGCGCGTCGTCGGCATCCGGGTTCGGCGGGCATGTGATGGTCATGCGCGGCGGCACGGCGCACGTCGAGGGGGTGGAGTTCTTCCGCATGGGACAGCGGGGGCACCAGGCGCGCTACCCGATGCACTGGCACCTCGCGGGCGACACCAAGGGCCAGTACGCGCGGCGCAACAGCATCTGGCACACCGAGAACCGGTGCCTCACGGTCCACGGGACCAACGGCGTGCTCGTCCAGGGCAACGTCTGCTACGACCACCCGGGGCACGGCTACTTCGTCGAGGACGGCTCCGAGACCGGCAACACGTTCGACGGCAACCTCGGCCTCGGCACGCGCGTCCCGGCCCCCGGGGCGGTGATCCTCCCGAGCGACAGCACGCCGTCGACGTTCTGGATCACCAACCTCGACAACACGTTCCGCAACAACGTCGCGGCCGGGTCGTCGGCGTTCGGGTTCTGGGTCGCACTCCCCGACCACCCGACCGGGCTGTCGGCCAACACGACGCAGTGGCCGCGGCAGACGCCGCTGCGCGAGTTCTCGGGGAACGTCGCGCACTCCAACCGGCGTGTCGGACTGAACGTCGACAACGGCCCGCGCCCGGACCACACCACCGAGGTGACGGTGTACGCGCCCGTCGCGACGCCGGGCACGGCCTCGGCGCCGGTCGAGGCGGTGTTCCAGAACTTCACCGCGTACAAGCACCCGGGACGCGCGGTGTGGCTGCGCGGGCGCAACCTGCGCATGACCGGCGCGGTGCTGGCCGACAACGGCACGGGCGCGACGTTCGCCGCGGTGGAGGGCTACCTCGACGGCGCGCTCGTGGTGGGCGAGTCGGGGAACAACCGTAACCCGTTAGGCGGTCCCAACCCAACGCGCGGCTTCCAGTTCTACGACGGGCGCGTCGCGGCGGTGCGCTCGACGTTCGTCAACTTCCGGCCGTCGGCGGGGCTGACGACGGCGGCGCTCAGCTTCAACCCGGCGAACTCGTTCGACGTGAGCACGCTGAACTTCGCCCAGGGGCTGCGCTTTATCGGGTCGGCGCCCATCTACGTCGACACGCCGGACCCGGACAAGGACGGCGACCGCGCGGCCGTGGTGCAAGACGCGGACGGGAGCCTCACGGGGAGCGCCGGCGCGTACGTCGTGGCCGACGTGCCCGTGCTCGTCTCGGCGGGCTGCACGCGCCACGCCGACTGGAACGCGTACGTGTGCACCAACCGGTACGCCCAGTTCGAGGTGATCGCCGCGGGGAGCGGCGCGCTGCGCGTCGCCCCGCTCGACCTCACGCGCGACGACGGCGCGACGATGCGGATGGTCGGACGCGGCAACGGGCCGCGCCGCGTGCTCGCGTCGTTGCCGGTCGGGCGCGGGTACGTGGTGCGCTTCGCGGGCGGCGCGATCGACCAGCCGCGCCTCACCGTGCGCGAGCTCTCGGCGGGCGACTGGGTGCGCCTCGCCGTGCCGGTCGCGAGTCCCGCATTTGCCGTGACGCGCGACGACGACCCGACGCACCCGCTGACCGCGGCGGCCTCGCTCGCGGCGCTCGACGCGAGCGCCGGCGACCGCTATTACCTCGACGCCGCGGCGGGGCTCATCTACGTCAAGGCGATCGCCGCCGCGGGACAGACGACCGTCACGTTCAGCATCGACCCGCAGTGACGCGCCGCGCCGGCGCGTCCGCAATCACGCGCCCGCGGTAACGCATCCACGTAGCAGGTCCGTCGCCCACATCTGCGGCAACGGACCTGCTGCACTGGCACGCGCGGGCCGACGCGTGCAAGTTGGCTTGCCATGTCCACCGCCACCCACGTGCAGTTCGGCTGCGGCCACTGCGCGCCGCCCACGTGGCGCAACTTCGACGCGTCGCCCACGCTGCGCTTCGAACGCCTGCCGCTCGTGGGGCGCCTGTACTCGAAGAACGCGCGGCGCTTTCCGCCCAACGTCGAATTCGGCGACATCCTGCGCGGGCTGCCCGTCGCGTCGGCGTCGTGCGCCGCGGTGTTCAGCAGCCACGTCCTGCAGGACCTGACGCTCGAGCAGTCGCGCGAGGCGATCCGACGGACGTTCGCGCTGCTGCGCCCCGGCGGCGTCTACCGCACGGTCGTGCCCGACCTCGCCGTGGCCGTGCGGCGCTACGCCGAGTCCGACGACCCGCTCGCGGCGTACCGGTTCCTGCGCGAGACCAAGACCGGCCTCGAGACCACCGTCCCGCGGCGCGCGAAGATCGCCGCGGCGCTCGGCAGCCGCCAGCAGTGGCAGTGGGACTTCCCCTCGCTCGCGCACGAGATGCGCGAGGCGGGCTTCCGCGCCGTGCGCCGCTGCGAGATCGGCGACGCGGCCGACCCGCTGTTCGCCGACGTCGAGGACCCGACGCGCTTCCGCGAGGCGCTCGCCGTCGAGTGCGTGCGCCCGTGAGCCCCGCCCGTTCCGGACAACGTCCCCATGCTTGATACCCTCCGCGCCCCGGCCGCGCGCCTCAACCGCCAGGTCGTCCGCCACTGGCCCGTCGCGCTCGGCGGCGCCCTCGCGCACCGCGCGCTGCACAAGTTCTCCGCCCGCCCCGGCGTACGGTTGGACGGCACCGCGACGTGGGGCGGGCGCTTCCGCTGCGACCTGCACGATTTCATCGCGTCGCGGATCTATTACTTCGGGGTCTGGGAGCCGAACCTCACGTCGCTCCTGATGCGGCGGCTCGCCCCGGGGGACGTGTTCGTCGACGTCGGGGCGAACATGGGCTACTTCAGCCTGCTCGCCTCGCGCCTCGTGGGCGACGCGGGCGGGGTGGTCGCGTTCGAGGCGTCGCCCGCGACCTACGCCGTGCTCGCCGAGGATGTGGCGATGAACCGGGCGACCAACGTGCGCGCGGTGAACGTGGCGGTGTCGGACCGGCCGGGAACGCTGGCGCTCTACTCGGGCCCGAGCGACAATCGCGGGGCGACGTCGCTCCACGCCGAACGCGGCGGGCGGTTCGAGGCGAACGTCCGCGCCGCCCCGCTCCTCGACCTGCTGGAGCCGGAGGAGCGCGCGCGCGTGCGGCTGATGAAGATCGACGTCGAAGGCGCGGAGCTGCCGATCCTGCTCGACGTCCTGGAGCACCTGGGCGACTACTCGCCGCGGATGGAGGTCGTCGTGGAGGTCGCGCCCGACGAGATGCGGGCCGCGGGCGTCCCGGTGGAGGCGCTTCTCGCCCGGTTCGCCGCGCACGGGTTCCACTGGTACGAGCTCGAGAACCACCACGACCCGCGCGCGTACTTCGACGCCCGGCCGCAGGCCGCGGTGCGCGGGACGACGGTGCCGACCCGGCGCACGGACGTGGTCTTTTCGCGCGAGGACGCGCCGGCGTTGGCGTAGCGCGCGTTCCGTGTGGCAGCGACACGGTGCGCCTCGTAGCGGATTCGCCGCGTTTATGATGTGACCGTCATTACCTCTTGCCAGCAGCGACTCGACGCTGCACACTGCTGGGCGTTGTGGGCACCAAGCCTTTGTCTCTCGACCCGGCTCTGCCGGGACTGAACCGGCCCGGAATCGTTTATACCGGGGCGCACCTCGTCACGTCCGCGCCGGGCGTCAAGAATTCGCTCGAGCCGGCGCGCCTCGACCGGCTGCTAGGCGAGGCCCGGGCTGCGGGGTGGTCCGTCGACCTGCGCGATCCGAACCCGCGCAAGCTCATCCTCACGTTCGACGACGGACGTCGGATCGACGCGGAGTTCGCCGACGTGCTCGACCGGCATGCGGCGACGGCAATCTTCTTCGTGTGTACGGCGCGGCGCCTCGCCTGCTACGCGGACGAGTCGCCGTACTGGGAGCTGACCGAGGAGAACCGCCGGTACCTCCTCGAGCGGCACGTCGTGGGCGGCCACACGCACGCCCACGAGCACCTGGGCCGCCTGCCCGCCGCCGAACAGGCCGGCGTGCTCGCCGAGGGGGCGGAGCGGTTCCGCGAGTGGTTCGGCTTTACGCCGCGCTGCTTCTCGTTTCCGTGGGGTGCGTACCGCGGTGCCACGTTGCGGGCGCTGCGCGCCGGCGGTGTGCGGTACGCGTTCCTCGGTCGGGCGGGGCGACTGCCGACGCACGATTACCTCATCCCGCGCGTCTTCCTCGACACCGGCGAGTGGCGCGGAGACCTCGCGTTCGTGCACCGCAAGCGGGGCGAGGCGGTCAGCAACGGGAAGCTGCTGTTACGGCAAGTCCACGCGGGCGTGCACCTGGTTGGGGCGGCGGCGTAACGCGGAGTGTTGCGGAGGCGCGACGGGATGTGGGGAGGCGGAGACAGGGAACGACATCGCGCCCGACCTGCGGGCACCAGCACCGGCCCCGCGCCTCGTAGTCGGGGGCGGCGGCGGCGGCGGCGCGCCTTGCTGCGCGCCCCGGGCCGGCCGTGCGGCGCGGACCAAACTGCTACATAAGCAATACGGCACATTATTCGCCCGGGATGGTATACGCCGACGCGATGGTTGCGCGCGGCGTGCCGCCCGGCGCGCCCGGCGCGGGCGCCGGATGAGCGCCGGGGACCGGTTTTCACGCATTCAGTAATGCACGCAGTTCGCCCGCCCGTCTGCACGCCCGCCGCACGGGCGCGCGCCGTCTAACGGCGCGCCCCGCGTGTCGCCACCTCCACGCCGCGACGTGTCCTTGTCCGACTCACCCGCCCTCCCCGCTCTGCGTCCGCCCCGGGCCGAGCGCCGGCCGCAGCTCCCGCCGGCGGTCCCCGAGTTCGTGTTGCGGCACCGTCGGGTGCTGCTCGTCGGCCTGCACGCGGTGCTCCTCCCGGTCGTTTACGCGATCGCGTACGCCCTGCGGTTCGACGGGGACGTGCCCGCGCCTTACGTCGTGACGTTCTGGGCGACGCTGCCGCTGCTCTTCGTCGTGCGGCTCGTGGTATTCGCCCTCTTCCGGCAGTACAACGGCTGGTGGCGGCACGCGGGCCTCTACGACCTCGCGGAGCTCGGCAAGGCGGCGACGCTCAGCTCGGTGCTGTTCTGGGGCGTCGCCGCGCTCGCGCGGCTCGTGCCGGGGTTCCCCGAACCGGGGTTCCCGCGCTCGGTGGTGATCCTCGACTGGGGCGCGACGGTGCTCTGCCTCGGCGGTCTGCGCTTCGGGCTGCGCTGGATGCGCGAGCGCGAGGTCGCCGGCGCCTGGCCCCGCGACGCGCGGCGCACCCTGATCGTCGGCGCCGACGTGACGGCGGAGCGGCTGCTCGGGCAGCTGCGCCTCGACCGCAACAGCGGGATCCACCCGGTCGGCCTCGTCGACGACCACCCGGCCAAGGCGGGGATGCGCCTCCAGGGCGTGCCGGTGCTCGGCACCGTCGACGACCTCGCCCGGCTGGTGCCGCGGCACGGCATCGAGCTCGTGGTGGTCGCGATCACGGCCGCGACGCGGCGCGAGATGATGCGCATCATCGAGCGCTGCACCGGACTCGGCATCGAGGTCAAGATCGTGCCCTCGTTGCGCGAGATGCTCGAAGGGCGCGCGCGCCTCAACGAGCCGCGGACGGTGCGGATCGAAGACCTGCTGGGCCGCGCGCCGGTCGCGCTCGACCTCGCGGCCGTGCGGGCCGACCTCGCGGGAAGCGTCGTGCTGATCACGGGCGGGGCGGGCTCGATCGGGTCGGAGCTCGCGCGCCAGGTCGCGCGCCTCGGGCCGCGGCGGCTCGTGCTCATGGACCAGGCGGAGAGCCCGCTGTTCTTCGTCCACAACGAACTCGTCGCGCGCGACCCGGGGCTCGACGTCGTGCCGGTGATCGCCGACATCGCCCACCCGCGGCAGCTCGAGCGCGCCTTCGCCCTGCACCGCCCCGACTACGTGCTGCACGCCGCGGCGTACAAGCACGTGCCGATGATGGAGGCCAACGTCATCGAGGCGGTGCACAACAACGTGCTCGGCACGTTCGCCGTCGCCGAGTCTGCGGTGCGCCACGGGGCGAAAAAGTTCGTGATGATCTCGACCGACAAGGCCGTGAACCCGTCGAGCGTGATGGGCGCGACCAAGCGCGCGGCCGAGCGGCTGGTGCTGGAGTGGCCGGACTTCCGGCACGCGGGAACGGACTTCCGCGCCGTGCGCTTCGGCAACGTGCTCGGCTCGAACGGCTCCGTGGTGCCGGTGTTCACGCAGCAGATCGCGGCGGGTGGCCCGGTGACGGTGACCCACCCGGAGACGACGCGCTACTTCATGACGATCCCCGAGGCCGTGCAGCTCGTGCTGCAGGCGGCGGCGCTGCCCGAGGCGAGCGGCCGGATCGCGATGCTGGAAATGGGCGAGCCGGTGCGCATCCGGGAGATGGCCGAGCAGCTCATCCGGCTGTCGGGGCTCGAGCCGTACACGGAGATGCCGATCGTCTTCACCGGGCTGCGGCCGGGCGAGAAGCTGCACGAGGAGCTGATGACGGTCGGCTGCACGACGCGCCCGACCTCGGTGGACAAGATCCGCGTGCTCCACGAGCCGGCGATCGGCGGCGCGCTCGTCCCGGCGACGGTGACGCGGCTGCGCGCGGCCGTCCAGGCCGGCACGGCCGCGACCGCGCTCCGCGTACTGCACGCGATCGTCCCCGAGTGGGAGGCGCCGGACGACGTCGGCCCGTCAGGCGTCGAAGGCGACGCGATCAGCGACGCGATGGGCGACCTCGTCAGCGAGGGCGCGCCGGCCGATGGCGGTCGCCCGATCGTTGCGGTGCGGGAGCGGTACGCGCGGGCCGCGGCGACGAGCGTCGCGGCCCCGAGCGCCGCGCGTCGCTCCGCCACTCCGCCCCCTGCCGCGTGACCGTCTCCGTGCCCGCTTCCGTGCGCCGCTCCGTGCGGCTCGTCGTTCTCTCCGCCGCTGCCGCCGTCGTCGTCGGCGCGCGCGGCCTCGCCGCCCAGTCGGGCGCGGAGTCCGCCACGCTCAACCCCGGCGACCACGTGCTCATCGCCGTGTTCCGCGCGCCGGAACTGAGCGGCGACTTCCCCGTCGGCAGCGACGGCACGATCACGCACCCGCTCTACCACGCGGTGCGCGTCGTCGGCCTCACGCAGCCGGACGTCGAGGCGCGCGTGCGCGGCGTGCTGTCGCGGCTCGACGCCAACCCGCAGTTCGTCGTGCAGCTGCTGCTCCGCGTCTCGGTCGGTGGCGAGGTGACGCGCCCCAACCTGTTCACGCTGCCGCCCGAGACGTCGGTGGCGCAGGCCGTCGCGCAGGCGGGCGGCGCCACCGAGCAGGGGCGCCTCGACCAGGTGCGCCTGCTGCGCGGCGGGCAGGTGCTCGTGCTCGACCTCACACAGCCCGGTGGGGGGCTCGCGACGCCGATCCGGTCTGGCGACCAGATCGTGGTCGAGCGCCGCCGGTCGACCTTCCGCGACGTCATCGCCCCGCTCGGCAGCGTGATCGCCGGCATCGCGGGCGTGGCGAGCCTGATCGTGAGCGCCAACAAGAAGTGATGCGCCATGCCTGAGCCCTTCCAGTACTCGTCGCCCGGCCGCGGCGGCCCCCCGGGGCCGAACGCGCCGTCGCACGCGCCGCCGTACGCGCCGTCTTACGGGCAGGCCGGGCGCGAGGCCGCCGGCGACCGCCTGAACCTGCGCGGCGTGCTCGCCTCGCTGCGCCCGCACGCGCTGCTCATCGCGATGTTCACGCTGCTCACGGCGGGGGTGACGGCGTTCCTCGTCTCGCGCGAGGTGCCGACGTACCGCGCGCGGGCGCTCGTGCAGGTCGTCGACCCGCGCAACGTGCTGCCGAAGACGCTGGGCGGGCAGGTCGCGGACCAGGGCGGCGGCGACCAGCGCTCCGACCCGGTGCTCTCGCAGCTCGTCATCCTGCAGGGGCGCGGCGTGCTCGGCGAGGCCGTGGACCGCGAAGGGCTGCGGCTGGTCTCGCGGGCGGACTTCCCGCGCAGCCGCCTGGGCGACGTGCAGGTCACGTTGCCTAACGACGCGCGCGATGCCGTCGGCCTCACGTTCGGGGCCGGCGAGGTCACCGCGCGGCGCGGGGCGCAGACGGCGCGCGCCGCGTACGGCGCGCCGGTGGTGCTCGACGGCGTGCGGTTTGTCGTACCCGCGCGGCCGGCGGTCTCGCGCGCCACGCTCGCCGTGATCCCGCGCGAGGACGCGATCGACTCGGTGGGGCACGCGCTCCGCGCCACGCCGCGCGAGGCGACCAACGGGGTCGACGTCGAGTACATCTCGCCCGACTCGGCGGCCGCGGTGCGCGTGACCAACGCCGTACTCGAGGCCTTCCAGCACGTCGACGCGACGACCGCGCAGCAGGACGCGAAGCGGCGGGGCCTCTTCCTCGCCAAGCAGCTCGTCGGCGTGGACAGCCTGCTCGCGCGGGCGCAGGGGCAGCTCACGCAGTTCCGCCGCACGCGGCAGGTCTACAACTCGCGCGACCAGCTCGTCGCCGAGCAGGGGAATCTGCTGGCGCTCGACACGCAGCGCGAGCAGCTGGAGGCGGACCGGCGGACGTACCAGACGCTGCTCGACGCGCTCACGCGCTCGCCGCGCGGCGGCGACCTGCAGGCGCTCGTCTCGGCCGGCGCGGGGACGTCGAACCCGGTGATCGCGCAGCTCTACGGGCAGCTCGTGCAGTACGAGACGGCGCGCGACTCGCTGACGTCGGGCGAGTGGGGGCGCGCGTCGACCAACCCGGACGTGCAGCGGCAGAACGCGCTCGCGGCGGCCGCGCGCGCGCGGCTGATCGCGGCGACGCAGAGCCAGCTCAGCGCGCTCGGCGCGCGCGTGTCGGCGGTCGACGTGCAGCGCGGGCGGCGCGCGGCGGTGCTGCAGACGCTGCCCGGCGCGGAGGCCGAGGAAGAGCGGCTCGGGCAGCAGGTGAGCTCGCTCAACACGACGGCCGAGGAGCTGCGCGCCGAGTACCAGAAGGCGCGCATCGCGGAGGCGGTCGAGACCGGGCAGGTGAACGTGGTGAGCAGCGCGTCGCGCGCGCAGCTCGTCGGCACGCACCGCGGCGCGCGGCTCGTCTTCGGCGTCGCGCTCGGGCTGCTGCTCGGCGTGGGCGCGGCGTACCTCATCGACCACTTCAACACGTCGATCCGGAACCGCGACGAGCTGGAGGCGGTGCTGCAGATCCCGGGGCTCGCGGTCATCCCGCCGGTCGAGCGGGGCGCGCCGTCGCGCGCGCGCCTGCGGCTGCCGGAGCTCGCCGCGTTCGGGCGGGGGGGGCGCGCCGCCGGGGACGGGCGGCGCCGGCGCCCAACCCCCATCGCGGCGCTCGCCGCCGGCGGGTCGCTCGACGGAGCGGACCTTCCCGCGCCGGCCAACCGGCGCAACACGCCGGCGATGGCACACGCGGCGGCGGCGGCGGAGGCGTACCGCGCGCTGCGCACGAACCTGCTGTACGCGCAGACGAGCGGCCCGCTCAAGACGCTCGTCGTGACGAGCCCCGCGGCCGCGGACGGCAAGACGACGACGGCGGTGAACCTGTCGGTCGCCTTCGCGCAGCAGGGGCTGCGCGTGCTGCTCGTCGACTGCGACCTGCGGCGCCCGGGACTCGCGGCCGCGCTCGGCGTGCCGTCGGACCCGGGGGTGACGGACCTGCTGCTCGGGCGTGCGGAGCTGCCGGCGGGGGTCTACGCGACGCGCGTGCACCGGCTGGACGTGCTGCCGTGCGGGACCTCGCGCGGCGACGCGGCGGAGCTGTTAGGCAGCCCGCAGATGCGCGCGCTCGTCGACCGGCTGGCCGGGGAGTACGACCTCGTCGTGATGGACACGCCGCCGGTGCTCGCCGCGTCGGACGCGGTGGTACTCGCGGCGCGGGCCGACGGCGTGCTGCTCGTGCTGCGCGCGGGGGAGACGGACCGCGGCGCGGCGCAGTTCGCGCTGCAGCAGCTGACCGGAGTGCGCGCGCGCGTCGTCGGCGGCGTGCTCAACGACCCCGACGCGAAGCTCGCCCGCTACGGCGGCTACTCGGCCTACGGGTACGCGTATGCGGGATGACGTGACGGGCCAAGCCCCGGCGCGCGGGGGCCGGATGCGCGTGCTGGTCGTCGCGGCGGCGCGCCCGAACTTCATGAAGGTCGCGCCCGTGCTCGCCGCGCTCGCGCGCGACGGCGCCGAGCCGGTGCTCGTGCACACCGGGCAGCACTACGACGCGCGGATGTCGGACGCGTTCTTCCAGGACCTCGCGATCCCGGCGCCGGACTACCACCTGGGCGTGGGCTCGGGGACGCACGCGCAGCAGACGGCGCGCGTGATGGAGGCGTTCGAGCCCGTGCTGCACGAGGTGCGGCCGGACTGGGTCGTGGTCGTCGGCGACGTGAACGCGACGCTTGCCTGCGCGCTCGTCGCGGCCAAGCTGCGCGCCGAGCTGGGGTGCCGCGTGGCGCACGTGGAGGCGGGGCTCCGGAGCGGCGACTGGCGGATGCCGGAGGAGGTGAACCGCGTGCTCACCGACCGGATCGCCGACCTGCTGCTCACGCCGTCGCGCGACGCGCTGCCCAACCTGCTCGCCGAGGGGATCGCGGCGGAGCGCGTCGCGTTCGTCGGGAACGTGATGATCGACACGCTGTTCGCGCACCTGCCGCGGGCGCGGGCGGCCGACCTCGCCGGGCGGATGGGGCTCGCGCGCGGCGGCTACGTCGCGGCGACGCTGCACCGGCCGTCCAACGTCGACGACCCGCGGGCGTTAGGCACGCTGCTCGACGCGCTCGCGGAGGTCGCGGCGGACCGGCCGGTGGTCTTCCCCGTGCACCCGCGGACGCGCAAGCAGGCGGAGGCGTTCGGCCTCGCGCCCCAGCTCGAGCGGCTGCACGTGCTCGAGCCGCTCGGCTACACGGAGATGCTCTCGCTCACCGAGGGCGCGGCCGTGGTGCTCACGGACTCCGGCGGGCTGCAGGAGGAGACGACGGCGCTCGGCGTGCCGTGCGTGACCCTTCGCGAGCAGACCGAGCGTCCGGTGACGGTGACCGAGGGGACGAACCGCCTCGCGCCGTGGCCGCTCACCGTGGACGGGGTGGTCGGCGCGTACCGGGCGGCGCTCGGGCGGGCAGGTGACGCGGCGGCCGCGCGCCGGCCGGAGGGGTGGGACGGGCGGGCGGCGGAGCGGATCGTGGCCGAACTGCGCGCGCACACGCCGGGGCACGCGCGGGCGGTGTCGCCCGCCGACGTGGCCGAGCCGGAGCCGGCGGGGGTCGCGTGATCCAGCAGCTCGCGACCGGGCTGCGGGACCCGCGCGCCGCGGCGCGCGTGGCCCTGCGTTCGCCGACGGTGCGCACGTTCCTCGTGAACGCGCTCGTGCTCGGGCTCGGGCTCGTGAGCGGCGTGCAGCTCGCGCGCGGGATGGGGCCGGCCGGGCGCGGCGAGCTCGCGGCCGCGTGGCTCTGGCCGATGCTGCTGATGTACCTCGCGAGCATGGGCGTCATCCAGTCGGTGGTCTACTTCGCCGCGCTTCCGGACGCCCGCCCCGGGCGGGTGCTCGGCACCGCGCTCGCCTGCGCGACGGTGCAGAGCGCGGTCGGGATGGCGGTCGGCTACGTCGTGCTGCCGCTCTTGCTCGCGAAGCAGACGCCGCAGGTGGTCGCCAACGGGCGCGCGTACCTCTGGGTGATCCCCGTCAGCCTCGTGAGCCAGTACGGGCTCGGGGTGCTGCAGGCGCGGCTGCACTTCACGGCGTTCAACTGGATCCGGCTGCTCACGCCCGTCGGCTACGTGGTGGCCGTGCTCGGGCTGGAGCGGGCGGGGGTGCTGACGGCGTCGACGGCGCTCCGCGCGCAGCTCTGGCTCAACGTGCTCGTGTTAGGCGCGACGGCCGTGGCGCTCTGGCGCACGGGCGCGGTCGCGCGGCTCGGCGATCTGCGGCCCGACCGCGCGCTCGCGGGGCGGATGCTGCGCTACGGCGCGAAGGTGCAGGCCGGCGGGATCCCGCAGACGGCGAACCTGCGGATGGACCAGGCGCTCCTGGCCGCGTGGTTCCCTCCCGTGCAGCTCGGCCTCTACGTCGCCGCGGTGAGCGCGGCGGGGGTGGGGGACGTGCTGTCGACCGCGGTGCGCACGGTTGCGACGCCGTCGATCGCGCAGCAGGGCGCGGCGGCGGGCGTGCGGCGGCTGCAGGCCACGTTCCGCAAGTACGCGCTCGTGAGCGTGGCCGGCACGCTCGCGCTCGCGGCGGTGCTGCCGTTCGCGATCCCGTTCGTCTACGGGGACGCGTTCGCCGGCGCGGTGCCGCCGGCGCTCGTGCTGCTCGCGGCCGGGCTCTGTCTCGGCGCGAAGCAGGTGCTCGCGGGCGCGGCGCAGGCGTTAGGCGACCCCTGGCTCGCCAGCCGCTCCGAGATCGTCGGGGCGGTGGTCACGGTGTGCGCCCTGCCGCTGCTCCTGCCGCGGCTCGGCATCATGGGGGCGGCGCTCGCCACCCTCGCGGCGTACGCGACGCAGCTCGCGGTCGTGCTCGCCGGACTCTCGCGGACGCACGCCATCGGCGTGCCGTCGCTCATGTGGGCGCGGCCCGGCCGCGCCTAACGTACCGCCCGCCGTCCCCATGCCGCACCCGACCCCCGCCGCCCCGGCGCCGGACGCGCCCGCGCAGGACGCGCGCCCGCAGGACGCGCGCCCGCAGGCCACCGTGGCCATCGTGACCAAGAACCGCCGCGAGTACGCCCGCGCGGCGATCCGCTCGGCGCTCGCGCAGGTGCCGCGCGTGGAGGTGCTCGTCTGCGACGACGGCTCGACCGACGGCACGCCCGAGATGGTGCGCGCGGAGTTCCCCGAGGCGGTGCTGCACGTGTCGGAGCGCTCGGCCGACATCGCCGTGCAGCGGACGCGCGCCACCGCGCTCGCCTCCGCCCCGTTCGTCTTCTGCATCGACGACGACGCGGCGTTCAGCTCGCCCGACACGGTGGCCGAGGCGCTGCGGCTGTTCGACCACCCGCGGGTCGCGCTCGTCGCGATGCCGTTCGTGAACGTGCGCGTGAGCGACCGCGTGCTGCAGCGCGCGCCGGCGCCGGAGGGGACGTACGTCGCCTCGGGGTTCGTCGGCACGGCGTACGGCGTCCGGCGAGACGTGTTCGTCGCACTCGGCGGGTACCGGCCGCTGCTCGTGCATCAGTACGAGGAGGAAGACTTCGCGATCCGGCTGCTCGACGCGGGCTACCTGATCCGGCTCGCGAGCACGCCGCCGATCCACCACTTCCACTCGCCGACGCGGAACCGCGAGGGGATGGACCGGTGGGGCGCGCGGAACACGATCCTCTTCACCTGGCACAACGTGCCGATGCCGTACCTCGTGGCGCACATGGCGGCGACGTCGGTAAACGCCTTCGCGGCCGGCGTGCGCGCGGGGACGACGGGGCGCAAGCTGCGCGGGATGGCGGCCGGCTACGCGGACTGCCTGCGGCAGCGGCAGGAGCGCACGCCGGTGCGGGGTGAGACGTACCGCCTCTACCGACGGCTGAAGACGGGCGGGCCGCTGCCGGCCGCGGTCGCGGAGGGGACGGCGTGGGGGCGGGTGGCCGCGGGCGCGGCGGAGTCGGCGCGTAATGCCACGGCGGCGCGGCGGCCGCAGGCGGTGGTCGCGTGAGTACCGCCGTGTTGGACCCGCGCGCCGCCCGCCCCGCGGCGCCCTGCGACGAGCCGCGTCGCGCCGCGCGCCGCGGGCAGCGGCCGTCCGACGGCGCGCGCCGCGGGCCGCGCGTGCTCGTCGTGCAGCGCATCGTCCCGCCGTACCGGGTGCCGCTCTTCCGCGCGCTCGCCGCGTCGTCCGAAGTCGCGTACGAATTCGCGTACGGCGAGCAGCGCGCCGGGTCGGCGCTCGAGAGCGTCGTCGCGCCCGACGGGCTCGCCGTGCGGCCGGTGCGCAACACGTACTTCGCGTCGCGCGGGCGCGAGCTCGCGGTGTGGCAGCGCGGCGTGTCGCGGCTCGTGCGCTCGGGGACCTACGACGCCGTGATCGCGGAGTTCAACCCGCGCATCGCGTCCAACGTGCAGGCGTTCGCGGCGGCGCGGCTGCGCGGCGTGCCGTTCGTGTGGTGGGGGCACGGCGCGGGCCCCAACGCGGGGCGGGCGACGGTGCGCGCGCGCGTCGCGCTCGCCCGCGTGGCCGACGCGGTGATCTTCTACAACGAGGCGCAGGCCGAGCGCTTCGTCGCGGCCGGGCTCGCGCCCGAGCGGGCGTTCGTGGCGCCGAACTCGCTCGACGTGTCGGCGATCACCGCCTTCGCGCGCCCGCCCGAGCGGGCGGGGGACCGCGCCGGGCGCGACCGCGTGCTCACCGTCGGGCGGCTGATCCCGGAGAAGCGGGTCGACCTGCTCGTGCGCGCGTTCGCGCTCGCGCGCGGCCGCTTCGGCGGGCCGCAGCGCCTCACGATCGTCGGCGACGGCCCGGAGCGCCCCGCGCTCGAGCAGCTCGCCGCGTCGCTCTGCCTAACGGACAGCGTCGAGTTCGCGGGGTCGCTGTACGACCCGGCGGCGCTCGCGCCGCACTTCAACGCGGCGTGGGCGATGGTCTCGCCGGGCGGGATCGGCCTCGCGGCGGTGCAGAGCCTCGCGTTCGGCGTGCCGGTCGTGCTGGCCGCCGGCGAGCCGCACGGGCCCGAGGCGTCGGCGCTCGCGGACGGGCAGAACGCGGTGTTCTTCCCCGGCGGGCAGGTCGAGGCGATGGCCGACGCGCTCGTCGCGCTCGACGCCGACCCGGCGCGCTGGCTCACGATGGCGCGCGCGGCCCGGGCCACCTCTGACGCGCGCTTCGGCCTCGACCGGATGACGGCGGCGTTCGACCGCGCCGTGCGGCATGTCTGTCCGGCCTGACCCCCGGGGCCGCTGGACCGTCGTCCACAAGGGCGCGCGCGACTCGTACCAGACGTCGCTCGCGCTCGCGGAGGCGGGGGTGCTCGACGCGCTCGTCACGGACTGGTACTCGCCGCTCGACCGGGGCTGGTTCGACGGGCTGACGCGGCTCGCGCCCCCGGGCGTTAGGCGCGAGCTCGCGCGGCGCTACCGCGCGGGCCTGCCGTCGGCGCGCGTGCGCGTTTACCCGCGCGACTACGTCATGGCGCGCTTCGAGGACGCGCGCGACCGGCGGGGTGACGCGGCGATCGGCCGCTACGCGGGGCGCCGGGCACGCGCACGCGGGACGGGGCTCCTCGCCTACAGCTGCTATGCGCAGGCCGCCTTCCCCGCCTACGGCCACGCGGGGCCGAAGGTGATCTTTCAGGTCCACCCGCATCCGGCGGCGCTGCGCGCGCTGTTCGCCGACGAGGCCGCGCGCGTGCCCGAGGCCGCCGCGTCGCTCGCGCGCGAGCCAGAGATGAGTCTCGCGCCCGCGGTCTACGCCGCGCGCTGCGGCGAGGCGCGGCTCGCCGACCTCTGCATCGTCGCGTCGGACTACGTGCGGCGCACGCTCGTCGCGCAGGGCGTCGACGGGCGGCGGGTGCGCGTGGTGCCCTACGGCGTCGACCTCCCCGACGCGCGCCCCGAGCCGCGCGACACGGGCGACACGTTCCGCGTGTTGTTCGTCGGGCAGGCGATCCAGCGCAAGGGGCTGAGCTACCTGCTCGAGGCGTGGCGGCGGCTCGCGCTGCCCAACGCCGAGCTGGTGCTCGCCGGGCGGGGCGGGACGGACGACGCGCTGATCGCGCGCTATGAAGGGCTGTTCCGGCCGGGTAGCTTCCGCCGCACGGGCCCGGTCTCGCGCGAGGCGCTGCGCGCGTTGTACCAGACCAGCGACGTGCTCTGCATGCCGTCGCTGGCCGAGGGGTTCGGGCTCGTGTACCTGGAAGCGCTCGCGCAGGGGACGCCGGTCGTCGCGACGCCCAACACGGGCGTGGCGGACCTGGTGCGGGACGGCGAGGAGGGATTCATCGTGGGCGTACGCGACGTCGACGCGCTGGCCGAGCGGCTGGCGTGGGGCCACGCGCACCGCGGCGAGTTGGCCGCGATGCGCGGCGCGGCGCGCCGACTCGCGGAGCGGCAGTCGTGGGCCGCGTTCCGCCGCGGCCTCGTGCGCGCGCTCGGCGACGCGTCGCGCCCGCTCGAGGCGCCCGGCGCGGGCGCGACGGACGTGGCGGTCCGCGCTGTGGCCGCGCATGCGGCCTAACGTATGCGGGCCCGCGTAGCGCCCGGCGGCGGCGGCGCGGGCGCGCGCGCCGCGCTGCTCGTCGTCGGCGTCGCGCTCGCCGTCGTCCTCGGCTTCGGCGTCGGGGGGGCGGGCACGCACGAGTACGGGATCGAGCTGCTGATTGCCGCGTCGCTCACCGCGGCGCTCCTCCTGCCCGCCCTCGTCCGCGGCGCGACCGGGCGGTTCGACCCGTTCGAGCCGCTCGTCACCGTGGTCGGCGTGTACCTCGTGTACTTCGTGGCCGGCCCGCTACTGCGGCTGACGACCGGGGACACGGTCGTCATCGGGCGCGACATGCGCCCGTTCTACGCGTGGGGGTTCGCGGCCGTGTTCGCCGGGGTGGTGGCGATGTGGGTCGGCTACCACCTGCCGTTCGGCGCGGTCGTCGGACGGCAGCTGACGCGCGTCCGCGGCAGCGAGCAGTCGTCACCCGAGGCGCTCAAGAGGATCCGGCGGATCGGGTGGGGGCTGACGCTCGCGGCGCTCGCGGCCCTCGTCCTCTGGACGCGGCTCGAAGGGCGGTCGTTCTCGCGCTTCTTCCTGCCCGGCGTGATCGCGCCGGCGGAGAAGGCCGACCCGAGCGGCAAGGGGACGAACCTCGCGTACCTGTTCCTCGCGATCGAGTGGTTCATCCCGGCGTTCCTGATGCTTTCGGTGAGCGGCGGATTCCGCGCGCGCCCGATCAAGTGGGCGTACTTCCTCTTCGTCTCGATCGCCTACACATCGCTCGGCTACCGCTACCGGCTCATCATCCTGTGGGCGGCGACGTTCATGCTCGCCTATCTGAGGCGCGGGCGCCGGCCGCGCACGTCGACGCTGCTCGCGGGCGGCGTGGTGGTCGCCGCGTTCGCGGCGTGGCTCGGGATCGCGCGCGCGGTCTTCAAGTCGGAGTCGCGCAAGGCGACGGCGACGCCCACGCTCGTCCAGGTCGCGCGCAACTCGCTCAGCGACACCGAGGTGTTCGAGACGTTCGGCGCGGTGCTCGACGCGATCCCCGAGCGCGAGGAGTTCGCCGGGGCGGACCCGTACGTGTACGTGCTGATCCAGCCGATCCCGCGCGCGATCTGGCCCGGGAAGCCGCTCCCGACCTTCCTCGACAAGATCGCCGTCGCGATCGGCACGCCGTCGGCGGGGAACGCGGGGGCCGCGGTCCCGCACTTCGGGGAGTATTACGTCGCCTTCGGGTGGCCCGGGCTGCTGCTCGGGATGGCGGCGTTCGGCATGGCGGTGCGCGCGCTCTGGGCGTGGTACCTCGCCGACCCGCGCAACGCGTGGCGGCAGGTCGTGTTCGCGGTGAGCAACGCCTTCCTCGTTCAGATCATCATCCGCGGGTACTCGCCGCAGATCGTGCAGGAGTGGTTTTTCATCATCGGGCCGGCGGCGCTCGGGATGTGGCTCGCCCACCGCGGCGAGCGTCCCGCGTTCGGCGGCGCGCCGGTCGTGGCGCGGGCGCCGGGCGGGCGCACGGACCTGCCGGTGCTCCCGCCGTATCACCCCGCCCCGCCGCTCGCGCCCGAGGGGGCCACGCGCTGAGCGCGTGGCCTGCGACAACGCCGGGGTCGGGTGCCTGCCCGTCGGGGCACAGGCGCACGGGGCCGACGACGCGGCGCCGCCCGACCCCGGCGTGATGCTCGCCGCCGCTACGACGCGCGCCGGGCGTCAGTCCGCCGAGCGCGACGTGTGCAGGCTCTTGATCCGTTCGTACGCCTGGCGCACCTCCGCGGCCTGACGCTGCACCACGGTCGCCGCCTGCGCGGGGAGCGGCGCCGCGCCCGCCTGGTCGTACGCCTTCACCGCGTTCTCGTCACCCCGCTCGCACTCGGCGAGGATCGACGCGTCGTCGCGCCCGGTGACCACGCTCTTGAGGTTGATCCAGCCGCGGTGCACGGCCGCGCTCACGGACCCGCCCTTGTCCGCGTCGCCGCCCGCGGTCGACGCGAGGTTGCGCAGCTCGGTCACGAATTGGGCGCGCTGCGTCGCGTACTGGCTGAAGATCTGCTTGAGTTGCGCGTCCTTGACGTCTTCGCTCGCGGCGCGGTAGCCGTCGGCGCCGTCTTGCGCGGTCTCGATGAGGTAGCTGATCGCGTCCGGGGCGGTCATCGTGTCGGCCATGGCGAGGTCTCGGTTGAAGAAGTGGCGTCGGCCGGCACGGGGCGCGTCGGCGGGCGTGCGCGGGCTCGTCGCATGTTCAGGACCGCTGCGACGAGCGCGGCCCTGGAATCGCGCCAGGTCGGCCCCGCGCCGACGGGTCCCGCGTCATCCCGACCCGGCACGCACGCTCTGCTTGCGCGTCCGCGACCGGGGTAGCAACGTCGCTGCATCGCCCTCGCCCTTCTTTCGCGCATTTCCGACGCCCGATGATGCCCCCGACCATTCCCCCCCGCTACGTCGTCCTCCCCGGCACCGAGCGCGCCCCCGTGCCTGGGGCGCGCGCCGTCGGCCCGACGCCGCCCGACGAGCCCGTCCGCGTGAGCGTATACCTGCGCCCCCGCACCGAGCTGCCCGACCCCGCGCTGCTCGGCGCGACGCCGGTCGACGCGCGGCCGGCCCCGCTGACGCGCGAGCAGTTCGCCGAGCAGTACGGGGCGAGTCCGGACGACGTCGCGCGCGTGCGCGCGTTCGCCGAGGAGGCCGGGCTCCGCGTGGTCGACGAGGACGCCGCGCGCCGCACGGTCGTGGTCGAAGGCACGGCCGCCGCGATGCAGCGCGCCTTCGAAGTCAAGCTCAGCCGCTTCGTGCACCCCGACGGCACCGAGTACCGAGGCCGCGTGGGGCCCGTGCACGTGCCCGAGTCGCTCGCGCACGCCGTCGACGGCGTGTTCGGCTTCGACACGCGCCGGACGGCGCGCTCCAACGCGATCATCCGCCCGCTCCCGGCCGCCGCGGACTTCCGCGCCGCGGCGCCGCGGCCCTGGTTCACGCCGCCGGAGTTAGGCACCCTCTACGAGTTCCCCGCGGGCGACGGCGCCGGGCAGTGCGTCGGCCTGCTCGAGTTCGGCGGCGGCTTCGACACGGCCGACCTCGCGACCTACTGGGGCAAGGTCGGCGTGTCGCCCGCGCCGACCGTCGTCGCGGTGCCGGTCGGGACCGGGACGAACGCGCCGGGCAAGGACCCGGACTCAGACGGCGAGGTGATGCTCGACATCGAGGTCGCGGGCGCGCTCGCACCGCGCGCGCGCCTCGCCGTGTACTTCTCGACGTTCACGCAGCAGGGGTGGGTCGACGCGCTCACGACCGCGGTGCACGACGCGACCAACCGGCCGAGCGTGCTCTCGGTGAGTTGGGGGTACGCGGAAGGGCACGACACGTGGACGCGCGCGGCGATCAACGCCGTGAACGACACGCTCAAGGCGGCCGCCCTGCTCGGCGTCACGGTCTGCTTTGCCTCGGGCGACGACGGCTCGAGCGACGAGATCGCCGACGGCCATGCGCACGTCGACTTTCCGGCGTCGAGCCCGTACGCGCTCGGCGTGGGCGGGACCGCGCTCGTCGCCGACGCGACGCGCACGCAGATCACGTCGGAGGTCGTCTGGAACGGCGGGCCGCGCGCGACCGGCGACGGCGCGGGCGGCGGGGGGATCAGCGCCGTGTTCCCGCTCCCGGCGTTCCAGGCCACCGCGTCGGTGCCGCCGTCGGTGAACCCCGGGCACAAGCGCGGGCGCGGCGTGCCCGACGTCGCGGCCGTCGCCGACCCGCGCACGGGGTACTTCATCCGCTCGTCGGGGCAGGACGGCGTCGCCGGCGGCACGAGCGCCGCGGCGCCGCTCTGGGCCGCGCTCCTCGCGCGCATCAACGCCGCGGGCGCGACGCCGGTCGGGTACATCACGCCGCTGCTCTACGCGTCGGCCGGCGCGGCGGGGTGCCGCGACGTCATCGAGGGCAACAACGACCCGACGGGCCAGGTCGGCGGCTACGCGGCCGGCCCGGGCTGGGACGCCTGCACCGGGTGGGGGAGCCCGAACGGCCGCGCACTCGGCCCCGCCCTGCGGACCGGGGGCGCGGCGGCGGGCACGGTCGCGGCGGGCGGGGCCGACACCCCGGGCGGCCCCGCACGCCCCGGCGCGCGCCCGCCCGCGCGCCCCGCGGTCGCGGGAGCCTAACGGTGCGGCACTCCGCCCGTCGTTAGGCGGGCGGGGTCAGCTCGAAGACGCCGACCGCGCGCGGCGCGGGGCGGGCCCGCGCCTCGCCGACGGTCCACTTGCTCATCGCGACGCCCCAGCCGTCCGCCTCCATCGCCTCGAGCAGCCGCAGGCTCGCCTTCCGGAACGGGTCCGCCACGAGCACGCGCCCGCCCGGGGCGAGATTCTCCGCGAAAATCCGGCGCAGGTGCGGCTGCGTCGCCTCGCCGTAGAGGATGTCCGCGCCGACGATCCACGCGTAGCGCCCCGCGTCGTCCCAGACGGTCCAGTCGGCGATCCGGTAGGTGATGGACGTCGCGCCGTTGCGTTCGCCGTTCAGGCGGCAGACGGCCATCGCCTCCGCCTGCCGGTCGGTCTGTACCACCGCCGCCCCGAACGACGCGGCGACGATCCCGGGCAGCCCGGTGCCGGCCCCGAGTTCCAACACGCGTCGGCCGCGGAACGCGTCGGCGCGCGCGGCGACGTCGTGCGCGAGCGCGATCGCCGCGGGCCAGAGGACGACGCCGTACGGCGGGCGCCCCTCCGTCTCGCCGAGGAAGCGCTGCTCCTGCAGCATGGTGATGACCTCGCCGGTGTAGAGGACGCTCCACTCGCGGCCGGCGAGCCGGAGGCGGTACTCGCGGGGCGGGAACTCGCCGGCGGCCGCGGCGAACGGGGGGTGCGGGTCCGGGGGTGGGGACATGCGGTCGGCGGTTCGGAGGGGGGGCCGGCGTGCGACGGCCGTGCGGCGCGCGTGGGGGACGTCCGCCGCCCTCCCCCGGCCGACCGCACGGGCGGGGCCACGACGGGCCGCGGGCCGGGACGGGGCGTGGCGCGAGTCTGGCAGGACGAACGGCACTCCCCAACCGACGCGCGCAATGCCTAACACTCCGCCGCCCCGCGCCACCCCGCTCGAGCCGGGCACGCCCGCGCCCGAGTTCTCGCTCCTCAGCACCCCCGACCAGCGCGTCGCGCTCTCCGAGCTGCGCGGGCGCCCGGTGGTGCTCGTCTTCTACCCGGCCGACTGGAGCCCCGTCTGCGGCGACGAGGTGGCGCTGTTCAACGCCGTCCTCCCCGAGATCGCGAAGCACAACGCCGAACTCGTCGGGATCTCGGTCGACGGCGTGTGGTGCCACACCGCGTTCGCGCACGACCGCAAGCTCCACTTCCCGCTGCTCGCCGATTTCGAGCCCAAGGGCGCGGTGGCGCGCGCCTACGGCGTCTACCGCGACGCGGACGGGACGGCGGGGCGCGCGCTCTTTGTGATCGACGCGGAGGGCGTCGTCCGCTGGAGCTACCTCTCGCCGGTCGGGGTGAACCCGGGCGCCGACGGCGTGCTCGACGCGCTCGACCGGCTCGCCGCGCCGGCCCCGGCCGCCGCCTAACGCAACCTTCCGCCCCCGCCCCCGCCATGGCGCACCTCACCGTCCCGGTCTCCGCCGCCGACCACGCGCAGGGCCCCGCCGACGCCCCCGTGACGCTCGTCGAGTACGGCGACTACGAGTGCCCGTACTGCGGGCAGGCCTACCCGGTCGTCAAGGCGCTCCAGCGCCGGCTCGGCGACCGGCTCCGGTTCGTCTTCCGCAACTTCCCGCTGCAGGACGCCCACCCGCACGCCGTGCACGCGGCGCTGGCCGCCGAGGCGGCGGGGGCGCTGGGGGGCGAGGCCGCGTTCTGGGCGATGCACGACACGTTGTACGAACACCAGCGCGCGCTCGACGACGCGCACCTGGCGCGGTACGCCGGCGAGGCGGGGGTGGACGGCGCCGCCGTGGCCCGGGCGGTCGCGGACGACCGTTACGCGGACCGGCTGCAGGCCGACTTCGCGGGCGGCGTGCGGAGCGGGGTCAACGGCACGCCGACGTTCTTCGTGAACGGCGCGCGCTACGACGGCGACTGGACCGACGCGGCCGCGTTCGGGGCCGCGCTGGCCGACGCCGCGCGCGCCGACGCCGCGCATTAGGCCGCGCCGAGTGAGCGCGACGCCAGCGGGTGCCGCCCCGACGACCGACGGTGCGTGGGCCCGGCCCGCGCGGCCGGCCGCGCCCGGCGAGCGGCGGCCCGGCGTGTACGCGCTCCGCGTGCTCGCGGTCGCGGCGGTCGTCGCGCTGCTCTACGGTGCGCGCGACGTCCTCGTCCCGGCGACGTTCAGCCTCACCCTCGCGATCCTGCTCGTCCCGGTCGTCGAACGCCTGCGGCGGTGGCACCTCCCGGCGGTCGTCGCCGCCGCGGTCGCGGTCATCGGCACGCTGGCCCTCCTCGTCGGCATCGGCATCGCCCTGGAGCCGCCGCTCCGGCGCGCGGCCGAGGCGGCGCCTAACGGGATCGCCGCGGCCCGCGCGCGGCTCGAACAGCTCCGCGCGCCCCTCGAGCGGCTCGGACGCAAGTTGGAATCGCAGCCCGCGCCGCCCCCGGGCGGCCCGCAGGCACGCCTGCCGGCCGCGACGGGCCCGGCCGCGACGGGCCCGAGCCCGCGCGACAGCGCGATCGCCGGCAGTGCGAAGGCGGACAGCACGTCGGGGACGAGGGCGGCCGGCCCCACGAATTCCATCCCCGCGGGCATGCTGTCGGCCGCCCGCCGCGCGTTCGGGGCTTCGGCCGGACTCATCGGGGAGCTGGTCGAGGTGCTGCTGCTCACCCTCTTCCTCCTCGCGCCCGGCTCGCGCTGGTCGGAGAAGCTCGACACGGTCGTGCGGTCGCCCGACACGCGCCGCACCGTGCGCACCGCGGCGGACGAGGTCCGCGCCGTGGTCACGCGCTACGTCGTCGCGTCGCTCCTCATTAACGCCTCGCAGGGCGTCCTCATCGCGCTCGCCACCTGGGCGCTCGGCCTGCCCGCACCCCTGCTCTGGGGCGTGCTCACCGCGCTCCTCGAACTCATCCCCTACATCGGGGGATTCATGATGGTCGCGATGCTGTTCGTCGTGGGGCTCGCGACGGGCGGCAGTCTCACGCACGCGTTCCTGCCGCCGCTCGTGTACCTCGTCGTCACCACGCTGCAGAACAACCTCGTCAGCCCGGCGGCCTACGGCCGCGGGCTGCAGCTCAACCCCGCCGTCATCCTGCTCGCGACGATGGTCGGCTTCGCGCTCTGGGGCGTCGCGGGCGCGCTGCTCGCCGTGCCGATCGTCGCGTCGCTCCGGGTCGTCGCCTCGCACGTGGCGGCGCTCGAACCGGTCGCCGTCTTCCTCGAGCCGTAACGGTCCCCGACCCCGCCCGCCCATGCGCATCGTCCCCACCCTCCTGCCCACCACGCGCCGCGACGAGACCTACGCCGGCGTCACCTACCACATCGAGGGCGAGCTCGTCCCCGTCCTCCACGTCGAGCTGTCGCAGGAGCCCGTCTACTTCGAGCACCACGTGCTGCTCTGGAAGAACCGCTCGGTCGACGTCGGCGTGAAGTCGTTAGGCGGCGCCTTTTCGCGGATGCTCGCCGGGATGCCGATCTTCATGACCGAGGCGCGCGGCCCGGGCGAAATCGGCTTCAGCCGCGACGGCGCGGGGCACGTGATCGCGATGCACCTCGCCCCCGGCCAGGCGCTCGACGTGCGCGAGCACCAGTTCCTCGCCGCGACCGACGGCGTCGACTACACGTTCCGCCGCGTGAAGGGGATCGCCAACCTGCTCTTCGGCGGCTCGGGCTTCTTCGTCGACACGTTCACCTGCGAGCAGCCCGGCGGCGGCATCGTCTGGCTGCACGGCTACGGCAACCTGTTCGAGGTCACCCTCGACGCCGGCGCGCAGATCGACGTCGAGCCCGGCGGGTGGGTCTACAAGGACCCTTCGGTGCAGCTCGAGACCATCGCCCAGGGCCTCAGTACCGGCTTCTTCGCGAGCACCGGGACGCTCGCCTTCAACCGCTTCACGGGCCCCGGGCGTGTGGGGATCCAGTCGATGTACCTGCACGGCGGCACCGGCGCCGACGACCAGAACACGCGCCAGGGCGGCGCGGCGTCCGGCGGCTCGGTCGCCGGGACGATCCTCGGCGCCATCTTCAAGAACGACTAACGGCCGCCGCCCTGACGGGCCGCGGCCTCAGGACCCCCCGCGGACCACGAACACAAACGGCTGCCGCACGGTCACGCCGACCGCGCGCTCGCCGCGCTGCGCGGGCGCGAAGCGGAGGTCCGCGAGCGAGCCGCGCACGGCGTCGGTGAAGCGCGAGTCGCTGCTCTCGACGACGTGCAGCGTGTGCACGTCGACCACCCCGGTGCTGTCGATCAGGAACTCCACGACAACCCGGCCCCCGATGCCCTCCCGGGCGAGACTGGCCGGGTAGGTGGGCGGCTGGTTGCCCACGAGCGGAATCGGCAGGTCATGCACGTGGACGTCCGCTGCCGCCCCGACGAACACGCCCGCCTCGGTGTACGCCAGCAGGTCCCCCTTGAGCCCCGCGGAGGGCGCGAAGTCCTCGGGCCGCTCCACCCGACGGGCAAAGTCCGGGGCCACGGAGAGCACGCCGGCGACCATGCGCGTCGCGTCCACGTCCGGGATCATCATGCGCGACCGCGCCGCGTCGCGCGTGCGCCACCGCAACAGCCCGCGCCGGCCCTCGCGCGGCCGCGTGGACTCGCGCGGGTCCAGCTCGGTCGGGCCGAGCGCGGGCGGCAGGTCACCGGCACCGGCGGTCCGACGAGCCAGGGGACGCGGCCGGTCGGGACCCGCGCGGCGGTCCCCCGATCCCGGGTCGCGGACGCCAGGCCGCGCCGGCGCCTCCGCGGCGACTCCCCCGTTCCCGGGCATGATGAAGGCGAGCGGGGGCCGTGTGTCGCGACGCGCGCGCGGTCCCCCGCGGCCCGGGCCCCGGCTGACGCCGACCCAGTGCAGTTGCTCGCCGTCGGCGCCGCCCGACGCCGCATCAGAAGCCGCAGAGGTCCCGCGCCCGGCCACTCCGCTGCCGCTCACGACGGCCACGAGGAGAGCGGCGTGGATCGCCAGGCTCAGGAACGTGCCAGTGACCGGCGCTGGCTGGGGGCGCCGCGGCGGGAGAACGTGCATGACCATCGGGATCTCACTCCGAAACCGCTCGGGTGCGACGAACGACGCCGAACATATGGCGTGCTGCGCGCAAACGCGCCAGTGCCGCGCACCGTGCCCGGCGCTCGCCGCAGGTCGCGCAGACCAGCGGGGGTCGCGGGACGGCTAGCGCTGGTACTGCCCGGCCACGTACGCCGCGGCGACCCGTCGGTTGGCGGTCCGGCAGACGCCGGGGCGGTCGAAGTAGTACAGACATTCCGGCACGCCGTCGGAGAACACCACGTCCACGGAGCCCCGGCTCCGGCCGTTGAGCCCCTCGAAGAGGTACGAGCCCGACAGCTTCGCCGGCCGTCCCGACGCGTCGCGGGCCGTCACCTCGACTTGCGACACGCTGCCGCCGACGTAGCGGTTCAGCGCCCACCCCGTGGATGCGCAACGCGCGCGCGGACCTTGCGGCCGAGTACGACGCGCTGCGCGACCCGGCGCGGGCGGCGAAGATACGCGCGGAGCTCGCGGCGACGCCGGGCGGGGGGCCGTAAGGGGCTGAGTTACGCCCCGGTCACCGCGTGCGCCGGATTCCCCGCGACGGCCACTGCTCCACGTGGTGCTTGATCTGCTTGCCCTCGGCCAGGTAGACCGCGTCCTCGCCGATGTTCGTCGCCAGGTCCGCCACCCGCTCCAGGTTGCGGCTGACGAGCAGGTGCTCGAGCGACGCGTTGATCGTCCGCGGGTCGCTCATCATGTGCGTGATGAGGATGCGGAACACCGACTCGTGCAGCGAGTCGACCTGGTCGTCCCGGGCGCACACGTCGCGGCCGAGCTGCCCGTCGCCGCGGGTGAACGCGGTGATCGCGTCGCTCAGCATCTCGCGCGCGCGCTCCGCCATGTCCGAGACCTCGGGCGTCGGCAGCAGCCCCGAGCGGTTGGCCGCCAGCCGGAGCGTCGACTGCGCGATGTTCACCGCGTGGTCGCCGACGCGCTCCAGGTCGCTCGACACCTTGATCGCGCCGATCACGAAGCGCAGGTCGCGCGCGAGCGGCTGCTGCAGCGCGAGCAGCGAGATGGCGAGCTGCTCGACGTCGAGTTCGAGTTGGTCGAGTTCGTCGTCGTTGGCGATCACCGCCTGCGCGAGCCCCTCGTCCTCCTGCAGCAGCGCGTTCACCGACAGCTCGACGAGCGCCTCGGCCTTCTGCGCCATCTCGAGCAGGCGCTGCTTGAGGGTTTCGAGCTCCTCGTGGAAGTGCCGGTAGCCCGCCGCGTCCGAACTCCGCCTCGCCGGCGTCGGTTCGGCCTCGGCGGGCGCGATGATGGGTGCGGTCATCCGAACCTCCCGGTGATGTACGCCTCGGTCCGCTCTTCGCGCGGGCTCGTGAACATGCGGTCCGTCTCGCCCACCTCGACGAGCCGGCCCAGGTAGAAAAACGCGGTATAGTCCGAAATCCGCGCCGCCTGCTGCAGGTTGTGCGTGACGATAACCACCGTCAGCTCCCGCTTCAGCTCGTAGAGCAGCTCCTCGATCTTCTGCGTCGCGATCGGGTCGAGCGCCGACGCGGGCTCGTCGAGCAGCAGCACTTCCGGGTCGTTGGCGAGCGCGCGGGCGATGCAGAGCCGCTGCTGCTGCCCGCCGGACAGGCTGAGCGCGCTCGAGTCGAGCCGGTCCTTGACCTCGTCCCAGAGCGCGGCGCGGCGCAGGGCGCTCTCGACGATCTCGTCCAACATCCGCCGCTCGCGCGTGCCGTTGATGCGCGGGCCGTAGGCGACGTTCTCGTAGATCGAGCGCGGGAACGGGTTCCAGCGCTGGAAGACCATCCCGACGCGCTGGCGCAGTGCCGTGAGGTCGTACCCGCGGGCGTAGACGTCGGTCCCGTC
The DNA here is from genome assembly GCA_019973575.1 of Gemmatimonadetes bacterium T265. Taxonomy (NCBI): domain Bacteria; kingdom Pseudomonadati; phylum Gemmatimonadota; species Gemmatimonadetes bacterium T265. The sequence continues at coordinate 323,941 of BPUI01000003.1, forward strand.
GAGTTCCAGCGCGCCCGCGTGCCGCACGCCCGGGAGCAGCGCGTTCAGCCGGTTGATCGAGCGCAGGAAGGTCGACTTGCCGCACCCGCTCGGCCCGATGAACGCGGTCACCGCGTGCGGCGCGATGCCGAGGTCGATGTCGAACAGCGCCTGCTTGGGGCCGTACCAGAACGAGAACTTGCGGGCCGCGATCGCCCCCGCCGTCGCGACCGCGGTCACCCGAACCGCCCCGTGATGTAGGCTTCGGTGCGCGGGTCCGCGGGCGTCGTGAACAGCGTGCGCGTGTCCGTCGCCTCGACCAGCTTGCCGGCGAGCATGAACGCCGTGCGGTCCGAGACGCGCGCCGCCTGCTGCATGCTGTGCGTGACGATCGCGACGGTGATCTCGCGCTTCAGCTCGTGCACGAGCTCCTCGACGCGCTGCGTGCTGATCGGGTCGAGCGACGCGGTCGGCTCGTCGAGCAGGAGCACCTCCGGGTCGTTGGCGAGCGCGCGCGCGATGCAGAGCCGCTGCTGCTGTCCGCCGGACAATCCGACGGCGCTCGCGCCGAGCCGGTCCTTGACCTCGTCCCAGAGTGCGGCGCGGCGTAAGGCGCGCTCGACGATCTCGTCCTTCGCCTTTCGCTTCGGCTGCTCGCGCCCCGCGGTGCGCAGGCCGGCGAGCACGTTCTCGCGGATCGTCATCGTCGGGAACGGCGTCGGCCGCTGGAAGACCATGCCGACGAGGCGGCGCACGGCGACCGCGTTGGCCGCGGGCGCGTAGATGTCGTGCCCGTCGAGCCGCACACACCCGCCGACGCGCGCGCCCGGCGCGGTCTCGTGCATCCGGTTGAAGCAGCGCAGCAACGTCGACTTGCCGCACCCCGACGGGCCGATGATCGCCGTGACCTCGTGCTCCGCGAACTCGAGCGACACGCCCTGCACGGCGTGCGTCTCGCCGAAGTACGCGTCGAGCCGCTCGGCGGCGAGGCGCGTGCGGGGGCGGGACGCGCCGTGGCGCGGCACGGTCGCGGGGTCGGGCGCGGGGAGGGCCACGGCCGCCCCCGCGGCGCGGTCGGCGAGCGCGCCGAACGCCGGGATCGGGCGCTCGCGTTCGACCGGCGGAGCGTTAGGCGTGGCCGGGGGGGCGCCGGGCACGGTCAGCGGGAGCTGCGGGCGGGAGGTCGCCGGGACGTCGAGGGCCGGACTCATGGGGTCAGTCACCACCAGCGCCGTAGCGGGTGCGCGTCGCGAGGCGGGCGGCGACGCTGAGGAAGAAGATGAGGAGCAGCAGGACGAGCGCGCCCGCCCACGCCTGGGCGTGCCACTCGTCGTACGGGCTGATCGCGTAGTTGAAGATCTGCAGCGGCATCGCCGCGATCGGCTGCGTCGGCGAGAAGGACCAGAACTGGTTGCCGAACGCCGTGAAGAGCAGCGGCGCCGTCTCCCCGGCGATGCGCGCGATCGCGACGAGCGCGCCCGTCGCGATGCCCGGCAGCGCGGTGCGCAGGACGATCGTCAGCGAGGTGCGCCAGCGCGGGTACCCGAGCGCGAGCGCCGCCTCGCGGAGCGCGTTCGGCACCGTGCGGATCAGCTCCTCGGTCGTGCGCGTAACGAGCGGGATCATCATCGCGCCTAACGCGACGCCGCCCGAGAGGGCCGAGAAGTGGTGCACCGGGCGCACGAACAGCGACCAGGCGAAGATGCCGATGACGATCGACGGCAGGCCGTTGAGCACGTCCGAGAGGAAGCGCACCGCCGTCGCGAGCCGCCCGCCGCGGAACTCGGCGAGGTAGATCCCCGCGCCGACGCCGACCGGGAGGCCGACCACGCAGGCCATCCCGACGAGCACGAGCGTGCCGACGATCGCGTTCCCCATCCCCCCGCCCGTCTCGCCGACCGGGGCCGGGCCGTGCGTGAAGAAGGCGAGGTTGATCGAGCTGAATCCGGCCTTGAAGAGGTAGAACAGGATGAACGCGAGCGGCAGCACGGCGACCAGCGCCGCGGCGCCTAACAGCCCGAGCATCACCGCGTTGGTCACCGTGCGGCGGTGCTTGAGCGCCGCGCCGGCGCGCGCGCGCCGTGGGGGCGCCGGCCGGGGCGACGCCGGCCGCGGCGGCGCGCCCGACGCCGGGAAGGCCGCCGCCGTCACGCCGCGCGCGCCCCGGGCGCCCGCGACACGCGCCAGACCAGCCAGCGCGCGACCGCGTTGACGAGCAGGGTGATCGCGAACAGCACCACGCCGACCGCCATGAGGGCCGAGAGGTGCAGGTCGCCCGACGCCTCCGAAAACTCGTTGGCGATGAGCGACGCCATCGTGTAGCCGGGCTTGAAGAGCGACGCCGTGATCGCCTGGCGGTTGCCGATGACCATCGTCACCGCCATCGTCTCGCCGAGCGCGCGGCCGAGCCCGAGGATGATCCCGCCGATGATCCCCGACTTGGCGTACGGCACCACCGCGCCGCGGATCGTCTCCCAACGCGTCGCGCCCAGCGCGAGCGCCGCCTCGCGCTGCGAGCGCGGCACCACGAGCAGCACCTCGCGCGACACCGACGAGATGTAGGGCAGCACCATCACCGCGAGGATCACCCCCGCGGCGAACAGGCTCGGCCCGTACGGCGCGCCCGTGAAGAGCGGGAAGTTGCCGAGGTGCAGGTCGCGCTGGATGAACGGCATCACGTGCTCGCGCAGCAGCGGGACGAGGACGAACACCCCCCAGAGCCCGTAGACCACGCTCGGCACCGCGGCGAGCAGGTCGACGAGGAAGCCGAGCGGCGTGCGCAGCCACCCCGGCGCGAGCTCGGAGATGAAGACCGCGACGCCTAACGCCAGCGGCGTGGCGATGACGAGCGCGACGAGCGAGGTGACGACCGTGCCGAAGATCGCCGGGCCCGCGCCGAACTGGCCCGCAACCGGGTCCCAGTCGGTCGAGACGAGGAAGTGCGGCCCGAACTGCCGCAGCGCGGGCCAGCCGGCGGCGACGACCTCGATCGCCAGCAGGACGAGCAGAATCGGGATGCAGGCGGCGAAGAACGTCACCGTCCAGCGGTAGATCTGGTCGCCGACCACCCGCCCCGCCAGGCGCTCGGCCCCGACCGGCTCGGCGGGCCCGTCGGCGATGGGCGGGACGTCCGGCGGGGGCGCCCCCAGTGGGGGGGGCGCGGGCGGCGGGAGCGGCGCGCGCACCGGGGCGACGCTCGGCACCGCGCCCGGGAGCGTCGCGGCGGCCTCGGACGAGAAGGTCGACTCTGGCATATGAAGACGCGCGGTAACCTAGGCGCCCGGGATGGGACGCCGGCCGCGGCGGTGTAACGACGCGGTCACACCGCCGCGGCCCGCACGCCCCCGCGCACGACCGGCCGGGGGTTACGGCAGGTAATAGCGGAAGGAGGTGAAGACCATGTTGTCCGTGGCGAGCGGCTGCACGCGCGGGCCGCCGGCCGCGGCGGCCGCGGTCGCGTTGGACGACCACGTGCTGCGCTCCGTGTGCGAGTACTGGACGCCGAACTGCACCGTCCCGCGGTTGCCGCGGTAGAAGCGGTACCAGAAGCCGGCGGCGCCCTGCGCGACGGCGCGCGTGTCGGCGTTGCACGTGCCGGTCGCGGGGCCGTTGGTCGCCGTCGGCAGCAGTTCGGTCTCGCACCCGGTGTTGTTCAGCAGGGGCGAGCCGTAGCCGACGCCCTTCCCCGCCGAGTTGACGCCCGCCGTGCGGTAGGCGTACTCGACGCCGCCGTAGCCGTAGATGTCGAGCGCCGGCGTCGCGTGCAGGTCGACCGTCGCGAGGCCGTGCGCCGCGCGGATCGGCACCACCTCGCCGCGCTCGTTCAGCGTGGCGTCGGCGATCTGGGACGAGCCGTAGCGGCCGATCCCGCGCCCGTACAGCGCGTTGAGGCCGATGTCGACCGTCTTCTGGATCGGCAGGAACAGGCTCGCGCCGACGCCGCCCGCCGCGGTCGTGTAGTTGGTCGCGCCGCCGTTGGTCGCGGGCGTCGTCGTCGTGGTGGTCGTGGTCCCCGTGGTGGTGGTCGTCGTCGTGCCGGGGATGACGGTGTAGATCCGGTCGCGGAAGATGCGGCCCAACGCCTTGAGCTCGAAGTGCGCGACGCCGGGCTGGTCGAACGCGATCTTCACGATCGCGTCGGGCGCGACGTCGTACGAGTAATTGGCCGTGGCGTTGAGCGCGCCGCCGCCGGGTTGGCTGTTGAGCACGGCGACTGTCGGGTTGACGGCGCCGCGCGCGGTGAACGTCGTCTGCGGCTCCTCGAGTGATGCGGCGACCGCGACGTTCCGGTTGGCCCGGTACGTGACGCGCGCGCCGAACTGGCGGGCCCAGTCGAACCCGGGAACGTACTGCGCCTCGATCACCGACGGGATGTACTCGGCGCGGGTCGCGATCCCGGCGCGGGCGGGCGACAGCAGGCTCCACATCTGCCCGCCGGTGAACGTGAAGCCGTTCTTGAACGCCGCCTGCGCCCAGAACTGCCGGACGCGGAACGGGTAGCTGTTACTCTCGTTCGAGTTGGAGCTCGTGCCGGACGAGAGGAAGTCGCCCTCGAAGTACCCGCTCACGGCGACCTGCGACAGCCGGCCCTCGCCCAACACGCCGAGCCGCGACTGGCGCGCGGAGCCGCGGAACTCCGAGATCTGGCCCTGCGCCGTGTGCGTGAACGGCAGCGCGTTGTACGACGAGGGCATGTCCGCCTGCAGGGTGCGCTGGCGGTAGAACGCTTCGGCCGCGAAGAAGCCGATCGGCGTGATGCTCACGCCCTTGTAGCGAAGGTTCGTCGGGCCGGACGCGCTGTCGCTCGGCAGGTTGGTCGCGCCCGAGGGCTGCGCGAGGAGCGTGGCGGGGCCGACGAGCGCTGCGAGAACAGCCGCCGTCACGAGGGGGCGACGCTGGGTCATGGTGTGCAAGGGGGATGAGGAAGGAGAGCACCGCGCCGCACGACGTGACCGCGCCCGCGTTCCGGGGGGCCGAAGCGCGGGCGCGACCGCACGAACGGGAGGGGGCGAGTCGGACGGACGTCGGGCGGGCCGGACGCGGATCAGCGGGCGGCGACGGTGACTGCGCCGAGCCGCTTGCGGAGCTGCATCGCGAGGTTCGCGGGGAGCGGCGCGTAGTCGAGCTGCGCCGCGCTCTGCTGGCCCTCGGTGAGCCCGTACCGAAGGAAGTCGAGCAGCTTGCGCCCCTTCGCCGGGTCCTTCTGGGTGGTGTAGATGAGCGCCCAGGTCATCGACGAGATCGGGTACGCCGCGGCGCCGGGGGCGTTGATGATCGAGATCCGGTAGTCGGTGTTCGCCGGCAGCCCCTTGGCGACCGCGGCGGCCGCGGCCGTCACGCCCGCGGGCGTCGGCAGGACGTACTGCCCCGCCGCGTTGCGCAGGTACGGTAGCGGCAGCTTGTTCTGGCGCGCGTAGGCGAGCTCGACGTACCCGATCGCGCCGGGGGTCTGCTTCACCTGCCCGGCGACGCCCTCGTTCCCCTTGCCGCCGAGCCCGACCGGCCACTTCACGTCCTTGCCGGTGCCGACCTGCTGCTTCCACCCGGGGCTGACCGTCGAGAGGTAGTCGGTCCAGATGTACGTCGTCCCGCTGCCGTCGGAGCGGTGGATGACGAGGATGTCGGTGTCGGGGAGGCGCACGCCGCGGTTGAGGGCCGCGAGCTGCGGGTCGTTCCACTTCGTGATCTTACCGAGGTAAATGCCGGAGAGCACGTCGCCGGTGAAGTGGAGCGGCTGGGTAACTCCCGGGAGGTTGTAGACCGGGAGGACGGCGCCCATCGCGACCGGCACGTGGAGGATCGGGCCGCCCTTGGCGGCGGCCAGCTCCTGCGCGCTCATCGGCGCGTCGGTGGCGCCGAAGTCGACGGTCTGCTCGGAGAGCTGGCGGATGCCGCCGCCCGAGCCGATCGACTGGTAGTTGACCTTCACCCCCGCCTTGGCCGCGTAGTCCGACGCCCAGCGCGAGTAGAGCGGGTAGGCGAACGTCGAGCCCGCCCCGGTGAGGTCCTGCGCGTGCGCCGTGGCCGGGGCGGCGAGGGTCGCGGCCACGGAAAGCGCGGCCGATGCGGCGACCGCACGGAACGTCGTGGTCGCGCGCCGATGTAGCGAGATAACGTGCAAGCGGTGCTCCGTAGTCGGGGTGAGGCCGGGATGATCGCCCACCCCTGTCACATCGAGCGCGACAAATCGGTCACGGACCGGTAACGGCCCGGCCCGCTGTTACACGCCGCGCACCGTGCGAGCCACGGGTCAGCGGGCGGCCGCGCCGCCGACCTGGATCGAGTCGAGGCGCTGGCGCAGCCGGCCGGCCATCGCCTCGGGGAGCGGCGCGTAGTCGAGCGCCGACTCGACGCGCTGCCCGTCGGCGAGGCCCCAGCGCAGGAACTCGACGAGCTTGCGCCCCTTGGCCGAATCCCGCGGCGTGCGGTAGACGAGCATCCACGTCATCGTCGAAATCGGGTACGCATTCGCGCCCGGGGCGTTGGCGATCGAGACGCGGTAGTCGGTGTTCGCGGGCAGCGCCGCGAGCGCGCCGGCCGCGGCGGCGGTCGTGGTCTCGACCGAGGGCGCAACGAAGTTGCCCCCGACGTTCCGGATCGAGGCGACCGGGAGTTTGTTCTGGCGCGCGTAGGCGAGCTCGACGTACCCGATCGCGCCCTGTGTCTGCTTCACCTGCCCGGCGACGCCCTCGTTCCCCTTGCCGCCGAGCCCTGTCGGCCACTTGACGTCCTTCCCCTTCCCGACCTGCTGCTTCCAGGCCGGGCTCACGGCGCTCAGGTAGTCGGTGAAGGTGTACGTCGTCCCGCTCCCGTCCGAGCGGTGCGCGACGAGGATCGGCGTGTTGGGCAGCGTGACGCCCGCGTTGAGGGCGGCGATCCGGGGGTCGTTCCAGGTCGTGATCTTACCGAGGAACACGTCGCCGAGCACGTCGCCGGTGAACTTGAGCGGCGTCGTGACCTGCGGAAGGTTGTAGGTCACGACCACGGCGCCCATCGCGGTCGGGATGTGCATGATCGGGCCGCCCTTGGCCTTCGCGAGTTCCTCGTCCGTCATCGGCGCGTCGGTGGCGCCGAAGTCGACGGTCTGCTCGGAGAGCTGGCGGATGCCGCCGCCCGAGCCGATCGACTGGTAGTTGACCTTCACCCCCGCCTTGGCCGCGTAGTCCGACGCCCAGCGCGAGTAGAGCGGGTAGGCGAACGTCGAGCCCGCCCCGGTGAGGTCGGCGCCGCCGGCCGCGGCGCCGCTGCTGTTCGCGTCCGACTTGCCGCCGCAGGCGGCGACGGCCAGCGCGAGCACGACGCCGGCGAACGCGGAGGAAGGCGAGGGATGGGCGGAGACGCGGGCCCGGGCGAGACGTGGCATCAAAGCGTGCGGTACGGTTGGCGAGAGTGCGCCGGGCGATGCAGGGGTCGCCCGGCGCACGGGTCGGTGGCGCGCGGGTTAGTGTACGCGCCGCCGGCCGCCGACCGGCGCCCGGGGGATGTAACGGACGCGCAACACCTCGCGTCCCCCTCGCGCCCGCTGCGGCCGGCGCGCTGCCCTTGCACCAGATCTTCAAGCGTTTCCCGACGGGCCCCAGCTGGCAGGCGATGAACCGCGACGCGGGGAACGGCCTAACGGAACAAGACAGGGCGGCCATCGGGCGCGCCGCGGAGACCGCCTACGGGGCGTTGGGGCCGGTGATGGAGAGCAGTGTCGCGGCGCTCGTGGCGGACATGAGGCAGGACGGCGCGCGCGTTCGGCTCCGGCGGCCCAAGGAGTTGCGGGCGTGGAGGAAGGGCACGAAGTACAAGACCGTGCAGGCGTCGTGGGCGGCTGAGCAGGAGGGCAAGGGTGTGCAGGATGCTGCCCTCGTCCTGCGAAAGGTCGACGCCGGCGATGGCGAGCGTCGCGAGGGCGCCGAGCAGCGCGAGCGGGGACTCGACCCCGTGCGGCGCGAAGAACCCGGCCGCGAGGTGCACGAAGAGGATGGCGCCGAGCATGACGGCCGCGAGGCCCAGGCCGGCCGGGCGGGTCAGGAGGCCGGCGACGAGCGCGAGTCCGCCGCGGTCCGTGGGGCGCGGTCCGGGTGACGGAATCGGCGCCCGTTCGGCGATTCAGAAAATAGGACCGGGATGTCTGCCCGACCGACGCCCGGCGTGCGCGACCCTGGTGAGGCTGGGGTCGACACGCCGGACCCACGCCGTGGTGCCCTACCCCGGCCACCATTCCTCACCCGTCACCGCTTCCGGAGGACTCCCCAGTGACTCGCATCCGTCCCTTGCTCGTGTGCGCCGCCCTGCTCGCCAGCCGCAGCGCGGCCGCGCCCGCGCCGCAGGAGGGCACCGTGCTTGCCGCGATGGACGCCTACAAGCGGGCCGTCGTCGCCAGCGACACGGCGGCGCTCAAACGCGTCTGGACCGACGACTACACGTTCATCGACTCGCGCGGCACGCTCGTCACGCGCGAGCAGCGGCTCGCCAATTTCGCCTCCGGCGCGACCGACGTCGCGGTGATCGACGCCGAGCGCGCCGTTACCGTGCGCGTGGACGGCGACATGGCCGTCGTGCAGAACCTCTCGACGCTGCGCGGGCGGTTCTCCGGGCGGCCGACCGACATCGACCTGCGCGGCACCTTCGTGTGGAAACGCCGCGGCGGCCGCTGGCAGCTCGTCACCAACCAGCTCACCCCCGTCGTGCCCTGATCCCCGGATCGTCACCGCATTCACCGGAGTCGCCATGCGCCGCGCCGCCCGCCTCTCGCCCCTCACGCTCCTGCCCGCCCTGGCCCTGCCGCTGACGGCCGCTGCCGTCGCCGCCCAGAGCCCGAGCGCCGCGTCGTCGAGCGCCGCGTCGTCGAGCGCCGCGTCACGCGCCGGCGCAGCCGCGGCACACGGGCCGCGCGAGCGGGCGGTGCTCGACGCGATCGAGGCATTTCATCGCGCCTTGATCGCGCGTGACGCGCACGCGCTCGAGCGCCTCCTCGCGGCGGACTACACGTTCATCAACGACAAGGGGGCGCTCGTCACGCGCGCCGGGCGGCTCGCCAACCTCGCCTCGCGGTCGACCGAGGTTGCCGTGATCGGGAACGTGCGCGAGGTCACGGTGCGCGTCGACGGCGACAACGCCGTGGTGCAGAATCGGCTGACGCTTCGCGGCCGGTACAGCGGTCGCGCGACCGACGCCGACGTCCGCGTCACGTACGTGTGCGTGTGGCGCGCCGGCCGCTGGCAGCTCGTGACGAATCAGATCACCCCGGTGCTGCCGTGACGTGTGCCACGGTCATGCGCGCGTCGGCCTCCGCTCGCTAACTGACCGGGGGGACGGGACCACCCGAAGCGTCGATTTTACGGCGGAGGTGCCCGAGAACGCAGGACTTCCGTGGTCTCCGGCGCTCCGCCGAACGCGCGTGAGCGCGGGCGGCCCGTGTACCTCGGAACACCTGGCCGGCTTGGGTTGCCGGCCGTACTTTCGGCCCGCGCGCCGACCGCCGTCGCCGCCCCACCACGGACGCCGAAGCCGCCTAACTCTACGTCGTGGTTGTCTGCAAACGGGGCCAACGTCACTACGTCGAAAAATGCATGAACACGCACCGGCGCCGTCGCGCCGACCGCACGCGCACCCGGGCGCGCCGGCTCGTGCCCGGGGCGCTCGGCGCCCGGCCGGCGTGAGGGAGACGCGTGGCCGCTGACGGCTCCCCCGCCCCGCCCGGGTCCGTCGAGGCGGCGCCGGTCTGGGCGCCGTCGGCGGCCGACGTCGCCGGTTCCAACCTCGCCGCGTTCGTCGAGCGCCTGCGCGCGCGGGTGCCCGCGCTCGCCGACCTGGCCGCGACGGAGTACGGGCGGCTGCACGCGTGGTCGGTCGCCGACCCGTCGGGGTTCTGGGGCGCGGTGTGGGAGGACGCGGGCCTCGTCGCCGACGTACTGCCTAACGGGAGCGCGTGGGACGCGGTGCTGGAGGGCGGCCGGGCGATGGTCCCGCCGGGCGCGCCCGGCGGGGCGCGCTGGTTTCCCGGCGCGCGGCTCAATTACGCGGAGAACCTGCTGCGCCCCCGCGCGGGCGTGCCGGACGACGCCCCGGCCCTGGTCGCGTGGACCGAGCGCGGGCGCGGGGCGGAGCGCACGTGGGCGGCGTTGCGCGCCGAGGTCGCCGCGCTCGCGGCCGCGCTGCGGGCCGACGGCGTCGGGCCCGGGGACCGCGTCGCGGCGGTCCTGCCCAACGCGGGCGAGGCGGTCGTGGCGGCGCTCGCGGCGGCGAGCGTCGGCGCGGTGTGGTCGTCGTGCTCGCCCGACTTCGGCGCCGACGGCGTGGTGGACCGCTTCGGGCAGGTCGAGCCCGCGGTGCTGTTCGTCACCACTGGTTACGAATACGCGGGCGCCTGGCACGACGCGCGCCCGCGCGCGGCCGAGGTGGCGGCGCGGCTGCCGTCGGTGCGCCGGGTGGTGGCCGCGGGCGGGGACCCGTCCGGCGGGGACCCGTCGGGCGGCGTCGCGTTAGGCGGCGGCCCGCTCGCCGGGGCGACCGCGTGGGCCGACTACCTCGCGCCGCACGCGGGCGCGGCGCCCGCCTACGCGCGCCTGCCGTTCGCGCACCCGCTCGCCGTGCTCTACTCCTCGGGCACGACCGGGCGCCCCAAGGGGATCGTGCACTCGGCCGGCGGCACGCTCCTGCAGCACGTCAAGGAGCTGGCGCTGCACACCGACCTGCGCGCGGGCGACCGGCTGTGCTACTACACGACCACGGGCTGGATGATGTGGAACTGGCAGCTCAGCGCGCTCGCGCTCGGCTGCACGCTCGTCCTCTACGACGGGCACCCGCTGCGTCCGACGCCCGCGGTGCTGTGGGACCTCGCCGCGGCGGAGCGGGTCGCGGTGTTCGGGACGAGCGCGCGCTACCTCGCGCTGCTGGCGCAGGCGCTCCCCGCGCGGGCCGGGGCCGACGTGCGCGCGACGCACGACCTCGGCGCGCTGCGCGCGGTGCTGTCGACGGGGAGCCCGCTCGCGCCCGAGGGCTACGACTTCGTCGCGGAGCGCATTAAACCCGGCGTGCGCCTCTCGAGCATCAGCGGCGGCACGGACATCGTGTCGTGCTTCGCGCTCGGCGCCCCCGTGCTGCCGGTGTGGCGCGGCGAGCTGCAGTGCCTCGGGCTCGGGATGGCGGTCGACGTGGTCGACGACGACGGCCGGCCGCTGCCGCCCGGCGTGGCGGGGGAGCTGGTGTGCCGGCGGCCGTTCCCGAGCATGCCCGTCGCGTTCTGGCGCGACCCCGACGGCGCCAGGTACCGCGCGGCGTACTTCGACGCGATCCCGGGCGTGTGGCGCCACGGCGACTGGGCCGAGCTGACGGACCACCGGCCGCCGAACGGGAGCGCCCAGCGCGGCCTCGTCATCCACGGCCGGAGCGACGCGACGCTCAACGTCGGCGGGGTGCGCATCGGCACCGCGGAGCTCTACCGCCAGGCCGAGCAGGTGGACGGGGTGCTGGAGGCGCTCGCGGTCGAGCAGCGCCTGGGCGACGGGGTCGGCGCGGCCACGCGGCTCGTGCTCTTCGTGCGGCTGGCCGAGGGCGCGGCGATGACCCCGGCGTTAGGCGACGCGGTGCGCGCGCGGGTCCGCGCCCGCCTGACGGCGCACCACGTGCCGCGGGTGGTCGTCGCGGTGCCCGACCTCCCGCGCACGCGCAACGGCAAGCTGAGCGAGCTGGCCGCGCGCGACGCGGTGCACGGCCGCCCGGTGAAGAACGCCGACGCGCTCGCCAACCCCGAGGCGCTCGCGCACTTCCGCGACCGCCCCGAGCTCCGCCCCCCGTGACCCGGCGCGCGCCCGCCGCGACCCCGGCCCGTCCCGCGGGCAGACGCCCGCCGCCGACGTCGGGCGCTCAGAACGCGTAGCGCGCGCCGAGCTGGAGCTGGTACGGGTCGCCGCCGCGCGTGAGCACCAGGTCGCGCCCGCGACGGTGTTGGTGCCGGCCTGGGTCGCCGCCGGGATCGCGCCGCCGCCCTGCCGCCCCTGCGTCACGTCGTAGTCGGTGGTCGTGACGAGGAACTCGCGGACGGCCGCGAGCGAGATGGTGGACGGCCCCGCCCCGGCTTCGCCGGCGCGGAACAGGGTGCGCGCCGGCGCGCCGTCGATGCGGACGTCGGTCGACGTCCAGCGCGGGCCCGGGAGCCCGTGCTGCGGCCCCGTGGTGGGCGCGAGCGCGGCGTCGACCCGCACGCGCGCGCCGAGCGTGAGCGCGTAGCCGGCGCGGGTCTCGGGCGGTAGCCGAGGCGGCGCAGCGTGACCGCGTACGGGCCCGCCTAACGGCAGATGCAGGAGCGAGAACTGCCCGGCCGCGGGCGCGAGGGCGAGGGCGGCGGCGAGGGCGGGCTTCCACCCGAGGTGCCCGCCGGCCGAGTACGCGGCGAGTGTCTTGACGATGTCCCGACGATTCAGGTGAACCTCCACTGGTGAACCACCGGTGGATACTCGCGACCCACTCTAACTTCGCTCGGATGATCACCGCCACCAAACTCCTCCCCGGCGTCGCCCTCGCCGCCGCCGTCGGCGCCGCGTCGTGGGGCGTCGCGCGGGCGGAGGAGCGCGCCCTCGGCCACCCGGTCGTCGAGGCGCTCGTCGTCGCGATCCTGCTCGGGATGGTCCTGCGCGCGCTCTGGACGCCGCCGGCCCGCCTCGCGGCCGGCGTGCGCTTCACGGGCAAGGAGGTGCTCGAGTTCGCCGTGCTGCTGCTCGGCGTCTCGGTCGACCTGCCGCTGCTGCTCCGCGCCGGCCCCGCGCTCGCCGTCGGCATCGTCCTGCTCGTCGTGCTCGGCATCGCCTGCAGCTACGGGCTCGGGCGCGCGCTCGGGCTGCCGCACAAGCTCGCCGTCCTCGTCGCCTGCGGGAATTCCATTTGCGGCAACTCGGCGATCGCCGCCGTCGCCCCGGTGATCGACGCCGAGCCCGAGCACGTCGCCTCGGCGGTCGCCTTCACCGCGGTCCTCGGCATCGCGGTGGTGCTCGGGCTGCCGCTCCTCGTGCACCCGTTAGGCCTGAGTTTCTACCAGTACGGCGTGCTCGCCGGGCTCACGGTCTACGCGGTGCCGCAGGTGCTCGCGGCCGCGTTCCCGGTGAGCACCCTGAGCGGGCAGGTCGGCACACTCGTCAAGCTCGTGCGCGTGCTGATGCTCGGGCCGGTGGTCGTCTTCTTCGCCGTCCGCCACCGGCGCGCAGGGCGGGGGACGACGTTAGGCGCCGGCGCGGCGGCCCCGCGGCCGGGGCTCACGCGGCTCGTGCCCTGGTTCGTCGTCGGCTTCCTCGGGCTCGCCGCGCTGCGCTCCGCGGGGGTGGTCCCGCCCGGGGTCGCGCTGCCGGCGCGCGCCGTCTCGGGCTGGCTCACGGTCGCCGCGATGGCCGCGCTCGGCCTCGGCGTCGACCTCCGGGTGATCGCGCGCGTGGGGCGGCCCGTGATCGCCACCGTCACGGGCTCGCTCCTCGTGCTCATCGTCCTCAGCGTGGCGCTCATCCGCGGGCTCGGCATCCGCTGACCGGCCCGCGGGCGGGCGCGCTCAGCCCGCCGCGGCCTTCTTGTTCTTGTGGTGCTGGTAGAGGACGCCGGCCGCGGCGCCGGTCTTGGGGTGCCCGACGGCCGCCCCCGCGACCCCGCCGACGATCGCGCCCTTCAACTTGCTGTGGTGCTTGGGCGCGGGCTGGGTCGTCTGGGCCCGCGCCGCCGGCGCGGCCGCCGCGCCCAGCAGGCCGGTGGCGGCCGCGGCAGCGAGGGCCGTCCGCACCGTGTTTCGGAAATCACGCATCGCAACGCTCTCCGGAGAGGGGAAGGCCCACGCGGGGCCACCCGCCTTGGGGCGACTCTCGTGCCAGGCGGGCGGCGGCCGTCGCCCCCTCAGTCCAGACCGACCTGTCCGCGCACCGAGGCGCGCGACCCGCGGCGCGTGAGGAGGGCGAAGACGGCGAGCGCCGCGCCCCCGGCGAGCGCCTCCGCGAGAAGCATCGCGGTCGCGCCGGACGCGTCGTGCGCCCACCCGACGACGCGCAGCATGCCGAGGCTGAAGAGGGTGTTGAGCGCGAAGAAGAGGTTGATCTGCGTCGCCGCAGCGGCGTGGCCGACGATCGCGAGGACGAGTCCGGTGAACGAGGCGGCCACCATGCCCAGGGTGAAGGTGTAAAAGAGCGTCGACGCCGCGTAGCCGACCGCCGTGCGGGGCGACGCCGCCATCGCGACACAGGCGACGAGCCCGAGCGCGCACGAGGCGGCGTACGCGGCCGGCTTGTCGGCGCGGTCGGCGAGCCGGCCGCCGGCGAAGCAGCCCGCGACGATCGCCACGCCGCCGCCGAGGCCGAGCACGGTCGAGACCGTGTCGGCCGGCGCGTGCCATTCGGGCCCGAGTGCGCCGAAGAGGAACTGCGCCGCGCCGGTGCCGATCGGCAGGACGGCGAGGAGGAGGCCCACGCGCCCCGGGCGCGAGCGCAGGAGCGCGGCGAGGTGGCGCCACGCGTCCGCCGCCCGCCCCCGGACCGAGGCGTCGGTGAGCGCGCGCGGCGGGTCCGCGAGCCCGGAGAGCGCGAGTGCGCACGCGCCCGCGAGGCCCGCGAGCGCCGCGCCGGCCATCCACGGCGCGGGCGCGTGCGTCATGAGCCAGAGCCCGACGCCGCCGCCCGCCGTCTGCCCGAACTGGTTGCCCGACTGGAACCACGCGGCGGCGCGCCCGCGCTCGCCGGCCGCGGTGTTCCCGACCATCAGCCCTTCGGTCGCGAACGCCAGGAAGGTGCCCGCGACGCTCGTCAGCAGCACGAGGACGGAGACGAGGGGGACGGTGCGCGCGGAGAGCGGCACCGTCGTGAGGGCGAGGAACCCCGCGGCGAGCCACGCGAGCGCGACGACGTACCAGCGCTTGCGCGAGAGCGTGTAGTCGCCGACCGGCGCCCAGAGGAACTTCCACCCCGCCGCGAGGAACGACGTGCCGACGACGCCCGCGACCGCGGAGACGGGGATCCCGGCGCTGCGCCCGAGGTAGCCGAGGGCGATGGACGGGAAGCCGAACGTGAGACCGTAGGGGAAGTAGAGCACGGCCCACACCCACGGGTGGCGGCCCGCGGGGGCCGCGCGCGCGGGCGCAGGAGTCGGCGCCGTCATCGTACGGCGAACGGCTGCGTGTACGTCCGGCCGCCGACCGTGAGCCGCGTGGTGAAGGTGCCGAGGAGCGGGGGCGGGAGTTCCTCGTCCTCGTCGTCCGACGGCGGGCGGCGCGCGGCGGCCACCGGCTCCCAGACGACGCGGTGCAGCCCGGCGTCCGCCGAGAACGGCGCCGGCGGGGTGCGCCACAGCGCGGACGTGTTGGGAATGCCGGGCCGGCTTGCGTGAGGCGCGCGGCCCTCGTGGCCGCCGCCGAAGGTGTGCAGCGTCGCCCCGGCCGCGTCGAGGACGTCGAGCGTGACCGGCCCGCGCGCGGCCGCCCCGAGGTAGTACTGAAGGATCACCCCGTTGGGCGCGTTGGGCGCCTGCGGCTCGTCCCGCTGCAGCGGCGTGCCGTCGTCGCCGCCCTGGGCGAGGTACGCGAGGTCGACGGGCTTGAAGAGGTACGCGTCGGCGGCGAGCACGGCCTCGGTGACCGCGCGCAGCGGCGTGACGTCGTCGAGGACCCAGATGCCGCGCCCGTGCGTGCCGACGACGAGGTCGTCGCCGTGGATCACGAAATCGCGCACCGACGTGACGGGGAGGTTGAGTTGGAGCGGCCGCCACCGGTCCCCGTCGTCGAACGAGACGTACGCGCCGCGCTCGGTGCCGGCGAAGAGCAGCCCGCGCCGGACCGGGTCTGCTCTCACCACGTGCACGTACCCGTCGGGCGGCAGCCCCGCCGTGATCGGCCGCCAACTCCGCCCGCCGTCGCGCGTGCGGTAGACGTACGGCGCGAAGTCCTGGAGCTGGTGGCGGTCGACGCTCGCGTACGCCGCGTCGCGGTCGACGTGCGACGCCTCGAGCATCGTCACGCGGCTCCACGGGGTGAGCGCCGCGGGCGTGACGTCGTGCCACGTCGCGCCCTGGTCGGTCGTGCGGTGCACGAGCCCGTCGTCCGTGCCGACCCACACGGTCGCGGCGTCGAGCGGCGACGGGGCGACGGTGTAGATCACGCCGCGTCTGCCGTTACGATCCGTGTGCGCCGCCGCGGTGGCGTCGAGCGTCGCCGGGACGCCCGGGTCGGGCCGCGTGAGGTCGGGGCTGATCGGCGTCCACGTGCGCGCGCCGTCGGTGCTCCGGAACAGGAACTGGCTCGCGTAGTAGAGCGACCGCGGGTCGGCCTTGGAGAGGACGAGCGGCTGGGTCCAGTCGGCGCGCATCGGCGTGCCGCCCGGCGGGCGCGGGGGCGTGGTGCCCTGCACCGGCGTGTTGGTCGCGAGGTCGTAGCGCGTGCCCGCGCCGCCGTAGACGACGCCGGGGTGGAGCGGGTCGCCGGCCGTGTAGCCGCTCTCGCCGCCGGCCCCGATCGGCTCCCAGTCGCGCATCGAGAGCTCGGCGAACTTGCCGCGCGAGCGCACCGCCACCGCCCCGCTGTCCTGCTGTGCGCCCGTCACCCAGTACGGCGTGCGGTAGTCGACGTCGACGTGGTAGAGCTGCGCGGTCGGCTGGTTGAGCCACGAGCTCCACGTCACGTCACGCGGGTCGGCCGCGAGCGCGTTGCGGGTGACGATCGCGCCCTGGTCGCTCGCGACGATCATCGTGTTCGGGTCGTCGGGCGAGACCCACGGCTGGTGGTAGTCGTCGCCGCCCGGCGAGCCGCGGAGCGCGACCCACGTGCGGCCGCCGTCGGCCGAGCGCGAGACCGACACGTTCGAGACGTAGACGACGTCGGCGTCGCGCGGGTCGACGGCGAGCTTCGCGAAGTACCAGCCGCGCCCCCAGAGTGCGGGGTCGGCCGAGAGCCGCGTCCACGTCTCGCCGGCGTCGTCGGAGCGAAAGAAGCCGCCCTGCCCCGGCGGCGCGGACCGGCGCCCGGGCGCCGGCGCGGGCGCGGTCGGGTCGGGCACGAGGCAGTCGACGACGGCGTAGACGCGCCGCGGGTCGGCGGTGGCGACGGCGATGCCGGTGCGCCCGATCCCCGCGGCCGGCAGCCCCGTGGTGAGCTTTCGCCACGTGCCGCCGCCGTCGGTGGACTTGTAGATCCCGCCCCCGGGCCCGTTGGTCGGCGCGTACGTGAACCAGGGCGGGCGCCGCGTGTTCCACAGCCCCGCGTAGACGACCCGCGGGTCGCGCGGGTCGATCACGACCTCGACCGCGCCGACGTCGGGGCCGGGGCCTAACACCTTCGTCCAGCGCGCCCCGCCGTCGGTCGAGCGGAACACCCCGCGCTCGGCGTTCGGCGCGTACAGGTGCCCGATCGCGGCCGCGAAGACGACGTCCGGGTCGGTCGGGTGGACGGCGAGCTTGCCGATGTGGTGCGTGTCGGCGAGGCCGAGGTGCGTCCAGGTGCGGCCGGCGTCGGTCGACTTGTAGACGCCGTTCCCGTAGCCGGCCGAGTCGCGGAGCGTCGACTCGCCGGTGCCGACGTAGATCACGTCGGGCGCGGACGGCGCGACGGCAACGGCCCCGATTGAGGCCACCGGCTGGTCGTCGAACACGGGCCGC
The DNA here is from genome assembly GCA_019973575.1 of Gemmatimonadetes bacterium T265. Taxonomy (NCBI): domain Bacteria; kingdom Pseudomonadati; phylum Gemmatimonadota; species Gemmatimonadetes bacterium T265. The sequence goes on from BPUI01000003.1 coordinate 341,518, forward strand.
CAGACGCGCCCCGCGTCGACGGACTTCCACACGCCGCCGTTGACGGCGCCGAAGTAGAACTCGTTCGGCCGCCCCGGCACGCCGGTCGCCGCGGCGCAGCGCCCGCCGCGAAAAGGGCCGAGCATGCGCCAGCGGAGGCCCGCCACGAACGCCTCAAGGTCGGGCGGGCTCGTACGCGACGCGACCGGCTGCGCGAGCGGCTGCGCGAGCGGCTGCGCGAGCGGCTGCGCGAGCGGCTGCGCGAGCGGCTGCGCGCCGGCGGTCGGCGTCCACGCGCCGAGTCCGACGCCCGCGGCGGAGACGGCGCAGCCGAGTTGGCCGGCGTGTCGCAGGAAGTCGCGTCGGGACACGGACGCGGCGGGCGGGCGGTCGCTCACGAACGGCTCCTGAAGTGGGACGGACGGCACGGCGGCGAAACCGCGCGTCTCGCGCGGCGCCGTCCGCACTGTACGTCGCCGACCGCTGAGCGCACAGGGCCGCCCCAGTCCGCGCCGGCGGACGCCCACACGGCGCCCTGCGGCGTCCCGCGCGGGGCAGGTGTGCTTGACAGCGCCGACCCGGCGCCGAACGTCGGGCAACTCGCGTCCCCACCCAGGAGAGTCCGGCCGCATGCCACGCCTTCGCCTCGCCGTATTCGTCACCCTCACGGCCTTCGCCGGGCTCGTCGCCGACCGCGCCGGCGCGCAGCGGATCGAGCATTACGTGTCTCCGGACAGCTCGCTCGAGCAGTGGACCATCCACGAACCGGTGGTCACGCAGCCGGTCTACCCCTACCCGACGATCCGCTTTCGGCCCGGCGACGCGATCAAGGTGCAGGCGGGCGGGTGCGTGCAGACGGGTGGCTCGGGCGCGACGTGGAAGCGCTACGTCAACCCGAGCGGGCCGGAGTCCGACCGGCTGTACCACGGGCTGATCTGGATCCCCGGGGTGATCGGGGCGCCGTGGCCCGCGCTGGCGCGCCTCGCCGACGTCAACGGGCACACCCTCGCGGTGCCGGCCAACGTCAACGTCGCGCAGGCCTACCTCCGGCTCGGCTACGTCGACGACGACTACCGCGACAACGGGTACGCCAACCACGACGACGGGACCGAGAACCAGTGCCGCGGCCAGTCGAACGCCGTGGTGCAGTTGATCGTGACGCACGGCGCCGGCGGGACGGTCACGCCGCCCGTCGACTCGGCGCCGCTCCCCTTCGACCTGATCTCGGACAGCCTCGACGACAACCTCATGCCCCTCAACCCGATGTGGGGCTACCAGAAGCTGCACCACGGGCTCCCGCCGAGCGCCGAGACGCTCTGCGCCGACACGATCAGGTCTACCGCCGGGGTGACGGTGATCTACGCCCCCGACCAGATGCCGTGCACGCGCCAGGCCACCTTCCGGGACGACGCCCACATCTGCGGCCCGCACGGCAACTGGGGTCCGGCGACCGTCACCGGCCCGATCACGTGGGAGTCGCACTCGACGGGGACGTTCAGCGGCGACGACGACTACAGCTGGTACCTCGACCCGCCCAACGGCAACGGCCTCACGGCGACACGCAAGACACTCGAGCCGGAGTTCAAGGCGGCGGAGACGATCGACCAATTCAGCACGCCCTGGTGGCAGGACTTTCACCTCGCCGTCGACAACGGCGGGACCGGGCCGAACACGCTGATCGACGGCAAGTTCGCGATCGTGAGCGGCCTGTTCGGGCTCGACTTCGAGCACTCGATTCACGCCGAGGTGCACCCCGTGTTCGCGATGGCCGTGCGCGTGAAGGAGGACCCGGCGGACGAGACGTGGATGTTCTTCGTCCGGCGCTTCGGCAACGAGGGCTTCTGCAGCTCCCACATCCACTACCTCGACTACCTTCCGGACGACCAGTTTGTATTCCGCCTCCCGCTGCTCTGGGGCTCGGCCGCGACGCTGGGCGGTCAGGACCTGACCTTCGTGCCGGAGCACCCCGCGCCGGACCCGGCGGTCACGTTCGTGCCGGGGCAGGGCGTGCTGATCACCGTTGCGATGAGCGAGAACCCGGCCGCCCGACAGCTGATCCACGGCGAGCTGCACCTGCACTGGACGAACGCCGATCCCGTGCGGGTGCGCGCGCGGCGCCCGATCGCGCGGGCGACGCACCCGGCCAACAAGGAGGAAGGTGTGGAGGAGTATTACGGCGAGTTGGTGCACCGCATGACGCCGGCCCAACAGGCGCGGCTGCGGAGCATGGTGCCGGACCAGCCGACTCCGCGGCCGTCGGGGACCGCCCGGGTGACGCACGCGTTCACCGTGGCCACGCAGCTGCCGCGGCGCACGACGCGGACGCGGCGTCCGGCCGTGCGGTCCGTGTTGGACCCGGACAAGGTCGCGCGCGATGAGGCGTTCGTCGCGGCCGTCCACACGATCACCGGGGCTTCCCTGCAGCCGCCGGCGCGCGAGCGGACCCCGTGACGGCCGTCGGATCCTCCGCGTTATCGCCCGTGCGGGTCGGCATCGTCGGCTCGCGGTTCCAGGCGGACTGCATCGCGGCGTCGGTGGCGGCGATGCCGGGCGAGGCCGAGGTCGTCGCCGTCGCCTCGCCCACGCCGGGGAACGCCGAGGCGTTCGCGCGGCGGCACGGCATCCCGCGCGCCTACGCCGACACCCGCGCGCTGCTCGCCGACCCCGCGGTCGAGTTGGTCGTGATCACCGCGCCCAACCGGCTGCACGCGCGGATCACGATCGACGCGGCCGCCGCGGGCAAGCACGTCGTCTGCGAGAAGCCGCTTTGCGTGACGCTCGAGGAGGCGGACGCGATGCTCGACGCCTGCCGGCGCGCGGGCGTGCTGTTGCTCTACGCCGAGGAGCTGTTCTTCGCGCCGAAGTACGTGAAGGCGAAGCAGATGGCGGACGAGGGCGCGTTCGGGCGCGTCCACCTCGTGAAGCAGGGCGAGAAGCACTCGGGCCCGCACTCCGACTGGTTCTGGGACGTCGACCAGTCCGGCGGCGGCGCGCTCATGGACCTCGGCTGCCACGGGATCGCCTTCTGCTGGTGGTTCCTCGGTAAGCCGAACGTGAAGAGCGTGTACGCGCAGCTCTCGACGCAGGTGCACGGCGCGCGCACGGCGGGCGAGGACGAGGCGCTCTGCGTGATGGAGTTCGAGGGCGGGGCCGTGGGCGTGGTCGAGAACAGCTGGACGAAGCCCGGCGGGATGGACGACTCGATCGAGGTGTTCGGCGACCGGGGGCAGGCGTACGCCGACCTGCTGATGGGGAACGCGATCCCGACCTACAGCGACGTGGGCTTCGGCTACGCGGTCGAGAAGGCGTCGACGACCCAGGGGTGGAGCTACCCGGTGTTCGAGGAGCACTGGAACTACGGCTTCCCGCAGGAGATGCGGCACTTCGCGCGCTGCGTGCGCGGGAGGGAGACGCCGATCTCCGACGGCGAGACGGGGCGCGTCGTGCAGGAGGTGCTCTACGCGGCCTACGCGTCGGCGGGGCTCGGGCAGAAGGTCCCGCTCCCTTTCCGGCCGCGGGGGGTCGCGAAGCCGATCGACCTCTGGAAGCGGCCGGAGCTGGCGCGGGCGGCGCTGGACGCGGCGCGTTAGGCCGTGGCGTCCGCGACGCCGCTCCGCGTCCTCGCCTCGCCGGAGGCGATCGGGGAGGAGCTCGCCGGTCGGGTGCTCGCCGGCGCCGAGCGGGCGCGCCTAACGGGTCGGCGCTTCCTGCTCGGCTGCCCGACGGGGCGCACGCCGCGCCCGGTCTACGCCGCGGTCGCCCGGCGGCTGGCCGCGGCGCCGCAGCCGCTCGCCCACGTCGTGCTCGTGATGATGGACGAGTACCTCGTGCCCGACGCCGGCGGCGCGCTCGCCTACGCGCCCGCGGACCGGCCGTGGTCGTGCCACCACTTCGCGCGGGCCGAGATGGTGGGGCCGTGGAATGCCGCGCTCCCCGAGGCGGACCGGCTGCCCGACGCATCGGTCTGGTTCCCCGACCCGCGCGACCCCGCCGCCTACGACGCGCGGATCGCCGACGCGGGCGGGATCGACCTCTTCCTGCTCGCCTCGGGGGCGAGCGACGGGCACGTCGCCTTCAACCCGCCGGGGAGCCCGCGGGAGAGCCGGACGCGCGTCATCCCGCTCTCGGACGAGACGCGGCGCGACAACCTGCAGACGTTCCCGACGTTCGGCGCGCTCGACGCGGTGCCGCACCACGGGGTGAGCGTCGGGATCGCGACGATCGCCGCGGCGCGCGAGGGGGTCATGGTGGTGTGGGGCGCGGGGAAGCGCCTCACGCTCGCGCGGATGTTAGGCGCGGGCCGCTACGAGCCGGACTGGCCGGCGACCGTGGTCCACGCGTGCGCCGCGCGCGAGATCTTGAGCGACGCGGACGCCGCGGCGTGGAGCGGCGCCGTGTGACGGGTCGCTGGGGACGTGCACGGCGATTGCCGGCGTACCGTGGCGAGTCGCACACGCGTGCCGCCGACACCCAGCACGCCGTCAGCGTCATAGGCCGGCGGGACCGGATTGGTGGTCAGGTCGACGCGCGCCAGACACTCGGGTTCAGGAGAACGGCGACGCCGATGCGGCGCACGGGTAAGTCCACGGCAATATGCCCCCACGCGCGGGTCCGCCCCAAGCCGGCCAGAACGGGTACGGGTCGGTACGACGGCGGAGAGGCCAGGTTCGACGTCGTGTCTAACCGGTCCCTTACGGTCCGCTCGCGACGCCGTGCGCCCGGAGGAAGCGCACGAACGCCGGCGTGCCGTGCAGGGCGAGGAGCTTTGGGTAGACCGCGAGTCCCCCCGGGCGCTCACCCCGCCGGCCAGCTCGGCGAGGCGGGTCTCCAGCCACCGCACGGCGGTCCCCGGCTCGCCCAGTCGGGCGTACGTCCCCGCCACGACCGCCGCGTCGAGCGCGCGCAGCGAGTCGGCGGCCGGGGCCGCGGCGCGCCTGGGCGAGCGCCCGCGCTCGCGCGCACGGTTTCCGCCACGCCGGCGTGGTCGGGGCGGCACTGCCGGAACGCGAAGCCGACGTACCCGGCGTCCGAGGTTTCCATGCCTAACGTGCTGCCCTTAGACCCGCCGGGCCCGAGGTCCGGCGGCTCAGGCGGACACGCCGGCGTTGAGGGCGTAGGGCACGCCCGTCACCCGGTCCACGTGTCCCGCGCGGATCAGCTCGCGCGCCGTCTTGCCGTGAAAGGCCGGTGTGGCCGGTCCACCCACGCGGCTGCGTCCACCCCGTCGCGGAACGTGCGCCGGAGTTCGTCGAGAAACGCCTGCAGCGCCGCGAAGCGGGCGAGGTAGACGGGCGAGGGCGGCGCGGTGCTGGGAGTCGCGCGTGGCGCCGCCCTCACGGCCCTGCCACGACCGGCAGTTCCACGCGCGACGGGTACCGCGCCGAGCGGTACACCCGGTGCGTGGCGGCCCGGAAGTCCGCCGCGCGGGCGGCGAAGATGTTGGGCACGTACGTCTGCGGGTTGCGGTCGTAGAGCGGGAACCACGAGCTCTGCACCTGCACCATGAGGCGGTGCCCTCTGAGGAAGCAGTGGTCGTTCCCGTGCAGGTCGACCACGTACTCCTCCACCGCACCCGGCCGGACCGGCTCGGGGCGCGCGGCGCTGTGGCGGAAGCGGCCGCGCAGGATGTCGGCCGCGACAATCAGCTGATAGCCGGCCATCGCGGTGTCCGCGTTCGGCGCGGCCGTGCCGGGCGCGGCCCCGTCCGGGTACACGTCGATCAGCTTCACGACCCAGTCGGCGTCCGTGCCCGTCGTCGACGCGAACAGGTGCGCGATCACGTCGCCCGTGATCGTGAGGTCGGCCGCGAGCGGCGCCGTCTGCCAGCGCAGCACGTCGCGTCGGTCGGCCAGGAAGCGCTGGTCCTGCACGAGCCAGGTGCGCCACCCCGAGCCCTTCGGGTCGTACGTCGCCTCGATCGGGCGCCGGCGGTAGGGCACCGGGGTCGCAGGGTCCGAGACGTAGGCGTCGGACGCGCCTCTTGCCGCCCCCGGTCTCGCGCCCGGTGCGCCGGTCGGTGAGGGATCAGGGGACGCGGGTGGCGCGTCGAACGTCAGGCGGCCGCCCTCGCGCAGGTAGAGGGCGCGCGCCGCCAGGCGCGTGGCCGCCCCGCCGTGAGGTGGCCATGCGTCGTAGCGCATCCAGCGGTTCGTCCCCGACTGGAAGGCGAGCACCGGGGGGAGCGCGAACGGCCCGTGGTCCTTGAGGTGGGACGCTAACCACGGCGCCTCGACCGAGTCGCGGAAGTACGTCGCGGTCGCGCTGCCGAACGCCACGGCCCCGAGTTGCCGTCCGGCGCCGAAGGCCCACCCGCCGTGGTTCCACGGCCCCTCGACGAGGTGGACGCCGCGGGCCGTGTTGCCGCGGGCCGTGTTGCCGTGCGCGAGCGTGCGATAGGTGTCGACCGGCCCGTATGGGTCCTCCTGGTCCCACCAGCCGCCGACGACGAGCGTGGGCACGCCCGCCGTCGTGCCCGCGCGCCCGAACTGCCAGTCCACCGCGCGCCTGCCAGAACGCGTCGTAGTTCGGGTGCGCGACGAACGCGTTCCACGTCGGCAGCCGGCCGTGCAGCCGCGTGGCGTTCACCGTAGCGAGCGGCCCGAGACGCAGGTACCAGTCGTAGGCGTCGCCCGAGCCGTCGAACGCCACGGGGCTGCTCTCACGTGACGACTCCATCTGGACGGCGTACTCGTAGCCGTACGACAGCCGGAAGGCGCCGTGGTGGAAGAAATCGTCGCCGACCCAGAGGTCGCCGATCGGCGCCTGGGGCGACGCGGCGCGGAGCGCCGGGTGCGGCGCCCGCAGCGCCATCGACGTGAGCCACCCGTCGTAGGACACGCCGAAGATCCCGACGCGGCCGTTGGTGTGTGGCACGTGCCGGACCAGCCAGTCGATCGTGTCGTACGAGTCCGTGCTCTCGTCGGTCCCGTCCCGCGCCGCCGGGTCGCGGGGCGAGCGCGCCATCGCGAACTGTCCCTCGGAGCCGTAGCGTCCGCGGACGTCCTGGAAGACGAACACGTAGCCGTCGGCCGCGAGCGTGTGGTGCGCGGCGTTGACCGCGTCGCTCGTCCAGTTCGCCACGCCGTACGGCGTGCGCTCGAGGAGGATCGGGATCGGCGCCGCCGGGGCGGCGGGCGACAGGATGACCGTGTGCAGCCGCACGCCGTCGCGCATCGGAATCATCGTGTCGGCCCGGGTCATCGCCACCGGCGGGGCGGGAGCCCGCACGCGCATCTCGGTGAAGCGCCACCGCCGGTCGGGGCCGCGCTGCCAGCGTGCGCGGTACGGCCCGCTCACGCCCTGCTCCGGCAGCTCCCACTGCCCCTCCTCGCTGGCCGTACTGTCGGACGCGACGCGGACCACGGACGGGCGCAGGGTCCACGTCGTGACGCCCATGCTCATCCACCCCGCGATGTACGCCGCCGCCGCGCGCTCCGGGGGGAACGGCTCGTTGCCCGGCACCTGGAGTGTGGGGAGGGGCGCGAGGGCGCGGGCCATCGCCGCGCTGTCGCGGGCGGCGTGCGCGGCGGCGAAGGCGCGCCGAGCGCTGTCGAGCTGCGCCTGCACCGCTGCGATGTCCAGCCCGCTGCGCTGCGCGTGGGTGGGGGCGGCGCACAGGGCGATGGCGAGGAGCGCGGGCACGCCACGCCGGACGGCGGACGGCACGCCACGACGAGGCCGACGGGGAACGGGCATGGGCGCGGTCAGGGTGTGGGGGCGGTCAGGGTGAGGCGTGCGGCGCCGTCTCGCGCTGGGCCATGCGGACGGCGGCGTAGGCGTTCACCACGCCGCCAGCCACGCTCAACGTGCCGAACGGCACCTGCTTCCCACCCCCGCCTGGGAGTGTCACCATCAGGTCGTGGTACGGGGTGGCCGACGCGACGAGGATGCGCCGGACGTCCACGGCGGTAAGCGACGGGAAGTAGGCCAGGAGCAGCGCCGCCACGCCCGACACCACCGGCGCCGCGTAGCTCGTCCCGCCGCCGCGCGTGTACCCCCCGCCCGGGTGCGCGATGTACATCTCGACCACCGGGGCGAAGAGGTCGACCGTCGTCTGCCCGTAGTTGCTGAACTCCGCCGCGAGCCCGGGTCCGACCGCCGGGGTGGAGGCGCCGACGTCGAGCCACGTCGCCGCGCGCCCGCCGCCGAGGTAGCGCGGGGTCGGCTACGCGGGCGCGCGGTCGTTGTCGCTCGCCTCGTTCATCGCCGAGTGGACGAGCAGCACGCCCTTGGCCGCCGCGTACTGCACCGCGCTGTCCACGGTCGGCTTCTCCGGGGAGTACAGTTTTCCGAAGCTCATGTTGATCACGCGCGCGCCGCGGTCCACGGCGTAGCGGATCGCGTTGGCCACGTCCTCGTCGCGCTCGTCGCCCGACATCGCCGCGCGCACCATGAGCACGCGCGCGAACGGAGCGACGCCCGCCACGCCGCTGTCGCCAGGGGCGCCCGCGATCAGGCCGGCGACCGCCGTGCCGTGCGCGGCGGTGGTGGTGCCCACGTCGCCGTTACCGTAGCGGCGCCCCAGCCCGCGCACGTTGCCGAGGACGGCAGTGGGGGGGTCGGTCGTGAGGTCGTAGCCCACCGTGGCCCGGCGCACGAGGTCGGCGTGCCGGTCGCGGATCATCGCGTCGAGCACCGCATCGGGCATCGCGTCGGACACGCCCGTGTGGACGAGGAGGTAGAAGGCTCGGGCGCGGCCGACGCTGTCGCCGGCCGCCGGCGCACCGCCGCCCGGGAGCGCCGCGACGCGCGCGCGGGTGAGCGAGTCACGCAGCACGCCGAGCGTGCGCGCGAGCAACGTGCGGGCGCTGTCGAGGCGGGCGATGAGCCCGTCGACGCGGGCGAGGGTGGTCGCCGCCCGGGCGCTGTCCGCGGCGTACAGGCGCGCAGCCGAGTCGCACGAGAACGCGACGCCTACGCCGGGCTGACCCCCGGCCCGGCAGCGCGCGGCGATGCGGGTGATCTCGAACTGGAGAAAGTTCACGTTGCGCCCGGTCGGCGCGCCGAGGAAGTTCCAGCCGAAGACGTCGTCCACGTACCCGTCGCCGTCGTCGTCGCGCCCGTTGCCGGGCACCTCGCCCGGGTTGCGCCAGAGGGCGGGGCGGAGCGCGGCGTGGGCCGTGTCGAAGCCGCCGTCGATCACCGCGACGAGCACCGCGCGCTTCGGCGCCTGCCCGGCGAGCGCCTCGCGGAGCGCGCGGCGGACGGCCGCGCCGGGCACGCCGTCGGTCGCGGGGTCGCGCAGGTACCAGTCCGGCGGCGGGGGCGCGGGCGGCGGGGAGGGCGCGGCAGTCCCGGGGGCGGGCGGCTGCGCAGCGACGGGCAGCCCCGTGCCGGCGGACGCGCGCGTGAGGGGGCGTGCCGTGAGGACCGCAGCCCGGGCGTCACACGCGTCGCTCACCTTCCGCAGCGTCAGGGTATCGCCGCGGACGGCGTAGCTGTACATCCCCGGTGGTGTGCCGCACGCGCCCGGCCCCATGTCGTCGTTGAAGGACACCTGGTCCCCCGGCAGTGGTCGGGTGGTCCCACCAATCTGGCTCTCGCCGTGCTCGACCGTGAAGTGGCCGGTGCTGTCGAACGTCACCGTCCACGGGCCAACCAGGCGGTCGGCCAAGAGCGCGGCCACGTCCGCCGTGCGCAGGGTGGTCATGTACGTTCCGGCGGGGATGCCACGGGCCGGATGTTGGGCGCCCGCGGGCGCAGCGAGCAGGAGCGCGACGGCGGCGGACGGCGCGCCCACGGGCGACGAAAGCGGGGCATGGCGGGGGGGGTGAGGGGTAGGCCTGCGTCGTCGCGTGAGCAGCACGTTCGACGTGCGCTAACGTCGATCGGCGGCGTTACCGGCGTGTTTGTCCGACGTTACTTTCGCCGCGTAACGGGTCCGGCTCGGTCGTCCCGCCTCCACGATCCGGCTCTCCCGCCACGGCCCGACGCACGCGGCGGTCGTGCCGCCGCGCACCGGGGTACGCCGCCGCGAGCGACTATCCCGCGTCGCCCTCGGGGACGTCGCCTCCCGCGACCGGGGCGGGCGCGTCGCGTTCGTCCCCGATCTCGTCGCCCGGTACCGGCGGCGCGCCGCGCGCCCGCACCTCGGCGAGCACGGCGTCGAACGCTGCGCGCGACCCGCGTGCCGCCCGCGCCTCCAGGTACTCGACCGTCAGCAGGGCGGCGATCTTCTCGGCGAGCGCCGTCGTGACGAGCTGGTTGATCGAGACGTGGTCGGCCTTGGCGAGCGCGCGCGCCTGCGCGTGCAGCGAGTCCGGGAGGCGGAGGCTGATGGTGCTCATCGGACGGTCAGAGGGAGCCCTTCACGGGGCGACGTTGGGGCGCGGGGATGCCAGGTCGAGCCCGCGGAGCATGGCGAGGAAGTCGCGCGGGCGGACCGGGGTGACGCCGAAGCGCTCGGCCCCGGCGAAGTGCCGTACGTTGTGCGTGACGACCACCGGGCACCCGGACGCGACGGCGAGCTCCAGGACCAGATCATCCTGCGGGTCGGGGAGCGCGGGTCGCCAGTGGAAGTAGATGGCGCGGTGCCGGCCCGCGCGACACAGGAAGTCGAGGACCGCGTCCACATCGGCGGCCGTCAGCCCGAGCGCCGGCAGGTCGCGTTTCGCGACACTCTCATACTCCAGCACGAGCGGAACGGAGAGCTCGATGTCGAACGCACCGGTGCCAACGCGCCTCAGAATCTGGTACGACGCCCCGAGGGGCGAGCGCAACGCGGCGATCAGGACGTTGGTGTCGAGGACGGCCGCGAGCGCCATATCGCACGAGTCGGAACGGAGCGATGAGCAGGCGTCAACAGACCTCAGGGGCCGGGAGACGGGGCCACATGGTATCGTATTCGATACCATGTGGACCCGCAACTCCGCCCCGGCAACCTCGCGGGCGCTGCCGACGTCCGGTCAGGCTGGTTACGCGTCTTCTGCGACACGCGCCCGCCCGAGACGTGACAGACGTTAGGCAATGCGCAAGGTCGTCCGGTAGACGACCCGGCCCGCGTGCCGCGCCGCTACTCCGGATGCGCGCGCCGGAAGCGCTCGAACGCCGGCGTGCCGTGCAGGACGAGGAGCTTCGGGCGGACCGCGTAGCCCTGCGCGGTCACGCCTCGCCCCGGGGCGGTGACGCTGGCCTCCAGCCACCGCACCGCGGTCTCCGGCTCGCCCAGCCGCGCGTACGTTCCCGCCACGAGCTCGGCGTCGAGCACGCGCAGCGAGTCGGCGGCCGGGGCCGCGCGCGCCTGGGCGAGCGCCCGCGTGAGCGTCGCGCGCGCCGCCGCGGTGTCGCCGAGCGTGGCCTGCGCGAACGCGAGGAACGGCGCGAAGTAGACGCTGTCGTCCGCGCTGCGCGGCGGGCGGCGCGCGAGCAGACGCTGGAGGGAGTCGGCGTAGGCCCGGGCCCGCGCGCCGTCGCCGAGCCGGAGGCAGACGTCGGTCTTGGTGTCGTAGTACACGGCCACGCTGTCGTAGAGCGTGGTGATCCCGAGGTCGCGCGCCGAGCGGCCGAGGTAGAGCGGCCCGTAGGGGCCGCCGGCGTAGGCAACCTCGTTCAACACCAGGTAGCTCGGGTGCGGCAGCCGCGCGAGCGCCTGCGCCGCCGCGCCCTGCGCGGCCAGCGTGTCGCCCTGGGCCTCTAACACGACCAGGCGCTGCGCCCAGCCCCGCTCGTTCGTCGAGTCGAGCGCGATCAGTGCGTCGGCGTACCCCCGGGCCTCCGCCCAGTGCCGGAGGTTTCCGGCCGACCGCGCCGCCATGTCGAGCGTGCGGGCCGAGCGCGGGTCGAGTGCCACGGCGCGGCGCAGGAGCGCGTACGCGCTGTCGTACTGGTGGTGATCGTCGAGGAGGAAGGTCGCGAGGCGTAACCGGCGCGCGTTGTTCGGCGGCAGCCCCGCGGCCGCGCGACCGTAAAGCGCGTCCACCCCGACGGTGTCGTGGTCGATGTACTCGCGCGTGTCGGCAATCTTGATCAGCACCCCCGGATTGTCCGGCACGTACGCACGCGCCTGGGCCAGGGTAGTCCGCAGCCGCGCCATCGCGGCCGTGTCGCCCGGCGACGTGTTCGCGACGAAGAAGCGCGCCAGGGCGAATGCGCCCCACGCGTCGCCGAACGCGGAGTCACGCGCGACGGCCTGGGCGAACTCGGCCGCGCTCCGCTCCGCCGCGGCCCGGGTGTCGGGCGTCCACCCGGCCCGGTCAACGGCGTCCAGGAGGGCGGTGCCGCGCACGTACGCCGCGAGCGCCTCCGGGTCGTGGGTCAGCGGCCGGGCGAGCGCCGCCCGGCCGGCCGGCTCGAGCGCCAGGTGCAGCGCCGCGGCCACCTGCGTGGCCACCGCCGTCTGCGCGCTGAACGGGTCGGCGGCCGTGAGCACGACCGGCGCGCCCGTCCATGTGGTCGTGCCGGCTCTGGCGTCGACCACGGTCGGCGTGACCTGCGCGCGCCACGCGCCGGCGCCGTCCCGCGTCCAGCGCACCACGCCCTCGACGAGGTACGGCACGCCGAGCTCGGCGCCGACCTGCCGGGCCGGCTTGGCAGTCGCCCGGTACTGGGCCGCGCTCCGGCGGTCGATCACGGCGAAGCCGGGGAGCGCGCCCAGCTTGGCCGTGACCGCGTCGGTGAGGCCGTCCGTGAACACCGCCTGCTCCGCCGGCCCGGCGTTGTCGAACGGCAGCACGGCGAGCATCAGCGGCACCGCGGCCGTCGTGCGCGACACGCCCGCGCCGCCAGCGTGCGCCCGCCAGGCCACCCCCGTCCCACCCAGGCCGAGGAGCGCGAGCGCTGCCACCGCGCCGAGCCGCGCCCGGCGCGGGACCGCCGCCCGCGCCCCGGTCGCGAGCCCGGCGTCAAGCACGGCCAGCAGCTCGGCGGCCGTCGCGGGCCGCTGGGCCGGGTCCTTCGCCAGACAGCGCATCACGAGCGCGGCGAGCGGGGCCCGCACCGCGGGCGCGACCGTCCGGAGCGCGCGCGGCGTCTCGCCCAGGTGCGCCGTGATGAGCTGCTGGGCCGTGGCCTTCCCGGCGAACGGGTGGTGCCCCGCGAGCAGCTCGTAGGCGACCACGCCCCACGCATACAGGTCGGCCCGCGCGTCCACGTCCGGGTCGCCCGCGGCCTGCTCGGGCGCCATGTACGCCGGCGTGCCTAACGACGCGCCCGCGCGCGTGAGCGTCCCGGTCGGCGCGGCGCCCGGCGGGGTCTCCACCGTGCGCGCCGCGGACACGGCCTTCGCGATGCCGAAGTCGGCCACCGCGGCGGCGCCGTCGGAGAGCAGCACGTTGTCCGGCTTGACGTCCCGGTGCACGACGCCCTGCGCGTGCGCGTAGCCGAGCGCGCGGGCCATGTCGCGCAGGATCGTCACCGCCTGCCCGAGGTCCGGGCGCCCGCCGCCAGCGAGCCGCGCGCGCAACGACTCGCCGTCCACGTAGGGCATCGTGTAGAACGCGAGCCCGTCGCGGTCCTCCGCCGCGAGCACGGGGACGATGTTCGGGTGCTGCAGCCGCGCGGCGAGCCGCACCTCGCGCGCGAACCGCGCCGCGCTCATCCCTTCCGCCAGCTCCGGCGCGAGCACCTTCACCACCACGCGACGCCCGAGCCGCGCGTCCTCGGCGACGAAGACGCGACTCATCCCACCCCCGCCGAGCTCGCGCCCAAGCGTGAGGGTGCTACCCATGGTGGCCTGTAGCTGCTCGCGTAGCTCGGTGCTCACGGTTGCCCGCGCCGGATGGGGACAGCGCGAACATACGGATCACGTGGTGACGCCGCTACAAGGATCGTCACCCCCGCAGCTTGCTTGCCGAAGGCGGCGGGGGTCCACCCTTCCCTGGCGACGCGCTCAGAGGTTCCGCCGGTTGAGCTCCTGCACCGCGAAGTCCGCCGCGCGCGCCGTCAGCGCCATGTAGGTCAGCGACGGGTTCTGGCACGCCGTCGAGGCCATGCACGCCCCGTCGGTGACGAACACGTTGGGCGCGTCCCACACCTGGTTGTGCGCGTTGAGCACGCTCACCTTCGGGCTCCGCCCCATACGCGCCGTGCCCATCTCGTGGATGCCCATCCCCGGGAAGTACTCGCCGTCGAACGTGTGCACGTTCTTCGCGCCCGCCGCCTCGAGCATCTCGGCCATGTCGTGGATCATGTCCTTGCGCATGAGGCGCTCGTTCTCGCCCGTCGCGCAGTCGATCTTGAGGACGGGGAGCCCCCACTTATCCGTCTTCGCGTGGTCGAGCGTGACCGTGTTCTGGTGGTTGGGGAGCATCTCGCCGAACGCGGTCGCGCCGAACGCCCACGCGCCCGGCTCGGCCGCCGTGTCCTTGAAGTCGCCGCCGACGCCTAACTCCGCGACCGCGCGCGACCACCCGTCACGCCCCGCGGCGCCCTCGTAGCCGAAGCCGCGCAGGTAGTCGCGCTTCTCGCCACGCAGGTTGCGGTAGCGCGGGATGTAGATCGCGTTCGGCCGCCGCCCGAACTCGAACTTGTCGTCCAGCCCCTCGATCTGGCCCGACGCGCCGCAGCGGAAGTGGTGGTCCATCAGGTTGTGCCCGAGCTCCCCCGACGAGCTGCCCAACCCGCCCGGCCACACGTCGGTCGCGGACCGGAGCAGCAGCCACGTCGAGTTGAGCGTCGAGGCGCAGAGGAAGACGACCTTGGCCGTGTAATCCGTCGTCTGGTTCGTGACCGCGTCGAGCACGCGCACGCCCGTGGCGCGCTTGCGGTCCTTGTCGTACAGCACCTCGGTCGCGATCGCGAACGGCCGCAGCGTGAGGCGCCCCGTGCGCACCGCCGCCGGGAGCGTCGAGGACTGCGTGCTGAAGTAGGCGCCGTACGGGCAGCCGAGCCAGCACGCGTCGCGGTACTGGCACGCATAGCGCCCGGGGAGCGGCTGCGTAAGGTTGGCCGTCCGGCTCGGGATGACGCGGCGCCGGCCGTCGTACAGGCGGGCGAGGCGGTCCGCCACCTGCTGCTCGGCGCAGTTCATCGCCATCGGTGGCTGGAACTCCCCGTCGGGGAGTTGCTCGAGCCCCTCGTGCGACCCCGCGATGCCCGCGAAGCGCTCGACGTGGCTGTACCACGGGGCGATCTCGGCGTAGCGGATCGGCCAGTCGGTGCCGACGCCCTGCTTCGCGTTCGCCTCGAAGTCGATGTCGCTGTGGCGGAAGCTGCAGCGCCCCCACATGAGCGAGCGCCCGCCGACGTGGTAGCCGCGGTACCAGTCGAAGCGCTTGACCTCGGTGTAGGGCGAGTCCCGGTCCGAGGCCCACCAGTCGAGGTTCTTCTCGTTGAGCGGGAAGTCGCGCTGGAGGACGGGGTACGCGTCTTCCATCGCCACCGTGCGGCCGCCGCGGTGCGGGTACGCCCAGGGCGGCTTCGTCGCGTTGACGTAGTCCTTGATGTGCTCGATGTTCTTGCCGCGCTCGAGGAGGAGCACGCGCAGCCCCTTCTCGGTCAGCTCCTTGGCGGCCCACCCGCCCGAAATGCCCGACCCGACGACGATCGCGTCGTAGGCCGTCTCGCGTGGTGGTGCTTGCATCGCGTGTGCTCCTCTTTCTGGGCTCGGGGCGGGCGGCCGCGCGGCGCGGGCCGTCGCCGAATATGGCGACCGGCGCGCGCGCGCCGCCATGCGGCCGTTCCGCCACGCGGGCGTCCAGACGTGACTTCACCCGGGCGCGGTCCCGGAGGTACGCTTGGGGATTGCCTGGGCAACCCGCTCGTCCGGAGACACATGAACGGCTGGCCACAACGCCTGTACTACCCTCTGCGCCGCACGGCGCGCCACGCGCGCACGGCCGCGGGGCCCGCGACGGCGCTCCTGGCGGCGCTCGCCGCGGGGCCCGCCGGTCGCGGCCCCGCGGCGGCCGGCGCCCAGACCGCGATCCCGCCGGCGCTCGTGGGGCGCTGGGACCTGCGCGTCTCGGGCGCCGGCGGCACAGTCTACCCGTCGTGGCTGGAAGTCTCGCGCTCGGGCGACCGCGCGCTCGTCGGGCGCTTCGTCGGCCGCGTGGGGAGCGCCCGCCCGGTCGGCCGCGTCGAGGTCGCGGGCGACACCTTCCGCTTCGCCATCCCGCCGCAGTGGGAGCCGGGCGACGGCGACCTGCGCGTCGAGGGGACGGTCGCGGGCGGCGCGGCAGGGGACCGACTCTCCGGCACGCTCGTGACGCCTAACGGGGAGCGGCACGCGTGGACGGCGGTGCGCGCCCCCGACCTGCTCCGCGCCGCGGGAATCCCGCGCTGGGGCGCGCCGGTCGTGCTCTTCGACGGCCGCGACCTCGCGGGGTGGGTGCCGCGCGGCGGGGAGAACCGGTGGCGCGCGGAGAACGGCGTGCTCGCCAACCCCGGCGGCGGCGCGAACCTGGTGACGACGCGCGCGTTCGGGGACTTCACGCTGCACGTCGAGTTCCGCTACCCCAAGGGGAGCAACAGCGGCGTGTACCTGCGCGGGCGCTACGAGGTGCAGGTCGAGGACGACGAGGAGGACCGCCGCGACCGCGAGCCGGCGCTGGTCGACATCGGCGGGGTCTACGGTTTCATCGCGCCGAGTGCGTACGCGGCGCGCGGGCCGGGCGCGTGGCAGACGTGCGACATCACCCTCGTCGGGCGCCGGGTGACGGTCGTCCTCAACGGGCAGACGGTCGTCGCGGACCGGGCGATCCCCGGCATCACCGGCGGCGCGCTCGACAGCGACGAGGGCACGCCGGGCCCGATCATGCTGCAGGGCGACCACGGGCGGATCGAGTACCGCCGCCTCGTGCTGCGGCCGGGGCGTTAGGCGTGACGCGGGAGGCCGGCACGCCGCCGCGCGACGACCCGCCCGCGGAGTCCGGGCCGCCGGGCACCGCCGCGGGGCTCGTCGCGTCGCTCTGGCGGACGGCCCCGCCCAGCATGTGGGCGCCCGAGCGGGGCGCCGCGGCCCCCGCCGTCGAGCTGTCGGCCGTCATCGCGCGGCTCGCCGCCGACGCCGAGCGGCTGCTCCGGGAGGCGGAGGCCGAGGAGCGCCCCGCGGTCGCGCTCCTCGCCGAGACCGCGCGGGCCGTCTGCACCGCGCTCGGCACGCAGCCGCCGACGCCCGACCGCGCCGGCGGCGAGGGCACCGCCCTGCCCTCGTCGGCGCGGCTCCGGCTCGCGCGAATGGAGCAGTGGCTCGCGGCCCGCGCGGCGGCCGACCCGTGCGCGGAGCCGTCGGCGAACCTGTGCCTGTGGGTGCTGGACCAGTCGGAGGGCGGACCCACGTAGCGCCGGCGGGCGCGCGCCGACACGCCGCCGTCATCAGAGTGTGGTCGCACGGTTACACGGCGGTCGCCGACTCGTGATCGGCGGTTCGCCGGGGGGATGGAGGTTCGGCGGCGTGTTCGGCGCCCCGCCGACGTGCTTCTCCCTCCCTCCCCCGCCCATGCGCTCCCTCCCGATCCACGCGGCGCTCCTCGCCGGGCTGCTCCCCGCCGGGTTGGTCCCCGCCGTCGCCCTCGACGCCCAACAGTCCCCCGCGGCCACCCGGCCGGACACCGCGGCGCCCGCCACGCCGCGGTCCGGCGCGCGCCGCGACAGCGCCCAGCGGCTGACGACCGTCACGGTCACCGCGACCGTCTCGGGGCGCGGGCTCGCCCGCGGCGCGGCCGTCGTCGACTCCGCCCGCCTCCACGCCGCCCCGCCGGGCACGAGCGCGCTCAAGGTCATCGAACAGCTCCCCGGCGTGAACGTGCAGAACGCCGACGGGTTCGGCATGTACGAGTGGAGCAACCGCGTCACGATCCGCGGCTTCCAGAGCGCGCAGATCGGCCAGACGCTCGACGGCGTGCCGTTAGGCGACATGTCCTACGGCAACTTCAACGGCCTCGGCGTCGGCCGCGCGGCGGACCCGAGCAACCTCGCCTCGACCACCGTCGCGCAGGGGAGCGGCGCCCTCGGCACCGCGAGCGGCAACAACCTCGGCGGCGTCGTGCAGTACGCCACGGAGGACCCGCTCAACCGGCGTACGCTCTTCGTCCAGCAGATGGGCGGGCAGTACGAGGCGCGCCGCACGACGCTCCGCTACGACAACGGGCTCGACACCTTCCACGAGGGCGCGGGCGCGTTCCGCGGCTACCTGTCGTACTCGCGCTTCGACACCGACAAGTGGAAGAGCGGCGGCGAGCGCTACTCGCGCTTCCCCGGCCAGGCGTCGTTCCTCTTCGGCCAGGGCGGCCTGCTGGGCCACGCCGGCCAGCAGTGGCAGGACCAGCTCAACGCCAAGGCGCAGCTGCTGCTGGGCCCGCACAAGCTCACGGCCTACTACGACTTCGCGAGCCGCAAGGAGAGCGACTACATGGACCTGTCGCTCGGCATTTTCAACGGCTCCGCGGGCGCCGCCGCGCCCGGGCTCGGCTTCGGGCCCAACTTCGACTACCTCGGCAGTTGGGCGCAGGCGAAGCAGCTGGCGGAGCTGAGCAACGCGACGACGTACAACCCGCTCACCGACGCGTCGTACTACTGGTCGGCGCAGGGCGCGCGGCAGGACCACCTCGCCTACGTCCGGGGCGAGTTCGCGCTCGGCGGCGGTCTGCAGCTGACGGTGCAGCCGTACTTCCACGCCAACCGCGGCGGGGGTGACTGGCACGCGCCGAGCTACGGGGCGTCGTACTCGCCCGACCCGATCAACTTCCGCCAGACCCAATACCACGACACCCGCTACGGCGCCACGGCCCGCCTGACGACCGAGCCGTTCGCGGTCGGCGCGACCACGAACCGCTTCGAGGCCGGCACCTGGCTCGAGTCCAACAGCGACCGCATCCGCCGCCCGCGCTGGCGGCTCGTCGACTACGCGGCCGGCCCGGACGTGAACTTCTCCGACCCGATCCGCCTCGACTTCGACCGCGGCGGAGACATCGGCACCACGCTCCTCTACGCGCAGAACACCACGCGCCTGCTCGACGACCGCCTCGGCGTGACCTACGGCGCCAAGTTCCTGCGCGTCAACGCCGACTTCACCAACAACGGCAACACGCCCACCAACGGCCTCACGGCGCCCGTCTTCGCCGACTCCGGCCGCCCCGCCCTCTCGCTGCCGACCAAGGCGGGGGTGCTGCCCCAGGTCGGCGCGGTGTTCCGCGCGACGGCCGCCGAGGAGCTGTTCGCGAATTATTCGGAGAACGTCAACCAGTTCCCGTACAGCCCGGCGACGGGCGTCTACAACGCGAGCCCGGCGACCTTCGACTACTTCCGCACCCGCGTCGACCCCGAGCGCGCGCGGACGGTCGAGGGCGGCGTGCGCACGCGTCGCGGGCCCGTCGAGGCCGGGGTCACGGGGTACGTCGTGAACTACCGCAACCGCCTGTTAGGCATCTCGCTCTGCCCCCAGACGGTGAGCTGCGCGACGGGGTTCGCCAACGTCGGCTCGGTGCACACGCGCGGCGTCGAAGGACTCTTCAACTACGCGCTCCCGGCGGGGCTGCGCCTCTACGCCGGCGCGTCGTACAACGCGTCGACCTACGCCAAGGACTACCTCGCCAAGGAGAACGACCCGACGTCGCGGGTCGCGACCGGCGGCAAGAACGTCATCGACGCCCCGCGCTTCCTCGGCAGCACCTCGCTCGGCTACACGCGCGACCGCCTCGTCGCCTCCGTCACCGGGCGCTACGTGGACAAGCGCTTCTTCACCTACACCAACGACCTCGTCACCTTCGACGGCCGCACGGTCCCGGGCGGCGGCTACGCGCCCGCCTACGGCGTCGCCGACTTCAACGCCCGGTACCGCTTCGGCCCCTTCCGCGGCGTGCGCGCGCTCGACGTGCAGGCGAACGCGCTCAACCTGTTCAACCGGCGCTACGTCAGCACGGTCGGGACGAACGGCTTCACGACGGCGAGCGACTACGCGACGCTCCTCACCGGCGCGCCGCGGCAGCTGTTCGTGACCGTCGGGAGCACGTTCTGACGGCGTGGGCGCGCGGGGCCGGCCCGCGGCCGCGACGGCGCAGGACCTCACGCGTTCGGCCGCGGGCCGCCGTCACGCGGGTCTCCCGCGAGCGCGTACGTTGCGACCGGGCGCGCGTACGCCGCCGCGTGATACCAGTTGCCGACGACCAGCTCCAGGGCGGCGACCGCCGCCGTGCCGAACGGGCGCGCCCGGGCCGCGGCGAGCGCGCCGACGAACCGCGCCGGGTCGTCGAGCGCGGCGGGAAAGCGTACGAGCGTGACGTGCGCCGTCTCGAGCCGGTACCGGCGGTCGAGCGCGTCGCCGAGCCCGCGCGCGGCGAGCGCGTCGCGGAAACGGGCGCGCACCTGCTCCAGCGCGCCGTCGCGCGGGTAGCCCTGCGCCAGCACCGCCGCTGGCGAGAGCGTGACGCCGACCAGGTCGACCGCGAACGGCGCGACACCCTCGACGGCCTCGGCCGCCGCGGCGCGGTACGCGTCGAGGTGCGCGAGGTAGGGCGCGCAATCCGCGGTGGCCGTAAAGGGCGCCAGCACCGTCAGGTGCAGGTCCGCGCGCGGCTGGTAGTACGCCGCGGGCTCGAGGACTCGCAATTCGTCGCAGAACGCACCGAGCGCGTCGGCCACGGTCGGGGCGCCGCCCGCGGGCGCGCGCCGGTCGAGTCGCGCCAGCAGCGTCACGCCCCGGCGCCTATCCTCGCCCTGGCGCGCGGCCCACGGGTCGAGCGCGGCCCGCCCGGCACGCACCTCGGGCGCCGCCGCGTCCCACAAGGCGTCGTAGCGCGCCAGCAGGCGGGCCCGGTGCGCCAGGGCGGCGGCGGTGGTGGTCGCGAGCACGCGGTGAACTTACCCGATCAGCACCGTGTCCCCCACCAGACGACCATTCAGGCCGACCGGGACGCGAAGCCGAACGAGCCGGTCATTCGTAGTAGGCCGGCCGGTCGATGTCCGTGATGAGGTCCACCTCCCTCGGCTCCCAGCCGAGCACTGCCCGGGTCCACTCGCTCGAGGCGGAACAGGCGCGCGGCGTCCAGCCGGTGCACGGCCGGCCAGCGGTTCTCTCCGTCGCCGACGTAGGCGGAGACGCCCTTCTCGCCTGATTGGCCGGCGGCTCGACTTGCTGTCGACGCCGGCGGGGGCGCGGTAAGGGGGGTGACCCGGACGTCTCGCGCGTCTCGTCTCGTCAGATCGACGCGCCGCCCGACACTTCGATGCGTTGGGCGTTGACCCAGCGGTTGTCCTCGGACAGCAGCGACGCGATCATCGGGCCGACGTCGTCGGGCACGCCGGCGCGGCCGAGCGCGGTCATGTCGGCGACGCGCCGGTTCATCTCGGGGTTGTCCCGCACGACGCCGCCGCTGAAGTCGGTCGCGATGCCCGCCCGGCGCGACGACGTTGACGGCGATCCGGCGCGGCCCCAGTTCCTTGGCCGTGTACTTCGTCAGCACCTCGACGGCCCCCTTCGGCGACCCGTACGCGGCGCCGCCGGGCAGGATGATGCGGGTGCGGCCGGTCGACACGTTGACGATCCGGCCGCCGTCGTTGATGAGCGGCAGCAGTCGCTGCGTGAGGAAGAACACGCCCTTGAAGTGGACGGCGGAGAGCGCGTCCAGCTCCGCCTCCGTGGTCGTCGCGAAGCTGGTGTTGCTGTGCTCGTTGCCGGCGTTGTTCACGAGGTAGTCGAACCGCTCGGCCTCCAGCTTGCCTAACGCGCCGCGCACGCGCCCCGCGAAGTCGCCGAAGGCGCCGACGTCCCCGGCGTCGAGCTGGAGGGCGACGGCCTGCCGCCCCGGCGCGACGTCGTGCGGCTGCGGGCGGTCCCCGCGAACCAAGCGTGATCACTCCGCCAGCGGACGCGACACACCACGCGGCGTGCGCTCGCGCCCGAGCGACGCGCGGGCTCGCGCGTCGAGGAGCTCGGCGTTGGCCCACACGCGGCGACCGTGGGCGCGTCGTCGGCGCTCCGGACCATGGCGCGCCCGCGGGCGCCCGCGGCGACGAGGATCATGGTCGTACCCTCCTGAAGGTGAGCACTCCGGTGAATGCGGGGGACGTCCGGCCGCCCCGCTCGACGTTTGTACCTGTCGTCGATAGACGACGGACGCGCGACCGTTAGGCAGACCCGGGCCGCGGCGCCGACCCTGCCGTTCGTAATACGCGCGCCGTGCCGAAGTTCATAGCGCCCCGCCCCCCTTCGGAGAGAGGCGGCGCCCGCGTGGCCCCGGTACGCTGCGGGGCGTCCGCGTCCGCGTCGTACGCCGGGGGCGGGCCCAGGAACCGGGAGCGACATGGACGACACGTCACACGCGTCGAAGGGCGAAGCGAGCACGTGGGAGCCAGCGCCCCGAAGCGCCCGGGGCGCCCGCCTCGCCCGCGAGTACCTCCACGCCCACGTCCGGCGGCCCATCGCGCTTGCGGATCTCGCGGGCGTCGCGGGGGTGAACAAGTTCGCCCTCGTGCGCGCGTTCGCGCGCGAACTCGGGGTGCCGCCGCACGCGTACCACCTCCGCCTGGCGCACGCGCGGCGGCTGATCGACGACGGGGCGCCGCTGTCGCACGTGGCGTTCGACGCGGGCTTCGCCGACCAGAGCCACCTCACGCGCCGCTTCAAGGCGCACTTCGGCGTGACGCCGGGCGAGTACGCCCGCGGCCGCGGGGACGCGCTGGCGGGCTGGCGCGCGCCGCGCGCCGCGCGCCAGCTTCGACCGGACGATGCGCCACCACCCTGCTTCCTCCGCTGCCGGCCGGCCCCGCCGTCGCGGACCCGCGCCGCCCGCGGCCGCGCGCGCCCACGCGGCGCTGCTGGCGGACGTGCGCGCGCGGCTGGGGAACGTCGCCGCGCGACGCCGGCGGGCGTCGACCATCCACACCGAGAGGCTCTCATGAGCACGCTCCAGTCCGAGTCCAAGCCCGGCACTCCGCCCGCCGCGCCAGCGGACGCGCCGCCTAATGGAACCGCGATGTTCCCGGGCTTCACGCGGCAGACGATCAAAACGACGGGCGCCGAGATCAACACGCTCGTCGGCGGCCGCGGGCCGCCACTGCTCCTGCTGCACGGCCACCCCGAGACGCACGTCGCCTGGTGGAAGGTCGCGCCCGACCTCGCCAAGACGTACACCGTCGTCGCGACCGATCTGCGCGGGTACGGCGACTCGAGCAAGCCCGCGGGCGGCCCGGACCACATCGATTACTCCAAGTGGGCGATGGGACTCGATCAGGTCGAGGTGATGCGCGCGCTCGGCCACACGCAGTTCCAGGCCGTCGGCCACGACCGCGGCGGGCGGGTACTGCACCGCATGCTGCTCGACCACCCCGACGCGGTGACGCGCGGGGTGGTGCTCGACATCGCGCCGACGGACCTGATGTACGCGGCGACGAACGAGGAGTTCGCCACCAAGTACTTCTGGTGGTTCTTCCACATCCAGGCCGCGCCGCTGCCCGAGCAGATGATCGGCGCCGAGACCGAGGTCTACCTGCGCGCGCACCTCGACGCGCAGAGCAAGACGCCGGGCGCGGTGACGCCCGAGGCGTTCGCCGAGTACCTGCGCTGCTACCGGCTGCCGGGGTGCGTGCACGCGGTGTGCGAGGACTACCGCGCCTCGGTCACGATCGACCGCCAGCACACGCACGAGGACCAGGCGCGCGGGCGCCGGGTGACGCAGCCGCTCGTGGCGCTGTGGGGCGGGGAGGGGACGGTCGGGAAGCTCTTCGACGTGCTCGCGCTGTGGCGGAAGGAGGCGGACGACGTCGAGGGGCACGCGCTGCTGTGCGGGCACCTCATCCCCGAGGAGGACCCGGCCGGGCTCCTGGACGCGCTGCATGACGCCCTCCAGCCCGCGTAGGCCCTGGGACGGCGGCCGCGAGGCGGGCTGCGACGTCCTGCTGACCGCCGCCGCAGTGCTGCACGCGAACGGCGAGGAAACGAGCGGGACGCTGGAGGCGGCCGAGTTGCTGAACGAGCGCCTGGGGCTCGGGGCGACGCTGGTGCCGGGGTGGAGCGACCTGCTGCTGCACGTCGGCGGCGACCGGGTGCGCATGGTGCCGGCGGTCGCCTCGAACAACAACATGAACCGGGTCGTGGGAGCGCTGCACGCGGTCGACGCGATCGCCGGGGGGCGCCTCGACGCCGCCGGGGCGACGGCGGCGCTCGCGGCCGCCGCGCGCGCGCCGCAGTCGCCGCTCGGGCGCTACGTCTTCGCGTGCGCGGTGGGCGCCGGGGCGCTGTCGATCATCAACGGCGCGTCGCACCCTGCGGTACTCGGCATCGTGGTGCTCTGCGCGGGGGTCGGCGGGCTGCTGCGCCGCGGGATGGCGCACTGGTTCGACGCCAACTCGTTCCTGCAGATCCTGGCGGCGTCGCTGCTCGCGGGGTTCGTGGGCGCGTTCGGGGTCCGGTGGGAGGCTGCGCGGCAGATCAACGCCGCGACGCGTCTCATCGCGTTAGGCCCGCTGCTGGTCCTCGTGCCGGGGCCGGCGTTCCTCGCCGGCGCGCTCGACGTCGCCGCCTTCCGGCTGACGCTCGGCTTCGCGCGGCTCCTCTTCGGCACCCTCACGGTCCTCGCCATCTGCACCGGCGTGCTCGTCGGCCTGGCGCTCGGCGGCGCGGACCTCCCCGCGACGGCGCAGGCCCGGCCGCTGCCGGTCTGGCTCGACGTCGTCTGCGCCGGCGTGGCCGCCGGGTCGTACGGCGTGTTCTTCGCGATGCCGCCCCGGCTCATCGTCTACCCCGTGCTGATGGGGATGGCCGCGCACGCGGTCCGCTGGTGCGCGATCTCGGGCCTGGGCTGGAGCAACGCCACGGGCGCGGGCCTGGCCTGCCTAACGGTCGGCGTCGTCATGGTGCCGGTCGCCCGGCGGTACCGGTTGCCGTTCGCGGGGGTCGGGTTCGCGTCGGTGGTCTCGATGGTCCCGGGCACGTACCTGTTCCGGATGGGCGGCGGCCTCATGCAGATCCAGCACGACGCCGCGGCCACCTCGGCCGCACTCGTCGGCGGCGTGCTCTCCGACGGCACCACGGCGCTCATGACGGTGACGACGATGGCACTCGGACTCGTGCTGCCGATGAGCGCGTACAAGCACGTCCGCCGCACGAGGGCCGGCGGCGTATGACCGCGCACGCACCCGCCTCGCCCGCGGGGTGGCCCCATCTGCCGGCGGAAGTCGCCTTCGTCACCGGCATGCTGGACCTCATCGGCTGGTTCCTGCTCACCGGCTTCTTCTCGGCCAACACCACCGGCGACGCGGTCGAGTCGGCGTCGTACGTGGTGCCGGGCCAGCACCCGCACGTGCTACAGTTGCTCGCCGTCCCACTCTTTGTGGTGGCCGTCGTCCTGGTCTACCTGCTGTCGCGTCGGTTCGGGAGTGCGAGCGCCGCGACGGTTCGCGCCATGCGCGCGATCCAGTTCGTGCTGCTGGCGTGCCTGTGCCTCGTCAGCGGTACGATGCGGCCGAGCGCGTCGCCCGGCGGGCTCGAGCACGTGCTGGTCGGGGTGCTCGCCGTCGTCACGGTCGCCGTGTCCGACACCGCGATGCACATGCTCGACGCGACGGCCCCCACCACGTGGGCGATCACCGCGAACGTCGTCACGGGGATGATCGCGCTGCTGAACGTCGCGACCAAGTACGGCTCGCCCGCCGAGTGGGCGGAGGACCTCGCGGCCCGCCGCGACGCCACGCGACGGAAAGTCGCGCCGGCCCACGGGATGCCGAACGCCCGGCGGTGCGGCGACCAGGGCGGCGGCCGCATTCGCGAGCAATGAGGGCAGGCACACGGGGACGCGCTACGCCGGGTTCGGCGCGGAGGCGTCCGGCGCGGGCTGCTGCGGGGGCCGGTACGGCCCGCCGACCTCGCCCTATCCCCAACGCGGCATCGGCTGGCCGACGACCGGCGCCGCCCCGGCTTGCGAGTTAAGCACCGCCAGCCGCGAGCCCCACTCCAGGTACGCGACGA
Source organism: Gemmatimonadetes bacterium T265 (assembly GCA_019973575.1). NCBI lineage: Bacteria > Pseudomonadati > Gemmatimonadota > Gemmatimonadetes bacterium T265. The sequence goes on from BPUI01000003.1 coordinate 367,334, forward strand.
ACGCCGAGCGGAACTCGGGGTCATCGGGGAGCCCGATCTCGTCGGCGCTCTCGACGAGCAGCTGCACCCAGCGTGTGCGCTGCGCCGGCGTCAGGTGGCGGCCGAGGTGGTGACGCAGCATGACTACGCGCTGACGCCGTTCGACCGCACGCTGCGCCCCGCGCTCAACGCCCTCGCCCGGTGGGCCAAGGCGCACCACGCCGCGGTCGGCGCGACACTCGCGCGGTAGCCGGTTCAGCTCCACGTGCGGAGCGCCCGCGCCACCGCCGCCTGGCGTCGCCGGCTCACGGGGACGACCGTGCCGCCCGCGAGCACGAGCTCACGGCGTCGCGCCGCCGTGCCCAGCCGCGCTTCGACGATCGCCGAGCGGCGCACGAGGTAGGAGCGATGGACGCGGAGGAAGTGCGCGGGCGCGAGGGCGTGCTCCAACTCGTCCAGGGCGCGGCGCACGAGGTGCCGCCGGCCAGCGACGTGCACCGCCGTGTACACGCCGTCCGCCTCGAGCAGGGTCACCGCGGCGAGGGGGACGATCACCTCACGCGGGCCGACCCGCGCCACGAGGGACGTGGGCGGCGACGCGGCCGGCGCGGCGGCCGGGGGCTCCGGGCGCGCGGGCGCGGGGGCCCGCGGGCGCGTCGAGCGCTCGGCGAGCGCCGCCGCCGCGGCGAGGCGCCCGTGCACGCGCGCCATGGCGCGCTCCAGGCGCGCGGGCGCCACGGGCTTGGTGAGGTAGTCCACGGCGCAGGCGTCGAACGCCGGCAGGGCGTATTCGTCGTATGCGGTGACGAATACCACGAGCGGCGGCCCGCCCCCCGCGCCGCCGTTGGCCTCGGCCACCGTCCGCGCCAGCTCGAGCCCCGATCGGCCGGGCATCTCGACGTCCAGAAAGAGCACGTCGGCCCGGCCGACGACCGCGTCGAGGCCGACCGCGGAGGCGCACTCGGCCACCACTTCGACGTCGGGGCGCGCGTCGAGCAGCTGGCGCATCGCCCGGCGCGAGAGCGGCTCGTCGTCCACGACGACGGCGCGGAGCGGCCGGGGCGGGGGCGCCTCCGCCGGCGGCGCGGTCACGGCGTGCACCCGGTGGCCGCACCCCGGGCGGCCGCACCCGGGGAGGCCGCCCGGGCGAGCGGCACGACGAGTTCCGCGGTCGTGCCGCGCCCGCCGATGCCCGCCCCGAGCCGGACGCTCGCGGCGTCGCCGTGCAGCAGCGCGAGTCGCGCCCGCGTGTTGGCCACGCCGATGCCGGCCCCCGGCCCCGGGCCGTCACCGCCCGCGGCGGGCAGCCCCACGCCGTTGTCGCGCACCAGGAGCCGGAGCCGCCCGTCCGCGGCGTGCGCCGAGACCGCGACGACGGCCTCGCCGGGGACGTGCCGCAGCCCGTGGCGCACCGCGTTCTCCACGAACGGCTGCAGGCAGAGCGACGGGACGCGCGCGTCGCGCAGCGCCGCGGGGACGTCCACCCGCACGCGGAGGCGCTCGCCCATGCGCAGCCGCTCGAGGGCGAGGTACTGCTCCACGAACGCGAGCTCCTCCTCGAGCGTGACCTCGTGCCGGACGTCCCCGCGGAGCGACGCGCGCAACAGCTCCGAGAGGCCCAGCAGCGCGTCGGCCGCCCGCGCGTTCTCGCCGTCGCGCACGAGGGCCACGGCGGCGTTGAGCGCGTTGAAGAGGAAGTGCGGCCGGAGTTGCGCGCGGAGAGTGCCGAGTTCCGCCTCGACGAGTCGCGCCGCGAGCGCGTCCGCAGCGGCCGCGTGGGCCGCCGCCCGCGCGTGGTGGACCTGCGAGGTGCGCGCCGCCGCGATGGCCGCGTACACGATCACGCCGGCCGGCGTGAAGCGGAGCAGCATGTGCGTGAACAACGCCCAGACGCCGGTCGCGCCGCCGGGAACCAGCAGGTGGAACACGCCGGCCGTCGCGAGCGCCTGCCCGGCACACGCCGCGAGGCTCGCCGCCCCGTGCACGGCGAGGGTCCGCGCGCGCAGCGGGCGCACGACCGGGAGCCGGTCGGCCAGGGCGAGCACGGGGACCGTGAGCAGCGCCCAGACCTGCCACGTCACCGTGAGCACGACCAGGACGCGCCAGGGCGCCAGCCCGGCCGGCGCGGTGTCCAGCGACGTGATCGCGAACGGAATGCCGAGCACCGCGGGAACGCTCCACGCCGCGAGCAGCGTGGGGAACGACCAGCGGGGGACTGCCGGCGCTGCCGTCTGCGTCACGGGGGTGGGCGGGTGGGCGACCATGGCGATGGGGCGGCTGGCACGAGGAGGCGGACGCGGCGGACGCGGACGCACGAGCTGCGCGTGCACCCGGCGCCTCGACGCAAGGTACGAGGACGCGCGCGCGGTCACGGACCGCTCGCATCACGGACGCCGCCGTTTGCAACACGGGCGGTCGCGGGTGGGCAGGGCGGTCCGTAGCATCCCCGCATGCGCCAGACCGACCTCCGACGCGACCGCCCGCGATGAGCACCGCGGCCCTGGACCGGGACGACCTCGCACTCGCCGCGACGCCCGCGGCCGCGCCCGCGCCGATCGCCCCGCGCGCGGGCGTGGTCCGGCGGCGCGTGGACGCCGTGGACGCACTGCGCGGGCTGGTCATGGTCCTCATGGCCCTCGACCACACGCGCGACTACTTCGGCGACGCGGCCGCCGACCCGACGAACCTGCGCACGGCGGGCGCGGCGCTCTTCCTCACCCGCTGGGTGACGCACTTCTGCGCCCCCGTCTTCTTTCTGCTCACGGGCGCCGGGGCCGCGCTGACGTTAGGCCGCCGGACGCCGGCCGGGCTCTCGCGCTTCCTGCTCACGCGCGGGCTGTGGCTGGTCGTCCTCGAGCTGACGGTGCTGCGCACGCTCCTGCAGTTCAACGTGGACTACCGCGTGACGATCCTGAACGTCCTCTGGGCGCTCGGGTGGTCGCTGGCGGCGCTCTCGGTGCTCAGCCGCCTCCCGCTCCGCGCCGTCGTGGCGGTCGGCGTGGGGCTGATCGCGTTGCACAACCTCGCCGACCCCGTCGCGCCGGCCGCGTTCGGGGCTTGGGCGCCGCTCTGGATCGTGCTGCACCAGCCGGGGCTGCTGTACGCGTCCGGCGGGCGGTTCGTCCTGCTCGCCTACCCGCTCGTGCCCTGGGTCGGCGTGACGGCCGTCGGCTTCGGCCTCGGGCGTGCCCTCACGTGGCCCCCCGGCCGGCGCCGCGCGCTGCTGCTGTGCCTCGGCCTCGGCGTGACCGCCGCGTTCGTCCTCGTGCGCGCGCTGAACGTCTACGGCGACCCGCGCCCGTGGGCGACGCAGCCGACCGTGCTCCGTACCGCGTTGTCCTTCCTCAACACCACCAAGTACCCGCCGTCGCTGCTCTTCCTGCTCATGACGCTCGGGCCGGCCCTCCTCGCCCTGCGCTGGCTCGACGGCCGTCTCGACGCGGGCCGCCCACTGCCGGCGCCGCTGCGCCCGGCGCTCGTCTTCGGGCGCGTGCCGCTGTTCTACTTCCTGCTGCACTTCGCGCTCATCCACCTGCTTGCCGTCCTGGTGAGCGCGGTGCGATTCGGCACGGTGCGCGGGATGTTCGAGTCGCCCACCCTGGACCGCTACCCCGTCACGCAGCCGCCCGGGTGGCCCGTGGCGCTGCCGTGGGTCTACCTCGCGTGGGCCGCGGTGGTCGTGCTGGCGTACCCGTGCTGCCGGTGGTACGGCGCGCTCAAGGCGCGCCGCGCCGCGGGGTGGATGAGTTACCTGTGACCGATTCGCCGCGCCCGTTCCCGGCCCGCGCCGCCTGCGTGCCGACCCGGGGCGCTCTCCCGTCCCTTCGACGAACCCCATGAAGTACCTGCTGATGATGCACACGCCGCGCGGGATCGGCGATTATCAAACGGTGCGCTGGGCCCCGGCCGACTTCGAGGCCCACGTTGCCTTCATGCACGCGTTCAACCGCGAGCTCGCCGCCGGCGGCGAGCTGGTCGACGCCCAGGGGCTGACCCCGCCCGGCGAGGGCCGCCTCGTGCGCGCCGGCCGCGACAGCGCTCCCGTGACCGACGGCCCGTTCCCCGAGACCAAGGAGTTCCTCGCCGGCTACTCGATCGTCGACGTCGACTCGCCCGAGCGCGCCTACGCCCTCGCCGCCCGCGCGTCGGCGGCCCCCGGGCCGGGCGGCGCGCCGCTCAACATGCCCATCGAGGTGCGCCAACTTCTGAGTGCCCCGCGGCCAGCCGGCGGCTGACGACCCGCGGGTGACGACCGGCGGGTGCCGACCGGCGACCGGACGGCGTATCGCGGTGACCGGCCCGGCGGCGCACGCCGCCGCCACCGGGCGGACGGAGGCGCCGCGAATCGTTAGGCGCGCCGGGTGGCCGCGTAGCCGACCGCGTCCGCGTACCGTCTGATCCAGTGGTCGACGAGCGCGTCGGGCGTGCCGCCGACGTCGTACGACGGCGACGTGAGCACCTCGGCGTGGTCGACGTCGATCGTCACCACCCCGTGCATCAGCGGCGCGAGGTCGGGCCAGGCGTTCTCGAACCGCTCGACCAGTCCGGCGGGCGCCTCCCGCATCGGCGCGTAGCGGGCGTGGCCGCGGACGCGACACCCCGTCCGCCGGAGGACGTCGACGAAGTCCACCTCCACCGCCCCGGACCCCGCCTGCAGGTTATCAAGCACGGCCATCCGATCCTCCTGCATGTGGCGCGCGATCGCGGCGACTGGTGCCGTGACTGGGTCCGTCCACGGGCGCGACGGAGATGGTGGGACGGCGTTCGTCCCGCTCGCGCGCGCGGAACACGGCGGCGAGCACGCGGGCAGCGTCCAGATCCTGGCCACGCGCGGCACGGAGAAGCGGTCCCGGGCCGCGACCGCGGCGGACGCGCTCGGCGTCATGCGCCGCGTCGCGGACGGGGAGCCGGTCGTCTACCCGGTCGCCGACGTGGCCGCGTGGTTCCCGGCGCTGCACCGGTACTACGTGAGGCAGGGCGCGCGCGTCGTCGGCCACTTCCCCCTCCGCGTCGCCGGCACGGTCACGGGCTACCTCGGGCTGTCGTGGCGGACCGCCGAGCCGCCGAACGCGCGGGTGTTCGAGACGGCCTGCGCGCTCGCCGTGCAGGCATCGCTCGCGCTGGAGATGCAGCGGCGCGCGGACGAGGCGCGCGTGGCGGCCGTCGCCGCCGAGCGGCAGGCGGCGGCCGCCGCGCTCGCGGACGAGCACGCGCGCCTCGCGCGCGAGGTGCACGACACGCTCGCGCAGGGCCTCGCCGGGATCGTGATGCAGCTCGGCGCCGCGCGCGCCAAGCTCGGCCCCGCCTACGCCGCGGCCGCCCCGCAGCTCGACCTCGTCGATGGGCTCGCGCGCGACACGCTGGCCGTCGCCCGGCGCACGATCACCGTCCTTCGGCCCGGCGCGCCCGGACACGAGGACCTCGAGGCCGGCCTCCGCCGGGTCGTGGCCGAGTGTGGGAGAGCGCGTGCCGGGCGGGTCACGCTCGCGGCGTCGGGCGTGGCGCCGGCGGCGCTTCCCCGCCGAGCCTCGGCGGAGGTGGAATACGAGCTGCTGCGGATCGCGCAGGCCGCCCTCGCCAACGCCGTGCAACACGCCCGCGCGGCGCACGTCGCCGTCACGCTCGACTACGGGCCGGACCACCCTCCAGAGCGCTCGGCAGTCGTCGCGCCGGCCCTCCAGCTCGCGGTGGCGGACGACGGGGTGGGGTTCGACCCGGCCACGCCGAGGCCGGGCCGCTTCGGCCTGGTCGGGATGCGCGAGCGGGCCGCGCGGGTCGGCGCCGCCCTCACGCTCGTGACCGCCCCGGGCGAGGAGACCGAGGTCGTCGTCGTCTGGCCGGGGCCGCCCGCAGCGCCCGGGGGCGCGCCGTGACGGCGACGTTCGGGACGTTAGGCGGCGCGGTCGGCCGGCGCATCCGCGTGCTCGTGGCCGACGACCACGCGATCGTGCGCCAGGGCGTCGTGACCGTGCTGCGCGACGCGCCGGGGATCGCGGTCGTGGCGGAGGCCGCCGACGGCGCGGCCGCGGTCGCGCGCTACGCCGAACACCGGCCCGACGTCGCGCTCGTCGACCTCGAGATGCCGGGGCTGGACGGGGCCGACGTAGTCGCGGCGGTGCGCGCCCGCTACCCCGACGCGCGGTTCATCCTCCTCACCACGTACGACGCGGACGACGACATCGAGCGCGCGCTCCGGGCCGGCGCGAAGGCGTACCTGCTCAAGGACGTCGACCCGCAGGAGCTCGTCGCCTGCGTGCGCGCCGTCGACCAGGGACGCGCGTGGGCCTCGCCCGCGGTCGCGGCCAAGCTGGCCACCCGCCTCACGCGCGTGGAGCTGACGCCGCGCGAGCGGACCGTCCTGCGCGAGCTCGCCGCGGGCAAGAGCAACAAGGAGATCGCCGCGGCGCTCGGCATCGTCGAAAGCACGGTCAAGCTCCACGTCACGCACCTGTACGAAAAGCTCGGCGTGTCGAGCCGCACCGAGGCCCTCGCGGCCGCCGTCGGCCGCGGACTCGTCCGGCTGCCGTAGCCGGCCCGGTCGCGCCGAGCACGGGTATCCCACGTCCATTGCGCCATCCACGGGCCACCGGCGGGGTCCCGGCGGGTCGCGCCGCCTAACGCTCGATGCCGTCAGGCGACGCCGATCGCGGTCCGGAGAGGACGTCTCCCAACCGGGCGACGACGTTCCGGCAGATGAGCGCGCAGCCGAGGTGGCGGACGGCGCGGTGCATCGCCACCGGGTGTTCGCGACTCCGCCCGATCGCCCCGGCCCGTGTGCGCCGAGACGATCGGCCGACCGACCGCGAGATCCACGTCGCTGTTACGGGCCCGAGCTCGCACCCCGGGCGACGAGCAGCTCGTCCAGCTGATCGAACGTCTCGACCATGGCATCGGCGGCTCCGGTGCCGGCAGCGTCGAGCGCGTCCTTCGACGGATAGCGCTCGTGCAGGACCACCAGCGTCTTGCCGCCCTGTTCCTCGAAGGTCACCGTGGTGACCGGCCCGCCCTCGCCGCCTTCTTCGTTGGTCCACGCGAGGCGCGAGTGCGGCTGCACTTCGACGTACGTGCCGAAAAACGCGGCAGGCTCGGGGCCACCGTGGTCGAATACCAATCGGTACTTGCCTCCGACCCGGGCATCCACCTCGCAGGACAGCAAGGTCATGCCCATCGACTTGGGCACCCACCACCGCTCGAGCAGCTCGGCCTTGGTAAATGCCTCGAACACGAGGCGTGCCGGGCCGTTGATGGTCCGCGTGACCACCACCTCGCGGTCCGACGTCCGTTCCACCGTGGTGCGGTTCGTCACGGGGCCGGGCCTACTGTCGATACGTGCGTTCATCGCGCTGCTCCTTGTCGTGTCAGGTCCTCGACCACCGTATCCAACGCGTCGAAGCGTGCGTCCCAGCGCTGGCGGTACCGCTCGAGCCACGCCGTCTCTTCCGCCAATCGGCGCGGGCCCAGCCGGCACGTCCGCACGCGCCCGATTTTCTTCGTGGTGACGAGCCCCGCCTGCTCCAGCACGCCGACGTGCTTCTTCATGCCCGTGAGCGTCATGTGGAACTTCTCGGCGAGCTCCGTGATCGACGCGTCGGCTCGTCCGAGCTGCTCCAGCACGCCGCGCCGCGTGACGTCCGAGAGCGCGGCGAACGACGTATCAAGGCGGGTCGTCGGATACTGAACCATCTGGTGCAGTATGTAACGCACGCGCTCGCGGCCTGCAAGGGGCGGCCGCGGAGAACGATGCGTCCGGCGATCGCCGCAGCGCGTGCGCATCCGTGACCGGTCGGACCACCATCGCTCCCTCTACTGCGACGACGTCCCGGCCGAACGGCCGCATCGTGACGGCCCTCTTTGCCGGTTTCTCGGAGGACGTTGCACAACCGCTCAAGTTGTCAAACGTCCACTGACGCTGGCCGCGACGAGAAGACCGCCGGCCGCGCGGTCGACGGCCCGCGCGACGCGCGGCGGGCCGAGCGGCGCGCCCGCGCGGCCGGACTAGGGCAGCAGGGCCGTGAAGAACAGCAACGCCCTGGGGTTCGCCGCCTGCGTCGCGAAGCCCCGCGCCAGCGCCGCCGGGCCTGCCGCTTGGGTGCGCGGCGCGGCCCGTGGCCGAGCGCCTGGGTGACGACGCACAGCACCGCCGGGCCCGGGGTAGCGCAGACCAGCACGTCGGTGAGGGCGAACGCGACGAGCGGCCCGAGTGTCGCCCCCGTCACCGCGCGCCAACCTCGGCGGGGGCGCCGCGCAGAGCGCCGAGCAGAACGTCGGTCGTGACGACGGTCGCGAACTCGCCGTGCAGGTCGCCGAGCGCCACCGCGTGCACCAGCGCGGCCGGGGACGTCCGCCCGTCCGGGCCCGTGCGGTCGAACGTCGCCGTGGCGTCCGAGACGAGGTAGGTCACGAAGCCGAGGTTGCCGGCCATGCGCGTCGTGGTCGAGACGCAGTGGTTGGTCGTGAGCCCCACGACCACGAGCGTGTCGACGCCCGCGCGGCAGTCCGTGACTCCGGCGCTCAAGCTGCGGCAGTGCCGGGCGCTGATCGCCGTCGCGGACCACGGCGGCCCGACCCGCGCCGCGGCCGCGCTTGGCGTCGCCCAGTCGACCGTGTCCGAAGCGCTCCTCGCGCTCGAACGCGTCGTGGGGGGGCCGCTCCTCGCGCACGGCGGGGCGCGGGGGGCGCGGACGCGCCTAACGCCCGCGGGCGCGGCGCTCCTGCCCCACGCCCGCGCCCTGCTCGGCGCCGCCGACGCGGCGCTCGCGGCCGCCCGCGCGGCGGCCGGGGACGCCCCGCTCCGGGCCGCGCTCGGCGCGTCCGAGTCGGTGAGCACCTACGTGCTGCCGCCGCTCCTGGCGGCGCTCCGCCACGTCCGTGAGTCTTCGCGCCTCGCGTCTCACCGCGGTGGCCGGCTCGGATTACCCGGCCTGCAGCGGCGGGCCGAGGAACTCGACGTGCCACCGCCGCCCGAACGCGTTCAGCGCCTCCCGGTCGGGCGCGCCGCCGCGCAACGCCTCGGCCAGCCCGCGGAAGAAGGCGGCGGCGTCGAGCCCGGGCAGGAGCTGGACGAGGAGCCGCCCCGGCCGCTCGCCGACGTTGACGAAGGCGTGGGCGGCCCCCGCCGGGACGCTCACCACGTCCCCCGCCTCGGCGGGGAACCGCCGGCCCTCAACCTCGAAGCGGTAGCGGCCATCCAGTACGTAGAAGACCTCGGCCTCCCGGTGCGCGTGGAGTGGCGGGCCGCAGCCGGGGGCGTGCGTGGACTCGAAGCACGTCAGCGCGCCCCCGGTCGCCTCGGGCGGGACGCGCACGAGGAGTTCGAGCCCGAGCTGTGGGATCGCGATGGGCGTCTCGTGGCACCGTGTCGAATGCAGGACTCGAGGTGCCGCCATCGGCGGGCCGCCATTCGGCAGGAGGCCGGGTCGGACGGGATCGCGGGCAAAACGGGTCGGCATGGGCGCCTACGGGCTCCGGGTGAGCTGAGTGGCGGTCGCCCCCGAACGGGACAGCCCGGGACCGGCCGGCGGATACACCCGGTCCCATACGGAAATCGCCGACCCGCGCCGATTTCCCTCACGCCCGCACCCCGCGCGTGAAACGCGTGAGGGACTCGGACGCCGTTCGGCGATTTGTGCGGTAGGGCGAGGCGCCCGCCCCGGCGGGGACGCGCGGGGCCGTCGCCCCGGCCGTCCCTTGACACCACCTCTCACCGAGCTCACCGATGCGCTCCACCGCCGGCCTCCCTCGCCTGCTCGCCCCGCTTGCCGCGCTCGTCGGCGCGCTGTCACTCGCGGCCTGCGACCCCACCGCCGCGCAGAGCCCGGGCGCCTCGCGCGGCGGCGCGCCGGTGGCGTCCCGCGACGCCGACACCCCCGGGCCGCGCGAGCAGTCGGTGCTCGACGCCCTGCGGGCGTTCGAGCGGGCCGTCCTCGCCAGCGACACCGTCGCGCTCAAGCGCATCTGGGCGGAGGACTACACGTTCATCACCGCGCAGGGCGCGCTCGTCACCCGCGAGCAGCGGCTGGCCAACTTCCGCTCGGGCGCGACCAGCGTCGCCCAGGCCGTGAACCAGCGCGAGATCACGGTGCGCATCGACGGCGACGACGCCGTGGTGCAGCAGCGGTTCGACCTGCGCGGCCGGTTCGGCGGGCGCGAGACCGACACGGACGTGCGCTGCACTTTCGTGTGGCGCTGGCGCGCCGGCCGCTGGCAGATGGTCACCGACCAGCTCACCCCGGTGCTCCCGTGACGCGCGGGGACGGCCAGTCCGCGGCGGCCCGAGGGTCACTCCGTTAGGCGCCCCGCGGCGATCTCGTGCAGTGCGGCGATCACCCGCGCCTCACGATCCAGCGGTCCCGGGTGCCCCCTCCGGTGGGCCGCCCGGTCGGCGCGCCAGGTACGCCCACCGGGTCAGCCGCCGCGCGGCCGAGAGCGCGTGGACGCAGGCGAGGAACGCCTGCAGCCCGTCGAAGTTGGCCGCTCCCTCGCGCGCGACGAGGGCATCGCGGTGGCGCTCGCGCGCGGCGCGCCACCGCGCGGCGACCTGCTCGGCGTTCGCGGTCACGTCGTCCGCGCGCACGCGCTCGAACCCCGCCGCCGCGAGGAGCCGCTCGTTGAGCCCCGGCGGCACGAAGTAGTAGCGCCCGATCGCGCTACGGGCGGCCAGCTCCTGGTCCGACACCACGCCCGTGACGACCATCGCGTCGGTGTAGAGCACCCGCCCGCCCGGGCGCAGCACGCGGCACCAGTCGCGGAGCACCGCGCCGCGGTCGGCGAGGTGGCACATCGCGTCGTTCGACACCACGGCGTCGAAGGTGTCGTCGGCGAACGGGAGCGGGCGGCTCGCGTCGAGGGCCTGGAACTGGACGCGGTCCCCGACGCCCGCCGCGCGCGCGAGCGCCTCGGCGGTGGCCACGCCGTGCGCATTGACGTCGACCCCGGTCACCCGACACCCCGCCGCCCGCGCGAGGTAGACGGCCGGACCGCCCGAGCCGCTCCCCACTTCGAGCACGTGCGCGGCGGGGGTGAGGTCGAGCCGGGCGATGAAGCCCCGCCACTCGTCGGCGGTGAGCCAGCTGCTCTGGCCCAGGTCCTCGCCGTAGGTCTCGGCCCGCACGGCCGACTCGGCGGCCGCGGCGAAGTTGCGGTACGAAGTGTCGTAGAGGTCGACGCGGGCGGGCACGGGGCACCTCGGGGGTGGGAGCGGAGGCGACGGCTACACGCTTCCAGACCGCAGACAGCGCACCACGCGCGGCGCCCGGACCTCATCGTGCGGTCCGGGCGCAGCGCGGCGGGTTAGCAGCCGAGGGCGGTGCGGATCTGGGCGGCCTGGGCGAGCCACGCGTCGGCCGTGGCCGCCGGGATCGCCGAGGCCGCGACCGCCTGGCGCAGCTGCGTCGTGGCCTGGGTCGGCGTGAGCGCCGTCATCGTGAGTACGACGGACGCCGCGTCGGCGTAGGTCGCGTTCCCGGCCTGGTCGGCGGCGAGCGTGCAGGGGCCTGCGGCCAGGAGCGTGACCGTGGTGCCCGTCAGCGTGCACACAGCCGGCGTCTGCGACGTGAGCGCGGGCGTGAGGCCCGAGGTGGCCGCGGCGCTCGCGGCGTAGGTGGCGCCGACGTAGGCGGGGCTCGGCGGCGCGCTCGTGAACGTGACCGTCTGCGCGGCCTTGGCGACCGTGACCGTCGCGCTGTAGCTGGCCGTGTCGCCGTCCTGGTCGATCACCTTGCCGCGCACGGTGAGCGGGCCGGCGACCGCCGGCGTGCAACTCGCGGTGGCGCTGGCCGACGCGGCGGCGTAGGTGCCGGTGCCGCAGTCGAACGCGTAGGTGAGCGTGGTGGCCTGCGGGTAGCCCGGCACCTGCGCGTTAGTGAGCGCGAGCGTTAACGCCTGGCCGGCCGCGGCCGTGGCCGGCGCCTTGAACGTCGCCGCCGGGTACACGCGCGTTGTCGTCGTCGGCACGGTCGCCTGGCCGGAGGAGTTGTTCCCCCAGCAGGTGACCGCCCCGCCGGTGACCACGGCGCAGGTGTGGGACTTGCCCGCGCTCACCTGCGTGTACGCGATGGGCACGGTGGCGAGGTAGGCGCGGGGCGCGCCGGGGGCGATGGCGGCGGGGGCGGTGACCTGGTCTGCACACGCGGGCGCGAGGCCGGCGAGCGCCACGGCGGCGAGCGCGGCGGGGCGGCCGACGGTCCCGAGGCCGGAGAGGCCGCGGACGCGGCGGGACGCACGCCGGCGGGCCAGGAGGCGCGAGACGCCGGCGGCGAGCGCCGCCCGTGCCCCGCGGAGCGGGCCCGCGTGAGTCGGCGCGGGCGTGAACTCGAGTTGCAGGCCGAACGCGGACCGTTCGCGAGCCCCGGCACGCGCGCGGGCGTCGCGAGCGCGGTCGGGGGCGTGTGCCCGGTGCGGGCGCGGTCGGGTGGGTCCGCGGCGGGGGCGGTGGACGGCGCGGGGCCGAAGGCGAGACGAGGCACGGGGGGGGTGGACAATGGGTGAGGGGACGAATCGCGGGCGGGTCCGGTCGCTGGGCAGACCAGGCGCGCGGCCCTATCTTGGGCAGTAATATACTTGACACACCCGGCCTAACGTTGTAACTTGGGGGCATGGAGAACGCAAGCGGTGCCCCCGACACCCTGCTCGACGCGATCCGCTACTTCGCGGACCCCGACGTGAGCCTGTCCTTCGTGGCTGACCTGCGCTGGCCGGACGGCGTGACGTGCCCGGTCTGCGCGGGCAAGGAAGTCTCCTTCCTTTCGACGCGCCGTATCTGGAAGTGCAAGGCGTGCAAGAAGCAGTTCTCCGTGAAGGTCGGGACCATCTTCGAGGACAGCCCCATTGGCCTCGACAAGTGGCTCCCCGCGCTCTGGATGCTCGCCAACTGCAGGAACGGGATGAGCTCCTACGAACTCGCCCGCGCGCTCGGCGTCACGCAAAAGACCGCGTGGTTCATGCTGCACCGCATCCGGCTCGCCATGCAGACCGGCACGTTCCAGACGCTGAGCGGGACCGTCGAAGTGGACGAGACCTACATCGGCGGCAAAGCGCGCAACGTGCACGCCGACAAGCGGGCCGAGCGCATCATAGGCACCGGCGGTGCGGGCAAGACCGTCGTCATGGGCCTCTTGGAGCGGCACGGCGAAGGCTCGGCCTCCACCGTGCGGACGCTGGTCGTGGAGGACACGCGCCGCAAGACCCTCGCGCCGCGCGTTAGGGAGCACGTCGTCCCCGGCTCCGAACTGGATACTGGAGTTGCCCCGCTGAAACGGACGCCTCGATAAGCTCTGCTATGCTGCAGGGCGGAGGTGGACGATGGCGGGAGAGCCGAAGACGCGGCGCGCGTTCAGTGCCGAATTCAAGATCGAAGCGTTGCGCCGGATGGCGGAGCGGCGCGCAGCCGGGGTGTCGCTGAAGCAGATCGGCCGCGAGCTGGATGTACGAGACGACCTGCTGCGGAAGTGGCAGCGCCAAGCCAAGGAGCGCGCCGGGGCGCCGCCCGCCGACGTGTTCCCCGGGCAGGGGCGGTTGCCGGCGGACGAGGCCGAGTTGAAGCGCCTGGAACGGGAGAACGCGCGGCTGAAGCAGGAGGTCGCGTTTCTAAAAACCGCGGCGGTGTACTTCGCGAGGGAGTCGCGGTGAGCGACAAGTACGCCGTGATCGCGGCCGAGCGCGGGACGTACCCCGTGCGATGGATGTGCGCGCTGTTGGGCGTGAGCGTGGCCGGCTTCTACGGCGCACAGCGCCGGCCGCCGGGCACGCGCGCCGCCGCGGACGAGCGGGTGCGGGTGGAGGTGCGCGCCGCACACGCGAAGAGTCACCGGCGCTACGGGGCGCCGCGAGTGCATCGCGAGCTGCGCGCGGCCGGCGTACGCGTCGCCAAGAAGCGCGTCGCGCGGCTCATGCGCGAGGACGGCCTCGTGGCGCGCCGCGCGCAGCGCCGCGTACGCACGACCGACTCGGCGCATGCGCACCCGGTCGCGCCGAACGTGGTGGCGCGCGACTTCGCGGTCGCGGACCAGCCCGGGCTCGACCGCGTTTGGGTCGCCGATTTCACGTACATCCCCACGCGCGAGGGCTGGCTGTTCCTGGCGGTCGTGCTCGACCTGGCGAGCCGCCGCGTGGTGGGGTGGGCGGTGCGCGAGACGATGGAGACCGAGCTCGTGCTCGCGGCCCTGCATGCGGCGCTCGCCGACCGGCGCCCCGCGCCCGGGCTCGTGTGTCACTCGGATCGTGGGTCGCAATACGCGAGCGCGGCCTACCAGGTGCTGCTCGCTGCGTCTGGCGCGGTGCCGAGCATGAGCGCAAAAGGCGATTGCTACGATAATGCTGTTGCCGAGGCCTTCTTCGCGACGCTCGAACACGAGCTACTGGCTGATGTCACCTTCGTGTCGCGCGCGGCGGCGCGGCCCGCGATCTTCGACTTCCTCTTCTGGTACAACGGCGAGCGGCGCCACTCGAGCCTCGACTACGTGAGTCCCGTCGCCTATGAGCAGCACCTGACCGCGCGCCCCGCGCGAGCAGCCTAAACTCCGCGTCCGTTCCTCGGGGTCAGCTCCATACCGACGCGCTCGCGTCCTACGCCGGTCTTGACGCCGAGTACGTCCACAAGGTCGTGGATCACGCCGAGTGCTACGTGAAGGACAACGTGCATACGAACGGCCTGGAGAACTTCTGGAGCCTCTTGAAGCGCGGCATCAAGGGCACGTACGTCGCGGTCGAGCCGTTCCACCTGTTCCGGTACCTGGACGAGCAGGCGCGGCGGTACAACGAGCGGAAGTGGAACGATGCGCAGCGGTTCGTGTCCGTGCTGCGCGACGTGGTAGGCGAGCGCGTGACGTACGCGGCCCTCACCGGCGCCGACGTGTTGCCGGCGCGACCGTGACGCCGTGAACAAGCCGCAGCAGCGGCGCGGCAAACGAGGCAAGTATGACGAAGCCCCGCAAGGCTCCGGCGCCCGAGAAGGCGCCGGAGCCGTCGGCGTTCGACCGCATGCGTGACCTCACGCGGCGCATCGTCGCGGTGTCGAAGTCGGAACTACCGAAGGCTCCTTCCAAGCGGAAGGATTAGGGTGGCCCGGCGGCCAAACGCGCCATGAACTCGCGGACGTGGGTGTATACGCTTTGCGCTTGGTGTACGTCGTACGAGTCCCGCGCGTGCGATACATGGTTCCGCCACGCGTCCTTGAAGGCATGCAGTTCGGCCTTCACCTGCGAGTAGAACGCGATCTGTCGTGCCGCCGCACTCTTGCCACGCGTCCGCTTGCGCAATTGCGCAAGCTTTCCGTCAATCGCGCCGAGAATGTCTCCCCATTCTGCGAGTTCATGCGGAACGGTGACGCGTATCTTCTGCTTGTCGTGGGGATTGCCCTTAGTCTTAACTACTCGGACGCGTAGCCCGTCCGCCCCGGCCGCCGCTCGGAGCCCGAACTCCGCGACACGCATGAGGTGAAAGACGCAGGCAGTGGGCAAGCCTAACGCTAGGCACCTGCCAGCCTCTCGGATGTCGGGCTCAGTGTCGGGGTACTTGCCGACTACAGATTTCCATTCGACCAAGGGCTCCTCGTAGAGCGGCGCGAGGCTTCGCGGCACGTGGTAAAGCCTGAACCGCGAGAGATCGCGGACGGCCGCTAGGCGTACTCCGGCCAAGGCTTCCGCCGCCTCACCGACCGTGCTTCCGGGCCCTACGTGGTGCCGTGCGTACGCGACCTGGAATTGCACGCCTTCAAGGTCATCGCCGCCCAGTCGTGCGTGGGCGGCAAGGATATCCAGCTCGCGTCGAACCATCTCGGCGTGTTGCTCTCCGACGGCATCCCCGCCCTCCCCTTGTTTCTCGGCTTCACGTAGTTGCCGCTCATGAAGCGAGAGCGCGACCAGCGTCGTCGAGTAGAAGCTTGCGTAGACTCTTAGCATGTCCCACAAGCTCACGAGTTGGTGAGCCTGAACGCGCGCCGCGAAGTCGGCCGCGTGCGCGGGATCGGGCGCCATGCCCGCGCAATCCCATCCGGTGCTCACCTCAGCGGGGATCATACAGCACCCCCGCTAGGTGAGGCAAGTATATTATTGCCCTCACGAGCGCGTCGACGCTCTCCGTCATCCTCGTCACGCGAGGGAAGCTCGCCGAAGCCGAGCGTCTGCAGCGCGAGGTGCTCGCCGCCCGCCGCCGCCTGCTCGGCGACACGGCCCGCGACGTGGCCGGCAGCCTGTTCGTGCTCGGGCGGACGCGGCGCCTGCGCGGGGACCGCGCGGGGGCGACGCGGCTCCTCGCGCGGTCGCTCGCGACGTACGACCGCGTGAGCGGCGCCCGGGACCCGGACGCGCGCGCGGTGCTCGCGGAGTTGGCGGCCGTCGCGCACCAGCGCGGGCGGACCGCGGACGCCCTGGGCTTCGCGGCGCGCCTGCGCCTCAGGCGCGGCGAGCCGGTCTGGGACGCTGGCCCCTCCCAGGACCTGGCCACGCTCGCCGGCATCCTGCAGGAGGACGGCGACTGCCGCGGCGCGCTGCCGCTCTACCGGCGCGCGCGCGCCGCGTACGCCGCGCGCCACGGGCCGGCGTTAGGCGGACTCGCGCCTAACGACCCGCGCCTCGCGGCGCTGCGCGCGGGGGAGGCGGCGTGCGCCGCGCCCCGGGTCGCTGACCTCACACGGCCGCCCCGGGCCGGCGCCGCGCCGCGAGGTGTTCGCGCAGGAACGCGCCCGCGTGGTCCAGCGCCGCGCCCGCGGCCTCGAGCACGCCGACGTTCGACGGAAACACGTGCGCCATGCCCTGCCACACGTGGCATTCCGCGGCCGCACCGGCGGCCGCGCAGCGGGCCGCGGAGCGGCGGGCGTCGTCGAGCAGCACCTCGTCCTCGCCGACGTGCACCAGCACCGGCGGCAGGCCGGCCACGTCGCCGAAGAGCGGCGTGATTCGCGGGTCGCGGCGGTCGCGTGAGCCCGGGACCCCGCCGACCGCCGCCGGCACGAACGCGATCGGCGGGTGCGACGCGATCACGCCGGGTATCGTGCGCACGGCGGCGCGGTCCGCCGCGGACGCGGGGTGGTAGCTCTCGGCCACGGCGTCCTACCGGCGCCGGCGTTAGGCGGGGTTGATCGTGTGGAACGCGGCGTCGTACCGGCCTTCGGCCTCCGCGTAGCGCTGGAACTTGACGCGCTCGACGTAGACGGCCGGCGCGTCGGGGGTGGCCCGCAGCAGCGCCATGCTCTCCCGGACGTAGTCGTCGAGCGGCATCGCGCGCGGGTTCGCCCGCTGGCCCGGCGTCAGGTCCGTCGCGACGAGCGGCGGCGCGAGCTCGATGACCTGCACCGAGGTGTCGCGCAGCTGATGGCG
Organism: Gemmatimonadetes bacterium T265; assembly: GCA_019973575.1. Taxonomy (NCBI): domain Bacteria; kingdom Pseudomonadati; phylum Gemmatimonadota; species Gemmatimonadetes bacterium T265. The sequence continues at coordinate 384,625 of BPUI01000003.1, forward strand.
CAGCGACTCCGTGTACGAGTGAAGGGCGGCCTTGGTCGCGCTGTACGTCGGCGTGTCGGCGCGGGGGACGAACGCGAGCCCGGAGGTGACGTTGACGACGGCGGCCGCCGGCTGCCGGCGCAGGTGCGGCAGGAGCGCGGCCGTCAGCCGGATCGGGCCGAGCAGGTTGGCGGCGATCGTCGCCTCGGCGTCGGCCAGGTCCACCGCGTCGGCCCGCAGATCTTCCGCGCGCATGATGCCCGCGTTGTTGATCAGGACGTTGAGCGCCGGGTAGTCCGCGACCAGCTGCTCGGCGAACGTGCGGACCGCGTCCGGGTCCCCGACGTCGAGGACGCGGGCGGTCATCCCCGGGTTGGCGGCGGTCACCCCGTCGAGCGTCTCGCGGCGGCGGCCCGCAACGACGACCTGGTTGCCTGCGGCGTGAAACGCTTCGGCGAATGCCCGGCCGATGCCGGACCCGCCGCCCGTGATCAGTATCGTATTCCCCGAAATGTTCATCGTGTGCGTTATAGAGGACGTGTGGGTGTTCCGTGTCCACCGAGTTAGCTTCGCCGGTATCCAGTCGGAAGAAGGCACCGGAAAGTGCAGTAGTTACCTGATGGAGAGTGTCGATGACCGCAGACCTAAAGCCCCACCCCGGGCCGTCCGCCGGCAGTGAGGACGCGGCCACGGTGGAGGCGCTCGTCCGCGAGTTGGTCGGCGGCATCAGCCCGAAGATGCTCACCCAGACGGTGCGGCAGATGGAGCGCGACGGGCTCCTGGTGCGCACGGTCCACCCGGTGATCCCGCCCCGGGTCGAGTACCGCCTGACGGACCTCGGGCACACCCTCGCCGCGGCGTTCTGCGGCGTGTGGCACTGGGCGGAGGCGAACCGCGCCCGGGTGGAAGCGGCGCGCCGCGCGTTCGACGCGCGGTGATGGCGCGTTAGGCGCCCGGGGAGGCAGTTCCTCTAGGTGTTCTTCCAGGGCAGCCAGGTCGAAGAGCGTGCGACCCGGCTCGAGCTCGACCAGGAGGTCGACGTCGCTCCCCGGGCGCTCCTCCCCGCGCGCCACAAAGCCAAAGACGCGCACGTCCCGGGCCCCGCTCGCGGCGGCGGCGGCGCGGATCTCGGCGTCGGGCACTCAGTTCGGCAGCCGTAGGCCCCCGCTTTCGCGGGGGCCACGGCTGCCTAACACAAGCGCGCTTTGCCCTGATTCCTGGCGCCCCGACAGCAGTTGCAAACCCGCTCCGACAACGGGATTGGGTCTCGATCCTCGTCCGCGCCCCGAAGCTGCCGAACCAGTGAGGCGCGCTGATTACCTGCTCGGCACCGACCGACGCTGGCCCTGGCGCGCGGCTGTCGGCCGAGCTGACGCGGGGGCAGGTTGGTGGCGAACGGCCGTCAGGCGGGGTGCGCCACGAGTTGCTCCATCAGCTCGGCCGCGCGCGCGAGCAGCAGTCGCTCGTCGCTGGCGAGGTCCGCGATCCGGCGCTCCAGCGCGGCGACCCGCCGGGCCCGCCCCGCCGCGAGCACCCGGCGCCCCTTGGCTGTGGCTATCACGCGCGTCGCCCGGCCGTCGTGCGGGTCGGGCGCGCGGGTGACGAGCCCCTCACCCTCGAGCGCCTGGACGAGCCGCGTGATCGTCGGCGCGCGCACCTGCTCGGCCGCGGCCAGCGCGCCGAGGGTGAGCGGCCCGGCGGCGACGACGACCGACAGCGCGGAGAGCTGCGGGCCGCCCAGCCCGCTGCGGTCGTCCTCGCGCCGCAGCCAGCGCAGGAGGTGGATGGCCGCCGAGTGCAGCCGGTCGGCCGTGTCCGCGGACGCCGGAGCCGCCGGCCCCGACGGGGATACGGCCACACGGACGACCGCATCGGCCGGCCTTGCGCTACGCGGGGACATGACGCATCATCGCCGGAGTTACTTAGTAAAGCTAAACGTTGTGAGCCGCACGCCACCCAGAACAGGAGCGACGAACGATGGCGAACACCGAAGCGCTGCACGAGGGGCCCGCCGCGCTGCGGGGCATCAAGCAGATCGCCGTCGTCGCCCGCGACGTCGGGCGCGCCACCCGCTTCTACCGCGACGTCCTCGGCCTGCGGCTGCTGTTCGAGGCCCCGCCGCAGCTGGCGTTCTTCGACTGCGGCGGCGTGCGCCTCATGGTGAGCCCGCCGGAGGGCGAAGCCGTGGACCGGGCCTCGTCGCTGCTCTACTTCGACGTGGCCGACATCCGGGCGGCGCACGACGCGCTCGCCGGCCGGGGAGCCGAGTTCCTGGGCACGCCGCACAAAATCGCCGAGGTGGGCGACCGCGACGTGTGGTTGGCCGAGCTGCGCGACAGCGAGGGGAACCGCCTCGCGCTCATGAGCGAGGTGCCCCGCGCCGCCAGGCCCGCGTAGTCCCGTCGGGCCGTCGCCGCGCGAGCGCGGGTCGCAGGACGCGAACGTGCGGCGCCGGCGCTACCGCGGGATCACCGGCAGCACCACGTGCGACGGGTGCGCCGCGTCGTGCACGAGCCGCTGGTGCGCCACGACGAACGTGCTGTCGCGCTCGTTGTTGCCGCCCGTGTTCAGGTTCCGGTCGTACTTCGGGAACAGCGCCGAGGAGACGCTCACCCGGATCCGGTGGCCGGGTTCGAACACGCGCGACGTGAACCACAGATCGACGTCGTACCGCTCGACGCGCCCGGGGGTGAGCAGCACCTCCCGGTCGAACCCGTGGCGGAAGCGCGCGCGTGCGAGGCCGTCCTGCACGCGCTCGGCGTGTCCGTCGGGGAACACGTCGAGCAGCATCACGTCCCAGTCGGTGTCCCGGGCGTCGGTCGCCGCCCAGAGCGCGGCCGACATCTGGCCGACGACCTCGACCGGCTTCGTGAGCGGACGCGACGTGAACACCAGCGCGTCGCGGCGCGAGGCATTGAGCGCCGTGTAGTCCTCGTTGAGCGACGTCTCGAGTTCGCGCGAGTCGATGAGGAAGGGGGTCGGGTCGGCCGGGTCGTAGGTGAACGCGTCGGCCGCCGCGCCGGCCGGCGGCACGGTATCGAGCACGCCGTCACCCAGACTGGTGTTGGCCCGACCGCCGGACGTCACGTACCACCTGGTCGGGACCGCGCGGGCGAGCGGCCACGCCGCTTCCCTGCGCCAGACGTTGTCGCCGAACACGAACACGTCCACCGGCGGCTCGCGGTCGACGCCGTTGTCCTTGCCTAACACATAGTGGTCGAACCACCGGAGCTGCAGGCGCCGCGTGTCGACGCGCGACTGCGGCCCGAAGTCGCCGGCCACGTAGTCGACGCCCTTGTGCGCGCCGGGGCCCATGACGAGCCGGATGAGCGGATGCCCCGGCACCCGGTTCAGCGCGTTCGTGTAGTCGACCGGCCCGCGCGAATCGTCGTACCACCCGGAGATCTGCAGCACGGGCGCCCGCACGTGCGCGATGTTCGTCGTGACGGCGTGGGCGCGCCAGTACGCGTCGAGCGTGGGATGCGCGATCCACCGGTCCCACAGCGGCACGTCGCCGCAGCCGAGCTGCTGTGGGAGGTCGCTCAGTGGCAGGTGCCGCATCGCCGCGCCGATGTCCAGATCGCCGATGTCCTGCAGCGTGCGCGCGCGCATCAGGCACGCCCACGCGACGTTGATCGGCGAGAACACCATGTCTTCGTAGGGCACGATGCGCCACGGATCGCCGGTCGCGGCCGAGGGCGCGATCGCCGCGAGGTGCGGCGGCGCGCTCACCGCGGCGTACCACGCGAGCCGGCCCTCGTCGGAGTGTCCGATCATCCCGACGCGGCCGTTCGCGCCGGGCAGCCGGGCCGCCCATTCCACGGCGTCGTAGCCGTCGCGGACGTCGGTGTCGTAGTCGCCGAAGTCGCGGCCGTCCGAGGCGTCCCGGCCGCGCACGTGTTGCGCGACGAAGATGTAGCCGCGCGACGCCCAGTACCGGCCGGCCGGATGGAGGATGCGCGTGTACGGCGTGCGCTGGAGCACGACGCCGAACGGTCCGGCGCCGACGGGACGGGCGAGGTAGCTCGCCAACCGCGCGCCGTCGCGCGTCGTCATGAAGACCAGCGTGTCCTCGGTGACCGCGTACTGCGAGTCGGACACGGCGCCCGGCCACAGCGCGTAGTTCCGCTCCACGACGAACGGCGTCGCGCGCCGGACGAGCCGGATCTGCCGGCCGGCGGGGCGCCCGCCCGCGAGCAGCACGCCCGTGAGCGTGTCGCCGTGCCACGCCGCGGCGACGGCCTGATCGCCCGCGCCGCTCAGCAGCACCGAGTCGGACCGCGCGACGACCCCGGTGACGTCGAGGATCGGCTCGCCGGTGCGCCGACGGATCGAGCCCACGGGCGCCGAATCGCGTGCGGCGAAGTGCGCGAACCCCATGCGCCGCCACCCCTGGAAGCCGGGGCGCGCGGTCGAGCCGCTCGCCAGGTAGACGTCCCAGTCGCCCGCGAGCGCCGGCGGGCCGGCCGGCACCGCGGACAGGGCGGCGCCGCCGAGGCCGACCGCGACGAGCGCGCGGCGCGAACGGGCGAGGAGGGCACGCAACATTCGGCGGGCGGGGTTGGAAGGTGCGACGGTCACGTGCACGGGTCCTCGTGCTCCTGCGCGAGGGGACGGACGCGTAAGTTGTCGGCTCCCCGTCCCCGGAGCGAGCGGCGCCGTGCGCATCAGCGACATGAACTGGATGCAGGTGGAGGAGTACCTGCGACACGACGACCGCGCCGTGCTCCCGCTCGGCAGCACCGAGCAGCACAGCCACCTGCGGCTCACCGTGGACTGCATTCTCCCCGAGCGCGTGGCCGCCGAGGCCGCCGAACCGCTCGGCGTTCCGGTGTTCCCGGTGCTGGCGTACGGCGTCACGCCCTACTTCCGCGAGTTCCCGGGCTCGATCTCGCTGCGCGTCGAGACGCACCTGCGCGTGGTGCGCGACATCCTCGACAGTCTGGCGCACAGCGGCTTCCGTCGCATCCTCGTCGTCAACGGGCACGGGGGCAACGGCGCGGCGCAGCAGTTCGCGCAGGAGTGGGCTGCCGACCACGCGGGCTGCCGCGTGATCTTCCACAACTGGTGGAGCGCGCCGCACACCTGGGCCAAGGTGCGGGCTACCGACCCCGTCGCCTCGCACGGCTCGTGGATGGAGAACTTCCCGTGGACGCGCCTGCCCGGCGTCGACGTGCCCGCGGTGCGGCGGTCGATGGTCGACCTCGACCGCGTGCGCGCGCTCGACCCGGTGGCGCTCCGCGCCTACCTGGGCGACGGCAACTTCGGCGGCTGGCACCAGCGCCCGGACGAGGACATGCTCGCCATCTGGCGGGTCGCCGTCGACGAGACGCGGGCGTTGCTCGCGGGTTCGTGGGGCGACGAGGCCTAACGGAGCCCGCGGCGATGCGGTGGCTCGTGTGGGGCGCGGGCGCGATCGGCGGCACGCTGGGCGCGCACCTCGCGCGGGCCGGCCACGACGTGACGCTGGTCGACGCGGACGGCGCGCACGTCGAGGCCGTCAACCGCGGCGGGATCCGGATCACCGGCCCGGTCTCGGCGTTCACCGCCGGCGTTCCCGCGTTCACGCCCGGGTCGGTGGCCGGCGCGTGGGACACGGTCGTCCTCGCGACCAAGGCGCAGCACACCGAGGCCGCCGCGCGCGCGCTGCGGCCGCACCTGGGCGCCGCCGGGTGCGTCATTTCGGCGCAGAATGGGCTCAACGAACTCGCGATCGCCGAGCTCGTCGGCGCCGAGCGGACCGTCGGCGCGTTCGTCAACTTCGGCGCGGACTACCTCGAACCCGGCGTAATCCACTACGGCGGCCGCGGCGCGGTGGTCGTCGGCGAGATCGACGGACGCGTGACGCCCCGGGCGCTCGCGGTCCGCGACGCGTGGCGCGACTTCGACGACCGGGCCGTCGCCACGCCCAACATCTGGGGCTACCTGTGGGGCAAGGAGGCGTACGGCGCGATGCTCTTCGCCACGGCCCTGACCAACGCGTCGATCGCCGACGCCCTCGCCCTGCCGGCGTACCGCGACCTCTACATCGCGCTCGCGCGGGAGATGCTCGCCGTGGCCGCCGCGCGCGGGGTCACGCCCGAGGCGTTCGACGGGTTCGATCCGGCCGCGTACCTGCCGTCGGCCCCGCCCGGGGCCGCGGCGCGCTCGCTCGAGGATCTCGTCGCCTTCAACCGCCGCTCGGCCAAGACGCACAGCGGCATCTGGCGCGACCTCGCCGTGCGGAAGCGCCGCACGGAAGTCGACGCCCAACTCGGGATCGTGGTCGCGCTCGGCCAGCAGGCGGGCATCCCGACGCCGCTCACCGCGCGGCTCGTCGCGCTGATCCACGACGTCGAGACCGGCACCCGCGCGCAGTCGCTCGACACGCTGGCCGCGCTCGCCGCCGCCCCGGACGCGGGCGCCGCATGAGCCGCACGTTCGAGGGGCGGACGGCCGTCGTCACGGGCGCGGCGCACGGCCTCGGCCGCGCGATCGCGGTCGCGCTGGCCGAACGCGGCGCGCACGTGTGGGCCTGCGACGTGCTCGCGGACGAGCTGCCCGAGACGCGGCGGCTCTGCGGGGCCGCGAGCGGCGCGTGCGCGGCGCGCGTCGTCGACGTGTGCGACAAGCGCGCCGTGGACGCGTTGGTCGCGGAGGCGGCCGCGGCGACGGGCCGGGTCGACGTCCTCGTGAACAACGCGGGCGGCGTGTTAGGCCAGGAGGGGCGGCCGCTCGAGGACGTCACGCCGGCGGAGTGGCAGGGCATCTTCGACGTGAACGTGACCGGCGCGTTCTACTGCGCGCAGGCCGTCGCCCCGGGGATGAAGGCCGCGCGCGGGGGCCGGATCGTCAACATCTCGAGCGGCGCCGGGCTGGGCGTCAGCCTCACCGGCATCCAGGCGTACGCGTCGGCGAAGGCCGCGCAGATCGGCCTCACGCGCCAGCTCGCGCACGAGTTAGGCCCGTGGGGCATCACGGTGAACAACGTCGCGCCGGGCTTCGTGCGCTCCAACCCGGCGACCGAGCGCCAGTGGGCGTCGTACGGCGAGGAGGGCCAGCGCGCCCTCGTCGACCAGATCGCGCTCCGGCGACTCGGCACGCCCGCGGACATCGCCCACGGCGTGCTCTTCTTCGCCTCCGACGAGGCGGGCTGGATCACCGGCCAGGTGCTCTCGATCGACGGCGGCAAGTGATGCGCGAGGCCCGCACGACGAAGGACCCGATGAACGACGAGCCGGCGCCCGCGCCGTCGCCCACGGCGGCGCTCGCCCGGGCCGAGGCGCGCGTGGAGGCGCACAGCGCGGCGCTGAAGAAGGAGCTCGGCGTCGGGGACCTCGTGCTCACGCAGATCCTCTTCATCGTCGGCCTCTCGTGGATCGGCGTCGCGGGCAAGCTCGGGCCGCCGCACGTCGTCTTCTGGCTGCTCGCGATCGTGCTCTTCTACCTGCCTTCGGCCGCGGTGGTGATGTACCTGAGCCGCCTGATGCCGCTCGAGGGCGGGCTGTACCAGTGGGCGAAGCTCGGCTTCAACGAGACGGTCGGCTTCCTGCTCGCGTGGAACCTGTGGCTGTACGTGATCGTGCACACGTCCGAAATCGGGCTGGAGTGCGCGACGTACCTCTCGTACGCGCTCGGACCGGGCGCGGCGTGGATGACGACGAGTACGTGGTTCGTGGCGCTGGCGACGGCGGTGCTGCTCGCGCTCATGGTCGCGGCGTCGACGGTCGGGCTGGCGGTCGGCAAGTGGGTGCACAACGCGGGCGGCGTCGTGATGCTCCTCGTCTTCGCCCTCCTGCTGGTCCTCCCCGTGCTCAGCCTCGCCACGGGCCACCTGCGCGCGTACCACCCGCTGCGGACGAGCGTCCCGCCGTTCTCGCTCTACAACCTGAACATTCTTGGGAAGATGGGTTTCGGGGCGCTCGGCGGGTTCGAGTACGTCGCGATCCTCGCCGGGGAGACCCGGTCGCCGGCGCGGGCTGTTAGGCGGTCGGTGCTCGTCGCGGCGCCGGTGATCGCGCTCATGTTCATCCTCGGGACGAGCACGGTGGTCGCGTTCATCCCGACGCGCGACATCGACCTCGTGGGTCCGCTGCCGCAGGTGCTGCGCGCGGGGTTCGGGCCGTTCGGGATCGCCGGGCAGCTCGTGACGGTCGCGATCCTGATGTCGCTCGCGATGCGCGTGGCGCAGACCAACGTGAGCTTCACCGCCGTGGCGCGCCTGCCGATGGTCGCGGGGTGGGACCGCCTGCTGCCGGCGTGGTTCAGCCGGCTGCACGCGACCTACCGCACGCCGGTCAACTCGATCGTGCTGGTCGGCGTGTGCGCGTTCGGCATCGCGCTGCTGAGCCTCGTCGGCGTGGGGCAGGCGGAGGCGTTCCAGCTCCTGTTCAACGCGAGCGGGATGTTCTACGCGCTGACCTACGTCGTGATGTTCGCGATCCCGCTGTTCGGGCTGCGCGGCGTCACGCCGAGGCCGCCGGCGTGGCTCAAGGTGGCGTCGGCCTCGGGGCTGCTCATGACGGTGCTCAACGTCGTGCTGTCGGTGGTCCCGATCATCGCGGTGCGGAGCGTCGCCGCGTTCGCGTTCAAGATCTCACTCGTGATCGTGGCGGCGAACGCGGTCGGCATCGGCGTCCTCGTCACGGCGAGGCGGCGGGCGGCGCAGGGGGCGACGACGTGAGGACGACGCCCCCGGGGCCGCGCCCCCGGGGCCGCGGTCAGGGCGCCGTCTGGGAGAAGTCGAAGGCCGCGAGCATGTTCGCCGCGTTCGCGTCGTGCGTCCCGAGCGGCTGGAGCCCGTAGCGCTTCTCGATGAGGGCGAGGATCGACGCGGTCTCGTACGTCGTGTGGTCGACGTAGCCCCTCTTCGCGAACGGCGAGATGACCAGCGCCGGGACGCGCGTCCCCGGGCCCCACCGGTCGACCGTCGGGGGCGCGACGTGGTCCCAGAAGCCGCCGTTCTCGTCGTAGGTGATCACGATCGCGGCGTCCTTCCAGTTGGGCCCGTTGCGCACCGCGTCGACGAGCTGCAGCACGTGGTTTTCGCCGGTGAGGATGTCGGCGTAGCCCGGGTGCTCGTTGTTCACGCCTAACGGTTTGACGAACGAGACGGCCGGGAGCGTGCCGGCCCGCGCGGCGGCCAGGAAGTCGGTCTCGTCCTTCAGGTGCGCGGCCTTGGCCGCGGTGCCGTCGGCGTAGGTGGCGAAGTAGGCGAACGGCTGGTGGTGGAACTGGAACGTCGGGTCGGGCGTGCCGGCCATCGCGTTGTTCCACCCGCCCGCGTACCACGCCCAGCTCACGTTCTTGCCCGACAGCCGGTCGCCGATCGTCGGCATCGTCTGGCTCGGGACGAGGTTCGCCGCGGGCGCGCTCGCCGGGTGCGGCGCGTTCACCGAGTACGCGGTGTTCACGACGTAGCCGTCGGGCGTGACCGCGCCGTCGGCGAGGAGCGCGCCGTTCGCGTCGAGCTTGGCGACCATGCCCGCGGGCGCGCCGGGGAACGTCGGCGCCGCGGCGGCGATGAGGTAGATGTGGTTCAGGAACGAGCCGCCGAACGCCGAGTGGAAGAAGTGGTCGGCGAGCGTGTACTTCGCCGCCTCGGCCGCGAGCGGGAGCTGCGCGGTGTGGTAGTAGCCGAGCGAGAGGCCCTTGGCGTCGCTCACCGCGACGTAGCGGTCCATCTTGCCGCCGTCGATCTGCTGCTGCTCCTGGTAGAAGCGGTGCACGAGGTCGCGCGTCGGCGTCGAGGGCGGCACGTACTGGCCGATGTCGAACGGCGCGTTGGCGAGCGTCGTCGGCAGCGGCGAGCCCGTGACCTGCGGCAGCGTCGTGTACGCCTGGCCGTTGGGGTCGAGCTGGGTGGCGCGCGCGGCGCCGGTGCTCAGCCCCTCGGCGCCGGCGAACTCGCCGTAGGTGTTGTCGAACGAGCGGTTCTCGAGGTAGATGACGACGAGGTGGTTGACCTTCGAGACGTCGGCCGAGGCGGCGACGGACGGCGAGGTGCTGTCGTTGCAGGCGGCGAAGGCGAGCGCCGCGGCGGCGAGGGCGCCGACGGCCGGGCCGGCCGGGCGGGGCGTGAGGCGGACGGTCATGGGACGGGTGGCTGGACGGTTGGGTGTGTCGGGACGGCGGCGCGCGCGGCGGTCGGCTCGGCCGGCGGCGGGTCGGCGAGCGCGCGGAGGAAGGCGACGAGCGCGCGGCGGTCGCGCCCGGTGAGGTGGAGGGGGTCGCGGGGCAGGGTCTGGTTGGGCACGTCGGCGCCGAGGCCCACGCCCCCGCCGCGGTCGTAGAAGTCGAGCACGTCGTCGAGCGTGCGGAGCGCGCCGTTGTGCATGAACGGCCCGCCTAACACGGCGCCCGCCGCGGCGCCGCGCACCGACGGCGTCGTGAACGCGTGGAGGTGCCCGTCGAGGTGGTCGCGCGCGGCGCGGCCGGAGTCGGGATCGACGCGCGCCCGCGTCGTGCGGCCGCCGCCGCCGCGCGCGTAGCGCTCGGGGACGCCGACCACCTCGACGTCGGAGCGCGCGAAGTCGGGCGGCGCGGTGCCGTTGAAGAGCGGCGCGAAGTGGCACGTCCCGCAGCGCGCGCGCCCCATGAACAGGTTGAAGCCGCGCCGCTCGTCCGGCGCGAGCGCCGCGCCGGCGTCGCCCCGCACGGCGCGGTCGAAGCGCGAATCGAAGCGGCCTAACGAACGGACGTAGGCGGCGAGCGCCTGCCGCACGGCGCGCGGCGTGACGGCGGCCGGCGCCGGCAGGCCGTCCGCCCGCAGGCCGTCCGCCGGCAGGCCCTCCGCCACGGCGAAGCGGCGCCGGTACTCCGCGCTCCGCCCGAGGCGCGCGGCGGCCGCCGCGGCCGAGCCGCCCATCTCCGCGGGGCTCGCGAGCACGCTGTCGACCTGCGCCTCGAGCGTGGCGGCGCGCGCGTCGGCGAACTGCGCGGGCTGCCACGCGGCGTACGCGAGGCGCGGCGTGTGGCGCAGGGTGCGACCGCCGGCGCCCGCGAGCCCCGCCGCGCGCGCCCGCCCGTCGGTGAACCCGCGCGCGGGCACGTGGCACGACGCGCACGCGCGCGTCCCGTCGCCCGAGAGCGCGGGCTCGGCGAACAGGGCGCGGCCGAGCGCAACCCACGCCGCGGTCGGCCGGGGCGCGTCGGCGTCGGCGTAGGCCAGCGCGTCGAACGCGCGCGCGTCGTACACGCTCGCGACGGTCCGCGGCCACGCCCGCCGCAGCGCGACGTCCGGCGCCGGGACGCGCGCGGCCAGGGCCGCGAGCGCGGCGAACGCCGGGTTCGCGTACCCGGTCACGAACGCGAACCGGTCGAAGGCGGCGAAGTCGGGGTGCGCGCGCAGGTAGGCGGCGGCCGCGGCGAGGCGCGCGTCGGCCGAGCGCGCGTCGGCGCGGGCGGCCGGGGCCGCGGCCGCGACGTCGGCGACGAGCGCGCGCGCGCCGTCGAGCGCGGCCGCGGCGTCCGCCGTCGCGCCGGCGACCGCGCCGGGCGACGCGCCCGCGTCGACGCCCGCGATGCCTAACGTGCTCACCCGGGCGAGCTCGAGGCGCGCGACGTCGACGAGCTGCGCGTCGGCCGCCGCGAGGTACGGCAGCCCCGCGCGGAACGGCGCCACGGCCGCCCGCATGCGCGCGAGCTCGGCGCCGGCGTCGTGGCGCGCAGCGGGGGTGGCCCCGAAGACGTGCGCCTCGAGCCGCGCGAAGCCGTGCGCGACGACGCGCCCCGCGTCGGGGTTGTCGTCCCCCTCCTCGGCCTCCGTCCCGTCGAGCGCCGCCGCGACCGGCGGCGCGAAGTAGGCGAGCACGCCTTCGAGCCGCTTGTAGGCGTGCCGCGCGTCGCGGTACGCGGCGCGCCGCGCGGCGGGCGCGGCGGCCCGCGCGAGGCGCGCGAGGGCGGCGTCGAGCGTGTCGAGCCCGCCCGCGACGCGGCCGCGCAGCCGCGCCGAGAGCGCGGCGTCGACGCTCCAGAGCGGCGCGCCGGCGACGGCGACCGATCGGTGCGTGAGGCGCGCGGGGTCGCGCCGGGGGTGCGGGCGGGCGGCCGTCCAGCCGCCGGCGCCGAGGCAGGCGCCGAGGAGGAGCGCGCCGGCCGCGCGGGCAGGCCGGGTGGGGCGGAACATGGGCAGGAGAGGAACCGTCCGGCGCCGCGGGCGCGGCCGACCCGCGCAGTCTGCCCGGACTCCGTCGCGGGCCGCCGACGGCCGGGTAACGGTCGTGTCGCGGACCCGGCGGTCACCAGGCAACCGCGGCGCACGCTCGATGCGTTCGTCCGCGCGTTCGCCTCCGCGTTCGCCGCGTTGCCCTCACGCCGGGCACGGCCGCGACCCGCGCCACCCACACGAGATCGATCCGTGAAGATCATCGCCCTCGAAGAGCACCTCGTCACGCCCGCCGTCCGCACCGCCTGGGGCGCGCTGCCGCCCGAGCGCCGGGACCCGAACGCCACGTCGCCGCTGCTCGGCCAGGTCGCGGCGCAGCTCGAAGACCTCGGCGACCGGCGCCTGCGCGACATGGACGACGCGGGCGTGGACGTGCAGGTGCTCTCGCTCACCTCGCCCGGCACGCAGGGCCTCGACCCCGCCGACGCCGTCCCGCTCGCGCGCGACGCCAACGACGTGATCGCGGCCACCGTCGCCAGGCGCCCGGACCGCTTCGCGGGCTTCGCCACGCTCCCCACCCCCGACCCCGCCGCCGCCGCGCGCGAGCTGGAGCGCGCGGTCACGACGTTAGGCATGAAGGGCGCGCTGGTCTTCGGGCGGTCGTGGGGGCCGGGCGGCCGGGAGCGGAACGCCGACGCGCCCGAGTTCGACGACGTCTACGCTACCGCCGCGCGACTCGGCGCGCCGCTCTATCTCCACCCGCAGACGCCCGCGGCCCCCGTGCGCGACGCGTACTACGGCGGGTTCGGGCCGGAGGTCGACGTCGCCTTCGCCACGGCCGGCATCGGGTGGCACTACGAGACCGGCGTCCAGCTCCTGCGCCTCGTGTTCGCCGGCGTCTTCGACCGCCACCCCGGGCTGCAGGTCATCGCCGGGCACTGGGGCGAGGTGGTGCTCTTCTACCTCGAGCGCATCGCGATGCTCGACAAGGCGGGGCTCAAGCTCGAGCGCCCGGTCGCGGACTACTTCCGGCAAAACGTGTACTACACGCCGAGCGGGATCTTCAGCCAGGAGTACCTGGAGCGGACGGTCCGGATCGTCGGGGCCGAGCGGGTGTTGTTCGCGGTCGACTACCCGTTCATCCCCGTGCCCAAGGGCGGCGCGCGGACCTTCCTCGAGCAGTCGTCGCTCTCCGCCGCCGACCGGGAGCTGGTCGCGCACGGGAACTGGGAGCGCCTGACCGCGGGGCGGCCCGCGGCGGCGGCGTGACCGCCGGCGCCGCCTACACCTCGGTCTTCAGCATCGCCGGCCCGGTCGTCGTCGTGAACATCTCCCCGTGCGGCACGATCGTGATCCGCCCGAACTCCTCGAGCAGCGCGCGGTACGCGGCCGCGACGGGGCGCGGCCGGCGGTCGAGGTCGTAGAGCCCGCACGGGTTCACGCGGTTGTTCTGTTGCGTGAGCGCCGTGTCCCAGTCGACCTGGTCGGTGAGCGAGTACCAGGTGAAGCCTAACACCGGCACGCCGTCGGCCCGCATGCGGAGCACGTTTACCCACTGCTTCCAGAGCCACGTCGGCGCCTCGCCGGCGTCGAACACGTTGGTCTCGGTGTGCATCACGGGCTTCTTGTAGCGCCCGTAGTACTCCTTCGTGGTCAGGTACCAGCCGAGCACGTCCTCGGCCATCAGGCTCCGGCCGTCGGGCGGAAGGATCGTCTCGTTCCGCCCGTAGTAGTCGTTGCCCATGACCTGGTAGCCGGGCGGCTCGCCGCGCATGAACCACTCGTACTCGTCGCGCGTGAGGCCGTTGTCGGCCAGGTAGAGGCCGACGTCGGCGTCGGGCGCGTGGGCGTAGAGCAGGTCGAGCGGGACGAAGCGCTGCTTGTTGCGGAGCGTGACCGCGCGCGTGGGCTCGGAGCGCGCCTCGTGCGTGTACTCGGCGCTCTCGCTCTGCACGACCACGCAGTCGGGGCGGTGCGTGGCGATGCGCTGCGTGGCGAGGATGCTCGCCGCGGTGGCGTGCTTGATCGCCGTGACGAACGCGCGGTCGCTCCGCAGCTGCTCGTTCCACGCGCCGTCGAGCGCGCTCATGCGCGCGGTCACGTAGATCTCGTTGACCGGCGTGTAGTAGCGCACCCAGGGATAGCGCGCGGCCACCGCGCCGGCGTAGTCGGCGAAGTGCACCGGCAGCTCGGGGTTCTGGAAGTCGCCGATCCAGTCGGGCACGCCGAAGTGCAGGAGGTCGAGGATCGGCGTGATGCCTAACCGCCGCATCGCGCCCATCACCTCGTCGGCGAAGCCCCAGTCGAACCGGCCCGGGCCCCGGTGGACCGCGTAGTAGGGCAGCCCGTAGCGCAGCACCTGCAGCCCGAGCTCGCGCACGAGCCCGAGGTCCTCCTCCCAGCACTCGTAGTGCCGGCACTCGCGCAGCTGGTCGCGCCGCACCCGCCCGCCCTCGATCGTCGGGTACGAGCACTCGACGCCGGTGGCGAACATGAAGTTGCCGGCCCCGCCGGTGGGGAGCCCCTGGCCGTGCGCGCCGGCCGCGCCGCCGTACTGGTCGCCGGCGTAGTCGCCGTCGCCCAGCGTGCGGCGGACGACGTCGAGGAAGCCGGGCGGGGCCACTCAGCCCTCGCCGCGGCGGGCGCGCTCGAGGAAGCGGTCCGCGGTGCGGAGCGCGAGCGCCATGATCGTGAGCGCGGGGTTCACCGCGAGCGCGCTCGGGAAGGTGGAGTTGTCGCTGATGTAGAGGTTGGGCACGTCGAAGCTCCGTCCGTCGGCGTCGACCACGGCCGCGGCGCCGTCGCGCCCCATGCGGCAGGTGCCGATCAGGTGCGCGTTGCGCGCGAACGCCCACACGTCGCGCGCGCCGGCCGCGTCCCACACGGCCCGCATCACCCGCTCGGCGTGCGCGGTGAGCCGCCGCTCGTTCTCGCCGTTGGTGAACGTGACGCGCGGCTTGGGCAGCCCGCGCGCGTCCAACTCGGCCGAGAGCTCGACGCAGTTCCCCGCGTGCGGCAGGCACTCGCCGAGGATGTTGATACCCGCCGTGTGGTTGTAGCCGCGCATGTGCTCGCGGAGCGCGTCGCCCCACAGCCCGCGCCCGCGCGCGAGCTGCGAGGCGTACGTCACCGGCATCACGCCGATCGACTGCAGCAGGTAGCCGCCCGCGAAGTCCGCGTCCGGCGGGCGGTGCGTGTCCTCGGAGATGAGCGCGCCCGGGATCCCCTTGTACGGGCGCACGTCCTCCGCGAACCGCGCCCAGAGCTGGAGCCCCGTGTGGGCCATGAAGTGGCGCCCGACCTGCCCGCTCGAGTTGGCGAGGCCGTGGAGGAGCAGCAGCCGCGGCGTCTCGACCGCGCCCGCGGCGAGGAACACCGCCCGGCAGCGCTGGCGCCGCTCGACGCCGCCGTCCGGCCCGCCCGCGACGTAGACCACGCCGGTCACGCGCCCCGCCCCGTCGCGCTCGAAGCCGGTCACGAAGCACCCCGGCCGCACCTCCGCCCCGTGGCGCTCGGCGAGCGGGACGAACGTGACGTCCGTGCTCGCCTTCGCGCCCACGCTGCACCCCGCCTGACAGAACCCGCGGTTCGTGCACGCGGCCCGCCACCCCACGCCGTCGCGGAAGTACGGCGCGGAGAGCGCCGCGTTGGGCGCGGGCGCGGTCCGGATGCCGAACGCATCGCAGCCGCGCGCCATGAGCCGCGCCGCGCCGTTCGCGGGCAGCGGGGCGAGCGGGTACGCGGCCCGCCGCGGCGGCCCCCACGGGTAGTCCGGCGGCCCCGACACGCCGAGGAACGCCTCGAGCTCGTCGTAGTAGGGCTCGAGGTCGTCGTAGCCTAACGGCCAGTCCTCCCCCACGCCGAACTCGGCGCGCAGGCGGAAGTCGTCGGCCTGCGCGCGCGGGGTGTAGGCGGTGAAGTGGAGCGTCGAGCCGCCGACGCCGTTGCCGGAGTTGTTGTTGCCCAGCGGCACCGGGTCGCCGCCCGCGCTGAGCCGCTCGTCGGTCCAGAAGAGCTTCGCCTGCTCGCGCTCGTCGGTGGCGAAGTCGCGCGCCGGGTCCCACCGGCGCCCCGCCTCGAGCGCGACGACGTGGAGCCCCGCCGCGGCGAGGCGCGCGAGCACCGGCGCGCCGCCCGCGCCGGTGCCGACCACGACGGCGTCGACCACCTCGCCGTCGGCGTAGCGCCGCGGGGGCGCGTCAGCCACGCGCGGCGGCGCCTAACGGCCGCGGCTCGACGGGCCGCGGCTCGCGCGGGTCGACCACGTCGAGCCCGAGCGCGCGCCACGCCGGCACGTCCGCCATCCCCGCGTAGCCGATCTCCTCCTGCGCGAGCGGGTGGCTGTAGTAGCACTCGCACGCCTCGGCGAGCAGCTCCTCGAACCACCGCGCGGCGGGCCCGCCGGCCCACCCGGGGACGCCTAGCGGGTCGTCGCCCACCGCGCCGCGCTGCGCGGCGCCGAGCGCCGCGTCCCGGGCCGCGCCGTCGAGGGCGGCGAAGGGCGCGCCGAACGTGGCCCGCGCGTGCGCGTCGAGCGCGGCGAGCCCGCGCCGGTACGCCTCGGCGTCCGCGGGGAGCACCGCGTAGCGCCAGCCGTCGCCCGGGCCGTCGGCGAGGCGCGCGTCGATCATCGCCGCGACGTCGACCGGCGGGTCGCCGTCGGGCGTGCCTCGGTCCGGCTGCGGGACGAGCCGCGCACACGCGGCGCGGAGGACGGCGTACGCGTCCGCGTCGAGCGCGCGCGGCGCCGCGGCGCCCGGGTCATCCGCCAGGCGGGCGCGCAGGGCGGCGCGCGTCGCGGGGGTGACGTGGTCGGTGTCGAGCAGCGCGCGCACGGTCCCGCGCGGGTACACCGGCGGTTCGGTCACGTCGTGTGGGTGCGGGACGGGGGTGGTGGACATAAGCGGGGCGTTAGTCGCTCGCCGAAAGGCGGCCGCCGGTCACGTGCACCAGACTGCCGGTCATGAAGCTGCCGTCGGCGGAGGCGAGCAGGACGTAGGCCGGGGCGAGCTCTTCCGGCTGCCCCGGACGTCCCAACGCGACTTCGTGCCCGAAGTGTTCCACCTCCCCGGGCGGCATGGTCGCCGGGATGTTGGGGGTCCACACGGGGCCCGGCACCACGCAGTTGACCCGGATGCCGCGCGGGCCGAGGTAGAGGGCGAGCGACTTGGTGAAGCTGTGGATGGCCCCCTTCGTCGCCGTGTAGTCGACGAGGATCGGCAGCCCCGTGAGGCCGACGATGCTCCCGGTGTTGATGATCGCGTCGCCCGCGCCGAGGTGCGGCAGCGCGGCCTGCGCCATGTGGAAGTAGCCGTAGATGTTGGTCTTGAACGTCCGGTCCCACTGCTCGGCGGTGACGTCCTCGAACCGCGCCTGGGCCTGCTGGAAGGCGGCGTTGTTGACGAGGACGTTGAGCCGGCCGAACGTCGCGACGGCGCGCGCGACGGCGTCCTGACAGGCCTCCTGCTCGCGGACGTCGGCCTTGAGCACGAGGCACTCCCGGCCCCGCGCCTCGACCATGCGGCGCGTCTCCTCGGCGTCGGCGTCGGTCTCGTTGTAGACGATGGCGACGTCGGCGCCCTCGAGCGCGTAGGCGACGGCCACCGCGCGGCCGATCCCCGAGTCGCCGCCGGTGATGAGCGCCGCCTTGCCGGCGAGCTTCCCCGCCGGCCGGTAGTCGCGGAAGTCCGAGACCGGCGCGGGGCGCAGGTCCGACTGGCGCGCGGGATACGGAAGCTGCTGGCCGGGGATCTCGGCCGCGGTCGGGCGCCGGGGCTCGGACACGGAGGGCGGGGTGTAAGGTGAACGCCGCGGCGGGACGCCCGGGGTGCGGCACCGCGCCGCCGCGCATCGACCGTGCCGGGGCGGCTGCCTAACGCCCCCCGCCCGCGGCGCGCACGAACACGGTGAGCCGGTGCCCGTCCGGGTCGCGGCCGTCGAACCCCCGCGCCCAGCCCATGACGTTCACACCCTCCGCCGCGCCGCCGGCCGCCGCGACGCGCGCGCGCGCCGGCTCGAGCGCGGCCTCGTCGGCGAGCTCGAAGCCCAGCTCCACCCCGCCGAGCCGGTCGAGCGGCTCGCCCATCGCCGCGGCGTCCTGCAGGGTGAGCGTGCACCCGCTCCCCGCGTCGAGCAGCACGAAGTGCGGCGGGGCCGACCGCGGGTCGTCGCGCAGGCCGAGCGCGTCGACGTAGAAGCGGCGGGCACGCTCGGGGTCGCGCACGAACAGGTTGACGTTGGCCAGCGATGCGCGGCCAGCGGGCGGTTCGGGGCGTGGCACGGTGTCCGACATGGGGCGCAGGAGCGTGGGGTGGCGGGCGCGGGCGGAGTCTGGGCGCCCGATCGGGCGAACGGCCCGATCGGAGGGAGCGTACGCGGACGCGAGTCAGCCGTCTTGCAGAAACGCGACGTCCGGCGCGGGCGATCCCTCGTCCGGTGCACCGCGCGCGGCGGCCGCCGCGTCGAGCAGCGCCCGCGCGCGGACGACTCTGGCCGCCCACCGGCGCGGCGGCTCGCCCGCGAACGTGGTGAACTCGCGCGTGAGGTGCGCCTGGTCGGCGTACCCGCACTCGGCCGCGAGCGCCGCGAGTCCCGTCGCCGGCGCGGCCCACAGCCGGTCGCGCGCGCGCTCGAACCGCGCCCGCCGCGCGTAGCCTTTCGGCGTGACGCCGGCGCGGGCCCGGAACTGGCGCTCGAGCTGCCGCGGCGTGCGCCCCGCCGCCGCGGCCGCCGCGCCGACGCCGCCCCCGCCCGCCGCCCCGCCTAACGCTCGGCCGGCCCGCCGGACGGCGGCCGGCACCGGCGGAAGGCCGGCCGCGAGCGCGAGCAGGAACTCCTGCAGCAGGCCGAGCGCCGCGCCGACGTCGCCGGCGTCGAGCCGCGCGGCGATCGCGTCGGCGAGCGGGGCGTGGGCCGGGTGCAGCGCGCGCACGCCGCCGCCCAACGGGCCGTCGAGGACCGACACGAGCAGCGGCGCGACGTTCCACGCGTCGCACCGCGCCGCGACCGCCCGGACCGTGCCGCGCGCTCGCAGCCGCACCGGCCCGTCGAGCAGCCCGACGACGTACGCGCGCGGGAGTTCCCGCGGCGCTGCCGCGTCGGCCACGGTGAAGCGGGCGTCCGCCGTGAAGACCAGCTCGACGTAGCGGTCCGGGAGGAGGTCGAACGTGTCGGCCGGGGGCGTGAACGTGCGCTCCACGGACCAGAGGCACCGCACGTACGCGCGGAGCGCGGGAGGGGCGGGGTGTTCGGCGCGCACGGTGGGGGAGCGGAGGTCGGCCTGCGCGCCGGTCAGAGCTCGCCGGCCATCGCCGCGAGCTTCGCCACGGTGTTCAGGTTGCGCGCGGTGCCCGCCCGCGCCGCCGGGACCACGAGCCGCGAAGTGCCCATCCCGTCGCGGTACGCGACGTAGACCTCGCGGGCGCCGAGCGCCAGCCGCTCGCTCGTGCGGTGCCGCACGTGGTCGAGCACGTCGGCGGGGGGCGCCGCGTCGAGGAAGATCGCGACCGTGCCGTTAGGCGCCGCGTCGGGGAACGGGTTCGCCGCGAGCACGGCCGCCATCTCGACCGCGGTGCGCACGAGCACCCCGACGGGCTTGCCCGCGTACGCCCCCAGCTGCGCCTCGAGCGCCGCCTTCACGCCCGCCTCGTCCAGCGCACTCGCGAACACGGCGTTGCCGGAGGCGATGTACGTGCGCACCCGCGCGAAGCCGGCGGCCTCGCACATCGCCGCCAGTTCGGCCATCGGCAGCTTGCCGGTGCCGCCCACGTTCACGGCGCGCAGCAGGGCGACGAAGGCCGTCATCGGCCGGCACGGGCTCGGAGCGTGCGGCGCACCCGCTCGGGCGCGTCCTCGACCGTGGCCTCGTCGGGGAGCTCCTGGACGGCGCGGAGGGCGAGCTGCTTGGCGGTGGCTTCGGCCATGGGGACCTCGGGCGGGCGAAGGATGGCCGAGAAGGTACCGCCCCGGCCCGAGCTGCGAGTCGTCGGCGCGTGTCGTCGGTCGCGTACGATGGCGTTCGCGGGCGGGCAGGAGCGTCGCCGGTACTCGGCAGCCCCAACGCCGTGTTAGCGAGCCACGGGCGCCGCCGTCGGACCGGCCTCAATCGTGATAACGCGCCTGCAGGAACTCGACCCGGTCGTCGAACACCTCGCACACGAGGCGGTCCGCCTCCGTGACCCGCCGCGACCAGACGTTCCCGCCCAGGTGCTTCAGCGGCTCCGGCTTGCCGAGCCCGCCGAACGGATCACGCATCACCGCCTCCATCAGGTCCAGCACGCGGAGCGCCACCTTGCGGTTCGTGTCCACCCAGGAGCGCAGGTCGTCGCGGCACTCGTCCTGGAGCACCGCCACGCGCTTCGGCTGGGCGCGCGGGCTCACGCCCGGCTCACGCGGCCGCGTCCGACACCGCGTCCAAGCCGAGCTCGCGCCGGAGCGCCGCGAGGTCCGCCGGCGGCGTGCCCCCGCGGCGGGCGCGCATGAGCGCCGTGAGCAGGCGGGCCGCGTTGGCCGGCGAGCGGAGCAGGTACGCGGTCTCGCGCAGGCTCGCCAGCTCGGCCGCGGGGGTCAGCGCCATGTCCTCGTGGCCGCGGCGCGCGATGACGGCGACCTCGCGCGTGTCCTCGACCTCGTCCAGCACCTCGGCGAGGTGGTCCCGGGCGTGGCTGTAGCTGATCTTGAGCGCCATCGAGTGTGCCTCCGAAGTCGGGGTGACTTGCACAGGAACTCTGTCCAAGTACCCGGCCGTCGTCAAGCCGGCGCTGCCCGAGCCGGGCTGTCGGCGTGCGGCTTGCCAACGACGAGTTGAAGCTGTCAAGTACGCGGGGACGCCCGCGCGCCCCCGCGGTCGTTCCCGCACGCGTACCGCGGCGCGCCCCGGGGGGTTGCAGCGTAACTTTTGCGTTAGGCGGCGACCACGACGAGCCGTCCATCGCGCGACGACGGCTCGGCGGCGCCGCTCGTCCGTCGCCCGCTCACGCGCCGCCGAGCCACTCGAGCAGCTGCGCCTGCGCCGCGGGGCTGCCGAAGAACTCCGTGTGGGCCACGCTCTCCGCGCCCGCGAGCACGCGGTGGTCGTCGATCGGGAAGAACCCCGACCCGTTCGCGTGCCACACGCCGTCGGCCGGCACCACGAGGTCGTTCGCGCCGTCGAAGACGCCGTCCATGAGGCGGTCGGCGAGCATCGCCCGGAGCCCCGGCGCGCTCGGCGTGTAGTCGGAGGCGAGCGCGAAGTAGCGCGCCGTGCCGTCGCGCGCGCCCGCGTTGAGCGCCCGCGCGTACGGGCCGCCCGGGCACATCGACTGGAGGCCCGGCAGGCCCTTGGCCACGCCGACGGCCAGCTGCTTGGCCACGGTCACCACGCCCTGGAGCACCTCCTTCGACGCGGGGTCCGGGAAGACGTTGAGCACCGTGGCGTAGGTGTCGATGAGCGCGCCCATCCGGTCGGCGTCGGCGAGCACCGTGCCCGCGTTCGGCGCGCCCACGAACACCACCTTCCCCACGCGCACCCGGCGCGCGCCGAGCGTGAGCTCGGACTGGCGCTCGGCGAGCCGGCGGCTCACCAGGCCGCCCCGCGAGTGGCACACGATGTCGAGGTCGAGCGCGACGTCGGGGGGGAGGTGCCGCACGAAGCGTTCGACGTTCGCGGACGGGTCCTCGGAGAGCGTGTAGTGGTCGAAGGCGAACAGCCGCCCGCCGTACCGCTCGGAGAGGGCGGTCATCACGGCGCGGGGCAGGCCGCCGAAGGCCGAGTGCGCGCGGCTGAACGTGCCGTGCACGAAGAGGAGCGCCCGCCCCGCGCCGAGCCCGCGCCAGCGCTCCGCGTTGATGACGGTGCCCCGCTCGGACGTGTAGTCGTCGGGGCCGAAGGTGCGGATCCGGTATGGGCGGTACGCCGCCTCCCAGCGCGCCGCGTAGTCCTCGCCGACCGCGCCGACCAGCGGGTCGAGCAGCGGGAAGACGACGTGTTTGAGGACGAACCGGGCCGCGCCGGGCACCGGGACGAAGCGGCCGTCGGGCTCCGCGTCGGGCGGCGCGGGGCGCGCCGGGACGCGGAACGTGCGCACGCCCGCCGCGCCGGCCCCGCCGCCGCGACCCGCGGGCCCCACGTCCTCCGCGAAGTGGAACGACACCCGGCCTAACGCGTCCTCGCTCACGAGGAGCTGCCCGTAGCCGGGCCCCGCGTCGGCCACCGCGACGTCGACCGCGCCGGGCGCGCCGTCGCGCGCGTCCGCGGCCCGCGCACGGCCGGCCGGCGCGGGCGCGGCGGTCACCACGATCGCCTCCCGCACGACCGCGCCCGCGCTGCCGAGCGCCCGGGCGAGCGGGTCCGGCAGCGACGCGCCGTGGGGGCCGGAGGAGTCGTCAGCTACAGCCTCGGGCGCCGCGCCGGCGGGCGTCGGCGGCCCGAGCGCGGCCTCGCCGGCGACGCCGGCCGCGGTCAGCGTGACCGAGCCGACGGCGACCGCCGCGCCCTCGGCGAGCGCGACGCGGCTGCGCCGCCGGACCACCACGGCACGGTCCACGGTCGTCCAGTCGTCGCCCGCCGCGGGCGGCGGATCGTCGTCCTCGACGGCGTCGCGGGTCGCCGCGCCCGTCGCCGCGCGCAGCAGGCGCTCGAGCGCCGGCCGGCGGCGCGCCGCGTCAGCATCCCCGACCCGGTCGACCCCGCGCACGCCCTGCTGCGTGAGGAACGAGAAGTCCACGGGCTCCCGGGTCACGAACAGCCGAAATACCTCGTCGCCCTCCGCGACGGCCGCCGGGCCCGCCCCCGGCTCGAACGGGAACCCGGCGGGCAGGACCAGCTTCCACCCCCGGCGCTCGGGCTGCCGGCCCGTGATGTCGAACGTCACGCCCGGGCCGACCGCGTCCTCGGCGCCCGGCGGCGGGTACAGGACGCCGATGTAGCCGCTCGGCCCCACGTCCACCAGGCTGATGTGAACCGGTTGGTCGGAGTGGTTCGTGACGCGGAACCCGACGCGATCTCCCTCCTCATACACGACGCGCCCACCCGGCCCGGACTCGGTCTCCGCCCACAGGCCGTCGGGCGTGCGACGGAGGAGCTCGAGCGTGAGCCGGCCGCGCAGCGCGCTCGCCGGGTCCGGGTTCACGAGGGCCAGCGCGCGCCGGCGCCGCGCGAGCGTCTCGAGGTTCGCGACGACCTCGTCGCGCGCGTCGGACGGCTTGGGCGGCGCGAGCAGCTGCCCGTCCGCGCCGACGAGGGCCCACGCGGGCGCGGCGAGCGGACCGAGCTGCGGCACCGGGTCCGCGGCACCCGCCGCGGAACGCGGGGGCAGCAGGGCGAGCCGCGCGTCGGCCGCGGCGGCGACGAGCGCGAGCAGCGGCGAGGCCGCGACGCGCCCCCGCACGCCGGCGTCGGCCGCCGCGGGGCCGACGAGGGCGACCGTTAGGCGCGCGAGGCCGGGCGCGGGCGCGGCCTCGACGGCGCGCGCGCCGGGCACCACCGCGCCCGAGACGACGCGCGCCGCCGAGGCCGCGGCGCCGACCGCCACGAGCTCGACCTCGCCTAACGGTACCGCGCCGCCGGCGGCCTTCGCGCCCGGCGGGTAGACGGCGTAGCGCGCGCCGGCCGCCGCACCGAGCGCGGCGCCGGTGGCGAGCGTGACCCGGTCGCCCGCGGTCCCGCCGCCGTCGACGGCCAGCACGCGCACGTGCCGCACCGGCGCGGCGTCGCGCACGCCGAGCACCTCGCGGTCGACGCGTCCCTCCAGCTGCGGGTGCTGCCGCGGGTACGCGGCCGTGACGCGCGCGGCCGTGCGCTCGAACACGTCGCGGTACGTGGCGCCTGGCGCGAGCGCGCGCAGCTCCTGCACGAGGAAGTACGTGAGCGCGCCGTGCACCACCGGCGCGCCCCCGGACGCGGCAGGCGCGCGGTACTCGAACGAGCGCTCCTCGTCGCGGCAGCCCGCGACGAGCACGTACCCGCCGTCGACCGGCGCGAGCCCGCCGCCGGTGTCGCCGCCGCCGCCCGCGTCGCGGGTGGCCCGCGTCGCCGCGGCCCGCGCCAGACCCGCCCGCCGGTCCGACGGGATCGGGGACGGCGGCAACTCGCCCGCGGGGCGCGTGTCGGGTTCGACGCCCCGCGAGCGCGCGGCGCCGTCGTCGGGCACGTCGCGCGTGATCGTGCCCGAGTGGCACGCGTCGACGATCACCGTCACGTACGGCGTGCGCTCGGCGAGCGCTGCCAGCCGCAGCGCGATCTCGTCGTCGGTGATGTCGCGGTTGGGCCGGGACTCGCCGCCCCACGCCCGCCCGTCGCGCCCCGAGTCGACCGGGACGAGCGTGCTGTCCATCCCGCTCGGCTCGTCGCCCTCGCGGTCCGTCATCTGCGAGCCGTGCCCCGCGTAGTAGAACACGACCGCGTCGTTAGACATCGTCTCGGCGACCAGCCGGTCCAGGGCGGCGAGGACGCCGTCGCGCGTCGCCTCGGCGTCGACGAGCACCCGGACCCGGTCGCCCGGAAAGTCGAAGACGTCGACGAGGAGCCGTTCCATCGCGCGCGCGTCGTTGACGCACCCCGCGAGGGGCCTGACGTGCTCGTAAGCGTCGATGCCGACGAGCAGGGCACGCCGGCCCGCGGCCGGGGCGGAGGGGAGCACGGGCGGCACGGCGTCAGGTGTTAGGCGTGGCGGGGTCGGACGGGCGCAGCGCGATCGGCCCCCACTGGCCGATGCACACGAACGCGCCCCAGCGGCGGACGTCGCCGTGGCGGCGCCGCATCTCCAGCTTGGCCTCGTGCAGCGCGACCGCGACGCCGCGCTCCGGCGTGAGCCGCCCGTAGAAGGCCTTCATGAGGTCGCGCGTCTCCGCGTCGGGCACGCTCCACAGCCCCGCGACCACGCGCTCCGCCCCGGCGGCCTCGAACGACCGGGCGAGGCTCGCGAGGCCCTCGCCGCGGTCGACCTCGCCGAGCCCCGTCTTGCACGCGGAGAGCACGACGAGCTCGGTCCCTCGCAGGTCGAGCGATCCCACCTCGTCCGCCGTGAGCACGCCCGCGTCGCCGCCGTCGGCCGGCCGCGCATTCGCCCCGGCGAACGCGAGCCCGGTGCGCAGGAGCGGGGCGTCGGCCAGCCGCCCACCCGCCGCCGACGCCCCGAGCGCGAAGCCGTGCGTGGCGAGGTGTACGGCGAACGGGCCGTGCGCCTCGCGCAACCGCGCCGCCGTCGCCGACGCGTCGAGCGCCGGTTCGACGCCGAACGCCGCGGCCACGGCTTCCGCCTCCGCCCGCGTCCCCGGGAGCGGGGTGAACCGGAACGCCGACCCGGCTGGGCCCGCGGCGCCGAGGTCGTAGTCGGGCGCGCCGATGACCACGGCCACGGCGCACGGCGGGCTCTCGGCCGGCGACGGCGGCCGCGCCACGCGCTCCGCGTTCAACATCGAGGCCGACCACGCCGAGGACACGTAGCTCACGCAGTACTGCTCGATCAGGTCCCCGCCGGCGTCGCCCGGCAGACACTCGAGTGGCAGCGCCCACAAGGGACCGTCGGGCGACACGACGAGTCGGGTGCGGCCGCCGAACATCGCGACCAGCGGGTCGAAGATGCGCTCGCGCAGGCGCGTCCCCACGGACGCGGGGCCGTCGTCGATCCCGCCGCGGCCCTCGTGCGCGTCCTCCGGATCGAGCACCGCGTCGCGGACCGCCTCCAGATCGCCCGTGACCCCGGCGCGAAACCGCGCCACGAGGTCGTCGACCGGCTCGGCCTCGCCGAGGTCGACGAGGCGCCAGTCGGTCGTGCGGGACGGGATCACGAACGCGGCGTACCGCGCGGGCCGCGCCGCGGCGTCGCCGGGCCAGCGCGGCGGCTGGTGGCGGACGTACTCGACGTAGACGGCCCCCTCCGGGACGCACATCGACACCGACAACGGGTTGGGCGCCTCCGCGGCGGCCTGCACCGCGACCCCGCCCGCGCGGAAGAGCAGCTCGGCGTCTAACGCCTCCTCCTCGCCCGCGAGCGCGTCCAGGCGCGCGACGTCGCCCGGCGCGACGTCGCCCGACGCGTCGCCGCCCGACGCGTCGCGCGTCAGCTGCAACGCCAGGCGGGTGACCGCGGCCCGGACGGCCGCCAGCCGCCCGCTGAGCGCCGCGACGTCCGGGTCGCGCGCCGCCCGCTCGGCGACGTCGCGCGCCGCCTGCCGTTCGATGTTGGTGTTGAGGCCCTTGCGCTGCGTGACGACCGCGAACGCGCCCCCGACCGCCTGCGGATCGTCGTGGGTGAATTCGGCCGCGAGCGCGACCAGGGCGTCGGCGCGCCGGCGCGCACCGGCCAGCAGCACCCGGCGCCGGCGCGACGTGCTCGCGCCCAGCTGCCGCGACGCGAGCCGCGAGTCGCGGACCGTCGCCCGCGACAGGCAGGCGACGGCGAACTGCGGACGCCGCGCCGCGAGCTCGACGTCGGCGAGCAGCTCGTCCAACGCGCTCGCCGACGGGTGGTCGCGTTCCCGCGCGTCGAGCAGCGGGCGGTAGTAGGCGTCGAACAGCTCGTACGCCGCCTGCCAGTAGCCGCGGTCGAGGGCCAACCGCCCCAGCCGGAGGAGCAGGCGCCAGCCGGTGTCCGGCGTGACGGCCCCGCCCGGCGCGCGCGTGGCCGGGTCGTCGAGCAGCTCGCGGTAGCGCCGGATCGCGTCCTCGGGGTCCGCCCGCTCCGCCGCGCGCGCCTCGACCTCCCGGCGCGAGGTCCCGGCGGCCTCGCCGACGGCCGCGAGCGCGTCGTGGCAGGCGAGCGCGCCCTCGGCGTCGAACGCGTCGAGGTCCGCCTCGTACAACCCGCGCAGGCCGTCGACGCGCGCGTCGAGGTGGTCGGACGCGGGCAGCTCGGCGAGCGCCGCGCGCAGGAGCCGCCGCCCCTCGTCGCGCTCGCCGAGGGCGAGCCGCGCCATGCCTAACGCGACGCGGGCCGGGGCGCGCCACCCCGCGCCGCCGGGCGCGTCCGCCGAGCGGCGCCGCACGGACTCCGCGGCCAGGTAGGCGTCCGCGGACGCGCCGGCGGCCGCCGCGACCCGCGCGAAAATCAGAAAGAGCGACGCCTCGCCGGCGAAATCGTCGTCGGCTTCCGCAGAGCGACGCGCCACGTCCAGCGCGGGCTCGAGGATGCGCCGCGCGAGCTCGGGGCGGCGGGTCGCGGCCGCGGCCCCGGCGAAGCCGACGAGGAAGTCGAGATACGCGTAGCGCTCCGCGGCCGTGTACGCGAAGCGCCGGCCGTCGAGGTACCGCTCGCGCGCTCGGACGATCGTCGCGTGGCCGACCTCGTCGGGCGTGGGGTCGCGGAGCGCGCCCTCGGGCGTGCGGGCGTAGTGGTCCATGAGGTCGCGCAGCACGCGCCCCGACGCCGGCGGGTCGAGGTCGCGCGCGTACGCCTCGATCGCACGGTGGACCGCCCGGACGGCCTGGACGGCCGGGAGCGCGTCGCGGGCGAGCAGGTCCGGCGACCCGTCGTTCCCGGCAGGCGGCGCGACGCCGTCCGCGGCCCGCGCGAGCAGCGCGGCCGCGGACGCGAACTGGCGATCCTGCACCAGCGCCCGGGCCTCCGCGACGAGGCGCATGAAGAGCGCGTCGCCGTGGTCCGCGGGGCCGAGGGATCCGGGAGTATCAGGCGCACGCATGGACGACGCGGGGTGGTATAGCGGCGGGTGCCGGCGCCGGCGGGCACGGGCGGCGCATGGATCGCCGCGGGCGCGCCATTATGCGTACGGCGGCGCGATTACGATAGACACTCGCGGCGCCGCCCTACCCAACACCCTACCCCGATGTCCGAACACCGCGCCCGCATCCGCTGGGAGCACGACGGCGGCCCGTTCGCCAGGCGGCAATACTCCCGCGCACACGCGTGGGCCTTCGACGGCGGTGTCACGGTCCCCGCGTCCGCGGCGCCGTCCGGGGTGCCCGTTCCGTACGCGGACCCGGCCGCCGTCGATCCCGAGGAAGCGTTCGTGGCGGCGATCGCGAGCTGCCACATGCTCACGTTCCTCTTCGTCGCCGCGACGGCGGGCTTCGTGGTGCGGCACTACGAGGACGAGGCCGTGGGCCGCATGACGAAGAACGCCGACGGCGTGCTCTGGGTGAGCCACGTCGAGCTGGCCCCCAGGATCGCGTACGCCGACGGCGCCGCGGCGACGCCCGACCAGGAGGCCGACCTGCACCACCGCGCCCACGACGGCTGTTACATCGCCAACTCGGTGCGCACCGCGGTCACGGTGCGCGGGGTCGCGACGCGGGCGGCCGCACGCGCGCCTCACGAATTTTCGAGCGACTTGTAGTCTGTAAGCGATTTGTAGAAGAACGTCGCGTCGCACGGCCGGCCGTCCGGCCAGAGGGCGTAGTCCGGCACCACCCCGACCCGCGTCCAGCCCAGCCGCGCGTAGAGCCGCTCCGCGTCGCTCCCGGTCACGGTGTCGAGCACGAGCAGCGTCCGCCCCGCGTCCCGCGCCGCCGCCTCGGCCGCGCGCATCAGGCGCGCACCGACGCCGCGCCGGCGCGCCGCCCGGCGGACCAACATCTTCGCCACGTCGCCCCGGTGCGGCTGGTTCTCGGGCCACGCGAAGACCACCTGCACTGTCCCCAGCACGGCGCCCGTCGCGCGGTCCTCGGCCACGAGCAGGATCCGGTCGCCGGCCCCGACGCCGGACGCGACACCGGTCCAGAAGGCGTCCGCCGTCTCGCGCGCGAGCGGCGCCATGAAGCTGACCGACGCGCCGCCCGCGACGCAGTCGAGCAGCACGTCGGCGAGCGCCGCGGCCCGGTCGCGCGCCTCCACTGCGGTGAGCCGGCGCACGACGGTCGACGCGTCGGCGGACGCCGGGTCGGGGTCGGACGTGCTCACGGGGTCGGTCACGGCAGGCGTCCTCCGAGATGCGCGCCGCCCGGTCCGGCGGGCGCGGGGTCGGTGGTCAGGGCGACGACGTAGCGGGCGGGCCGGTCCTCGGGGTTGTGGAACGCGACGGGCTGCTCGAGGCGCATGGCGAGGCAGTCCCCGACGTCGAGCGCGTACGTGCGGTCGCCCACGGTGAGCGCGACGGCGCCCTCCAACACCCACACTTGTTGGCTCACGCCGACGGCGCGCGCCGTCCCGGGCGTGTCGTAGGCGACGCGCGCGCGGGCCGGCAGCACGACTTCGACGAGCTCGATGGGCGACGGGAAGCCCGGCGGCGAGAGGTTCCGGCGCACGTATCCCGTCGCCGGGTCGCGCCAGGCGAGTTGATCGGCGCGCCGCGAGACGGGCGATGCGTCGGCGCGGGCCTCGTCGGCGAAAAGCGAGGCAACGGTCACGCCGAGCCCCGCCGCGAGTCGGTCGAGCACCGTCGCGGTCGGACTGCTTTCGGCGCGCTCGACGAGCGAGATCATCGCGCGACTCACGCCGGCGCGCGACGCCAGACCGTCGAGCGTGAGCCCGCGCGCGGCCCGGAGCTGACGCAGTCGCGTCGCGAGACGCGTATGTATGTCCGGAGGCGACAGGTCCACTATGCTGGATATAACGTCTACCATCCAGGAGTCAACCCGCGTTTGGTCGACGATCGCGCGGCGAGGTGCCCGCACAGTCTCGCTGCTCCTCGTGTAACGTGCGGCATGCGCCCCGACCGGCCGGAACGCGTCCCCGCCCTCGACACCGCACGTCTGATCCTGCGCGGCCACACCCTCGACGACGTCGCCGAGTGCGGCGCGATGTGGGCGGACCCCGCCGTCACGCAGCACATCGGCGGGCGGCCGTTCTCCGAAGAGGAGGTCTGGGCGCGGGTGCTGCGCTACGCGGGCCTCTGGGCGCTGCTCGGCTACGGGTACTGGCTGGTGCGGGAGCGGGCGTCCGGCCGCTTCGTGGGCGAGGTCGGGCTGGCCGACTTCCGCCGTGACCTCACGCCCGCGCTCGGCGGCGCGCCGGAGGTCGGCTGGGCGCTCGCGACGTGGGCGCACGGACGCGGGTTCGCGACGGAAGCCGTGCGCGCCGCCCTGGCCTGGAGCGACGCCTACCTGCGGCCGGCGCGGACCGTCTGCCTGATCGCCCCCGCGAACGCGGGGTCGATCCGGGTCGCCGCGAAATGCGGGTACCACGAAGCCGCACGCACCACCTACAAGGGGGCGGACGCGATCGTCCTCGCGCGCGACGCCGCGTCGCGTCAGGCGTCGACGCGTTAGGCACGGGCGCTCAGGCGGTGGCGCGCCCTGGACGGGCGCGGGACGGCGTGCCCGCGCCGCCTCATTCCGCAACGTCCGCGGCGTTCCGGCCAGAGCACGCGGCGATCACCTCGGCGGCCAACGCATCCGGCGCCTCGTCCGGCACGAAGTGGCCGACGTCGGGCAGGGCGACCGCGCGCGCGTGCGGCAGCGCGTTCTGCCAGCGCGCCAGGTAGGCCGGGCCGAACGCCGGGTCCCGCATCCCCCAGACGAGTCGCACGGGCACGGCGGCCAGTCGCGCGCGGCGCTCCCAGAGTCCGTCGTACCACGGTCCGGAGTCGAGCAGCGCGCGCGCGAGCGCCCAAAGCGGCGCCCGCGTGGCCGCGTCCGGGAAGGGCGCCAGGTACTGTGCGTGGACCGCCGGCGTGAGGCAGGCGCGGTCGGCGAACCCGGCGGGGAGCAACCAGCGCGGCGAGGCGTTCAGGCGCGTGTAGAGGAAGCGCCCGAGGGGGCCCGCGGCGAGGCGGCTCCCGCGCGCGATGCGCGGGTCGCCGTCGAGCGCCCACCCCCACGTGTTGAGCAGCACGAGCCGCGCGATGCGCGCCGGGCGGTCGAGCGCATACGCGAGCCCGATCGGACCGCCAAAGTCGTGGAGCACGAGCGTGATCGCGCGCAGGTCGAGGGCGTCGAGGAGCGCGGCGAGCCGGCGCGCGTGCGCCTCGGGGCGGTAGTCCGCGTCGGCGGGGTGGCCCGAGAGCCCGAAGCCGAGGTGGTCGGGGGCGATCACGCGGTGGCCGGCGGCGACGAGCCGCGGGATCAACCGCCGGTAAAGGAACGACCAGGTGGGCGTGCCGTGCACGAGCACCACCGGCGGTCCGGTGCCTTCGTCAACGTACGACAGCCGGCCCTCACCGCTGTCGAACGCGCGGGGCCGGAATGGGTACGCCGCGACGTCCACCCAGGCGGGAAGGTCGGAGCGCGCGGGAACGGGCGCCTCCGTTGGAGCCGTGACGTCAGGCATGGGCGTCCTCTGGTCGGGGCGGCGGGCTGGCCGTGCCGAGCACGGCCACGAGACGCTCGGCGACAACGTCGAGCGGGTAGTTCGTGGGGTCGAGCGCGAAATGCTGGGCGACGCCGTCGATGGCGGCGAAGAGGAGCCGCGCCGCGACTGCCGGGTCGGGGCAGTGTGTGTCGCGTAAGTGTCCCTCGAGTGTACTCTGAATGCCGTTCGTCCATACGGCGAGCGCAGGGCCGAGTGCCGCGATGACGTCGGGCTGCTGGCGCACGCCGTAGACGAGTTGCCAGAACGGGAGGTGCGCGCGCACCGTGTCGAACGCCGAGCGGACGAGGCGTGCGAGGCGTTCGGCGGGCGGCGCGTCGACAGCGGCCGCGGCGAACGACACCTGGACGTCGGCCATGCTGCGGCGGAAGACCGCGGCGAGCAGGGCGTGCTTGCCCGGGTAGTAGTTGTAGAGCAGCCCCTGCGCGACGCCCGCCTCGCGTGCCACGTCGCGCACGGTCGCGCGGGCGTAGCCCTGGCGGGCGAAGACGCGGAGGGCGGCGCGTTCGAGCCGCTCCTGGGCGTCGGCGCGCAGCGCTTCGAACTGCGCCGGAGTGCGAGGGCTCATGGTGTAAATCTATGATCGAACGACCGTTCAACGCAAGATCGCGTGGTCATCACTCGGTGGCTTGGCGTCGGGTGTCGTTCGTGCGGTTGGCCTGGACGGCAGTTCCCACCCGTTCATCTCCACGTGCGCATGTCCGTGCCACCCTCCGGCGCCTCGCCCCACGCAGCCGAGCAGCTGCCAATCGAGTTCTTCCGCCGCGTGTGGACCCCGCCGCACGACCTCGACGCGATCGACGATCTCATGGTCGAGGACTACGCGATCACGACCGGGGGTGTCGTCGTGCGGGGCCGCGAGCCGTTCAAGCGTTGGGTGGCCGCGTTCCAACAACGCCTGCTCGGCGCGACCAACGAGACGCTCGAAGTCTTCGCGAACGCGGCCGGCGACCGCGTGGTCTCGCGCTGGGTCTGCCGGGGGCGGAACAACGGCATCTTCGACCTCCCGCCGGACGGGCGCGAGGTCGCGTTCACCGGCATCGCGATCTGGCGCGTGCGCGACGGGCGGCTCGCGGAGTGCTGGGTCGAGCGCGCGGCGTGGGAGGCGTACCGCGCGCTCGCCGGGTGAGGCGGTGACGGGCGGGACGGCGTCGGACACGCTCCCACCCCGAGAGGCGCCGTCTGCTCACTGCGGCGGCGCGGTCACGAACACGGACGCCCCGAGAAGCCCGACCCGCGCCCGACGCGGGCGCCGCGCGCACCGCGGTGACGGCGGAATCGGCGTCGCAATCGGCTCACGCGGCCCGTCCGCTCACTCGGGCTCGCACGCCGCGGCGCGGCGGCGACTTGTTGACCACGTGCGCCGAACGTCCTATCATGGCGCCCTCCGGAGCCGCCGCATCGGGCGGCGCGCCCCGGGTCACGCCACGCCCGAGGGTGGGCCGCATGACGGGAAATGCGACCAGCCGCCGGCCCGCCGAGCCTTGCCCGCTCGCGCCCGGCGCCGCGCCCGCGGTGACTGAACTGCTGGTCGCGTGGAACGCCGGCGACGTCGCCGCGCTCGACGCGCTCATGCCGGTGATCTACGCCGAGCTGCGCCGACAGGCCGCGCGCGCGATGCGCCGCGAGGCGGACGGGCACACGCTCGCGACCACCGGACTCGTCCACGAGGCCTACCTGCGCCTCGTCGAGCACGACCGCGTGCAGTGGCAGAACCGCGCGCAGTTCTTCGGCGTCGCCGCCCAGCTGATGCGGCGCATCCTCGTCGACCACGCGCGCGCCCACCACGCGGCCAAGCGCGGCGGCGCCGTCCACCGCGTGACGCTCAGCCACGCGGACGACGTCGCCGCCGGTCCGTCCGCGGCCGACGACGCGGCCGAAGTGCTCGGCGTGCACACCGCGCTCGAGCGGCTCGCGGCGCTCGACCCGGAGCAGGCGCGCCTCGTCGAGTTGCGCTACTTCGGCGGCCTCACGATCGAGGAGACGGCCGGCGCGCTCGGCGTCTCGCCGGCCACGGTGAAGCGCGAGTGGGCGGTCGCGCGCGCGTGGCTCCGGCGGGAGCTGCAGGCGCGGTGACGGCCGGGCCCGCCCTGACGCCGGAGCGCTGGCGGGCGGTCAAGCGCGTGGTGCAGGACGCGCTCGCGCTCGCGCCCGCCGCCCGGCCGGCGCTCCTCGATCACGCGTGCGCGGGCGACGCGGCACTGCGGGCCGAGGCGGAGTCGCTGCTCGCCGCGGCCGAGCCGCCGGCCGGCGATCGCGGCACGAGCTTCCTCGACCGCCCCGCCGCGGCCGTCCTCGGCGCCGGCTGGGCCGGGACGGCCGACGACGCGACCCGAGACGCGACCCGAGACGCGACCGACGACGCGCGGGCCGCGGAGGCGCGACTCGCCGCGGCCCTCGCCGGCCGGTACGCGCTGCAGGGCGAGGTGGGGCGCGGCGGGATGGCGACCGTCTACCGC
The DNA here is from genome assembly GCA_019973575.1 of Gemmatimonadetes bacterium T265. Lineage (NCBI taxonomy): Bacteria > Pseudomonadati > Gemmatimonadota > Gemmatimonadetes bacterium T265. The sequence goes on from BPUI01000003.1 coordinate 418,329, forward strand.
GCCCGCGACCTGCGCCGCCCGCGCCCGGTCGCGCTCAAGGTGATGCGCGCCGGACTCGCCGCGTCGCTCGGCGCGGGGCGCTTCCGGCGCGAGATCGCGATCGCCGCGCACCTGCGCCACCCGCACATCGTCCCGGTGCACGACTCCGGCGAGGCGGCGGGGCACCTCTGGTTCGCCATGCCGTACGTCGACGGGGAGAGTCTCCGGCACCGCTTGGACCGCGGCGGGCGGCTCGCGGTCGCCGACGCCGTCCGGATCGCGCGCGAGGTCGCCGCCGCGCTCGACTACGCGCACCGGCGCGGCGTCGTGCACCGCGACGTGAAGCCGGAGAACGTCCTGCTGGGCGGCGGCCGCGCGCTCGTCGCCGACTTCGGCATCGCGAAGGCGTTGGGCGACGCGCTGGGCGACGCGGAGCCGGGCGTCTACACCGGGACGGGGGCCGTGCTCGGCACGCCGGCCTACATGAGCCCCGAGCAGGCCGCGGGCGAGCGCGCGCTCGACGCGCGCACCGACGTCTACGCGTTAGGCCTCGTCCTCTACGAGATGCTCGCCGGCGCGCCGGCGTTCACGGGCGCGACGCCGGGGTCGCTCCTCGTGCAGCGCTTCGTCGCCGCGCCCCCGCCGCTCGCCGCGGCGCGCCCCGACGTGCCGCCAGCGTTAGGCGAGGCCGTCGCGCGGGCGGTGCAGCCCGCGCCCGCCGACCGGCACCCGACGGCGGCGGCGTTCGCGGAGGCGCTCGGCCGGGCGTCGGCCGTCGATGACCGCCCCGCCGAGCCGCCTTAGCGTTAGGCAGTAACCGCGGGCTGCTTGGTCTCGTCGACGAGCTCGCCGCGCCGCTCGACCACGTGGTCGACGATCCCGTACGCCCTCGCCTCCTCGGCCGAGAGGTAGAAGTCGCGGTCGAAGTCGCGCTCGATCCGCTCGAGCGGCTGCCCCGTGTGGCGCGCCATCAGCCCGTTGATCTGCGCGCGCAGGTGCAGCACCTCGCGCGCGCGGATCTCGACGTCGGCCGCCGTGCCCTGCGCCCCGCCCGAGGGCTGGTGCATCATGATCCGCGCGTGCGGCAGCGCCGACCGTTTGCCCGCGCGCCCGCCCGCGAGCAGGAAGCACGCGGCGCTCGCCGCGAACCCCATGCAGAGCGTGTGCACCGGCGACGACATGCTCTGGATCGTGTCGTAGATCGCGAGCGCCGCGGTCACGCTCCCGCCGGGCGAGTTGATGTAGAGGTTGACGTCCTTCCCCGGGTTGTCGCTCTCCAGGAAGAGGAGCTGCGGGATGAGCACGTTCGCCACGTCGTCGGTGATCTCGGTGCCGAGGAAGACGATGCGGTCGAGCAGCAGGCGGGAGAAGATGTCGTACGTCCGCTCGCCGCGGGCGCTGCGTTCGATGACGTACGGGGTGTAGAGCGTCGACATGACGGGCGCCTCGCGGGGCCGGGGGCCGGGTTGAGTTGTTAGGCGGTACGTGTTAGGCGGTGGCGCGGCGGCCCGGGCGCGCGGCCCGGGCGGGCGCGGCCCAGGCCGGCGCGGCGGGGCGCGCCGCCCAGGCGGGACGCAGGGCGGCGCGGGCGGACGCGCGCAGCTGCGGGCCGGTGTGCGTGACCGTGACGCGCGTGCCCGGCGCGCCGCCCACCTCGACCGGCGCGAGGTCGTAGCGCACCGTCGACGGCCCGGCGTCCCCGTCCGCCTCCCACGTCGTCTCGATGGTCCGCGGCGGGTCGACGACGCGGTACTCCCCCCCGACCGTCCCCTCGCGCCCCGCCGCGTCGGTGGTCCGCGCCCGCCAGCGGCCACCCGGGCGGACGTCCGCGCGCCAGTCGCGCGCGCGCCCCTCGCCCCCGCCCCACCACGCCGCGAGCTCGGCGGGGTCGGTGAGCGCCTCGAACACGCGCTCGGGCGGGGCGGCGACGTCGACACTCGCGCGCGCGACGCCGCGCACGGGCCCGCCGCGCGCGGGCGAAGTCGCTTCGTTAGGCCGCCCGCCGGCGGGCGCGGGGGCGGGCGTCTGGTCCGGGTCCGGGTCGCGCGGCGTCATGAGGCTCCTGGCGGTGGGGGGTCGGCGTGGTCGGAACGCGGCGGGAGGGACGGCTCGGGCGACCGCTCGAAGTGGCGTTTGAGGCCGGCGAGGTTCGACTCCCAGAACGCCTGGTACGCGAGCGCCCAGCGCGCGACCTCGCCGAGCGGGGCGGGCGTGAGCGTGTAGACGCGCTGCCGGCCGTCGTCCCCCCCGCGCCGCTCGCGCACGAGCCGGGCCTCGCGCAGCACGCGGAGGTGCTTCGACACGGCCGGCCGGCTCAGCCGGAACCCCGCGTCCGCCAGCCCGGCCGTGAGCTCGGCCACCGGCGCCTCGCCCCGCCGCAGCCGGTCGAGCAGCGCGCGGCGCGTCGGGTCGGCGACGGCGTGGAAGGGGTCGAGTCGGGGCGCGGGCACGGCGATATACGTAACTCATAGGTTACGCATCGGCAACCCGCCCCAAGGGATGGTGCGCGGCGCCGCGTCAACCCGGGCGGTCCGCCCGCATGTACCGTTGCCGCTCCGCCGGCGCGAGCCGCTCCACCGCGTAGCGGAGCATCGTCCGCGGCATCGCCCCCGCGTGCGCGTCGAGAAACCGCGCGAGCGCGCCCGGGTCGCGCTTCCCCACCTCCCGCAGCATCCACCCCACGGCCTTGTGGATCAGAGGGTGCCGGTCGGCGAGCAGGCGTGCCGCCAGGCGCAGCGTGTCCGCGCCCTCGCCGCGTCGGACGAAGTGGAACGTCGCGAGCACTGCGATGCGCCGCTCCCACACCGACGGCGACGCGGCGAGGTCGTCGAGCAGCCCCCGGTCGCGCGCCGCGAGGTGCGCGCCCACGACGTACGGCGCCGACGCGTCCACGAGGTCCCAGTTGTTGACCTGCGCGACGTGCGCCAGGTAGAACGCGAACACCACGTCGCGCGTCGCGCCGTCCCCGCGCGCGTACGCGTCGACGAGCACGAGGAGCGCGAGCAGGCGCTCCTCGTGTACCGGCGACCGCAGCAGCACCGCCACGTCGTCGAGCGCCAGACCGCGCGCCGCTCGGGCGAGGCGGCGCACGTCCGGCACGCGCACCCCGACGAACGTGTCCCCCGCCCCGTAGCCGCCGGGGTCCGCCTGAAAGAACCGGTGCAGGGCGCGCGCACGCCCGGCGTCGCCCGCGACGCGCAGGCGGGCGCGGAGCTGCTCTACCGACGGCGGCGCGGCGGCACCCACCGGAGCGTTAGGCCCCCGCGCCCGGCCGCGCCGGCACGTACGTCCCGAAGTTCCACACGTTCCCCTCGGGGTCCACGCAGCCGAAGTCGTGCGAGCCGTAGTCGGTGTCGTGCGGCGGCCGGACGACGCGCGCCCCCGCCGCGACCGCGCGCGCGTGGAGTGCGTCGACGCCGCCCGGCGTGCCGACCACCACGTACACGTGCGCCTCGCCGGGGCGCGTCGGCGGCACGCCGTCGTCCTTCAGCGAGCCGAGCATCACGCACGCGTCCCCGAACCAGAGTTCGGCGTGCGCGACGGTCCCGTCGGGCCCTTCGTAGACGGGGCCCGCCTCGGCGCCGAGCGCGTCGACGAGCCACGCGACCGCGGCGTGCGCGTCGCGGTAGCGGACGCCGGGAATCGCGTGCGTGAAGCGGAGGGCCGGGGCGGCGGTGCGTGAGTCGCTCATCTCAGGGGTGGTAGGGGGGAGGCCGTCGGAACCCCCGACAGATAACCGCGCGGCGCCACGCCGTCTTGGAAAAACGTCCGCCCTCCCCCGCCCCGGCCGTCGTTAGGCGGGCTCGGCGAGGTTCGCCGAGCGCGGCGGTCGCGTCGAGTGGCCCCGCGAGCAGTGCGTACGCGCCGACCGGCGTGAGCCGCACGCCGAGCACGCGGCACGCCCCGGGCGGCGCCTCGACGACGAGCGGGCCGACCTGCACGCCCGTGAGGCGCGCGACCGGGAACGGGTCGCCCGCGGACGGGCCGCCCGCGGACGGCTCGCCGGCCACCCCGACGTCGACCGGGCGGAAGCGCGGGCCCAGGTGGACGATCAGCTCGAGGTAGCCGCCCGGGAAGGTGCGCTCGCGCCGGAGCGCGACGCGCCCGTCGAAGTGCCACATCCCGCTCACCACACTGGCGAGCGACGGCGGCAGGTGCGGCGGGTCCCACGCGTGCAGCGTCCAGCGCCCGAGCGCGGAGTCGACGGTGGAGGCGGAGAGCCGCACGCGTCAGCCGAAGGAGCGCGTGTCGGGCTAGATCCAGACGTCGTTCGGCGCCGTCCGCTCGCCGCCGGCCTGCCCCGTGTTCACTACCCCGCGTGGCTCGACGAGCAGCAGCTTCACCTCCCGCGCCGCGAACGGCTTGTGCTCGACGCCGCGGGGCACGACGAACAGCTCCCCCGGCCGCACCACGACCGCGCCGTCGCGGAAGTCGATGCGCAGCTCCCCCTCGAGCACGAGGAACGCCTCGTCGGTCTCCGCGTGGTCGTGCCAGACGAAGTCGCCTTCGATGCGGACGACCTTGAACTGGTAGTCGTTCAGCTCGGCCACGACGCGCGGCGCCCACTGGCCGTCGATGAGCCCGGCCTTTGCCGCGAGGTTGATCGCCTGGTAGGGCGTCGTGGTCGCGTTCGCGTCCGTCGCGCGGCTCGACATGAGGAAGAGGAGAGATGAAGTTCACGTCCGTCCCGCCCGCGCGCTCGGCAACCGCCGGGGCGCGGCATGCACCGGCCGAACGGGACAGGACGGCCGTACGTAACGATGATACAAGCGCGCGCCCCGTACGTTCGGACGTGCTGGGCCCCGTATTCCTCCCGACCGCCTATGCGCCGTACCCCGTGTCGTCCGCCCGGTCCCCTGCCGCGCCGCTTCGCCCGGTGTGGTGGATGTCTGGTACTCACCGCGACACTGCTGACGATGCTGCTGACCGCACCGGCGACGCGGACGGGCACGGTCGCGCACGCGCAGCCCACGCCGCGCGGCGTGAATGGGGGCGGAGCGGGTGCGGTGGATCCACGCCTCTACGCCGGGCTGACGTGGCGGAACCTTGGCCCGTTTCGGGCGGGCCGCGTCGCCGCCGTCACCGGCGCGATCGGGCAGCCCGGGGTGTTCTACGCCGGGATGCCCGCGGGCGGCGTCTGGAAGACGACCAGCGCGGGCGCGACGTGGTACCCCGTGTTCGACAGCATCCGGCAGGTGTCCTCCATCGGTGCGATCGAGGCCGCCCCCTCCGACCCCAACGTCGTGTACGCCGGGACCGGCGACATGGCCGTCGGCGGCGCGATCAACGAGGGCAACGGCGTCTACGTGTCGCGCGACGCGGGGCGGAGCTGGCGGCACGTCGGGCTGGTCGGCTCCAAACAAATCCCGTCGATCCTCGTCGATCCGCGCGACGCCAATACCGTGCTCGTCGCCGCACAGGGCGACCTGCACGCGCGCAGCGACGCCCGGGGGGTATTCCGCAGCACGGACGGCGGCACGACCTGGTCGCGCACCCTGTTCGTCGACGACCGCACCGGCGTGCAGAAGCTCGCCCGCGCGTACGACGTGCCCGACGTGATCTTCGCGACCACCGTGCGCCACTACACGCCGCCCCGCGTCGCGGCGGCCGCGACGCCGGCGGCGCCGAGTCCGCCGCCGGAGGACGCCGCGCGCAGCGGCACCGCGCTGTACAAATCCACCGACGGCGGCGCGACGTGGCACGAACTCACGGGCGGAGGCCTGCCACGACTCGCGGGACGCACCTCGGTCGCGGTCGCCATGCACACGCGCGGCGCCCGCGTCTTCCTCGTCACGAACACGGGGCTGTTTCGGTCCGACGACGGCGGGTCGACCTGGCGACAGGTCGCGGCCGACGACGCGCGCATCCGCAACGGCCAGGGCGGCTACAACTGCGGCGTCTACGTCGACCCGCAGAACCCCGACGTGGTCTACACCATCGGGACGTCGAGCTACCGGTCGACGGACGGCGGCCTCACGTTCACGGGGTTCAAGGGCGCGCCCGGCGGCGACGACCCGCAGCAGCTCTGGATCGACCCGACCGACGGCCGGCGCATGCTGTTAGGCCTCGACCAGGGCGCGGTCGTGACCTTCGACGGCGGCGCCGCGTGGAGTTCCTGGTACAACCAGTCGACGGAGCAGATCTACCACCTCTCGGCGGACAACTCCTTCCCCTACTGGGTCTACGGCACCCAGCAGGACGCGGGCGCGATCCGGACGCGCGCCCGCGGCAACCTCGGCGCGATCACGCCGCTCGACTGGAACCCGGTGCCCGGCTGGGAGTGGGGGACCATCGTCGCCGACCCGCGCGACCCGAACACGGTCTTCGCGAGCGGGAACGGCATCGTGCGCATCGCCTACCCGAGCGAGCAGTGGATCAACGTCAGCCCGTCGGCCGACCCCGCGGCGACGCTGCGGACGACGAGCTCGCAGCCCATCGCGTTCGCCCCGACCGGCCCGCACACGCTCCTCGCGGGCTTCCAGTCGCTCTGGTCGACCGCCGACGCCGGCGCCCACTGGCGCCGCATCAGCCCCGACCTCACCGTCCGCGCCGCCCCGGGGAGCACGATCGCCGACTCGACCGTCGGCACGCGCGGCGCCATCGAGTCGTTCTCGGCGTCTCCCGTTGCGGCCGGGACGATCTGGGTCGGCGCGAGCACCGGCCCCGTGCGCCTCACGCGGGACGGCGGGACGACGTGGACCGACGTCTCCGTCCCGTCCGCGCCGGACGGACCGCGCGTGAACGTCGCCGTCGAAGCCTCCCACTTCGACGCGGCGACCGCGTACGTCGCCGTCGACGACCACGTCGCGGGGGACTACGGCGTGTACGTCTACCGCACGCGGGACGCCGGGCGGACGTGGACCGCGATCACGACGGGGCTGCCCGTCGGCGAGGTGAGCGGCAGCGTCGTGCGCGTGGTGCGCGAGGACCCGCAGCAGCGCGGACTGCTCTTCGCCGGCACCGAGAGTGGCGTGTTCGTCTCGTTCGACGACGGCGACCACTGGCAGTCGCTCGCGCTCAACCTGCCTAACACGTCCTACCGCGACCTCACGGTCAAGGACCACGACCTGATCGCGGCCACGTACGGCCGCGGCTTCTGGGTGTTGGACGACATCTCGACGCTGCGGCAGCTGGCCCGGGGCGGGGCCGCGATCGCGCGGGAGCCGGTGCATCTGTTCGCGCCGGGCGACGCCGTGCGCGTGCGGCGCAACGTGAACGCGGACACGCCGTTCCCGCCGGAGGTGCCGCAGGCGCCCAACCCGCCGGACGGCGTGATCGTCGACTACTGGCTCGCGCGGCCGGCCGCCCGCGTGGCCCTCGACGTGCTCGACAGCGTGGGCCGCGTCGTCCGGCACCTGTCGAGCACCCCCGAGCCGCCGGTCGCCGAGGCCGCGCGTCCGCCCCATCCGAACTTCTGGATCGCGCCGCCCCTGGCGCTCTCGACGGCCGCGGGGACGAACCGCACGCACTGGGACCTGCGCCACGACGCACCGCCGGCCTTCCATCACACCTACGAGATCAACGCCAACCCGGAGCGCACCCCGCCCTCGCCGGAAGGGGTCCTCGCCCTGCCCGGGGCCTACACGCTTCGCCTCACGGTGGACGGCCGCCGCGTGTCGCGGACCGTGACCGTGCGGCCCGACCCGCGGTCGACCACGCCACCCGAGGCGCTCCGCGCGCAACACGAGCTCCAACTGCGCATCGCCGCGGCGCTCGCCGCGACGACGGCCGGGCGGGAGGAGGCGCTCGCGCTGCAGGCGCTGGTCCGGCAGGGCGCGGGACCGGGCGCCGCCGCGGACGTCGCGGCGGCGTCGACCGCGTTCAGTGCGCGCGTCGACACGGCGGTCGGCACCCTCGACCGCGGGCGGGGCCGCGCGCCGGGCGGCGGGCCGCCGCCCCCAAGCTTCACCGCACTCGACGCGGCCCTGACCGCCCAGCTCAACGCCCAGGACCTCGGCGATCTGGCCCCCACGCCCGCGGCGCTCGCCGCCTTCGCGCAGTCGTGCACGGAGCTCCAGGCCGCGACCGCCGCGTGGGCGTCCCTGCGCGGGTCGGCGCTCGACGAGGTGAACGCGACGCGGTCCGCCCGGCACCTCGCGCCCATCCGGACGCCCGCCTCGCGGATCCCGGCCCCGCCGTGTTAGGCCATCGTGCCCCGGGCGGCGGGACGGTCAGGGTACGTCCGTCACGGCGCGTTGGTCCGGACGCGCATCTCGGCCACGAGCCACCGCCGATCGGGCCCGCGCTGCCACCGCGCGCTGTACGGTCCGCTCACGCCCTGCTCCGGAATCTCCCACTCCCCCTCCTCGCTCGCCGTACTGTCGGACGCGACGCGGACCACGGACGGCCGCAGGGCATAGCTCGTGACGCCCACGTCCATCCACCCCGCGATGTAGGCCGCGATGGCGCGCTCTGGGGGGAACGCCCCCGCGTTGCCCGGCACCTCGAGCGTGGGGCGGGGCGCGAGCGCGCGGGCCATCGCCGCGCTGTCGCGGGCCGCGTGCGCGGCGGCGAAGACGCGTCGCGCGCTGTCGAGCTGCGCCTTCACCGCGGCCGTGTCGAGCGCGCCGCGTTGCGCGCGGGCCGGGGCCGCCGCCGCGACCAGGGCGGCGGCGAGAACCGCGGAGCGGCCGAGCCGTGCGGCCGACGCCGGACCACGGCGGGGTGGGCAGAAGGCAGCCACTGGTCAAGTCCTCCAGGGAAAGGGGATGCGCTGGTATCCGGGCCCGGGCGGCGAGTACGCCAGGGCCGCCGCGACCGCCGCGTGAAACAAACGCCCCGCGCTGCCTAACGCCAGAGTGCGACCGCGAGCCGTCCGCGCGCGCGCGCGCGATCGCGGGCGGCGGCGGGGCGGGGCGTCCGCCCGCGCCCGACACTTCGACGCCTCGTTAGGTGGCCGCCCACCAGAGCTCCGATCACGGCTCCGGCGTGGATGCGTTACGTCTGACGCCGCGGCTCGCGCGCCGGGGACCGCCGTTAGGCAACGCCGCCCCGGTCACCCCGCGGAGGTCGGGGACGGGGCGCCCGCTGAAGTGGCCGAACCGCTCCCGCGTCAGCAGCATGACGTACGCGTCCGGTGCAGGAGCGCGGCGAGCGCGTCCACGTCGTACCGCTCGAACGCCTCGACGTAGCGCGCGACGAGCCACGTCTGCTCGGCCGAGAGCGCCCGCGGCGCCACGGCGGGTTGTGGGCGGCGAGCGTCGCGCGGGCGCGCTGCGCGGCGCTGTTCACCGCCGCCACGCTCATCCCCAGACACGCCGCCGTCTCGGCCGCCGACCAGTCGAGCACCTGGGTGAGGAGCAGCACCGCGCGCGCCTCGGGGTCGCAGCCCGACGCGGCCGGCAGCGCCATCGCGTCCGGGATCGGCTCGACCCAGTGCGCGCGCGGGTGCTGGGTGAGCACGACGTCGTCGCGCACGACGCCCGGCGCGTCGGAGCACTCGATCGGGCGCACGCGCCGGCGCGCGCCCGCCGCCAGCGCGTCGAGGCAGACGTTGGTCGCGACGTGCGTGAGCCACGTCTGGAGCGAGGCCCGCGCCTCGAAGCGCCCGATCCCCTTCCAGGCCCGGAACATCGCCTCGTGCACCGCGTCCTCCGCGTCGACCACGGAGCCGAGCATGCGGTAGCAGTGGCCGGTGAGGGCGGGGCGGTACTGTTCGAACTGGAGAGCGGCGGACATGGGCCTACGGTACTACCCCGCGGGAGGGCGCACCACGGGCGGACCGGCGCGCCGGGTCGTCACCGCCTGCCCGACGGGCGGCGCCCACACCTTCACGGCCGCGTAGGTACGGCGGCGTAAGTCCACGCGCGCCCCCCCCTCCACCGCCCTCCTCGGTCCGCCTAACGTTGCCGGCCGCCCTCAGTTCGTGACGACGAGCCCGATCGAGGTGGCCACGAACTCGCCGGCCACCAGCTTCAGGTGGTGCCCCTGCCGGTAGTAGGGCGGGACGTCGTGGTACTGGTCGACCGCGCCCGCGCCCGGGTTGAGGTTCAGCGTGATCTGGTGCCCCGCCTTCCGCAGCCGGTCCGCGAGCGCGAGGATGTCCCGCCGCCGGTAGAGGACCGTCGGGAACCCGGTCATCGTCCGCGTGTTCGACAACACGTTGTACTCCGTCGTGTGCACCGCGACGCCGCCCGGCTTGAGGCAGCGCAGACTGTTCTCCACGAACCTCATCCCGGCCTTCAGGGAGCCGAGGTGCTCCAGCGAGCACGACGACCAGGTGAAGTCGAAATCCCGCAGGTCCGGGTCGATCCGGGTCATGTCCATCGCGCGGTAGGTGACCGCCCGCCGGAACCGCTCGGGGTCGCAGATACCCGCACCGTTTAGCGCCTCCAGGGTGCTCGCGTGCTGGTCGCTCGCGACCCAGCCCGCGCTCTTCGCGTCCTCGACGGGCAGGTCGGTCGCGACGACCCGGCACCCCAGGTCCGCCATCACCGCCGTCAGCGGCTCGGTCCCGACCCCGAAGCCGAGGCCCCGCATGCCGTCGCGGAGCAGCCCGCGCTGCTGCAACACCTCGAGGATGTAGACCCACTCCCAGAGTTTGCGGTTGTAGCGGTGGTGCGCGGGGGCCGGGTCCATCTTCATCCGCAGGCACCACGCGCGGTACAACGGCGACTCGCACTGCCCCTGGGTCGCCAGCTGCGAGACCGGGTGCTCCAGGGTGGGCTCGCCGCCATCCACCGGCCCGACGCGCCGCGGGAGCGACACGTTCGACACGCGGTCGCGGATGGCCTTCGCGACGGATTTCACGCGAGCAACGGATGTCATGATCTCTGATGGTGCGGCGGCAGAGCGGGGCGCGCGCCGGCGGTCGAGGCCGGCCTGCACGCCCGCGCGGGGATCGTATCGGGATAGATACAACGGTCGCGGCTTTCTAGAAGACTCCTTTCGGTAGAGGTTGGAGCCATGGAGCGACTGTCACGACAGCAGCGGCTTCCACCGGAGGTGTGGGAGCGGACCGCCCGGCCGACGCGCGAAGTTCGCGCGCGCGCCCTGCCCCGCTCCGCCGCGCCCGCATGACGCCGCGCGGCGCGGCGGCGCACCCGGAGGTCGTCACCGTCACCCCGAACCCGGCGCTCGACTGGGCGCTCGCCGTCCCCGACTTCATGCCCGGCGCGGTCAACCGCGTCACCGCGGAGCGGCTCACCGCAGGCGGCAAGGGAATCAACGTCGCCGCCGCGCTCGCCGGCTACGGCCATCGGGTGGCCGTGACCGGCCTCCTCGGCGACGCGAACGCGGGCGAGTTCGACGCCCTCTTTGCGCGCGCGGGCATCCGCGACGAGTGCGTCCGCGTGCGCGGCAACACGCGCGTCGCGATCAAGATCACCGACCCCACGCGCCGCCAGACGACCGACGTGAACGCGGCGGGACCGCCGGCGACCGCGGACGACCTTGCTCGACTGCTCGCCCGCGTGGCCGCGCTCGCGGCCGCGCCCACGCCGTGGTTCGTGCTCGCCGGCAGTCTGCCACCCGGCGTTCCGCCGACGCTCTACCGCGACCTCGTGCGCACGCTCACGGCCGCGGGCCACAGCGTCGTGCTCGACGCGAGCGGCGACGCGCTCCGCCACGCGCTCGACGCTCTGCCGGCCGAGGTCGCGGCGCACCCAGCCCCGACGGTCCTCAAGCCGAACGTCCACGAACTCGAGGCGCTCGTCGGCAGGCCGCTGCCGACGCGTGACGCCGTCGCCGCCGTCGCGCGCGCCTACCTCGCCCGCGGGGTCGAACTCGTCGCCGTCTCGCTCGGCGAGGACGGCGCGCTCTTCGTCGGCCGCGACGCGATCGTCCTGGCGCGCCCGCCGCAGGTCGCCGTGCGGACCACCGTGGGGGCGGGCGACGCGATGGTCGCCGGGATCCTCGCCGGGCGGCTCCGCGGCCTTCCGTTCGACGAGGTGGCCCGCCTCGCGACCGCGTTCGCCGTCCACGCGATCGCCGATGTGGAACCGGGCGCCTCGCCCGCGGCGGCCATCGACGCCTTACGCGACCGCGTCGAGGTGCGCGACCTCGGCTGATCCCCGCGCGGCTCCCGATCAGAGCGCGCTGCGGTACGCCGCGACCGTCGCTTCGGCGTACCGCGCCCACGTGAACCGCTCCGCCCGCGCCAGCGCCCGCGCGGCCAGGTCGGCGCGCCGCGCCGGGTCGCGGTACACGTCGGCGATGGCCTGCGCGAGCGCGTCCGTGTCGCGCGGGTCCACCATCAGCCCGGCGTCACCGACCACCTCGGGCAGCGACGACGTGTTGGACGTGATCACCGGCGTCCCGCACTGCATCGCCTCCAGGGGCGGCAGCCCGAAGCCCTCGTAGTAGGAGGGGAACGCGAACGCGAGCGCCCCGCTGTAGAGCGGCGCGAGGTCCTCGTCGTCCACGTAGCCGGCGAAGAGGATCCGGTCGCGCACGTCCCGCTGCCGGCCGATCTCCGCGCGAAGCTCCGCGTGCCCGTACTCCCGCGCACCTGTCAGCACCAAACGCAAGTCGGCGATGCGCTCCGCGCGCACCGCCTCCGCGAACGCGCGGACGAGGCGCGGCAGGTTCTTGTGCGGAAACATCGTCCCGACCGTCAGCACGTACGGCGCGTCGGGGATCCCGTACCGCGCCCGCACCGCGGCGATGTGTGCGGCGTCGCGGCACGGCCGGAAGCGCGCCGGGTCGGCCGCGAGGTACGTGACGCTCACCCGCTCCGGCGCGAACCCGGGGAAGGCGTCGAGGAAGTCGCGCCGCGTGTGCTCCGAGATCGTCAGGACGTGGTCGTCCGGCCCGATGCTCTCGAGGATCTCGCGCATCCACTCGACGCCGCCGAACTCCGGGTAGATCACCGGGATCAGGTCGAGCACCGTCAGGAAGTACCGCACGCGCCGCGCGCGCGCGCCCCGGGGCGGCAGCGCGTTGAACGGCGAGTGGAACACGTCGGCCCGCGCGAGCGCGCCGCGGCCGCTCGCGCGGCTGACCGTGTCCAACGCCCGGTTGACGTCGCCGACGACGCGGTTCGCGAGCCGCATCGGCAGCGCGCCGGTCGCGCTCGCCCCCGTGCGGAGGTGCAGCTCGGCGGTCCGGTCGTACAGCCGTGAGCCGAGGAGCGCGCGCGCCGACACCGGGAACTCGACGCCGCGGAGCGCGGGGTCCCCGCCGACGTAGGCGAGCGCCGACGCGTGGTACACCTCGGTGCCGAGCGTGAGGCGCACCGCGGGCTCGGCGGCCAGCGCGCGGATGCTCTGTTCGATGACGCGGTAGATGCCCGCGCGCATCGAGGAGCGCCGCGGCCCCGCCTGCGCGCGGGCGAGGTACGAGATGTCGAGAAAAACGCGGACCGGGTCGGATGGCAGGGCGGACGTCACGCGCGTGAAGGTAGTCCGGTCCGGTGCGCCGCCGTCACCGCCGGCTCAACAGCCGCTGGCTCAGCCGGGTGGCCGCCCGGACCGGCGCCGTGAGCCGCCACGACCGCGACGACCGCATGGCCGCCAGTTCACCGCGCAGGCGCTCGACCTCGGCCGACCCGTGGGCGACGCGGATCGACAGATCCGGCCGCACGCCGCCCGCCGTCTCGCGCCGCACCCCGAACCCGACTGCGGTCCCCTTCCACCCGACGTCCGGGATGATCGTCAGCGCGAACCCGCATCGCGCGAAGCACTCGGTGATGAACTCGGCCGACCAGCCGCTCTCCCACCATCCGAACTTCCGGATGCAGTAGACCGCGTCGGGGTGGAGCCGCAGCCCCCAGCTGTCCCACCACTCGCGGTTCATCGGCTCCCCGGCCCACATGATCTTGCCGCCCGGCTTGACGCGCCGCGCCAGACGCTCGAGCGTCGCCCACGGCCGCAAACTGTGGTGCAGGCACTCGTAAAAGAACACGAGGTCGTACTCACGGTCGTCGTCGAAGTCGTCGAAGTTCGACTCGACCGCCTCGATCGGCAAACCGAGCCGGGCGGCCCGGCGCCGCACGAGGTCGACGAAGAGCGGGTTGATGTCGACCGCCGTCACGCGCGTCCCGGCGAACGCCATCATCTCCGAACTCAGCCCCCAGCCGCACCCCATATCGAGCACCGCCGCGGCGGGCGGCAGGTCGGCGATCATCAGGCACGCCTGGATCGCGCGCGCGTGCCCGGCGATGAAGCCCACGTCCGGGCTGTTGTAGGGGTTCTGTCCCGCCGCGTGCGCCGCGACGTCGAGCAGCGTCCGCTCGCCCTCCTCCTGGTTGATCTCCCGCCCCGCGATCTCCCGGTAGAGCGCGGCCTGCTGGTCGAAGTACGCGTCGGAGAACGGGTCGAGCGACCGGTCCACCCGCGTCGCGGGCACGTACGTGAAGCCGGCGAAGTACTCCTCGGTCGCCGCGGTCCCGAGTCCGCCCCGGCGGTCGCACTCCGCGACGAACTCGTCGAGGTCGGCCGCCCGCACCGTTCCAACACCCATGACGTCGGTAGGCTGAAGTGTGTCCGCGACTCGCGGTCGTTAGGCGATGGCCGGGTTGCGCCACACCTGGCACCCGTCCCTGTAAAGGCCGAGCTGGTTCGCCTCGTCCGTGTAGACGCACTGCTCGTCCGCCTCGAGCGTCCAGCCGTTCGCGCCCAGCTCGTCCCGGAGCTGCGCCTCGATGTCGCGGCCGTGCGTGCCGATCACGAGGCGATGCACCTTCTGCCGCAGCACACCGCGCGCACTCGCGACGACGTCGTACTCGTGGCCCTGGATGTCGATGTGAACCAGGTCCACGCGCGCGAAGTCGCGCAGGACGGTGGGGATCGAAAGGGACGGCACTCGGACCGTCGCCGCGCGCGGCGGCGCGGCAGCCGGTGCCCGCCCGAGTAGGCGCCGGAGCCCGTGGTACACGGGCCGAGCGACGCGGCGGAACGTCCACGGTTGCGGCTCCGTAAAGATCGCCGCGTCTCCCCACCTGACCGACGGTTCATTATGCACCGGAAATTCAGCGACGCCGTCCGAGGTGCCGACGACCGCGTGCACGAGCCGGTGCCGGCGCGGGTCGATCCCGTTGTCGGCGAAATGCGTGTGCATGTACGCCACGTGGTCGGCAGACCCCTCGATGCCAACGAGCCGGACGTCATCGAGCCCCTTCGCACGAGCCGCAGATGCGAGCGAGACGAGCCACGGCCCCCACCCCGCGCCAAGCTCCACGACGACAAAAGGTACGCCCCGGCAGGCGTCGAGCACGGCGCGTAGCGCGCCGGCCCATTCGACCGTGCTCGCGTGGAAGTTGCCGTCGCCGGCAGGGTAGTCTTCCACGACGCCGCCAGCTTGCGGCAGGGTCGAGATATAGGCCGTCCGCGTCCGCGTCCCCAGGAAGTCGATGAAGAACCCGGGCTCGCCGGACCCTTCGTAACGTGGAAACGCGCGAATGATTTCGGCGTCAGTCATCAGCAATCAATTGGAAGTGGCGGCGCGGCATCGTAAACCGCGGCGGAAAACCCGCAACCTAGTGGCAGCCCGGTGCGCGGCGCGTCAGAGCGCCGCGCGGTAGGCGGCCACGGTGCGCTCGGCGAACCGCGCCCACGTGAACGTCCCCGCCCGGGCGACCGCCCGCCGCGACAGCTCGGCACGCAGCGCCTCATCCCGGTACACCCGCAACAGCGCCTGCGCCAAGGCGTCGACGTCGTACGGGTCGACCATCAGCCCCGCGTCGCCGACCACCTCGGGCAGCGAGGCACGATCCCCCGTGATCACGGGCGTCCCACACTGCATCGCCTCCAGCGGCGGCAGCCCGAAACCCTCATAGTACGACGGGTACACGAACGCCAGCGCGCCGCTGTAGAGCGGGGCCAGGTCCTCGTCGTCCACGTAGCCCGCGAACCGGATGCGGTCGCTCACCGCGCCTAACTGGTCGAGCTCGCGCAGGATCTCGTCGTACCCGCCGCCGCGGGCCCCGGCCAGCACCAGCCGCAGGTCGTCCACCCGTTCGGCGCGCACCAACTCCGCGAACGCCCGCAGCAGGCGCGGGATGTTCTTGTGCGGCGCGAGCGTGCTCAGCGACAGCAGGTACGGCCCGTCGGGCAGCGCGTACTTCGCGCGCACCGCGGCGAGCCGGGCCGGGTCTGCGGCCGGGTAAAAAATCGCCGGGTCGGCCGCGAGCGGCGTCACCGTCACCCGTTCGGGCGCGAGGGCCGGGTACGCCTCCAGCAGGTCGCGCTTGGTGTGCTCCGAAATGGCGAGCACGTGGTCGTCCGGCCCGATGCTGTCGGAAATGCGACGGTTCCAGCCCACCTCCCACGGCGCGACGATGTCCGGGAAGAGCTGTGGGATCAGGTCGAACACCGTGAGGAAGTAGCGAACGCCCCGCGCCCGGTGTGTCGCGGGCGGGAGCGGCAGGAGCGGCGAGTGGAACACGTCGCCCGCGCCGTGCGGCCCCCGCCCGAGCGACAGGGCGAGGCGGTCGAGGGTGCGGTTCGCGTCGGTCGCGAGCCGGTTGGCGACCCGGGCCGCCAACGCCCCGCCCCGCCCCGCCCCGCTCCGGACGTGCGAGGCGACGGCCCAGTCGCGGATCCGAGACTCGAGGCGGCGCCGGCCGAGCCCCGGAAACGGGAGGTCGCGCATCCCGGGGTGGTCCTCGACGTAGCCGAGGGCCAACTCCCAGTTCGCGTCCGCCGCCAGGGTGACCGCGACGCCCGGCTCGGCCGCGACCGATTGGACAGTCTGCTCCACGACCCGATGCAGCCCCGTCCGGTGCGTGGAGCGCCGCGGCCCCTGGTGCACCTCGCCGAGGTGCGTGACGTCGAAGACGACGCGGATCGGGTCGACCGGCGGCCGTGACATCCCCACGGCGCCCGGCCTAACGCGCATCGCGGTAGGTGGCAATCACCCGGTCGGCGTAGCGCGCCCAGGTGAACGTCGCCGCCCGCTCCGCCGACCGCCGGGCCAGGTCGTCGCGCATCGCGCCGTCGCGGTAGACCTGCAGCATGGCCTGCGCGAGCGCGTCGGAATCGCGCGGATCGACCAGAATGCCGGCGTCACCGACCACCTCGGGCATGGACGACGTGTTGGACGCGATCACCGGCGCGCCGCACTGCATGGCCTCGAGCGGCGGCAGCCCGAAGCCCTCGTACAACGAGGGGAACGCGAAGACGAGCGCCCCGCTGTAGAGCGGCGCGAGGTCCGCGTCGTCCACGTAGCCCGTGAAGACGATCCGGTCCTCGAGCCCGTCCAGCCGGCCGGCCTCGGCGAAAATCGCGTCGAACTTCCACCCCCGGTCGCCCGTGAGCACGAGGTGCAGGTCGTCGAGGCGCTCCGACCGGACCAGCGCCGCGAAGCTCCGGATGAGGTGCGCGATGTTCTTGCGCGGCTCGAGCGTGCCCACGCTCAGCACGTACGGCGCGTCCGGGATCCCGTAGCGCGCCCGAACCGCGGCCAGCCGGTCCGCGTCGGCCACGCGGTAGAACTTGCTGCCGTCGGCGGCGAGGTGACTCACCCGCACCCGCTCGGGCGCGATCGACGGGCGGGCCGCGAGGAGATCCTGGCGCGTGCTCTCCGACACCGTCAGCACGTGGTCGTCGGGCCCGATGCTGTCGACGATCTCCCGAAGCCACTCCGGCGCGCCCGACCACGAGAACTCGGGGTGGATGAAGGCGATCAGGTCGTGGATCGTGAGCACGTAGCGCACCCCCGGGAGCCGCCCCCCGCGCGGGGGGAGCGCGTACACCGGGGAGTGGAAGACGTCCGCCCGGGCGAGCGCGCCCAGCCCGACCCCGCCGAACCGGGCGTCGAGCGCGCGGCTCGCGACCCCGACCAGCACGTTAGCCGCGCGCGTCGAAACCGTCCGCAGCGAGTACGCACCGGCCCGGCGGTACTCGGCCGCGGCGCGCGCCTGCAGCCGCGTCGCGAGCCGCCGCCGGCGTGACGCGGTGAACGTCATCCGGTCGGCGTCGGGGTGCGCCGCGACGTGTGCGGCCGTCGTGTCGGGCTTGTACATCGAGCACAACGTCACGGCCACCCCGGGCGTGCTTCCGAGCGTACGCACGGTCTGCTCGACCATCCGGTAGATGCCGGCGCGCGCGTGCGGGATGTGCAGGTTCTCCTGCGTCAGACCGAACACGGTGACGTCGAGCAGAACGCGAAGCGGGCGGGGCATGCGCGGCAGTGCGGGTGAGAGACTGGAAGGCCGAACAGCGACCGTCGCGTGTGGCTCAGAGCGCGGCGCGGTACGCGGCCACGGTCCGGTCAGCGTACCGGGCCCACGTGAACTCGCGCGCGCGGGCCAACGCGCGGCGCGCCAGCTCCCGACGCGTTTCGCCGCTCCGGTACACGTCGAGGATCGCCTGCGCGAGCGCGTCCTGGTCGTACGGGTCGACCATCAGCCCCGCGTCGCCGACCACCTCGGGCAGCGAGGCGCGGTTCCCCGTGATCACCGGCGTCCCACACTGCATCGCCTCGAGCGGCGGCAGCCCGAAGCCCTCGTACAGCGACGGGTACACGAACGCCAGCGCGCCGCTGTAGAGCGGGGCCAGGTCCTCGTCGTCCACGTAGCCGGTGAGCACGACACGGTCGGCGACGTGGTCCAGCCGGTCCAACTCCTCGAAGATCGGTTCGTAGCCCCACCCCTTCGCGCCGGTGAGCACGAGGTGCAGATCGTCGAGCCGCTCGGCGCGCACGAGGTCGGCGAACGCCCGGATGAGGCGCGGGATGTTCTTGTGCGGCGCGAGCGTCCCGACCGTCAGGATGTACGGCGCGTCCGGCACGCCGTACTTGGCGCGCACCGCGGCCACACGGTCCGCGTCGTCGCAGGGGTAAAAGCGCTCCGGGTCGGCCGCGAGCGGCGTGACGCGCACGTGTTCCGGCGTGACGGCCGGGTACGCGTTCAGCAGGTCGCGCCGTGTGTGCTCGGAAACCGCGAGCACATGGTCCTCCGGACGGATGCTGCCGAGGACGCCGCGTATGAAGCCGTCGCCGCCCGACGAGGCGACGGCCTCGGGGAGGAGTTGGGGGAGGAGTTGTGGGATGAGGTCGTGGACGGTCAGGAAGTACCGGACGCGGCGCGCGCGCTGTGCGGCATCCGGGAGTGCGTAGAACGGCGAGTGGAAGACGTCGGCCCGCGCGTGGGTGCTCCGGCCGATCTTGTGCACGAGCACGTCCAACGCCCGGTTCGCGTCCCCGGCGACCCGGCTGGCGACCCGCACGGGCAGCGCGCCGGTCGGGCGCGCGCCGGCGCGGTCGTGCGCCGCGATCGCCTGCTTGCGCAGCCGCAGCCCGAACCGCACGCGCCCGGCGACCGGGAACCGGAGCCTGCGCAACTCGGGGTGCGTCTCCACGTACTCGAGCGCGGGTTCCCAGTACGTCTGCGCGCCGAGGGCGAGCTGAACGCCCGGTACCGCGGACACTCGCCGGACGGTCTGCTCGACGACCCGGTAGATCCCGCTGCGCAGCAGCGAGCGTGGCTCTCCGTCCTGGACCCGGCCGAGCAGCGACACATCGAGCAGGACGCGAACGGGGTCGTGCGGTCGCCGGGGCAAAACGTCAACGTTCGGGTTCAGAGGCCGGCGTGCGGATACGCGCGCCGGCCAGCGGTCCCGAACAAATAAACGCCCGGCGCCTCGCCCGCGAACCGGCCGGGGGACGACGGTCAGCGCGGCCGACCCACCCTCCCCCGGCGCACGCCCCCGCTCAGCGCGCCGTGGCCAGGTCGCGCACCGCGCCCGCCAGCGTCCGCACCTTCGCCGCGTCTCCCGCCCCCGCGGCATCGCCGTCCAACTGCGCCGCCAGCCGCGTCAGCGCGGTCCGCCGCCCCGCGCCCGACGCCTGCTCGGCGCCCGCGAGCGCCTGCCGCGCCGCGCTCACCTGCCCGGCCGCCAGGCCCTGCGACCGCTCGAGCTGGTCGACGTAGGCGCGCGCGAGCGCGAAGCTCGCCGGCCACGTGTACCGCGGCTGGTCCTGCACGTTCAGGTGGTCCAGGCGGACCGACTTCGCCGCGTCGATCTCGTTCTGCGAGAGCAGCGCGCTCGGCGCGAGCTCCAGCACGTCGAGCCCGCGCGCGATCTCGGAGCTCACGATCACGCCGTTGTACCAGTACGCCGACCACGTGCCCCCCATCGCCATGCGCGTGGAGTCGACCGGGCCGCGGTCGAAGAAGGCGATCTCGCGCGGGTGCTGCGCGTCGGTCCAGTCGAACACCGAGATGCCGCCCTGGTACCACGACTGCACCATCACGTCGCGCCCCGGGATCGGGATCAGCGAGCCGTTGTGGGCGACGCAGTTCTCCTGCGGGGTCTGCGGCGCCGACATCTTGTAGTAGCTCTGGAACTGCAGCTGGTGGTTCGCGATCGTGAAGATCGCGTCCGCCCCCCAGTCGTGCGGGTCGCTCGCGCGGCACTTCGGCTGCCCGCCGCCGCCCCACTCGTCGCTGAACAACATCTTCGTGCCGTCGTTGTTGAACGTCGCCGAGTGCCAGTACGAGAAGTTCGAGTCGGACACCGCGGCGAGGCGCGTCGGGTGCGCCGGGTCGTGGATGTCGAGCAGCAGGCCGTAGCCCTCGCACGCGCCGCCCGCGAGGCCGATTGCCGGGTAGAGCGTGATGTCGTGACACGACGTCACCCCCGGGTGCGAGGCGTTCGCGGCCTGACGGTCGCCCATGCGCCGCGCGATCATGGCCGGAATCGCCGCCCGCACCGCGGCGCTGTCAGCGCCCGTCGCCGCGCCGGTCCCGCCCCGCGCCTTGACGACGCTGTCCAGCATGGGCTGCACGAACATCGGGGGCAGCACCATCTCCTGGCCCATGATGTTCGCGATGAACGCCCCCCGGGCGCGCGCCGCGGCCACCTCGGCCTGGTCGTCCGGGGCGGCACCGTGCGCGGTCGGCGGGGCCTTCAGGTCGTTGAAGATCCGCGGCGAGCTCACGATCGCGGCCTGCTCCGGGTGCGCAAGCGGCACCTTGATGACCTCGATGCGGAAGCGCGCGGTGTTCGGGTCGTTCGCGTCGCGCACGCAGCCCGGGAGCTCGCTCGCCGACCGGATCGGCGCCGACCCGGACACGTACACGTACACGTTCGCCGGGTCCTTCGGGTCGACCAGCAGACTGTGCGTGTGCGAGCCGCGGCAGGTCTGCACGTTCGCCACGCTCCGCGGGTGCGCCACGTCCGAGATGTCGAACACACGAACGCCGCGGATCCGGTCGGCGCTCACCGTGTCCTTCACGCCCTGCGCGCCGCAGTCGATGCGGCCGGTGTTCCCCTCGGCCGACACGAAGAGCAGGTTCTTGTAGACCGACACGTCGCTCTGCGACGCCGGGCAGTAGTTCGCGAACGTCAGGACGGGCTTCGCCGGGTTCGAGATGTCCCACACCTGGTAGCCGTTGTAGCTGCCCTGGAACACCTGGTTGCCGAGAAACGCCAGATCGGAATTCGTGCTGCCGAGAAACTTTTCCGACGGCGGCGTCTTCGAGAGCACGCGCATGTTCCACGCGGCCTCGCCGGCGTCCATCAGCCCGGCGCGGAGCCCCACGCGCGGGTCGGGGGTCGGCGCGGCGGCCGACATCTTCTGCGCGGACGCAGCGCCGGCCGGTTGGGCGGCGGTGCTGCCCTGAGCGTTCGCGGGGCGGACGGACGCCGCGGCGCACACGAGGCCGAGCGTGGCGGAGAGCACCCGAGCGGGAGAGGGCGAGACCATGGCGGGTTCCTTTGAGACGGTGCGGAGGTGGGAAGCGACTTCAGGAGGCGCCGAAGAGGATCGCGGCGAGCATCCGCTGCATGCGCGCGATCTCGGTCGTCTGATCGACGTGCACGTCGGACGCGAACTTGAACACGGTCTCGTCCTGCGCGGCGCCGTAGGTGCCGAACAGGGCGTCGACCATGCTCACGGCACCCTGGTGGTGCCGGATCATGAAGGTCAGGAAGAGGCGGTCGAACTCCGGGCCGCGCGCCCGGTCCAACTCGGCGAGCTGCGCCGCCGTGAGCATGCCGGGCATCAGCATCGCCGGCTCGGCGCCATGGGCCCCGGCGTGCGCCGCGCCGTCCATCGGCATCGTCATTCCCGGCATCGCGTCGTGCGACATCGCGTCGTGCGACGGCACGGCGCCCGTGTCGGCCACCGGCACCGGCTGCCGTCGGTCGCGGAGCCACTGCTGCATCGTGGCGATCTCGTCCCGCTGGGCGTTGATGATCCGGTCCGCCAGCCGGCGCACGGCGGGACTGGCGCCATGTGTGGGCGCCATGCGCGACATCGTGATCGCCTGCGCGTGGTGGCCGATCATGTGCCGCATGAACTGCACGTCGGCCGCGGTATACGCGTACCGCGTGCTGTCGGCCCGCGCGCGGGCGACCGCGGCGGAATCCCCCATCGCGTCGGCCGGCGGTCGCGGGACCGCCTGCGCCCCGGCGTGCACGGCGGCGAGCAGAAAGACGGCCGCCGCGGGCAGCACGGCGCCGCAGCGCAGGGAGCAGGAGGCTGGCATACGCGCGTGCATACGGGCGTCCCGGGCCGAACGTTCGAATCAGCCGGCCGACGCGACCGGCACGAGAGAAATCTGCGGCGTGCCGTCCGGGCCCACCTCGACCCGCACGCGAAGCCCGGGCGGCACCTCCAGCTCGACCCCGCCGACGCTCAGCCGCACCCCGGTGTTTGCGCCCACGACGGACGGCGCGGACGCGGTCGGCGTCGACGGGGGAGGAGTGGCAACCGCGGCAGCGGCCTGCCCGACCGGCGACGGCGCCCGCAGCGTCGATCGCGGCGCCGGTGCCTCATCCGTCCACCGCTCCCCTGCCCCGCCCCACGCGTCCACGCGCGCCTCGACCAGCGACGGCGCAAACCGGTACGCGCTCACCCCGCCGCGCTGCTCGCGCCGCTCGACCACGCCCGCGGTGGTCAACCGTTCGAGGGCGCTGCGCACGCCCGACACGCCGCAGCCGAGCGCGCGCTCCAGCGCGCTCCGGGGCATCGGCGTCCATTCGTGCGGCGCGAGCCGTTCGGCCAACACGTGCGCCGCCACCCACGCACTCGGCGCACCCACCGTCGCGAGCGCTACCCGTCCCCAGTCGAGCGCCGCACACCGCGGGGCGGGGCCGAGCAACGCCGGTGCGAGCGCGGCGGCGGTCGGGAGCCGCCCCCCGGCGCCCGCCACGCCGCGCACCACGCCGGCCTGCTCGAGCGCGCGCAGCGCCCCCACCACCGCGTCCGGATCGGTGCCGAGCATGGACGCGAGCCCGTCGACGTCGCACGGCGTGTCGACCGCGTCGAGCGGGAGATCCGGGGCCGACGCCGCGCGCGCCGCGTGGGCGAGGTGGAGCACGAGCGCGTGCGGCAGCCGCGGGCTCGCCGGCGCGCCTCGCCGCTCACCCGCGAGGCGGAGCGGCGCCCACTCGATCCAGTCGACGCCGTCGCGCAGCCGATCGAGCACCACATATCGGTCGACGGGCCGAGCCGCGGGCGCGAGCCCTCGATCGCCAACAGCCCCGATCGAGCGCACGACCGTCGCCGCGCGCGCGCGCCGCGCCGTCACCGTCGCACCTCACGATGTGCCATATGTGCCGTGCGCCGCGCCCCACGCCGCGCCACACCGCGCGCCGGCACCGCGCCCGCGCAGGGCGCGGGCACGACGGCAGCGGCGACACGGCACTCAGGCGACACGACGAAGTGACCTCAGCGTACACGGACGACGGCGCTCACCACCCACGGCGTGTGTCCGACAACCGGACCCGCGCCGATGTGACCTCAGCATACACGCTCGGCCGTCCGGCCGGCTAGGGGCCGACCCCCGGCCGGCCCTCCTCCGCGGGCCAGCGCGCACCGAACGGGGCCGACGCGGCTCTGAGATGGGTGCAAACGCCTCGTCGACTGGCTGTCCACCCACCCGGAGCTGGAAACCCGGTGTGTATGGTGAGGTCACATCCGGGGAGATCGCGCACGCGTGCATCAACGCCCGGGCTGCCCGTGTAGCCTGAGGTCACCACGGCGTGAGCGCCGACCCACGGTCCGGGACCGAAATCGCTGCCGCGCCAACGCGACGCAGGTGCGACGCATCGTTCGTAACTCGATCATTGGCAACAGCTTATGTAGTGTCGGTCGTCCGCGGGTTGTTCGCGCGCGGGGCGCGGCGGTCCGTGCGCGTTAGTTGCTGGGGTCTTCTCTGCTTTCAGAAAGACCACAACGACTCACGAGCCGGCACCGGGCCGAGCCGGCGCTCCACGCCGCCACGGGTGCCGCCTTGTCGTCGCCCGGCCGCGGCTTCATACTGCCCTGCCCGGCCGCCGGCCGGGATTCGCCTGCCGCCATCGCCTTCGGTGCCTTCGACCCCTCTTGCCGCCGACCAGCGCGCGCTGCTGTCCGTCGTCGGCGTCGGCGAGTTGCCGCAGCCGATCCCGGCGGGGCTGCTCACCCTGCCGATCTTTCGCGCCGCGGTCAAGCAGGGCGAGGTCGACGCGAACGGTGTCCTTCCCGAAGCCGCGCGGCGCGCGCAGGTGATCGTCGCCGAACCGGCGGGGCGCTACACGTACTACGAGATCACCGGCGACCCGAAGCTCGGCCTCCCTTACGGCGGCGACGCAGACGTCCTGCTCGCGATGGCGGCGCTCGCCGACCGCGCCGACGCCGAGGGGCGTCCGCACGTTCACCCCGTCACGGGCGAGTTCGTCGCGCCGAGCCTGCGGATGCTCGCCCGCGTGCTCGACCTCGACATGACCAAGGACCGCGCCGAGCGGATCAAGGGCGCGCTCGACCGACTCGCGGCGGTGCGGATCCGGGCGGCGCGGTTGCGGCAGTTGGACGAGGTCGCGGGCCGGGCCGATCCTGTATCGCTCCCGGCGGGCAACGCGCACCCCATCTTCCTCGAGGGCGCCGCGCGCGAGGAGGGTGCCGGGGCGCCGGGGCGGGTCGTGCGCCGGCCGCGCGTCCCGCGCGACGTCGCCGCCGCGCTCCCCGGCGGCGAGTGGGTGCCGGAAGCCGAGGGGATGGAGTACCTCATCACCTACGCGTGGCGCACCGAGTACCACCGCACCGCGCGCGGCGAGGACTGGATCCAGAAGCTGCAGATCAACCCCGCGCTGCTCGCCCAGGCCGAGCGCGGGTGGGTGGGGTGGATCGACTGCCCGACGCACGCGCGGCTCACGCGGCCGATCGCGAAGCGGTTGTACCAGCTCACGGCGAACGCGCAGGCGCGCCAGGCGCCGCTCCGGTTCGAGCTGGCCGCGTTGCGCCAGCTCTGCGGCATCGCGGGCGGTACCAAACACGTGCGGTCCGCGCACGTCCGCGATGACGTCCTCGCCGCCGCGCAGGAACTCGTCGCCGCCGACGTGCTCGCCGGCGCGGAGGTGACGTCGGTCGTGCGCGGCCGCTACGTCTTTCACTTCGAGCCGGGGCTGCGACTGCGCGTGGCCGGCTGGCTCCGCGGGGTCGGCACCCCGGACTTCACGGAGCAGCGCGTGCTCCGCCTGCTGCTCGCCTCGCTCGACGTCGCGCCGCGCGCGGCGGAGCAACTCGTGGCCGAATCGGCGGGCCAGGTGCGGCAGATGCTGGCCTACGTCTTTTTCCAGCGCGAGCGCGGCCAGGCCGTGCACGCGCCCGGGCGGTACGTCGTCGACGGCGTCGCGAAGGGGTGGAGCTACGACGGGAACGAGGAATTCCAGCGCTGGTTCCGCGAGCGCGTCGCCCACGCGCGCCCGGCCCCGCGCCTCGCCGTCGGCGGCGACGCCGGCGCGTCGTCGGACCGCGCACCCGTGCTCGCTCCGCACCCCGCCACGCCCGCGGTCCTGAACGGCGGTGCCCCGGGAGCCGCCGTCGCCGCGGGGGGCGCGGTTACCCCGGCGCCGCGCGACGCCGTCGACCCGCTCCCGCTCGCCCTGCCGCCCCTGGGCGCCGACGAGTCGGGGTGGTGGGACGCCGTGCTGTGCGAGCTCCTCCCCGCCTGGCACCCGCTCGTGCGGGCGTACCTGGCGCGCGCGCGCCCGGCGTGCCGGACCGGCGTCACCCTGCTCGTCGTCGCCCACTCCGACGGCGAGAGTGCTCGGCTGTCGCGCGAGGCGCACCTCCTCTCCGACGCGCTCGCCCGGGCGTCGGCGGGCGCCGCGTGTGAGGTACTCGTGTTGAGCCCCCAGCAGTGGCGCGCGCGGGCGGCCGACGTCGGGGCGGCCGACGTCGGGGCGGCGGACGTTGGAGGGGCCGACGTGCGGACGTCCGATGGGGGCGAAGGCGGGCCCCCCCCGGTCCCCCAGCCCGCGGCCGTCGCCGGCCCGCGCGGCGTCGCGTAGCCCGCCGACCGACCCGTCCCGTTGTGCGGCACAACACCCGGTGCGTGGCGGCCGCGGCACGCCGCCGCTAGCATCCCGCGCAGTATCCCACGACGGCGGATCGCGCCGCCACTTCCGCCGCGGCGTCGCCCGGCGCCCCACCGCTTCCGGCTTCCCCTCGGTCCCTGATGGCCCGCGTCCTCGCGGTCGTAACGCAGAAAGGCGGCGTCGGCAAGACGACGACGGCTACCAACCTCGCCGCCGCCGTCGCCGGCCAGTACGCGCTTCGCACGCTGGTGCTCGACCTCGACCCGCAGTGCGACGCGACCGCGCTCCTGCTCGGCCACGAGGCCCACGCCCGCGCGTCGATCCGCGACGTGCTCTGGGAGCCGCGCCCCGCCGGGGACGTCATGGTCGCGTCCGCCTTCCACCCCGACCTGCTCGTCGTCCCGGGCTCCGGCGAGCTGGCCCACGACGAGAAACACGTCGGCCCCGCGCAGTGGGACGAGATCGCCCAGGACGCCCGCCTCACCCTCATCGGCGGTGTGCCCAAGGACGTCGACCTCGTCGTCATCGACACGCCCCCCTCGCTCGGCCTCTGGCTCCACTGCGCCCTTTCCGCCGCCGACGGCTACGTCCTCCTCGGCGAACCCGGGATCCTCTCGGCCCGCGGCATGGGCGCCTTCCTCGAGACCGCCGACCGGGTCGCGCAACACATCAACCCCGACCTCCGCCGACTCGGCGTCGTCGTCAACAACGTGCGCCCGACCGCCGAAGACGAGGGCTTCGTCTCCATGTACCGCCAGCAGTTCGGGGACGAGATCCTCGCCGTCATCCCGCAACGCACCGCGATCAAGGAGGCGGCGCGCCTCGCCACCCCCGTCGAATTCTTCGCCGGCGCGCCGCCCGACGCCCGGGGCAGCTACCGCGACATCGCCGCCCGCGTGCTCACCGAACTCGGACTCCCGCGCCGCGCCCGCCCGGTCCTCACCCCGCCTCGTCGGACGGGCGCGGGGCGGGGGGGCGGACCGGTCGTTGTGCCGCACAACCACGGCCCGCGCCCCCGACCGGCCAAGAGCGCCCTGCCGCCCGCGCCACCGCCGCCGGCCGACACCACACCGCGTCGGCGCCGGTCGGGCGGCGCGGCGGAGCAGGGCACGACGCCGGCCGCCGCTTCGGGAGCGTCGCGCCGTGGCTAAATCCGGCCGCCGCGACCGCAGCGCCGACATCGCACGGGTTGGCGCCCGGATCTTCCGCCGCCCGGACGCCCGGCCGGATGCCCGGCCAGACACGCAACCGGACGCCGTCGATCCGTCGGGGGCCGATCCGGCGGGCGGCGATGCGCCCACGGACGGGCAGGGGACCGCGCCCGGCGGGCAGCGCGCCCAGCACCCGGCAACCGCCGAGCGCACCGACCGCCGCACGCGCCGCGACGTGTTCGACCTCGACCCGCGTCGCGTCGTCGAGCGCGGGCCGTACATCCGCGAGTGGGACGAGCAGGGCGAGGAATTCGAACGCCTCGTCGAGGCGGTGCGCGCGCGAGGCGAGATCGACACGCCGATCTGGGTGCGCAGTCACGGGCCGACCGGCCGGCGCGAGTTCGTCCTCGTCGCGGGCAAGGGCCGCCTGCGCGCCGCCCTCCGGAACGCGCTCCCCACGGTCCCCGTCCGCGACCTCGGCGACCTCGACGACCGGCAGGCGGTCGCACGCCAGGTCGAGGAAAACCTCAATCGCGAGGACATGACCCCGGCCGAAACCGCGCACGCACTCTGGCGCATGCACGGGTTCGGCGACTCGATTTCCGAGATCGGCCGGCGGCTCCACCGCGACAAGGGGTACGTCAGCTACATGGTGAAGGTCGGCGAGGCGTTCGACGCGCTCGGCCCCGCCGAACAGGGCCGCCTGACCCGGCGCGGCGCGCTCCAGGTCCGCCAGTGCCAGACGATCGGCGCCCTCGTCGACGTCGAGGCACGCGTCGCGGCCCTCCGACGACAGTTGGCAACCGGCCCCGCCGCGGACGTCGACGGGGCCGAGGGTGCCTCGGCCCCGTCCGTGGTGACTCCCTCGCCCGGGACCGAGGGCGCCGGTGAGCGGGCCGACACGCGGCGGCGCGCCGACGAGCAGACGCCGTTCTACGCCCGCGCGATCCGCAACGGGCGCACGTTCCGGATGCGCTGGGTCGAACAGGACCTCCGGACCGACCCCGCCGCGATCGTCGACGGCTTCGTCCGCGCCGTGCAGGAGGAACGGGCGCAGCTCACGGAGGCGCTACGACGGCTCGAAGCCGAGGGCGGGGCAGGGAAGGGGACCGCGCGCGACGCGATCGCGCGCGCCCGGCGCGCGCTGGAGCGGCAGATCACCGCCCCGCCCCCAACGCCGCGCTGAGCGCCGCCCGCACCGTCACCCGCGACTCGCGCGCGAGCGCTCCCGCGATCGTCGTCCGACCCCCCGGCCCGCCGATCGCGCCGAGCTGCCGCGCCGCCGCGACCGCGAAGAGCGGGTCGGCGTCGGCGAGCGACCGCGTCGCCACCGCCACCGCGCGCGTCCGGTCCGGCCACGCGGCGAGGAGCCGCAACGCCTCGACCCGCAGCTCCCGCGGCTCGTCCGGACTCGTCGCCGCCTCGAGCGCGGCGAGACCGGCCGCGTCGGGCCGCCGCACGAGCCGCGACGCCGCGACCCCGCGCATGCCGAGCGACCCGCCGTGCGCGACGCGATCGACGAGCAACGCCGTGCCCTCGGGCGCGAGCGCGGGATCGTACACCGAGAGCGCGGCGGTCTGCACGGCCGTGCTCGGGTCGTGCTGGATGAGCGCCACCGCCGCGGCCTGCACGCCCGCGCTGTCGCGCACGGCCAGCGCACGGATCGTCGCCGCGCGGACCTCGCTCGACGGGTCGGCGAGCGCCGCACGAACGACCGCCTCCGACTCGGGGCTCGGGTCGCCGGCGAGCTGCCGCACCGCCGCGGCCCGCAGGTGCGACGACTCGTCGTTGAGCGCGATCAGCCGCCGCGCGGCGCGCGCCGCCGTGTCGGCGGAGGCGGCGAGCTGGCCGAGCGCCCACCAGCGCGCGGTGAAGTCGAGGTCGTGCCGGGCGAGCGCGGCCAGCTCCGCCGGCGTCTGGTCCGTCGTGACCGTCCCGAGCAACCACCCGCCCTCGTCGAAGCGGAACGAGATCGGCGCGCCGGGGAGCGGAATCTCGAACGTCTGGTGCGCCGCCGTGACGTCGATCTCGCGCCGGACGACCGCGTCGCGCGTGACGACGCGCACCGTCGCGGGAAAGCG
This sequence comes from Gemmatimonadetes bacterium T265, assembly GCA_019973575.1. Classification (NCBI taxonomy): domain Bacteria; kingdom Pseudomonadati; phylum Gemmatimonadota; species Gemmatimonadetes bacterium T265. The sequence goes on from BPUI01000003.1 coordinate 447,726, forward strand.
GAAGAAGGGGTGCGTCGCGTCGATCCGCTGCGTCTCGTCCACCGTGAGCCGGAGCGTGCGCGTCCCCGGGTCCCACGCCCGCGCCACGCGCACCTTCGGGTACCCGATCCCGTACGCCCACTGGTCGAAGAACCAGTCGAGGTCGCGGCCGGTCGCCCTCTCCATCGCGACCGCGTAGTCCGCCGTCTCGACCGGCCGGTACGCGTTGTCGGTCAGGAAGCGCCGCATCCCCGCCCAGAACAGCGAGTCGCCGACGAGCCGCCGGAGCTGGTGCGCGAGCTGCGCACCCTTGGGGTAGACGTGGCCGCTGAAGAAGATCTGGATCGGGTCCGTGCCCGCGCGCGCGCCGAAGACGAGCGGCCGCTCCTCGTTCAGGTCCGCGGCCATCGCCTCCCGCTGCTGGCCGATCCAGTTCCACTGCGCCGCCTCGCGCCCGCGGCTCTGCTCCTCCTGCACGCTCTCCATGTAGGTCGTCAGCCCCTCGTTCACCCACGCGTGCGCCCACTCGGCGGTCGTCGTGAGGTCGCCGAACCACTGGTGCGCGAGCTCGTGCGCGGTGAGCCCCCGGCCGCTCCGCTCCGGCTCCGACGCGGCGTCGTGCAGCGCGAGGTCGGTCTGCGTCGTCGCCGACACGTTCTCCATGCCGCCGTAGGTGAAGTCGGGGATCACCGCCTGGTCGTACTTGGCCCAGGGGAAGTTCACGCCGAGCACGCGCGAGTAGGTCTCGATCATCGCCGGCGTCTCGCCGAAGGTGCGCCAGGCCGCGTTCACCGTGTCGGGCGCGACCCAGTACTCGACGGGGATGCCGCGCCAGCTGTCGTGGAGCACGGTGAACGGCGCCGCGACGATCGAATACAGGTACGTGGACGCGGGCTTCTCCTGCGACCAGTGCCAGACCTGCTGGCGGCGGTCCGCGGTGGGCGTCACGCTCACGAGCCGGCCGTTGGACAGCACGCGCATGCCGGTGTCGGCGGTGACGAGGATCTCCCACGTCGTCTTGTCGTTCGGCGCGTTGTACGTCGGCACCCAACTCGGCGTCTCGATCGCCTCCCCCTGCGTCCACACCGTCGGCCGCCGCGGCACGAAGTACATCCCGCGCTCGGGCCGGCCGTGGTAGCGGAGCGTGAACTGCACGGTGTCGCCCCGCGCGGCCCGCCGCGGCAGCCGCACCGTCACGCCCGCCGTGTCGCTCACGTAGCGGAGCGGCCGCCCGAGCGCGTCGAGCGCGGCGTCGATCGTCAGGTTCGAAGCGTCGAGCCGCACCGTGTCTGTCGGCGCCGCGGTGATCACGAGCCGCGTCGCGACCTCCCCCGTGACGCTCCGCTGGGCGAGGTCGAAGCTGATTGCGATCCGCTGGTGCAGGAGGTCAAAGACGCGGGCGCGCTGCGGCCAGCGCGTCGGCGGCACGTACACGCCGACCTCGCCCGTCCGCCGCGACGTGGCCGGCGCCCCCGGGCGGGCCTGTGCGACGAGCGACGAGGGAAAGAGCGTACACAGGAGGCACACGCCCGGGCGTGTGCGCGGGATGGCGGAAGAGCGACGGGGCATGCGTGGAAGGGCAGGGGGGGTTGGAGGACCGACGCGCGACGCTGAGGAGTTAGTCGCGGGAACGCCGCTCTTCGAGGTCGCCGTCCAACTCCGCCCGCGCCAGCTCGTCCACGAACGGTGCGCGGCCGACCGCCCCGGCCTGCGCGGGCCGTCGGCCGCGTGCCCGGTCGCGTTCGGCCAGGAACTCCTCCATGCGAGCCCGGTGTCCGATGAGCGTCGCGCGCACGCGCTCGTTCAGCTGGCGGAGTGAGAGCTCGTCGTACCCGGCGGGCGGTGTGGCCGTCCCGCGTCCGGACCGGCCGGGTGCGGGCCGCGCCGGGCCGATGTCGCCCGCCGCCCGGCGCAGGCGGGACACGACCTCGTCCGTCGTCTCGCGCACGAACGCCTCGAACCCGGCGAGCGCGGCCGCGGGGTCACGCCGCGCCGCGTCCTCGTCCCACGCGTAGACGAACGTGCTCCGCCGCGACGGCGCGTCGGGCGGCTCGGGGAGCGGGTCTACGTGGTCGGGGCCGATCGGGGTCTGATTCCACTGTCCCGGCCCGCCCGCCCGCGCCCGCCGGCGGGTCGGGGGCGGCGCGCCCGCGAGCCGCAGCGCGGCCGTCCGCAACGACGCCGCGTCCGGATGACGGCTCACGAGGGCCTGCGCCGCCTTCAACGTGAGGTGCGGCACCCGCAGGCGGTCGCGCGCTTCCGGTGGCAGTTCGGCGAGCGCCCGCCCGAGGCGGCACACCACCGACACGTAGCCGGCGCTCTTGCGGTAGCGCCGGCCCAGGTCCGCCTGGGTTACGCCCGGGGCGCGCGCGAGCTCGGCGAAGAGCAGGGCGAGGTCGACCACATGTCCTCCGCGCGGCGTGCCGACGGATTCCCGTTTGACCCGCGCCACGTCCGATCGGAGAGGGCGACCGGTCCGATTGCCCCGCTCACGCGACGCTTCGTCGCGGGTGCGCGTGCCCTTCGCCGCGCTCACGGTCCGCCCGGCCGATGTCCGGCACACCCACCCGGCGTGCTCGCCGTACACCCGCTCCGGGCTTGAGCGCTGCAGGCGCGTACGACGCCGACCGATGTGTGCCAGATCGTCGTGCCCGGCCGGGCACGACGAGGTAACGGACTGTGTGACATCGAGTTACGGCGAATACACCTGATGTTGGCGACTGCGGATCTCGTTGATGAACTTCTCCGCGCAGTTTAACCGCTAAAAGCATTGTCACCCGGCGAGTAGGTTATGAGAATGTGCCTTTTGAGAACCTTGTTGGTTCGCGCCGGTCGGCACTAGGCTGCGGGCTCGTTCGCCCAGCCGCTCGCCGCTGCGACCGCCGGAACACGCCGGCGCGTCGCTGAGTCCCAGTCGCGCTCGCCTTCCGTCGCATCCGCCCCCTACTCTGTGACTGAGCAGCCATCCGGTCCCGACGACCCCGCGACACACGGCGAGCCGTCCGAACCGCTCACCCGAGCGTTGGTGCCGCGGGCCGACGGTCTCGTCGACGGTGGCCTCGTCGTCGCAGCGGGCGACGCGGTCGTCCTCCGCGGGATCGCGGAGAGCTTCTTCGCGCGGTACGCCGGGACGACGCTCCGCACGTATCGGAGCAAGCTCCTCGCGTACGCCGCCTGGCTCGGCGTGCCGCTCGAACATCTGCCGGAAGCGTTGCTGGCGCGCGGCGCGGCACGCGTCCACCTCGACCTCGAGCGCTACCGCGCGCACCTCCGGGACGAGCGCCGCGCGTCGCCGGCCACGATCAACGGGCACCTCGCGGCCCTGCGCTCGCTCGTGCGCTTCCTCCGACGCACGCACGCGTGCACGTGGACCCTGGACGTGCCGTCCGAGCGCGCGGTGCCCTACCGCGACACGGCCGGGCCGGGCCTCGCCGCCGTGCGGGCGCTGCTGCGCGCGGCGGCACGCCAGCCTGAGCCGCGCAAGGCCGCGCGCGACGTCGCCCTCGTCCGCCTGCTCGTCGACCGGGCGCTCCGGCGGAGCGAGGTCGTCGGCCTCGACCTCGCGCACGTGCGCCGGGCTGGGGCCGGGATGCCGGACGCGGTCCTCGTGCGCGCGAAGGGCCGGGCGGAGCGCGAGCTGCTCACCCTGCCGCCCAAGACCGCCGCCGCGCTCGGCGCGTGGCTCGCCGCGCGCGGCGCCGAGCCGGGGCCGCTGTTCGTGTCGCTCGACCCCGGGGCCGGCCGGCGCGGGCGCGGCGGTCGGACGCGGGCCGCGCTCGAGCGCCTCACCGGCGAGGGCGTCGCCCGGATCCTCGCCGCGCTGGCGGAGCGGGCGCGGCTCACGGCCCCGGTACGCCCGCACGGACTCCGCCACACGGCGATCACGGCGCTCCTGGACGCCGGGGCCGGGCTGCGCGAGGCGCAGCGGTTCAGCCGCCATGCGGACCCGCGCACGCTCATGCGCTACGACGACAACCGGACCGACATCGCGGGCGAGATGGCGCGCCGCGTGAGCGACCTCGTCTAGCGGGAGACCCAACAGTCTTGGCGCGAGCCGCCATCTGGCTCCTTGATACGTCGTGACGACTGCGCTCCCGAGCGTCACCGCCCACGGTGGGCGCCGAGCGATCCCGCTGCGCACGCGTTCGAGTTCCATGCGCATTTGCTCCGGCGCGAGGCCGAGGTAATCGCGCATGCGCCTTTCGTGTTCGGGCGATAGCAGGGCGATGTACAGCAGCCCGTCCCCTACCCACGCGGCACGACCGCGTCGTCGCCGAGCGGCGCGCGCGCCCCTCGCATCGCGCGCCTACCGCGCCGCGCCCCCGCCGGCCAGGGCCGCGCGCAGCTCCGGAAGCCAGTTCACGACGACCACCGCCCCCCGCCGGTCGCCGCTCCCCCCGAGCAGCACGAAGTGTTGACCGTCCGGCATCACGGCGTAGTTGGCGTGCGGCATGTTGCCGTCGAATCCGTCGTGGAAGAGCGGGGTCCGCGCGGTCACCGCGAACACGGGCGCGGCGCCCGGCGTTGGCGTGACGCTCGGCGTGGCGACGGACGCGGCGACGAACTGCCGCCCCGTCCGGTAGAACAGCCGCCCGCCGCCCGGCGCCCAGAGCGGTTCGACCCCGCCCGCGTCGGACACCTGCACCGCCGCGCCCGGCCCCGGGAACGGCCGCACGTAGACCTCGTCGCGCCCCGACTCGGTGGACACGTACGCGAGCCAGCGCCCGTCGGGCGACACGGCCGGCATGTACAGGTCGTAGCCCCCGGTCAGCACCGGCCGCGGCGCCCGACCCGGCGCGTCGCCGTCCAGCCGCGCGGACCAGATGCCCCAGTGCCCCCCGAGGTTCCGCATGTAGACGAGGGTACGCCCGTCGGGCGTGAGCGTCGCGTCGAACCCGGACGCCTCGCCCAGTCGCTCGGCCGGCGCGCCGCCGTCGGCCGGCTGCGCCCAGAACGCCGCGCGGCCGCCGTCCGTCGCCGTGAACACGACGCGGCGCCCGTCCGGCGTCCACTCGGGCCCGTCGACGTGCCCGGTCGTCGTCAGCCGCGTGGGCGTGCCCGACGCGAGGTCGTACACCCAGATGTCGTACTGCCCGCCCGGCCGCGGCACCTGCAGGGCCAGCCGCCGCCCGTCGGGGGAGACGCGCGGGTGCATGGGTTCGCCGCGGGCGACGCCGGTCGCGCCTAACGGGCCCAACGAGCCGACGAGCGGCCGCACGGCGCCCCGGGCGTCGGCGAGCACGACGGCGTGGGCCGCGGGCCCGCGCGTGTAGAGGAGCGTGCCGTCCGCGGCGAGCGCCGCCGCCGCGATGGTGCCTGCGCCGTCGCGCAGGACGGCCGTGGGGCGGCCCGCCGCGCGGCGCCGGGCCGCGTCGAACGGCACCGCCATGACCGCGCCGCCGTCCGCCGCGACATACAGGAGGTGCCCGTCCACCACGCCGACGGCGGCGCGGCCGCTCACGCCGAGCCGCACGTGCGGGGCGGGCTCGGTCGCGGGCCCGTCCAGCGGGGCCACGGCGAGTTCGCCCGCGGCGGCGCTCGCGGCGCGCGGCGTGACGGTGAACACGACCGCCTTGCCGTCCGGCAGCACGCGCGGGGCCGAGTGGGACTGCTCCCCGCGCGCCGTATCGGGACGCGTGAGCGGGCGCGCGACGCCGTCGACGGTGTCGATCCGGGCGAGCCCGCCGAACGGCCCCGCGTCCACCACGATCACCCCCCCGGGTGCCCACGCGCCGTCGGCGGCCGCCGGCGTGCCGCTCGCGACGACCCGCGCCGCCGCGGCGCCGTCGAGCCGCACGCGCGCGAGGTCGCCGGTCGCGGTCGTGAACGCGACCCAGCGCCCGTCGGGCGAAACGAACGGGTTGCGCGCCCCGGCCGTGCCGACGAGCGGCCGCGCCCACAAGTCGTCGAGCGCGCGGACGGCAAGCCCGCCCCCGTCGCCCGCCTCCTTCAGCACGATGCTCCCGCCGTCGGGCGTGAGCGCGGGCGTGCCGAGGGGCGCCGAGTCGCCGGGCGCGTCGAGCACGAAGCGGACGGCGCGCGGCGCGGGCGTCGTCGGCCCACGCCCCCACCACGACGCCGCACCGGCACCGGCGACTGCCGCACCGGCCGCGAGCGCGAGCACGACGGGGTCGCGCGCCCGAACGCGGAGTGCGTCGAGTCGCCGCGCGCCGCGGGCCTCACCGGCGATCGGGGCGTTCCCCGACGCGCGGGCGACCCCCGTGCCGGCGGTCGGCTCCTCGAGCGCCTCGGCGAACGCCTGCGCGCTCGCGAACCGGTCGCCCGGCAGCTTCTCGAGCGCGCGCCGCACGGCCGCGTCCACGTGCGGCGGCACGCTCGGGCGCTGCGCGCTGAGCGACCGCGGCGCCTCGGTCATCGCCCGCGCGACGACGGCCTGCGCGGTCGCGCCGGTGAACGGCGGCTCGCCGGCGAGCATCTCGTAGGCGACCGCGCCCAACGCGTAGACGTCGCAGCGCGCGGTGATCTGGCGCTCCCCCATCGCCTGCTCGGGGGCCATGTAGTGCGGCGTGCCGAGCGAGAGCCCGGTGAGCGTCATGCGCGCGCCGCCGGCCTGCTCGACGGCGAGCGCGATGCCGAAGTCGGCGACCAGCGCGTCGCCCTCGTGCAGCAGGATGTTCTCGGGCTTGACGTCCCGGTGCACCACCCCGTGCCGGTGCGCGTGGTCGAGCGCCGCCGCGACCTGCCGCGCGAGGCGCACCGCCTCGGCCACGGGCAGCGCGCCCTCCCGGTCGAGCCGCGCGCGCAGGCTCGGCCCCTCGACGTACGGCATCACGTAGTACGGCCGGCCGGCGAGCGCGCCCGCCTCGGGGCCGAACACCCCCGAGTCGAGCAGGGCGAGGATGTGCGGGTGCTGGAGGCGCGCGGTGACCCGGACCTCCTGCACGAAGCGCTCGGCGCCGAGCAGCGCGGTGAGCTCGCCGGCGAGCACCTTGACGGCCACCCGGCGGTCGTGCTTGGGGTCGTACGCGAGGTAGACCGTGGCCATCCCGCCGCGCCCGAGCTCGCGCTCGAGCGTGTAGGGGCCCGCGCGCACGCCGGTCGCTGGTGCGCCGGGGACATACCCGTGCACCGCGGGCTCGTGCGACTCTGAGCGTGACGTCTGGTCCGTGCGCACGCGGCGCGCTCCTGGAAAGATCTGCGCTAACGTACTCCGCCGACGCGGGCGCGCCAGCGGTCGGCCCGCCGCGTCGGACCGCCGCGCCACGCGCCGGACGCGGCGCAGAGTGTCGCGGTGCCGCCGCGCGCCGGCAAGCCTCGCGCTGTTAGGCGCGCTCCGGGAGCAGCATGGTCGTCCCGGGACGAGCAGGGTGGTGGGGCCGGGTGGGGCACGGCGGGCCACGGCGGCCGTCGCGAGGCCCGCCGCCGGACGGGCTACGTACAACGCCACCACATGACGGCGCGCGGCCTCCACAACACGCAATCGCGCCGATCGGCGCGCGACGCCGGGCGACCACGCTCGGCGGTGCGCCGCGCCTGTCGCTGGTGGTTGGCACGACGCGGGCGCGCGTCACGGCACCCGCCGCAGGTCCATCACGGCGTGGAACGGCGGCTTGCCCGGGACGGCGAACGTCCAGTCCTCGGTGTGGTGGTCGGTGTCGATCAGCGTGAACACGGCGTGGGTCACGTGGCCCGGCGCGTCCACGCCGGCCACGTCGACGAGGTCGAACTCGATCGTGCGCTGGTCCTGCGACGGCCGGGCGACCATGCGTGGCCGGTTCTTGAAATCGCAGTAGTGGACCAGCGTCAGCCGGTCCCCGTCGACGTAGAACAGCGTGATCTCCGGGAGGCGCGGGTCCCCCAGCTCCTGCAATAGTGCGTCCCCCGACGAGGCCACGCGCATGGTGATGGCCAGCGGCGGGCCGGCCGCCTTCGCGGCCCACTCCGGGTCGCTGACGGCCACCGGTCCCCGCCACTTGCCCGCCGTCGCCTTCAACGCGTCGAGCGAGCGTTGCCCGTCGGAGCTGGCGGCCGCGCTCGCCGGCGAGGGGGGAGCCCCAGCGGACGGCGCGCCAGCGGTCTGCGCGCCAGCGGCCTGCGCGAGCGCCGCCTCGCACGAGAGGAGGGTACCGATCGCCAGTGCCGTGGGCAGGCCTACCATCGTGAGTCGCACGTCGTTTCGCAGCAGTGGACGCATGGGGTGCTCCGGACGAGGGGTGGTCGTGCGAGGGTGAGTCCGGTGTACGGAGGAGCCGTCTCGTGATACCGTATATCGTAGTTTATAGTTGTTGCGGGCAATCTGACGCCCAGTTTCGACCAGACGACCGTCGGGCGGTCGCGCGGGGCGGCTACTCCGCGGCGCCCGGCGGCGGCGTCGCGTCGAGCAGCGCGCGCATGCGCGCGCGCTCCGCGTCCGAGAGCTGCTTCTGCTCGACGAGATGCGCGAGCAGCCGGATCGGCGAGCCACGATACACCTTGTCCAGCAACCGCCCGAGCGCGGACTCGCCCGCCTGCTCGGCGGCGAGCACGGGGTAGTAGACGTGCGTCTTCCCGTCCCCCCGCCGGTGGGCGACGTAGCCCTTGAGTTCGAGCGTGCGGAGCATCGTCGAAATGCTCGTGTAGGCGAGTGCCGGGTCCACCCGCGCCCGGACCTCGTGGGCGGTCGCCTCGCCCGCGTCCCAGAGCGCGCTCATGATGTCCAGCTCGCGCCGGGTGAGATGCAGCTTCGGCACGCTCACCGGTTGGCGGAGTGGTCGGATTCATTCTTCCCGCCCGCGCCGGTGTGATGCCCGGCGGGGACGGGATGCGGAAGCGAGAGCAGGCCCGCGAGGAGCCCGCACGCGAGCAGCGGTGCCAGGAGCCGCGGCGCGCGTCGGGCGCCTCCGCGGGTCGTCGGCCGCAGGAGCACGGTCAGGCGGCGCTCGAGCATCCCCGCCCGGGCGACGAACGCCGGCTGCAACCCCGGCCGGAAGCGCGACTCCCGGCTCGCCGCCTCGGCCACGTGCAGAAGGAGCGCGCCGTACGCGCGGGCGTCGCCGAGCGCCCGCACGACGCGGCGGTCGCAGTCGGTCTCGACCGCGAGATGCAGCCGCCGCAGCTGCCACCCGAGCGCGAGGTTCCACGGCGCGAGGAGCAGCGCGAGCGAGGCGAGGCCTAACAGGCGCGCGTCGTGCGCGCGCCGGTGCTCCTCCTCGTGCCGCACGATGTACCGGCGCTGCGCGGCCGGCAGCGCGAGCACCCAGCGCGGGAGCAGCACGCGCGAGCGCACGAGGCCGACCGTCGCGGGCCCGATCCGACCGGTGACGACGACCGGTACGTCGTCCACCACCGTCGCGCCGTCCGGCGCGTCTGCGGCACGCGCGCGGGCAGCACGCCGCGACACGGAGGCGACCCACGCCGCGCTCAGCAGCCCCCAGACGACCAACCCCGTCGATGCGAATTGCGAGAACCGGTTGATGGCCGCGTCGTACGACGCGGTACCCGCCCACCACGCCGGGCTGAGCACGGGGTACACCCCCGCCACGATCGGGGGGGTGCCTGTTACTCCGATGGTGACGGTGTGGTGTGCGTGACTGAAGCCCGGCACGACGATCGACAACGCGATGACGGCGCACCACACCCACCGGCGCGGCCACGTCGACGGCAGGGAGCGCTCGACGAGGAGCCCGACACCCCCGAGGCCGATGCCCAGCGCAATGACGTAGAGGATGCAGAGCATAGCCGCCGCGCCCCACACGGAAGAGAGGTGACCCGGAGCCGACAACATCACGCGTGCGGCTCGGAATAACTATAAGCTTACATTTATCGTATATGCGGACTGCGGCGCGTCAAGGACCGCGGTGGTCCGCGGGCGAGGGTTCGCCGATCGAGACAGGGGCTGGGCGGGACCGCGGCCGCTCGGTACTTAATTGTCCCGACGTTCGGATCTCTTGCGCACCCGCTACGTCACCAGGCCAACCCGCGCCGGTCCACCGTTGTGGACGGGCCGCCGGCGCGCCGCCCCCTCCCCCCGACACCCACCATGCAGGCGCACACCGTCACCATGCTCGGCACCGGCCTGATCGGCGGGTTCTACACGATGGCGCTGCACGCCGGGCGCGGCCGGGACCGTGTCGGCGTCGCGTACTCGCGCGACCCGGGCCGCGCGCGCGCCTTCGCCGAGCGGTGGGGCGTGCCGCGCCACACGGCCGACCTGCGCGCCGCCGTCGAGGACCCGTCGACCGACGCCGTGGTAATCGGCCTGCCCAACGCCCTGCACGAGGAGGCCGTCGCGCTCGCCGCGCGGGCCGGCAAGGCGGTGCTCTGCACCAAACCGTTAGGCCGCACCGCGGCCGAGGCGCGGCGGATGCTTGAGACCGTCGAGCGCGCGGGCGTCTTCCACGGCTACCTCGAAGACCTCGTCTACACGCCGAAGCTCCTCAAGGCGGTCGAGGCCGTGCGCGGCGGGGCGGTGGGCGACGTGCTCTGGGTGCGCTCGCGCGAGGCGCACCCGGGGCCGCACAGCGCGTGGTTCTGGTCGCGCGAGGAGGCGGGCGGCGGCGCGCTCACCGACGTCGGCTGCCACTGCGCGGAGATCATCCGCGCCTTCGTCGGCAAGGGGAACCGCCCGGTCGAGGTGATGTGCTGGACCGACACCCTCGTGCACCCGATCGACGCCGAGGACCACGCGATCGCGCTCATCCGCTTCGAGAGCGGGGCGATGGGGCAGATCGAGGTGAGTTGGGCCTTCCGCGGCGGAATGGACCTGCGCGACGAGGTCGCGGGCACCGGGGGCACCATCCTGCTCAACCACTGGCTGCGCACCGGCTTCGAGATGTTCACGGCCGGCGGCGGCGGCGGGTACGTCGCCGAGAAGCTCGAGTCCGACCGCGGCTGGCTCTTCCCCGTCGGCGACGAGGTCCACGAGCTCGGCTACATCCACATGTTCGCCGACATGTTCGGGGCGATGGACGCGGGCCGCGCCCCGGCGGAGGACTTCTACGAGGGCTACGTCGTGAACGCGGTGCTCGACGCCTGCTACGCGTCGGCGCGCTCGCGGCGGTGGGAGCCGGTGCGGCTGGACCTCTGGCGCGCGCCGGCGCCCGCGGCGCGGGTGCGCGTCGAGCCGCGGACCGTCGGAGGCCGCGTGCTGATCAAGGAGGAGCGGATGCCCGACGGCACGCTGCGGCAGATCCTGCGCGACCCGGCCACGGGCGCAGTCACCGAGGCGACGGCCGGCGACGCCTAACGGCCGGCGGACGGCGGGCGCTCCGCCGTCCCGCCCCCCGCGGCGAGCGCCGCCGACGCGACCCGGGCCGTCGCCGCCAGCACGGCCGCGCCGACGAACACGCTCTCGTCGGCCGCGTAGAACTGCGGCGAGTGCGCGGCCACCACGCGGCCGCCCGCCTCCCGCGCGCCGACGCGGAGGAAGCACCCCGGGATGCGCTCCAGGTAGTGCGCGAAGTCCTCGCCGGCCAGGTTGAGGAAGCCGAGCGGCACGACCGCGTCGTCGCCGAGCGTCGCGCGCGCGGCCGCGCGCGCCCACGCCGTGGGCCCGGGCGGGTTGACGACCGGCGGCACCCCGGCCCCGAACGTCACGCGTGCCTCGAGGCCGTACGTCGCCGCCACCCCCGCGGCGATCCGCCGCACTTCGCCGAGCAGCAGCGCCCGCGCGGGCGCGTCGACCGCGCGCACCGTGCCTAACAGCTCCGCGCGCTCCGGGATCACGTTCGCGGCGGTGCCCGCGCGCAGCGCCCCCACGGTCACCACGCCCGCGCTTGCCGGGTTCAGCCGCCGCGAGACGATCGTCTGCAACGCCCCCACGAGCGCCGCCGCCCCCACCACCGGGTCGGCCGCCTCGTGTGGCCGCGCCGCGTGTGCGCCCGCCCCGACGAGCTCGACCGCGAACTCGTCGGCCGAGGCGGCCAGCGGGCCGTCATCCGCGACCACCTGGCCGACGGCGAACCGCCGGTCGACGTGCGCGCCGAAGATCGCGGCCACCCCGTCGAGTGCGCCCGTCGCCAGCACCGCCGCCGCGCCCGCCCCCGTCTCCTCGGCCGGTTGCAGCACGACCACCACGTCGCCCGCGGCGGGGTCGGCCGCGAGCAGGTGGGCCGCGCCGACGGCCCAGGTCGCGTGCACGTCGTGCCCGCACGCGTGCATCACCCCGGGCACCGCCGACGCGTAGTCGAGCCCCGTCGCCTCCTGGATCGGCAGCGCGTCGATGTCGCCGCGGATCGCCACGACCGGCGCCGCCGGGTCGCGCCCGCGCAGCCGCGCGACCACGCCCGTGCCAGCCACGCGCGCGACCGACGCGACCGACGCGGGCGCGAGCACCTCGAGCGCCGCGGTGAGGCGCGCCGCCGTCCGCTCCTCCCGGAACGCCAGCTCCGGGTGCTGGTGCAGGTCGCGCCGCAGCGCGAGCAGGTCGGCCCGCAGCGCCGCGGGGAACTGCCCGCCCCAGGGCGCGCCGCTCACGCCGGCCTCACGCCGCCGCGCGGACGGCGGCCGCGGCGTGCGGCGTGAACACCTTGCGCCGCACGGTCAGGTAGTCGACGCGGTCCACGTCCACCGCGACGCCGATGCCGGGCACGTCGCGCGGCACGTGCACCAGGCCGTCGGCGTCCATCGTCCACTCGGGCGTCACGACGTCGCGCTCCCAGTAGCGCGCGCTCGGGCTCAGGTCGCTCGGCAGCGAGAAGTTGGGGAGGGAGGCGAGCGCCACGTTGTACGCGCGCCCGACGCCACTCTCCAGCATGCCGCCGCACCACACCGGGATGCCGTGTTGTTGGGCGAGGTCGTGGATCGCGACCGCCTGCGCGAACCCGCCCACGCGACCCGGCTTGATGTTGATGATGCGCCCCGAGCCGAGCGCGATCATGTCCTCCGCGCGGTCGACGTCGGTGATGCTCTCGTCGAGGCAGAGCGGCGTCCGCAACTCGCGCTGCAGCGCGGCGTGCCGCACGAGGTCGTCGCGGCCGAGCGGCTGCTCGATCATGATCAGCCCGAAGCGGTCGAGCTCCTTGAGATGGGCCGCGTCGGCCGGGGTGTAGGACGAGTTCGCGTCGGCCATGAGCGCCACGTCGGGGCCTAACGCCTCGCGCACCGCGGCGACGAAGGCGACGTCCATCCCCGGCGCGACCTTGAGCTTGATCTTGCGGAAGCCGTCGGCGCGCGCGCGCACCGCGCGCGCGACGAGGTCGGCGGGCGTCGCCTGGATGCCGAGCGAGATCCCCGTGACGATCGCGTCGCGCGTGCCCTCGCGCCCGCCGGCGACCCGGCGGGCGAGCGACACGCCGTCGCGCAGGGCGGCGAGCGCCCAGCAGCCCATCTCGACCGCGGCCTTCGCCATGTTGTGGCCGCAGACGTTGCGCGACAGCGCGGCGTAGACCGACGCCGGGTCGTCGATCGGCGTCTCGAACGCGCGCGGCAGGATGAACTCGCGGAGCGCGACCCACGCGGTGTCGATCGTCTCCGAGCTGTAGTTGGGCTGCTCGCCGGCGACGCACTCGGCCCACGTGCTCAGGCCGTCGCTGTCGCGGAGCTCGAGGAGGCAAATGCGGCGCTCGGTGACCGTCCCCGACGAGATGCGGAACGGCTCCTTGAGGGGCAGTCGGATCTCGCGCAGCGCGACGCGGTCGAGGCGGGTCATGAGGACAGCAGGTGGAAGGACGGTGGGGAGGCCGCGGGGGCGGCGCGCTCCAACTCGTAGTAGGGCAGCGCGTCGCCCGCCGCCCGGCGGAACCCCGTCACCTCGTAGCCGCGGGCGAGGTACGCGAGGAACGCCTCGCGGACCGCCGCGCGCCACGCGCCGCGCAGCCCGGGCGACAGGTCGAGGAAGTCGGGGGGCACGGCGATGCGCACGAAGCCCGCCTCCGGCGGCGCCGGCGCGAACCCGGGCGTGCCGTCGCGCGCGACCGCGGTCACGACGGGTCCGTGGCGCGCGCGGGCCCCGTCGCCGTCGGGCGCGGCCGCATCCGGCGCAGCGCCATCTGCCGCAGCGCCGTCGGCGCGCGTGAGGTCCCACCGGGCGATCAGCCGGTCGGTGGGGAGCCCGGCGTGCAGCACGCTGCCCGTGTCGTCGCCGTACATGTTGGGCACGTACTCGACGACGCGGGCGCCGAGGCGCGCGAGGTTGAGGTGTGCGTTGCGGGCGACGAGCGGGTCGAACGTCCAGTACATGGCGACCGCGCCGGCGGCGCGCGCGAGGTCACGCTGGAAGTGCTTGAGGCGCTCGCCGACACGCGCGCCGCGCGCGCCGGGGCGCACGGCGAGCATGTCGGACCAGTGGACCGGGCGGCCGTCCAGCGTGCCGGCCATGCCGAAGACGAAGCCGAGCAGGGCGCCGTCCGGGGCGAACGCGCCGGCGACCACGCCGCCGAGCTTCTGGGCGACCATGAGGATGGTCGCGGGCACGTACTCGCGGAAGTCCGCGCCCCACGTCTCGCGCTCGATCGCGACGCACGCGTGGTACTCCGCGAGGGTCTCGACGCGTCGGACGACGACGGCGTCCGGGCGGTCGTTCGGCCGGCCGCCCGGCTGGCCGTCGGATCGCCCGTCGTCGACGGCGGGGGGGGGCGGGCCCGCGGGGGAGGCGGTCTCGCTGGTCATCGGGCGGCGGGCAACCGGGGCGGGGCGGGGGACTGGGCGGAGTCTTGCGAGCGGGGCCCGGGGGCGGCATAATCGGTACACACTACTGTATACAAAACCACACGGCACGCAATTCCCCATCCCGCGCCGCCGAGGGTCGAGGCGGCCTCACCCCATCCCCCCCGCCCATGCCCGTGTCCCCGACCCCCACACGGCAGCGTGCCCCTCGTGCGCGGATCCCGCGCGCGCGGAGCGCCCCGGCGCGCGCCGCCCTCGCCGTCCTCGCGGCCGCGGTGCCGGGCGCCCACCCCGCCGCCGCACAAACGGCCCCGGCACAGCCGCCCGCCGCGCGCGCTGCCGACGCCCAGACGAGCGTCGCGGGCACCGTCGTGCGCGCGGGCACCCTGACCCCCGTCGAGGGCGCCCAGGTCCTCGTCGAAGGCACGACGATCGGCGCGACCACCGACGCGGCCGGCCGCTTCCGCCTGCGCGGCGTCCCGGCCGACGCGGGCGGCCAGGTCACGCTGCGCGTCCGGCGCCTCAGCTTCCAGCCGTTCACGCAACGCGTGCGCGTCGGCGCCGGCGACCTGCGCCTCGTCCTCACCGAGGCCACCGTCAACCTCGACGCGGTCGTCGTCACCGGCACCGCCGGCGGCGAGCAGCAGCGCTCGGTCGGCAACGCCGTCTCCCGCATCGACGCCGCGGCCGAGGTCGGGCGCACCGGCGTCACGAGCGTCGGCCAGCTGCTCAACGGGCGCGCGCCCGGCGTGATCGTCACCTCGGGCACCGGGCGCGCCGGCTCGGGGCCGGACATCAACATCCGCGGCCGCTCGACCATCTCGCTCAACCAGCAGCCGCTGCTCTACATCGACGGCGTGCGCGTCGACAACGACGTCGGCACCGGCACGCGGCAGCAGGGGGGCGCGGTCGCGTCGCGCTTCAACGACATCCCGCCCGAGGACATCGAGTCGATCGAGATCATCAAGGGCCCCGCGGCCGCGACGATCTACGGCACCGAGGCCGCCAACGGCGTCATCCAGGTCATCACCAAGCGCGGCCAGTCGGGCGAGCGCCCGCAGTGGAACGCCGTCCTGCGCCAGGGCACGGTGGCGTTCCAGGACCCGGGCGGGCGCATCCAGACCAACTACGCCCAGGACTCGACCGGCCAGCTGCTCACCTGGAACGGCGTGCAGCAGGAGGCCGCGCGCGGCACCCCGATCTTCACCACCGGGCGGCTGCAGACCTACCAGCTCAACCTCTCCGGCGGCACGCCGGCAGTCCGGTACTACGCCTCCGGCGGCTACGACCAGAACACCGGCATCGAGCCGAACAACAACGAACGCCGCTTCAACGGGCGCCTGAACCTCTCGGTGACGCCGAGCAGCAAGGTCGACGTGACCGCGAGCCTCGGCGTGATCTCGGGGCACACCGCCCTCGGGTCGGACTACGGGGCCAGTGCGCTGTTCTCGACCCTCTACGGCTCGCCGAACTTCGTCCCCACGCCGACGCGCGGCTTCTTTTTGAGCCCGCCCCAGACCGTTTGGGACGTCTACTCCAACACGCAGGACGTCAACCGCTACACGAGCAGCCTCGCCTTCAACAACCGCCCGACCGGCTGGTTCACGCAGAGCCTCAACCTCGGCCTCGACCTGACCAACGAGGACAACCAGGGCCTGCAGCGCTTCGCCTCGCCGAGCGACGCGATCTTCTTCTCGCCGACCGACGCCCTCGGGTCGATCCTCGAGGACCTGCGCACGGTCAGCTACATCACGGCCAGCTACAACGCGAGCGCGCGGGCCGCGCTCACGCCGGCCCTGACCGCGACATCGTCGGTGGGCGCGCAGTTCTACCGCCGGCGCGTCAACCTCTCGCAGGTCAACGGCAGCCAGTTCCCCGCCCCGGGCGTGACCACCGGCGCGGCGGCGGCGATCACCACCGGCAGCCAGGACTACCTGATCAACAAGACGCTGGGCTTCTACGCCCAGGAGCAGTTCGGCCTCCACGACCGCGCCTTCCTCACCGCCGCGGTGCGCGTCGACAACAACAGCGCGTTCGGCAAGAACTTCGGCTACACCGCGTACCCCAAGGTCGCCGCGACGTGGGTGATCAGCGAGGAGCCGTGGTGGCGCGACGCCGCCGTCGGCGGGGCCGTCAACCAGCTCAAGCTGCGCTCCGCGTTCGGCGCGTCCGGGCAGCAGCCGAGCGACTCGGCGGCGCTGCGCACCTACCAGCCGGTCACCAGCACGCAGGACCGCCCGGGCGTCACGCCGCAGTTCGTCGGCAACGACAATCTCAAGCCCGAGCGCGGGCAGGAGCTCGAGCTCGGCTTCGAGGCCGGGCTGTTCCGCCGCCTCAGCCTGGATTTTACGTACTTCAACAAGAAGGTCCACGACGCGATCCTCGCGCGGCCTAACGCGCCGTCGGGCGGTTTCCCCGGATCGCAGTTCGTCAACATCGGGCAGATCAGCAACCACGGCGTCGAGCTGGCGGCGCGCTACGACGCGTTCCAGCGCTCCGACCTCGGGATCGAGCTGACCGGGAACGTCGGCACCGCGCGCGACCGCATCGACGACCTCGGCGGCATCCCGTTCGTCGCCATCCCCGGCCTCCCGCAGCGCGACGTGCAGGGCTACCCGATCGCCGCGTACTTCGCCAAGAAGGTCGTGGGCGCCACGCTCGGCGCCAACGGCGCCGCCGCCAACCTGCAGTGCGACAACGGCGCGGGCGGCGTGATCGGCTGCGACGCGGCGCCGGTGGTCTTCCTCGGCACCTCGACGCCCAAGGTCGTCGGCGCGTTCGGGACGACGGTCACCGTGCAGAAGCGCCTCCGCCTCTACGGCCTCGTCGACTTCAAGGCCGGCCACAAGCTCCTCAACGCCGACGAGCTCCTCCGCTGCTCGGTCCTCGGCGAGTGCCTCGCCAACTACCGGCCGCAGCAGTTCTCGCCGACCTACATCGCCGACGTGCAGAACGGCTCGGGGCTCCTCTACGCCAACTCGTTCGTCCAGAGCGCGTCGTTCGCGCGGCTGCGCGAGGTGTCGGCCACGTACGACCTCCCCGCGCGCTTCGCGGCGCCCCTGCGCGCCCGGTCGGCGGCGTTGACGATCGCCGGGCGCAACCTGCACCTGTGGACCTCCTACAAGGGCCTCGACCCCGAGAGCCGCGCCGGCGTGATCGGCCAGCAGAGTGCCTTCTCCCAGGCGGTCACCCCGACGCTGGCGCAGCTGCTCGCCTCGATCTCCCTCCGCTACTGACCGCGACGCCCGCGAGAAGACTCCCCATGACTCGAATTCGCTCCCGCGCCGCCGCCGTCGCGCTCGCCGCGGCCGCCGCGCCCGCGCTCAACGCCTGCCACGACCTCACGTCGCTCAGCCAGACCGCGCCGAGCCGCGTCGTGGCCGACCAGCTGTACGTCCCCGCCAACGCGCCGCTGCTCCTGAACAGCGCGATCGGCGATTACGAATGCGCGCTCACCAACTACATCGTCGCCGCCGGGCTCGTCGGCGACGAACTCGACGACGCGCAACTCCTGGCCGTCGGGTGGGACTACGACCGGCGCACGATCAGCTCGCCGCTCACGTACTACGCCAGCACCGCCTGCGGCGCGGTGCAGGTGCCCGGCCTGTACACGCCGATCTCGGTGGCGCGCTACGACGGCGACCGCCTCGCCAAGGCGCTCCAGGGCTGGACCGACGCGCAGGTGCCCGGCCGCCAGGGCCTGCTCGCCCAGGCGCAGGCCTACGCGGGCTACAGCCTCGTACTGTTAGGCGAGGGGATGTGCACCGCGGCGATCGACCTCGGCCCCGAGCTCTCGCGCGCACAGCTCGACTCGATCGCGGAGGACCGGTTCACCGCGGCCATCGCCGCGGCCACGGCGGCGGCCGACACCGCGACGCTGAACATGGCGCGCGTGGGGCGCGCGCGGGCGCGCCTCGACCAGAACAAGATGGCGCTCGCGCTCGCCGACGCGGCGCTCGTCCCGGACGGCTTCGTCAAGAACGCCACCTACTCCGCGGTGAACGCCCGCCGCGAGAACCTGGTCTACACGCAGACGTACCGCGGCAACTACTCGACCGTGGACTCCACGTTCCGGCACGTGACGTGGAACGGCGCCCCCGACCCGCGCGTGGCCGTGGACAGCACGGGCCAGGTCGGGCAGGACCAGCAGACGCCGATCTTCCGGCCGGCCAAGTACCCGACGATCTCGACGCCGATCCCGATCGCGTCGTGGCGCGAGGCGCGGCTGATCGTGGCGGAGGCGAGCCTGGCGGCCGGCGACGTGACGACCGCGGTCGCGGCGATCAACGCGCTGCACGCGGCGGCGGGGATCTCGCCCTACGCGGGCGGCACCGCCGCGCAGGTGCTCGCCCAGGTGCAGGAGGAGCGCCGCCGCGAGCTGTTCCTCGAGGGGCAGCGGCTCAACGACATGATTCGCTTCAAGGTGCCGCTCGTGCCGGCGCCGGGAACGCCGTTCCCGGTCAAGGGCGGGGCGTACGGCAGCCAGCTGTGCTTCCCGCTGCCGGACCTCGAGCGCAACAACAACCCGAACCTGAACGGGACGCACTCGTAACGCCGTTCTAACGCCCGCATGCGCCTCCCTCGCCCTTCCGTCGCACTTGCCCTTGCGCTCACCGGCGTGCTCGCAGACGCCGGGCCGTCCGCGGCGCAGCCGGCCGTCGCGACCGCCGTCGTCGCGCCGCCGGCCGCCGCGCCGGCCCCCGTTCCCCCGGCCGCGCCCGACGTGGCGGCACTCGACGCCTACGCGGCCCGCGCCGCCCGCGACTGGCGCGTGCCGGGGCTGGCGGTCGCCGTCGTCGCGGGCGACTCCGTGGTGCTCGCCAAGGGCTACGGCGTCCGCGAGCTGGGCAGGCCGGCCCCGGTCGACGCGCACACGCGCTTCGCGATCGGGTCCACGACGAAGGCGATGACGGTCGCCGCGTTAGGCATGCTCGTCGACGAGGGGAAGCTCCGCTGGGACGACCCGGTCACGAAGTACCTGCCCGCGTTCCGGCTCGCCGACGCCTACGTCACCCGCAACGTGACGGTGCGCGACCTGCTCACGCACCGCACCGGGCTCGGGAACGCGGACCTGCTCTGGGCCGTCGACGACTACCCGGCCGACGAGATCGTCCGGCGCGTCGGCACCCTCCGGCTCGCGTACCCGTTCCGCTCGGGGTTCGAGTACCAGAACATCATGTACGCCGTCGCCGGCGACGTCGTCCGCGCGGCCTCGGGCGTGCCCTGGGAGACGTTCCTCCGGACCCGAATCTGGACGCCGCTCGGCATGACCGAGACCGAGCCCACGCTCGCCGCGATCACCGGCGGCGCGAACGTCGCCGCGCCCCACATGGCGTTCGGCGACACGGTCCGGGTGATCGCCAACGGCTCGGCCGACGCGGTCAAGGCGGCGGGGTCGGTGTGGTCGAGCGTGCACGACATGGCGCGGTGGACGCGCTTCCTGCTCGACAGCGGCCGCGCGGACGGCCGGCGCCTCCTCAGCGACAGCACCTTCCGCGAGATCTTCTCGCCGCAGAACGTCGCGCCGCCGTCGACGTACCCCGCCGTCCCCGCGTTCGTCCGCCCGCACTTCTTCCTCTACGGCTTCGGGTGGTTCCTGGAAGACTACCGCGGGCAGGCGGTCGCGATGCACACGGGGAGCGTCGACGGGATGAGCGCGATCATCGGGCTCGTCCCCGACCGCCGGGTCGGCGTGTACGTGCTCGCGAACCTCGACCACGCGGAGCTGCGGCACGCGCTCATGTACACGGTGTTCGACGCCTACGGCGGCATGGCTAACGCTGGCGGCGCCCCGGCGCGCGACTGGAGCGCGGACCTGCGCGCGTTCTTCGCGGGCCGCAGGGCCGCGGCGCTCGCGGCGCAGCAGCGGCAGGAGGCGCGGCGCACGCCGAACGCGCCGCCGAGCCTCGCACTCGACCGCTACGCCGGGTCGTACGCCGACTCCACCTTCGGCACCGTCGTCGTGACCGCGCGCGGCGGATCGCTCGGCCTAACGATCGGCCGCCTGCGCGCGCCCGCCCTCGAGCACCTGCGGTACGACACCTTCCGCGCGCGGTGGGACGACCCGCGCGCCGACCCGTCGCCCGTCGTCTTCCAGCCCGACGGGGCGGGCGGCGTCGCCGCGCTCCGCGTCTTCGGCGTGACGTTCGGACGCGTCGGCGGCGGTTCGTCGCCAACGCCGTGACCCCCCGGTGATCCGCATGCCCGCACCGCCGCCGGCCCGCCGCGTGCTGCCCCTCGTCGCGGCCGCCGCGCTCGCCGCCGGCGTGCCGCGCGCCGGCGGGGCGCAGCCGTCCGCGGCACCCCCGACGTCCGCGACCCCGTACACGCTCGACCAGGTGACGGGATACCCGTTCCCGGCCGAACTCACCGCCGCGGCGTCGGGCGCGCGGCTCGCGTGGACCCTCAACGAGCGCGGCCGGCGTAACGTGTGGACGGCGGAGGGGCCCGACTTCGTCCCGCGCCAGCTGACGCACTACACGGCCGACGACGGGCAGGAGCTGACGAGCGTCGCGCTCTCGCCCGACGGCCGCTACGTGGTGTACGTGCGCGGCGGCGAGCACGGCGCGAACTGGGCCGACGCCCCGCCCAACCCCGCGTCGAGCCCCGCCCCGGCCGTGCTGCAGCTCTGGTCCGTGCCGGCCGCGGGCGGCGCGCCCAAGCTGTTGGCCGACGGCGGCGACGAGCCCGCGATCTCCCCGCGCGGCGACCGCGTCGCCTTCGTCAAGGACCACCAGGTGTGGACCGCGCCGCTCGACGGCTCCGCGCCGGCGCGGCGGCTGATCGCCTCCCGCGGCGAGGCGTCCGAGCTCCGGTGGTCGCCCGACGGCTCGCGCCTCGCGTTCGTGTCGGAGCGCGGCGACCACGCGTTCGTCGGCGTGTTCACGAGCGATTCCACGCCCGTGGTCTGGCTCGCGCCGTCGACCGCCCACGACGAGTCGCCGCGCTGGTCCCCCGACGGGCGCCGCGTGGCGTTCGTCCGCCGCCCGCCCGCCGCCGGACCCGCCGACTCGATCCTCGTGCGGCGCGTGGTGCCGTGGGCGATCTGGACGGCCGATGCGGCGACCGGCGGGGGGCGCGCGCTCTGGCGCAGCCCCGCGTCGCTGCGCGGCTCGTACCCCACCACCGACGGCGGCCCCAACCTGGACTGGGCCGCGGGCGGCCGCATCGTCTTCCTCAGCAACCTGGACGGCTGGCCGCACCTCTACTCGGTGCGCGACGACCCGCAGGACGCGGCCGGCGGCGAGCCCCCACTGCTGCTCACGCCGGGGGCGTACATGGCGGAGCACGTGCGCCTGAGCCCCGACCGGCAGACGCTCGTGTTCGCGGCGAACGCGGGAACGACCGCGGGCGACGTCGACCGGCGCCACGTCGTCCGGGTGCCGATCGACCGGGCCGCGCCCGAGGTCGTCACGCCGGGCGCGGGGCTGGAGTGGACGCCAGTGCTCACCGGCGACGGGCACACGCTCGCCTTCCTCGCCGCGACCGCGCAGCGCCCGCCGCTGCCGACCGTCGTGTCAGCCGCACCCGCCTCGGGCGCCGCCCGCGGCGACTGGGCCGCCGCGGCGCGCCCGTTAGGCGCCGACCGGATTCCCGCCGACTTCCCGGCCGCGCGGCTCGCCGTCCCCGCGCCCGTGACGTACCGCGCGCCCGACGGCGTCGTGGTGCACGCACAACTCTTCCAGCCCCCCGGGCCGCCCGCGGGCCGGCGCCCCGCGGTCGTCTTCGTCCACGGCGGCCCGCCGCGCCAGATGTTGCTCGGTTGGCACTATTCCGACTATTACAGCAACGACTACGCGCTCAACCAGTACCTCGCGGGCCGCGGCTACGTCGTGCTGAGCGTGAACTACCGGCTCGGCATCGGCTACGGGCTGGAGTTCCAGCGGCCGCCCAACGCCGGCCCGCAGGGCGCGGCGGAGTACCAGGACGTCAAGGCGGCGGCCGAGTACCTGCGCGCGTCGCCCGGGGTGGACCCGGCGCGCGTGGCGATCTACGGCGGGTCGTACGGCGGCTTCCTCACGGCGCTCGCGCTCGCGCGCAACTCGGACCTCTTCGCCGCCGGCGCCGACTGGCACGGCGTCCACGACTGGACGACCGAGCGCGTGATCGCCGCCGTCGGCGGCGCCCGCGAGCGCTACGAGCAGGCGCCGGACCGCGAGCGCGCGCTCGCCGCGGCCTGGCGGTCGTCGCCGGCGGCGTCGATGGCCGCGTGGCGGTCGCCGGTGCTGCTCGTCCACGGCGACGACGACCGGAACGTGCGCTTCGCGCAGACGGTGGACGTGGCGCGGCGGCTCGCCGCGGCGCGCGTGCCGTTCGAGGAGCTCGTGCTCCCGGACGAGACCCACCACCTGCTGCGCCACGCCAACGCGGTCGCGGCCGACTCGGCCACGGCGGCGTTCTTCGACCGGACGGTCGGGCGGGAGCGCGGGCGCGTCACGCGGGCCGCCGCACTCGGGCCCTGAGCCACGCTCGCGAGACGACCGCTCCTGGCGCTACCAGGTCCCGCGCTCGCCGAGTGCGGCGATCACGCTCGCGAGCCGGCCGGACGCATTCCGCCAGTTCGTCTCGACCGCCTGCTGCGCCGCCGCGGGCTCGCCCGCTTCGACGGCGCGGACGATCGCGGCGTGCTCCTCGACCGACGTCACGATCTCGTCGACGAGTGCGCTGACGTAGAGCCGCGCGTACCGCTCCGCCTGCGGCTTGATCGCGTCGTGCAGCGCGAGCAGCCGCGGCCCGGCCGCGGCGTCGACGTACGCGCGGTGGAAGCTGGTGTCGACGTCGAAGAGGCGCAGCTGGTCGGGGCGCGCCGCGCGCGCGGCCTGGGCGAGCGCCCCGTTGAGCTGTGTTAGCCGGCGCACGAGCGCCGTGCGGACCGGCGGCGCGAGCTCCGCGGCCTGCCGCGCCGCGAGCGCCTCGATCTGCCCGACCAGGTAGAAGAGCTCGCGGCCGTCCTCCTGCGTCAGTGGGGCGACGATCAGGCGTTGCTCCTTCGCCCGGTCCACCGCCGCCACGTAGCCTTCCTGCCGCAGCCGGTGCAGGGCACTGCGCACGGGGGTGCGGCTCACGTGCAGGCGCTCCGCGATCTCGCTCTCGACGATGCGGCTGCCCGGCGCGAGCTGCCCGCGGACGATCAGCTGCCGCAACTCGTCGTAGGTGCGCCCGCTGCGCGCGCCGCGCACGGCGGGGCCGTCGGCGACCGCGTCGCCGGACGCAGCGTCACCCGAGGCGGCGTTCCCCGCGGCGTTCGCCGGGCGCCGCGGGGGCGGCGGCGCGGCGGATCGTCGGGCGCGGTACGTGGGAGGCACGGCGGCTACGCGAAGGGAGGACGGGAGCGCCCCTCGGAACCGCCGGGCGGCCGTCCGAGACGCGACGGGAAGGTAGCGCGGCGCTCACGACGCGGCCCGCGCGGCGCGCGTCCTCCACACGTAGAACACCGGCACGCCGACGAGCACCATCCCGATCCCGACGGCGGCGCGCCCCGGCTGCGAGACGACGGTGTTCACGACGATCGCCGCCGCCGAGAGCACGAAGAGGATCGGCGTCACGGGGTAGCCCGGCGTGCGGAACGGCCGCGGCAGGTCGGGCTCGCGCCGGCGGTAGGCGAAGATCGCGAGCGCGCCGAGCGCGTAGAAGATCCAGCCGACGAAGACCACGTAGGTGAGGAGCTGCTCGAACGTCCCCGTCGCGGCGAGCACGGCGGCCCACGCCGAGCTGGCGACGATGGCGAACGCGGGCGTGCCGAAGCGCGGGTGGACCGCGCCGAGGCGGGCGAAGAACACCCGGTCGCGGCCCATCGCGTAGTACATGCGCGGCGCGGTGAGCGTGATGCCGTTGGCGGCGGAGAACATCGACACGAGGATCACCGCCGCGATCACCCGCGCCGCCGCGGGGCCTAACACCGCGCCCACCGCGTCGGCCGCGACGCGCTCGCTGCGGGCGGCGGCCGCCGGGCCGAGCGCGGCCACGTAGGCGAGGTTCGCGAGCACGTAGACCCCGACCACGAGCGCGGTGCCGGCGACGATCCCGCGCGGGAAGACGCGCTGCGGGTCGACCGTCTCGCCGGCGGAGAAGGTCACGTACTGCCACCCCTCGTAGGCCCACAGCACGCCGATCATCGCGAGGCCGACCCCGGAGAGCAGCGGGCGGTCGAACGCGGCGGGCCACGCCGGTGGCGCCCCCGCCGGCGCCACGGCCGAGGCGCCGCCGCGGCCGAGCGCGAGGAGCACGAGGCTGACGAGCACGACCGCGCCCGCCTTGACGATCGTGCTGACGTTCTGCACGTCGGCCCCCTGCCGCGCGCCGCGCACGTTGACGAGCATCACGGCCACGATCATCAACACCGCGACGAGCTTCGCGGCCCCGGGCGCGAGCGGGACGAACTGCTGCGCGTACGACGCGAACGCCACGGCGAGCGTCGCGACCGACCCGCTCGCGATCACAAAGAACGCGGTCCAGCCGTAGAGGAACGCCGGGAGCGGGCCGAAGGCGTCGCGCACGTAGGCGTAGAGCCCGCCGGCCTCGGGGCGGGCGGCGCCGAGCTCGCCGTAGGTGAGCGCGCCTAACAGCGAGAGGACCCCGGCGGCCACCCACACGGCGAGCGCCAGGCGCGTCGACCCGCCGGTCTGCCGCAGCACCGTCGCCGGCACGATGAAGATCCCCGAGCCGATCACGGTGCCGACGGCGAGGAGGACGAGGTCGCCCAGGCCGAGCGTGCGCCGGAGCGCGGTCCCGGCGACGGGACCGGAGACGGGACCGGCTACGGCGTCGCGCCCGCCCACCCCGGCCCCCACAGGATGCGGCCGGCCGTCGCGCCCGTGTGCCGCCCGCGGTCGACCGTGACCACGCCGTTGACGAGCACGTAGTCGATGCCGGCCGCGAACTCCTCGGGGTGCTCGTACGTCGCGCGGTCCTGGATCGCGTCGTAGTCGAAGATCGTGACGTCGGCCCAGTTCCCCACCGCGATCGTCCCGCGGTTGGCGAGGTGCATGCGCGTCGCGGGCCAGCCGCTCATCTTGCGGATCGCGTCGGGGAGCGTGATCACGTGGCGATCGCGCACGTAGTGCGCGATCACCCGCGGGAAGTTGCCGAACGCGCGCGGGTGCCCGTGCGCGCCCTCGCCCGCGCCGGGCGCCTTCAGGATGCCGCTCGCGTCGCTCCCGAAGCTCGTCCACGGGAAGCGTAAGGCGGTCTCGACGTCCTGCTCGCTCATCAGGTGGTAGAGCGCGCCCGTCCCCTCGGGCGCCTGCGCGACGATGTCCCACGCCGCGTCGGCCGGGTCCTTGCCCGTCGCGCGCGCGATCTGCGCGATCGACTGCCCCTCGTACTTCGCGTTCGCCGGGCTGCCCGACTCAGCGAGCACGATGTTGTCCCACCCGCCCGCGGCCTCGACGATGTTCCACCACCCGGGCGAGCCCGTCACGAGCTCGCGCTTGAGCCGCGCCCGCACGTCGGCGCGCCCGAGGCGGGCGCGCAGCGAGTCCGGCCCGCCCTCGGACGCCCAGCTCGGCACGGTCGCGGCGAGCGTGGTGCCGCCCGCCGTGTAGAGGTACATGTTGGCGGTCACGTCCTGGCCGCGCGCGCGCGCGGCCTCGATCGCGCGCCCGATCGAGTCCATCAGCACGCCCCACCCGGGCTTGTAGGCGACCTTCACGTGGAAGATCTCGACCGGGAGGCCGGCGCGCGCGCCGATCGTGATCGCCTCGTTCACCGACTGCACGACGTCGCGCCCCTCGCCGCGCACGTGCGTCCCGTACAGGCCGCCGTAGCGCGCCGCCGCCTTCGCGACCTCGGCGATCTCGTCCGTGGTGCTGTAGCTCGCCGGCGGGTAGATGAGCGCCGTCGTGATGCCGAGCGCGCCGTTGCGCATCGCCGTGTCGACGATCGCGCGCATGCGGGCCAGCTCGTCGGCGCTCGCCGCCCGCGCCGACTGGCCGAGCACGGCGACGCGCGCCTGCGTCTCGCTGTACGACGTGCCAAAGTTCAGGCTGATCCCGCTCCGCTCGAGCCCGGCCAGGTACCCGCCGAGCTGCGCCGCGGGCACCGGCGTCCCCGCCTCCCCGGCGATCGCCGTGGTCACGCCCTCCCGCAGCTTGTTCTCGGCGTGACCATTTTTCGCCAGTACCTCGCCCGACTGGTCGAGCATGTCGATCCAGCCCGGGCTCACGTACTTGCCCGCGGCGTCGATCTCGGTGCGCCCCCGTCCGTCGACGACCCCGATCCGCACGAAGTGCCCGCCGCGGATCGCGACGTCCGCGCGGATCCACGGGTTCCCCCGGCCGTCGAACACGCGGCCGTTGCGGATCACCACGTCGTACGTGCTGTCGTCCCCCGCACGGCCCCCCGCCGCGCCGGGCGCCGCGGTCCGCCCGGCCCCCCGCGCCGCGAGCTGCTCGAACGTCAGGTTGCCGATCGGGTAGCGGCGCCAGTCGTTATAGTCGAAGTGCCACCATTCTTCCGGGTACACCGTGAACCCCTGCGCCTCCATCGCCCGCCGCAGGAGGTCGCGGTGCACCCGCTGGCCCGTGGTGCCGCCCGGGTAGCGCGCGTACGAGCGGCTGGTGGTCTCGTCGTACCCGCCCGTCATGCGCACCGGCGCGCCCGTGCGCAGGTCGTACAGCGTGAGGTCCACCGCCGCGCCGCGGTTGTGCCGCGAGCCGTCCGCCGGGTTGGCGACGAAGACGTGCTTGTCGGCCGGCGTGCCGTCCCAGAACATCTTGGTCACGTACCACGGGCGGTACGCGTCGTGGACGAGCAGGCCGTAGCCGAACGGGCGCAGCGCGGCCGAGGCGCGCGCCACCGCCACCGCCGCCGGCCGCTGCAGGAAGGCGTGCGCCGACGAGTAGAACGGCACGCCCATGAAGTTGTTCGACGTCGCATAGCGGATGTCGTAGCGGATCGTCGGGTCGAGGTCGCGCAGCTCCACGAGCGCCGAGGGCAGGAAATCCCCCGTCTCCACCGGCGGCGTCGCCGCGAGTGCCTCCGTCCGCAGCTCGGCCGGCGGGCGCACCGGCGGCGTCTTCGCGTTCACCCGGTCGTCGTCGGCCGGCAGCGCGCGGCGCGGGTAGGCGGCCGAGCCCACCGTCATCGACGACGCGCGGCCGTCCGCGCCCCGGCGGAAGGTGACCGTCGCGCCCGCCCACCGCCCCGCGGCGGGCAGCCGGTACGTGTCGCCCGCCGCGCGCGCGAGCGGGTCGACCGACGTGCTGTCGGCCAGCAGCTCGAGGCGGCCGTCCGCCTCGCGCACGAGGAGCGGGTGCGCGTCCGCCCCGTACTCGCCGACGAGCGCCGTGTCCGCGGCCACCGCCCGCTGCGCGCGGGCGGACGCGGGGGCCGCCGCGACGCAGGCGGCACACACCAACGCCCGCGCGGTCACATCCGCCACCCGAGCAGGTTCCACTGGTCGAGCGACCAGACGAACAGCAGCGCGACGACCACCGTCGCCGCGTACCGGAGGCGCGCGCCGCGCGTGCCGGCGTCGGTCCGCCACTGCCGGACGGCCACGACCGCGGCGCCTAACGTAAAGAGCGCCGCGACGACCGGCAGCGCGAGCGCCGCCCGCAGCCCCACGAGCGGCCCGTTGAGCAGCCCGCCCGAGGCGCCGAGGATCACGCCGACGGTGATCAGGAAGGCGACGTTGCACACGGCGAGCGTGACGAGCAGCCAGCGCCCGGGCAGCGCGTCCCCCGGCAGGCGGTGGCCGGCGCGGCGCCGCACGAACCGCCGGAGCGCCGCGACCATCGTCCCGGCGAACACGAGCACGCCGAGCCCGAGCACGACCCAGTGCAGCCGCACCGCGTCGTACCACGGCACGCGCTCCATGACCATCATCGGAATGCTCCCCACGAACCCGTACTGCGCGGGGCCCGCGCCCGCCGCCTGGAAGCTGACGAGGTCGTCGCCCATCTCGTCGCGGTAGAGCAGCGGCCCGACGGGCACGAGCCGCGAGTCGCCGAGCGCCCAGTGCAGCAGCAGGCGCCCGCTGTCGGCCGCGGTGACCTGCACGCCGCCCGCGAGCCCCATCGCCTTCTGGAACGTGGTGTACGAGCGGCGGTTGAACGCGTACTCGCCCGCGACGCGCGCGGCGTCGCGCGCCGCGTCCGCCGAGAGGACGGCGGGGGCGGGCGTGACCGGGTAGTAGTGGTCGAGGAACTGCGTGAGGAACGGCCCGAAGCTCAGCTTCCCGCCGGTGTTCGTGTTGTACGAGACGAAGACGCCGACGCGCTCGGACGGGACGAGCGCGAGGTCGGTGTGGAACCACTCCAGGTCGCCGCCGTGGCCGATCAGGCGCAGCCCGTGGCTCGACTGCTCGTAGAAGCCTAACGCGAAGCCGGGCAGCCGCGGGTCGTGCCCGAACGCCCGCGCGTGCATGCGCGCCGCCGTCGACTCGGCGAGGACGCGGCCCCCGGGGTACGCGCCGTCGTTCAGGTGCGCGATCATGAACTTCGCCATGTCCTCCGCGCTGCTGCTGACCGAGCCCGCCGGCGCCTCGCCGAGCACGTACTCGAACGGCTTGGGGGCGAACGCGGCGCCGGTCCACTGGTACCCCTGCGACATGTCGGGGAGCAGGCGCGCGGGCAGCGGCTGGCGCACGCTCGTGTGCGTCATGCCGAGCGGGGCGAGGACGTGCTGCTCGACGTAGTCCTCCCAGGACTGGCCCGAGACGCGCTGCACGACGTACCCGGCGAGCGCGGTCGCGTAGTTGGAGTACGACGAGTGGAGGCCGGGGGGGCGCACGCGCGCGGGCATGTGCGTGGCCAGGAAACGGCCTAACGGAACGCGCTTCGTCGAGTCGTCGCCGATGAGGTCGCGCCCGTCCTCCTCGAACCCCGCCGTGTGCGTCATGACGTGGCGGAGCGTGATCGGCTGCGGGTACGTCGCCGGGATCTTGAAGTCGAGGTAGCGGTTCACGTCCGCGTCGAGGTCGAGCTTGCCCTGCTCGACGAGCTGCATGACCGACGTCCAGGTGAACAGCTTGCTCGTCGAGCCGATGCGGAAGAGGGTGCGCGCCGGGTCGACCGGGGTGCGCTTGGCGACGTCCGCGTAGCCGTAGCCCTTGGCGAAGAACAGCGCCCCGTCCTTGACCACCGCGACGGTGGCGCCGGCGACGTGCTCGTCGCGAAGGTTGGCGGCCATGACCCCGTCCATGAAGCCCTCGAGCTCGGCGCGGTCGCGGAGGCCGCGCGCCGCGACCGCGGCGGCGGGCGCCGGCGCCTGGCCCTCGGCCTGCGGCTCGCGGGGGCGCGGGGTGTTGGGCTGGATGGCGGTGGGCTGGAGCGCGGTGGGCTGCGCGCCGGCCGGCGCGCCCGCGGCGGTCAGGCCGGCGGCGGTCAGCAGCACGGCCAGGCGGCGCGCGGCGCGCGGGAGTCGAGGCAGTCGACGGGGCATGGAAAGCGGCGGGAGCGGGGGCGGGCCGACGGCGCGGATGGCGTAGCGCAGTATGTCGACAATATTGTATACAAGCAACGCCCGCCCCCGCCCACGCGCGTCCGTGCCCCGCCCGCCGTCGGCGCGGCTCTCGCGCCCGGGGCGGCCCGCGCCCGCGTCGACACCGCGGACGTCCGCTACACGGCGATGGTCCCAATGCGCGACGGCGTGCGGCGCAACACCGAGATCTTCGTCCCCGCGCGCGCCGCCGCGCCGTACCCGGCCGCAAACGCGTCCGCGCGCCCACCCTCCATCCGCTGACGCCATGCGCGTACGGTCCCGCCCCGCCGCCGCCCTGCTCCTCCTCACGGCGCCGGCGTTAGGCGCACAGACGCGCCCGTCGCCCCCGCTCGCGCCGCGCGCGACGGCGGACGGGCCGCGGCCGGTGCCCGGGCCCGTGTACGAGATCCCCGAATACACGCGGGCCGTCGCGCGCGGCACGCGCTCGCGCGACGGGCGCCCGGGCGCGGGCTACTGGGTGCAGCACGCGCGGTACGCGATCGAGGCGCGGCTCGCCCCCGCGACGGACCGCGTCGCGGGCACCGAGCGCGTCGTCTACCAGAACAACGCGCCCGACACGCTCCGCCGGATCGCGGTCTACCTGCGGCAGAACGCCTTCGCGCCCGGCAACCCCCACCAACAGTCGGCGCCCGTCACCGGCGGCGTCACGCTCGGGCGCGTGGCGGTCGACGGGTGCGTCGTCCCGGCGGCGTCCAGCGGCGTGGCCGCCGTGCCGATCACCGACGTCGACCGCCGGCGCGCCGCGGGCCCGGGCGGCTACACGGTCGACGGCACCGTGATGTGGATCCCGCTCGCGCGGCCGCTGCCGCCGCGCGACAGCGCGCGCCTCGAACTCGCGTGGTCGTACACGCCGCCGCCGTCGCCCGCCGACGGCCGCGAGGGGCGCGAGGGGCACCGGCTCTACTTCATGGGCTACTGGTACCCGCAGGTGGCCGTCTACGACGACGTGCACGGCTGGGTGGCCGACCCGTACTTGTTGCAGGCCGAGTTCTACATGGACCCGGCGGACTACGACGTGCGGCTCACCGTGCCGCGCGGGTGGGCCGTCGGCGCAACCGGGACGCTCGAGAACGCCGGCGAGATCCTCTCGCCCGCGGCGCGCACGCGGCTGGCCGAGGCGCGGCGGAGCGGCGCGGTGGTCCACGTCGCGGAGCCGGGCGGGGCGGGCGCGTTCGCCGGGCGGGGCGCGGAGGCGACGTGGCACTTCGTCGCGCCCAACGTCCGCGACTTCGCCTGGGGCGCGAGCGACCAGTACGTCTGGGACGCGACGCGCGCGCTCGTCGGCGATTCCTCGCGGGGCGCGGCGCGCGACACGGTCGATGTCTACAGCTTCTACCGCCGGCACGCGCCCGCGGCGGCCTGGGCGTTAGGCGCCGCGCGCTTTACGCGCGACGCGGTCGAGTCGCTTTCAGCCTACCTCTGGCCCTACCCCTGGCCGACGATGACTTCGATGGAAGGGGTGCTCGACAGCGGCGGCATGGAGTACCCGACGCTGACGCTCATGCAGCCGTGGGCCGACACGCTCTCGCTCGCCGGCGACCTCACGCACGAGACCGGGCACATGTGGTTCCCCATGCAGGTCGGCTCGAGCGAGACGCGCTACCCGTGGATGGACGAGGGGTTCACGCAGTTCGACGTCGCGCAGGCCATGCGCGCGCGCTACGGCGAGCCGCGCGCGGGCGGGCGCCCCGGCGACTCCGAGCCGGGACAGCGCGCGCTCTACCTCGCGGCGGCGCGCGCCGGGCGCGAGCTGACGCTCATGTGGCCGGGCGACCTGTATCCGCAGGACCTCTATTTCGTGATGTTCTACGACAAGACCGCGCAGGCGCTCGCCGCGCTGCGCGGCGTGCTCGGCGAGGCGACGTTCCACCACGCCCTGCGCGAGTACGGGCGGCGGTGGACGGGCCGGCACCCGTACCCGTACGACTTCTTCAACACGGTGTCCGACGTCGCGGGGCGGGACCTGTCGTGGTTCTGGACGACGTGGTTCTACGAGCCGTGGTCCCTCGACCAGGCGGTCGCGTCGGTGACGACGCAGGGCGACTCGACGGCCGTCACGGTCGAGGACCGCGGGCTCGCGCCGATGCCGGTCGTGCTCGCGGTCACGCGCGCCGGCGGCGGCGTGCAGCGCGTGACCGTGCCGGTCGACGTCTGGCTCGCCGGCGCGCGCCGGCACGTGGTGCGCCTGCCCGCGACGCCCGCCGTCGTGCGCGTCGAGATCGACCCGGACGGGCTCTTCCCCGACGTCGACCGGTCGAACCAGGTGTGGCCGGCGGCCCGCGGCGGCCCCTGAGCGCGGGGGCACCAGGGCCGCCGCCCCGCGCACTACGCCACCGTCGGCTCCCAGCCGGGCGCGTACTCGCGCGTCCACCACCGCGCCGCCTCGGCGTCGCCTAACACGTGCCCGTCGGCCGGGTCCGTGCGGAGCGCGCGGCCGGCCTGTTGGGCGAGGTTCCCGAGGTGGGCGAGGAGCGTGCTCTTGTGCCCCTCCGCGATCGGCGCGTTGAGCGCCGCGCCGGTGCGGACGGCGTCGATGAAGTTGGCCACGTGGCGCACGGTGAGCGTGTCGCCCCCGCGCACGTCGAGGGCGTCGGTGGTCTCCTTCGCGAGCGACTGCCTGACCACCGTCTTGCCCTTCAGGTCGTAAACGGTGTAGCCGTTGCGGTCGACGACGGCCGAGCCGTTTGTGCCGTAGACGGCCGTGCCGCGCCCCCTCCCCTCGGTCTCGAAGCCGTTGCAGCTGCGCCCCTCCCAGGTGACGACGCTGCCGTCGCCGAACTCGTACGTGACCTGCTGCGCGTCGGGAAACTCCCAGTCGTCCCGGAACTGGTAGCGGCCGCCGGCGGAGCTGACGCGCACCGGGTAGTCCACGCCTAACGCCCAGCGGGCGACGTCGATCTCGTGCGTGCCGTTGTTGCAGATCTCGCCGGTGCCCCAGCGGCGGAACCAGTGCCAGTTGTAGTGGACGACGTTGTCGCGGTACGCGGTCCGCGGCGCGGGGCCCTGCCACAGCTCGTAGTCGAGCCAGGCCGGCACCGGCGCGGGCCGGCCGCGCCCGATCGTGTCGCGGGCGTTGGCGTACCAGGTGCGCGCCAGGTACGGCCGGCCGATCAGCCCGCGGCGGATTTCCCCGACGAGCTCGATCGACTGCGGGGCGCTCCGCTGCTGCGAGCCCATCTGCACGAGCCGCCCGTGCCGGCGCTGCGCCTCGACCAGGAGCTCGCCCTCGCGCGGGTTGTGGCCGCAGGGCTTCTCGACGTAGACGTGCTTGCCGGCCTTGAGCGCGAGGATCGCGGCCGGCGCGTGCCAGTGGTCGGGGGCCGCGATGTAGAGCGCGTCGACCGACGGGTCGTCGAGGGCGCGGCGGAAGTCCGCGGTCCCGCGCGGGTGGCCGTTCTGCTTGCCCCGGATCGCGGCCGTGGTCTTGGCGATCGCGCGCTCGTCCACGTCGCAGACGTAGACCACCTCGGTGTTGGGCGTCGCGGCGAAGATCTGCGAGACCTCGTAGCCGCGGCTGTTGACGCCCATCACGGCCACGCGCACGCGCTCGTTAGGCGATCCGGTGGCGCTCCGCGCGCGCGCGGCGGGTCGCACCGCCGGTTGGGCGAGGACCGGCGCGGCCCACACGCCGAGGCCGGCGGCGGTGGCGGCGCGCACGAACGCGCGGCGGTCGAGCGCGTGCTGGTCCGAGGCGTTCTGGTCCGACGACATGGGCGTCTCCGAGGTTCGAGGCCGGTGCTGGATACGTACGGGTGACGCGCGGGCGTCAGCGCCCGGCGGCGGGCAGCTCGCGGATCTTCACGTCCCGGAACCAGACCGCGTCCTCGTGGTCCTGCAAGACGATGGGCCCGCGCCGCCGCTCGGCGAACCAGGGGATCACGCGGTACTTGCTCGCCGCGAGCGCGTCGCGCATCCGCGGCGAGCCGAGGTCGAACTCGACGACCTCCTCGCCGTTGAGCCAGTGCTCGCCGTGCGGGCCGCGGAACACGATACGCGACGTGTTCCACTCGCCCACGGGGCGCAGCCGCTTGCTCGCGTTAGGCGGCACGAGGTCGTAGAGCGCGCCCGCGCGGTGGCTCGGCAGCTTGCCGTCGGCGTGCCGGTCGTCGTCGAGCATCTGGTATTCGAAGCCCTTCGCCGCGTGCCGCGGCTCGAGCGTGGTCGAGAGCCGTTCGGAGACGTTGTACTTGACCCCGCTGTTGCCGCCCGGGCTGATCTTCCACTGCCAGCTCAACTCGAAGTCCTCGTAGGTCGAGTCGGTCATCAGGTCCCCGCCGACCAGCGGCTGCCCGTCGGCCGCGTGCGGCACCCGGCCGCTCGCGAGCTTCTCGATCGCCCCGTCCCGGACGGTCCAGAACGCGCTCGGCACGGTGTCGCGCCCGAGCCCGCGCCACCCCGTCAACGTCGTGCCGTCGAAGAGCAGCCGCCACCCCGCCGCGCGCTCGGCCGCGGTGAGCGTGTTGTGCGGTCCGGTGTCGGACGCGTCCTGCGCCCGGCCGAGCGCGGGGGCGAGGAAGACGAGCGCGGCCGCGGCAAGGAGCGCGAGCGGGCGGCGGTTAGAGCGCTGCATGGGGCTCCGCATGGCGTGATGTGGATGGAGGGGCGGGGCGCGAGACGGCCTCCCACAGGCCGTACAGATACGTCGCGCCCAACGCCCGGTCGTAGAGGCCGTACCCGGGGCGCCCGGCCTCGCCCCAGATCATGCGCCCGTGGTCGGGGCGCGCCGGGCCGGCGAAGCCCACCTCGTACAGCGCCCGCACCACGGCGAGCATGTCCACGCTCCCGAACGCCGACGGGTGCGGGCTCTCCCGGAACGCGCGCGCGCCGGGCGCCCCGCCCGTGACCGCGACGTTCCGGCAGTGGGCGAAGTGTACGCGCGCGCCGAGCCGGCGGACGGCGGCGGGGAGGTCGGCGCCCGGGTCGGCGCCTAACGAGCCGGTGCAGAAGGTCACGCCGTTCGCGGGGCTGTCGACCAGCCGCGTGACCCGCTCCAGCGCCAGGCCGCTCGTGACCACGCGCGGCAGGCCGAAGATCGGCCACGGCGGGTCGTCGGGGTGGATGGCGAGCTTGACGCCGGCCGAATCGGCCGCGGGCACGACGCGCTCGAGGAAGTAGGCGAGGTGCTCCCAGAGTCGCTCGGGCGGCACCGCCCGGTAGGCGGCGAGCAGGGCGGCCAGCTCGTCGGCCGTGTACGCCGTCGCCCACCCGGGCAGGTCGCCGGTCCCGCGCGAGAGGTCGATCCCTGCGAGCGCCCGGTCGTCGTAGGCGAGCGCGGTCGAGCCGTCGGCGTTAGGCGCCGCGAGGTCGGTGCGCGTCCAGTCGAAGACGGGCATGAAGTTGTAGCACACCACCGGCACGCCGGCCGCGCCGACGCGCTCGAGCGACAGGCACCACGCGTCGATCAGCCGGTCGCGCGCGGGGCGCCCGAGCTTGACGTCCTCGTGCACCGGGATGCTCTCGACCACCGAGAGCCGGAGCCCGGCCGCCTCGACCCGGTCGCGCAGCCGTTCGACCGCGCCGGCCGGCCACGGCGTGCCGACCGGCACGTCGTAGAGCGCGCTCACCACGCCCTCGACGCCCGGGATCTGCCGGATGTGCGCGAGAGGGATGGGGTCGTCGGGGCCGAACCAGCGGAAGGTCAGGTACATCGGCGTGGGCGTCGCGGATCGTGGGAGTGCAAGAAAGCTGTCATCCTGAGCGCAGCGAAGGATCTTGTGTGCGGTACGTGGAGCGTCGTGCCGTCGGGGCAGTCCTTCCCGGAGAAGCGGTGTTCCACGTTCCGCACGCAAGAT
Organism: Gemmatimonadetes bacterium T265; assembly: GCA_019973575.1. NCBI lineage: Bacteria > Pseudomonadati > Gemmatimonadota > Gemmatimonadetes bacterium T265. The sequence continues at coordinate 483,485 of BPUI01000003.1, forward strand.
CCTTCGCTGCGCTCAGGATGACACGCCGCGCCGCCACGCCGCGCCGCCCCCGCCCAACTTGTAGGCCTCGCGCGCCAACTCCACCGCGAGCGCCCGCGCCATCTCGCGCGCCTCGCCGAGGTCGACGACGTGCCGCGCGACGAGCCCCGCGAGCCAGTTCGCGTCCACCCGCCGGGCGAGGTCGTGCCGCGCCGGAATCGAGCAGAACGCCCGCGTGTCGTCCACGAACCCCGTCGTGTTGTAGATCCCGGCCGTCTCGGTGACCCGTTCGCGAAAGCGCCGCATCCCCTCGATCGAGTCGTGGAACCACCACGGCGGCCCGAGCCGCAGGGCGGGGTAGTGCCCCGCGAGCGGCGCGAGCTCGCGCGCGTACGTCGACTCGTCCAGCGTGAACAGCACGAGCGTGAGGCGCGGGTCGCTCCCGTGCGCGTCGAGCAGCGCCCGCAGGTTGCGCGTGTACTCCGTCGCGACCGGGACGTCGCCGCCCCGGTCCGGGCCGAAGCGCTCGGCCACGCGCGGGTTGTGATCGCGGAACGCCCCCGGATGGATCTGCATCACGAGCCCGTCCTCGGTGCTCATGCGCGCCATCTCGACCAGCATGTGCGCCTCGAACGCGCGCTGGTCGTCGGCCGTCGCCTCGCCGCGGCGGGCGCGCCCGAAGATCGCCTCCACCACGTCGGCCGGCAGCGCGGCGGTGTACGGATCGAGCACCGCGTGGTCGGTCGCCGTCGCGCCTAACGCCCTGAAGTACGCGCGCCGCTCGGCCAGCGCGCCGACGAACGCCGCGTGGTCCGGCAGCGGCCGCCCGGTCGACGCCTCCAGCCCGGCCAGCGCCCCGCCCCACCCGGGCGCCGCGATCCGGAAAAGCGCGTCGGGGCGGAACGTCGGCACCACGCGCCGCCCGCCCGCCCACCCCGACGCGCGCAACGCGCGGTGGTGCCGCAGGTCGTCGCCGGCCGCGTCCGTCGTCGCGAGCACCTCGAGCCCGAACCGCTCGAACAGCGCGCGCGGGCGGAACTCGGGGCTCCGCAGGCGCTCGGCGACCTGGTCGTAAACGCGGTCGGCCGTCGCGGCCGACGGGCGCACGCGCACGCCGAACAACTCGTGCAGCTCGTACTCCAGCCACGCGCGCGAGGGCGTGCCGCGGAACAGGTGCCAGTGCGCCGCGAACAGCCGCCACACCGCGCGCGGGTCCGCCGCGGCCGGCGGCCCGTCCGCCGCGGCGCCCGCCCGCGGCGCAATGCCTAACGCCTCCAGCGGCACGCCCCGCGAGTACAGCATCCGCAGCAGGTAGTGGTCCGGCGTGACGAGCAGCGCGGTGGGCTCGGGGAACGGCGCGTCCTCGGCCAGCAGCCGCGGGTCCACGTGGCCGTGCGGCGAGACGAGGGGGAGCGCGCGGGTCTCGTCGTAGAGCAGCCGGGCCACGCGCCGCACCGACGGCTCGGCGTCGAAGTAGCGGTCCGGGTGCAGCTCGAGTGGCTCGCCGGGGATGGCCACGGCCGGTGCGTCGTGCAAGGAGAGCCGCGCCGTCACGGGCGCGCGCTCGCCGCGGCCGGCGTGGCGCCTAACTGCACGGGTTCGAGGCGCGGCGCGAGCAGCTGGACCACCGCCCACGCGCACACGTAGGCGAGCCCGCAGACGACGAAGATCGGCCGGTAGTCGTGCGTGTTCTGCAGCACGTGCCCCGTCGCGCGCTGGAAGAGGAAACCGCCGAGCGCGCCGGCCGTGCCGGCGATGCCGATGACCGAGGCCACCGCGGCCCGCGGGAACATGTCGCTCGCCAGCGTATACGCGTTGGCCGACCACCCCTGGTGCGCCGCCGCCGCGAGCGCCACGAGCGCCACCGCGCCCCAGAGCCCGCCCGCGCGCGGCGCGAACATCGTCGGCACGACGAGCAGCGCCATCGCCAGCATCGCCGTCTTGCGCGCCCGGTTCGCCGTCCAGCCGCGCGCGAGCAGCGCGCCCGACAGCCACCCGCCGCCCACCGACCCCACGTCGGCCAGCACGTAGATCGCCACGAGCGGCGCCGCGAGCCCGACGAGCTTCACGCCGAACCGCGCGTCGAGGAATTTGGGAAGCCAGAATAGGTAGAAGTACCACACCCCGTCGGTGAGCCCCTTCGCGGCGGCCACGGCCCACAGCTGCCGGCGCCGGAGCAGCCCCGCCCAGCGCACGGGCGGCGCATCGTTAGGCACCACACAGTTAGGCGTTGCACGAGGTGCGTCGCCCCGCACGTACGCCAGCTCGGCCGGCGTCACGCGCGGGTGCTCGTCGGGGCGGCGGTAGAAGGTGAGCCACGCGCCCAGCCACAGAAACCCGACGGCGCCGGTGACCACGAACGCCATGCGCCACCCCCAGGCGAGCGCGATCCAGGGCACCACGACCGGCGCGACGATCGCGCCGACGTTGGTGCCGGCGTTGAACAACCCCGTGGCCAGCGCGCGCTCGCGCACCGGGAACCACTCGGCCACGGTCTTGATCGACGCCGGGAAGTTGGCCGACTCGGCCAGCCCGAGCGCGAAGCGCGCGGCCGAGAAGCCGGCCACCGTGCTCGCCAGCGCGTGCCCCATCGAGGCCAGGCTCCACGCGACGAGGGCGAGCGCGAGGCCGGCGCGGGTGCCGAGCGCGTCGATCGCGCGCCCGGCGAAGAGGAAGCCGGCGCCGTAGGCGAGCGTGAACCACGAGACGATGTTGCCGTAGTCGGCCTCGGTCCACCCCAGGCCGTGCTGCAGCGTCGGTGCGAGGATGCCGAGCACCTGGCGGTCGACGTAGTTGACCGTCGTCGCGGCGAAGAGGAGCGCGCAGATGACCCAGCGCACGTGGCCCGCGCGCGGTGGCCCATTCGGCGCGTCCGCCGGCGCGGGGCGCCGGACCCGCGTCTCCTCCACCGCGGAGGCGACGGCCGCGAGCTCCACGCGGGGCCGCATCGCGTGCATCGTCCTCCGCAGGCCCGTGGTGAGATGGTCGTGACGCGTCATCATCCTGCCCGCGCGCACACGCGAAGGCAAGGGGCCGGCCGCGCGCGCCGCGCGGAGCACCTCGCGTTATTCTACTGCGACGCCGGCCGGCGACTCGGCGCCGGCGTCACCCTCGACGCAATGACCGACGACCTGCTCCACGACGAGCTCGCGATTCGGAAGGCCGGGGTGCGCCCGTGAGCGTCTCGGTGCGGCCGCGGCTGACGCGCGCGCTCGCCGAGTCGGCGGCGTTCCGGGCGCGCACCGACCTCGCGCCGCCCCCGCCCGCGTTCGCCGACCTGCCCGAGCGCGCACTGCAGTTCGGCACGGGCGCGCTCCTCCGCGGCCTCGTCGTCGACGCGCTCGACCAGGCGAACCGCCGGGGCGCCTTCAACGGGCGCGTCGTCGTCGTCGGCTCGACCGGGAGCGGGCGCGAGCGCGCCTTCACCGACCAGGACGGGCTCTACACGCTCGCGGTGCAGGGCACCGTCGACGGCCGGCCGGTGCGCGCGCTCCGCGTCGTCGGCGCGGTGAGCCGCGCGCTCTCCGCCGACGACGACTGGGACGCCGTGCTCGCCTGCGCGCGCGACCCACTCCTCTCGCTCATCTTCTCGAACACCACCGAGGTCGGCCTCGCGTTAGACCCGGATCCGCGCGCGGACGCGGCCGACGCGCGCGCGCCCCGCTCGTTCCCGGCCAAGCTCGCCCGCGTCCTGCTGGAGCGGGCGCGCGCGTTCGCCTGCGCGCCGTCCGCCGGCCTCGCCGTCGTCCCCTGCGAGCTGGTCGAGCACAACGGCGACACGTTACGCGCGCTCGTCCTCGACCTCGCCGCGCGGTGGCGCGCGGGCGACGACTTCGCGCGGTGGGCCGAGCGCCACGTCGACTTCTGCAACACGCTCGTCGACCGCATCGTCCCGGGCGCGCCGGCCGGCGCGGCGGCGGACGCACTCGCCGCCGCCACCGGCTACGACGACATGCTCCTCACGACGTGCGAGCCCTACCACCTGTTCGCGATCGAGGGCGACGACGCACGCCGCACTCGCCTCGGCTTCGTTGCCGACGGCGACGAATCCGTGTTCGTCACCCCGGACGTCGGCTCCCTCCGCGAGCGCAAGGTCCGCCTGCTCAACGGCACCCACACCGCGACCGCGCCGCTCGCCCTGCTCGCCGGCTGCGAGACGGTGCGCGAGGCCGTGCGCGACGCGCGACTCGGCCCCTACGTCCGCCGCCTGCTCTTCGACGAGATCGCCCCCACCCTCGCGCAGCCCGGCGTGGACGCGTACGCGAGCGCGGTGCTCGACCGCTTCGACAACGGCGCGATCCGGCACGCCTTGTGGGACATCACGCTCCAGGGCACGACGAAGCTGCGCGTCCGATTGACCCCCACAATTCAGCGCTACACGGCCGCGTACGGGCGCGCGCCCGCGGCGCTCACGCTCGGCCTCGCCGCACACCTCTGGTTCCTGCGCGGCGCGCTCCACGACGCGCGCCGCCGCGCCGGGCTCGCGGTCCCTCCCGACGACCAGGGCGCCGCCGTCCGCGCGCACTGGGACGCGACGGGCGGCCGCCCCACCAACGACGCGCTCCGTGCCGTCGCCCACGCGACCTGCGCCGACCGCGCCCTCTGGGGCGAGAACCTCGCCGCGCTCCCCCGCGTGGCAGACGCCGTCGCCGCGCACCTGACCCTCCTGCGCGACGGCGGCGCGGCCGCGGCGCTCGACGCGCTCGCCCCCGCGGTCGCCTAACACACCCGCCCGTGCCCCCGACCGCCACCACCAGCCCCCCGGCGCGCGCGCACGTCGCCGACGCGATCATCGCGCGCGCCGCCGTCGCGGTCGTGCGCCTCCCCGACACGCGTCGCGCGCTCGCCGCCGTCCGCGCCATCGCCGACGGCGGCGTGACCGCGATCGAGCTGACGATGACCACGCCCGGCGCCCTCGACCTCCTCGAGGACCTCGCCCGCGGCCCCGACGCCGGGCTGCTGTTGGGCGCCGGCACGGTCCTCGACGCCGGCGCCGCGCGCCGCGCGGTCGACGCGGGCGCCGCGTTCGTCGTCAGCCCGGTCTTCTCGCGCGACGTCCTCGACGAGGGCCACCGGCTCGGGGTCCCCGTCCTCCCCGGCGCGTTCACCCCGACCGAGATCTACGCCGCGCACGCCGCCGGCGCCGACCTCGTCAAGCTCTTCCCCGCGGACACGTTAGGCCCTGCCCACGTCCGCGGCGTCCTCGCGCCCATGCCCTTCCTCCGCCTCATGCCCACCGGCGGCGTCACCCCCGACAACGTCGGCGAGTGGCTCCGCGCGGGCGCCGTCGCCGTCGGCCTGGGCTCGTCGCTCGTCGACCCGACGCTCGTCGCCGCCGGCGACACGGCCGCGCTCACGGCGCGCGCCCGCCGCGTCGCCGCCGCCGTCGCGGAGGCGCGCGGGTGAGCGCGCCCGCCGCGCCGCAGGTCGGCCCGCCGGACGTCGGTGCACCGCACGTCGTCACTTTCGGCGAGGTGCTCCTGCGCCTCTCGCCGCCACACCCGCACGAGCGCCTCTTCCAGTCCCCGACCCTGCGCACCTGGTTCGGAGGGAGCGAGGCCAACGTCGCCGCCGGACTCGCCCGCCTCGGCACCGCGGTGGAGCACGTCACGCGCGTGCCCGCCCACGCGGTCGGTGACGCGGCACTCGCGGCGTTGCGCGCCGAGGGCGTCGGCGTGCGGCACGTCGCGCGCGGCGGCACCCGCCTCGGCGCGTACTTCGTCGAGAGCGGCGCCGACCTGCGCCCACTCCACACCGTCTACGACCGCGCGGGCTCCGCATTCGCCGAGCTCGAGCCCGCGCATCTCGACTGGGACGCGGCCCTCCGCGGCGTGGAGTGGTTCCACGTCTCGGGCATCGTCCCCGCGCTCGGCGACGGGCCCAGGCGCACGCTCGGCGCGGCCCTCGACGCCGCGCGCGCCCGCGGCATCCCGGTGAGCGTGGACCTCAACTGGCGCCCGGCCCTCTGGAACGGGCGCGACCCGCGCCCAACCATCGAGCGGCTCGCCGCGTCAGCGCACCTCCTGATCGCCAACCCCGGCGCCGTCGACATCATGCTCGGCGAGCCCACCGCGGGCACCGCCCCCGAACCGCCGGACGCCCTGCGCGACACCGCGGCCAGGCTCTGCGCCCGCTTCGGCTGCGCGGACGTCGCCCTCACGCAACGCGACGTGCGCTCGGCGCACGCGCACGCGTGGACCGCGCACCTCTACGAGGGCGCGACCGGCACGCTCCACTCCGCCCCTCGCTACGAGATGCACGTGGTCGACCGCGTCGGCGGCGGCGACAGCTTCGTCGCGGCGCTCCTCCACGCGCGGCTCGCCGGCCGCCCGCCGGCCGACGCCGTCCGCTTCGCGGCCGCGGCCGGCGCGTTGAAGCTGACCATCCCCGGCGACTTCAACCGCGTCTCGGCCGAGGAGGTCGACCGGCTGCTCGCCGCGGCGGCGCCCGGTTCGTAGGTGCGACGCCACGGACCGTAGCGCCACCGCCACACCGCACACCCGCGTGGACCCCCGCGCACGTCGGGGCCACGCCGGACACCGCGACCGGCGACCTCGTGTAAGTCGATGTCCAGCAACATGCTACACGCCGGCGCCGGGCGGCGCCGCGGCCCGCGGCAGGTGACTAACACGAACCACCGTGTGCGGTACGCGCCCTGCCCGAGCGGACACCAGGCGCCGACACTATCGGCGGTCCCTTCCTCCCTCGTCCGCGCTCTCGCAGGCTCCCCACATGCACACGCTCTCCGCTCCCCTCGCCGCTCGCGTCCGCCGCCTCGCCACCACGGTCGCGTGCGCCGGCGCCGCCATCCTCGCCGCGTCCAACGCCGCCCACGCGCAGTCCACGCCCCCGACCGCGACCCTGCGCTTCGACGAGGCCGGCGCGCTCGCCTTCACGGGGCCCTACGGGTCCCCCGACGTCGGCCGGCTCAAGGCGACCTTCCTTTCCCTCCCCGGCAACGCGTCGGCCAACACCCCCATCGACGCCTTCTGCATCGACATCCTCCACGAGGTGACCTTCGACCCGAACGGCTGGAACGTCTACCTGACGAACCTCGGCGACTCCTCGATTTCGTACACGCGGCAGGGCACGCGGTCGTTCAACCCGGGGCCCGACGCGCTCACCCGCTACCGCAAGGCGGCGTGGCTCGTGGACCAGTACTCGAAGGTCTCGACCCTCACCGACACGGCCGGCATCCAGGGCGCGATGTGGTTGCAGTTCGAGCCCACACTGGCCCCCTACGACTACGCCACCGCCGGTGAGGCGCAGGCGGTCGCGACGTGGGAGGCCGCGGCCGACGCGTTTGCCGGTTCGGCGAACTTCGCCACCTACGACTGGCGCCGGTTCACGGTCCTCACCGACGTCAACAGCGCCGGCATCGGGGACGACTACCACGGCATGCAGGAGCTCATCACCGAGTCGCCGATCACCGCGACGCCCGAGCCGACCACGGTCGCGCTACTCGGGGTGAGCCTCGTCGGCACGGGCCTCGTCGCGCGGCGCCGGGCATCGCGCAACGCCTAACCGGACGCGCGGGTGCGGCCACGGCGCCGCGCCCGCACCCGCCCCGGCCCCAACAACGAGCCAGCCCCCGCGTGCGTCGGCACGACGGGGGCTGGTTACGTTAGGCACTTGCGGGCCCGGCCACCCGCGCGCTCGGACTCGGTCCTACGCCGCCGTTCCCCGCGCCGCGGGCGGGAACTCCGCCAGCCACTGCCGCACGCACGCGAAGAAGGCGCCGCGGTGCGCCGCCGCGGAGAACAGGTGGTCCGCGCGCGGAAACACCGCGACCCGCATCTGATCCCGGCGCACCGCGCGGCCGAGCACCTCGGCCATCTGGCGCTCGCTATTGAAGCTGGCGTCGAACGTTCCCGTGAACACGAACAACAGGCGCGCCCGACGCGCCGCCATTTCGGCGACGTCCGCGCGGAAGCGCGCGCGCGTCGGGTACTCGCGCTGGAACACCGGCTGCGGCGCATCGTCAGCCGGCGTCGCGGGCGCGGCGCGCGCGAACCGCCGCCGCAGCGACCGCGGCCGCACGAACCGCCGCCAGCGCTCCAGCTGCAGGTACCGCAGCGTGTGCCGGCGCACGTGGTAGCCCAGCGTCGGGTACGTGTAGCCGTCGACGAACACCGCCCCGACCACGCGCGGATCGGCGACCGCGACCGGGTGCATCGTGTCGACGCCCGAGCACAGTCCGACGAGCACCACCTCCCGCACCCCGAGCGAACTCTCTACCCAGTCCAGGGCCGCCCGCACGTCGGCGGCCGCCTGCTCGCTCGTCGTCGCGGCGCCCGCGCGCGGCAGACTGTCACCCAGCCCCGACAGGTCGAACCGCAGCGCGTACCACCCGAGCGCGGCCGCCGCGCGTGCGAGGTCGACGTACAGGCGGAACGGGCCGACGTGGTGGCTCAACCCGATGTTCGCCATCACCACGGCGCGGCGCGGGGTCGGCGAGCCGGCCGCCGCGGGCGCGCCCGCCGGCTGCGTCACGACGCCCACGAGCCCGCGGTGCGGCCCGAACAGGACCGCGCGCTCGGCCGCGGAGACACCCGCCGGCGGGCCGGCCGTCGCGTTAGGCGTAGGCTCGTTAGACATGGGCGGGCGGCTCCGCCGTCCGTCGCGCGATCGGCTGTGCACGCTGCACCGCGGCCCGCTCCGCCGGCCGCTCCGCAAAGAAGGCGTCGATCGCGCCCGGAATGTGCCGCGCCACCAGCGTGTCGCTCGCCCAGTGTCCGCCCCTCGCGAGCGTCGCGTCCGCCACGTGGCGGACCTCGCACGCCACCCCGCGCGCCGCCCACACGCCGCCGAGTTCGGCGTACTCCGGACCGGAATCGGCGGCAACGAGCAGCACCCGCCCGGGCGCGCCACACCCCTCTGCCGTCAGGTCTAACGCGCCAGTCTCTGCGCGCATCGCCGGAGTCATCACGTAGCCGAGCAGTTCGTCCACACCTCGGCGGTCGTCCTCGGGGTAGGCGCGGTCGCCGAGCCCCGCGGCCTGCTCCGCGTCGAGCCCCGCGAGGTACTCCGCGCCGCGCACCACCGGATCCCACAGCACGAGATCCGAAACGGCGAGCCCCGCCGCACACGCGCGCACCGCGACGACCGCGCCCAGTCGCATCCCGACGAGCGCGACCCGCCGCACCCCGGCCACGTCCTGCAGCTCCTGCACGGCGGTGCCGACGTCCTCGACCCAGCGCGTCACGCTCCCCTCAGCCGCCTCGCCCGCGGAGTCACCCGTCCCGCCGTAGTCGAAGCGCAAGACGTGCATCCCCCTCGCCGCGAGCAGCGCGGCGAGGCGACGGTAGGCCCAGTGCGCCTGCCGGTATTCCTGCGGGCCCGGGTAGCAGAGCACTACCCCGTCGCGCCGCGCCGGCGTGGCGGACGCCGGGTGATACACGCCGAACAGCTGGCGGCCGGCGTCGCCGAAGAAACGAGGGAGCATGCGGGGCTGCGGGTGGGCGCGGGCAGGCCGCCCGGACGCTACGGCCCGCCGACCTGCACGTACCGTCCGGGCTCGTTCGGGTGGGCGACGAACCACGCCGGCGACCCGTCACGCGCGCGGCCGAGGCGCGCCCCGGGCACGGGCGGCGTGCCCGGCATGGTCGGCGCCGACTCGGCCGGTCGCGGCGGGAAGAACCCGCCCTCCTGCATCTCGGCGACGGCGTTCGTGAACGCGTCGACCACCAGGCGGAGGTCCGCCTCGCTGTGACTCGCGGTCATGAAGCACGGGAACCCGTCGTACACGTGCACGCCGCGGTCGCGGAGCATGTAGAACAGCAGGTCGCCGTGCGGCTGCTCCGCCGTGTAGAACGTCTTCCAGACCGACGCGAAGTGCCGGACCTCGAGCGGCGCGCCCGACGCGCGGAACATCGCGTTGAGCTCCTCGGCGAGGTCGCGCGTGCGCTCCGCCAGCAGCCGCTGCAGGTCGGGGCCACGCGCCTTGAGCTCCAGCAACACCGCGCGCGCCGCCGCGAGGGCGAGCGGGTGGCGCACGAACGTCCCCGCGAAGTACGTCACCCCGACTTCGGGCACCGACGCGTCGCCGTACTGCCACGCCCCGCCGTCGAGCGCGTCCATGAACGCGCGCCGCCCCGCGATCACGCCGATCGGCAGCCCGCCGCCGACGATCTTGCCGTAGGTCGCCAGGTCCGCGCGCACGCCGAAGTGCTCCTGCGCGCCGCCGGGCGCCGCGCGGAACCCGGTGACGATTTCGTCCCAGATGTAGACGATTCCCGCCTCCTCGGTGAGCGTGCGCAGCTCCCGCAGGAACTCCGCGGGCTGGAAGTCGGGGCGCCGGCTCTGCACCGGTTCGACGACGATCGCGGCCAGCTCGTGCGCGCGCTCGCGCAGCACGGCCATCGACTCGGGCGTGGCGTAGTCGAGGACGAGCACGTTCTCCGTCGCCGCCCGGAGGATGCCCGGCGCGGCCGGCACCGCACGGTGCGCCCGCGTCCCCCGGACGATCACCTCGTCGTTGATGCCGTGGTACGAGCCGGAAAAGATCGCGACGAGATCGCGGCCCGTGATCGTACGCGCGATGCGGATCGCGCCGAGCACCGCCTCCGAGCCCGTGTTGCAGAACGCCACCCGCTCGGTGCCGGTCACCTCCGCGAACAACTCCGCCACCTCGGCCGTCAGCGCGTGCTGCGGACCGACCTCGAACCCGCGATCCATCTGGGCCCGCACCGCGTCGACGACGAACGGCGCCGACCACCCGAACAAGTTGGAGCCGAACCCCGACAGCACGTCCACGTACTCGTTCCCGTCCACGTCCCACAGCCGCGATCCGGCCGAGCGCTCGACCACGATCGGGTAGACGAGCTCCTTGGTCGTCGGGCGGAACCCCGTCACGGCACGGGGGTCGGCCATCCGCGCCCGGTGCGTGTCGGTGAAGCGCTTCGACCCTGCGGTCCGCGCGGTGTAGCGGCGCGTGAACGCGTCCAGCCGCGACCGCTGGCGCGCGTCGAGCTCCGCGTTCCCCTTGTGCGTGATGCGCGGCGCGGCGCCGAACGCCTTCTTCGCGTCGTAGAATTCGCGCTGCGGACCGGTAGTCACTAACGGCGCGTCGTCGGCCGGCTCCGCCGCGACCACAGGCGGCTGCTCCGCGGTCGGCGCAGCGCCCGCGGGCGGAGCCGCGACCGACGACGCAGGTGCCGGGACGGCCACGGCGGACGTCCCGTGTGCGTCACCGTCGACCACCGCCGTCGCGCCGGCTAGTACCGCGAGCTGCTGCGTCATAAGGCGAAGCTGCTGCTCGATGAGCTGCTGTACCGCGCTCCCACCAATACCCACTGGCGCGACAGCTACCGGAACCGGCGTGACGTCAGGCGTCGTGTTAGGCCTGATGGGAGGCACGACCGGCGCGGGCGCAGCCGCAACTGGAACCGCGACCGGAGCCGCCGCCGGCTCGGGCGCGATCACCGCGTCGAGATGCGCCGCGACGCGCGAGGCGCTCGTGTACTCCTCGATCAGCTGCCGGAAGGTGACCTTCACGCCGAAGCGCTTCGCGAGCGCGAGCGCAACCTGCGTCAGGACGAGCGAATCGATGCCGAGCTCGACGAAGCTCGCGTCCGCATCGCCCGCGCCGATCTCGACGCCCGACACGGTCTCGAAAAGTTCACAAACCTCGGCGACGAGGCGCGGGTGGCGGGCGGTGTTCGACACGGGGGAGAGAGAGTCGGCGTCCTGAGGCGCGCCGAGCAGTGGGAGGGCAAGGGAAGGGGCCGGCAGAGAGACGGGCGCGGCTGCCGCGGGCGCGCCCACCACCGGCAGCGGGTCCACCCAGTACCGTTGACGCTCGAACGGGTAGCTCGGCACCGGCACGCGGCGGCGCGTCTCGCCGGCCACGAAGCCGGACCAGTCGGGACGCACGCCGCTCGTCCACAGCCGACCGAGGGCGCCGAGTACCGCCTCGCCCTCGCCATTTGGGTCGCCGGATTCGCCGAGCGACGCGACACACACCTGCGCGGCGCGGTCGGTGACCTGCTGCCGCGCGAGGGACGACAGCGTGGCTCGCGGCCCCACTTCGAGCAGCAGCGCGCCGGGCTCCGACCAGACCGTCCGCACGGCGTCCGCGAACCGCACCGTCTCGCGTAGGTGGCGCGCCCAGTACTGCGGGTCGCACGCGTCCGCCACGGTGAGCCACGCGCCCGTCACCGACGAGACGATCGGCGTCCGTGCCGGCGCTAGTGCGATCCCGCGTACCATCTCGAGGAACGGCGCGACCACCGGCTCCATCATCGGCGAGTGGAACGCGTGCGACGTGTGCAGCGGCCGACACGCGACGCCTTCCGCCTCGACCGCCGCCTGGAACCGCACGATCGCGTCGGTTGGCCCGGCGACTACGCACAGCCCGGGGCTGTTCTCCGACGCGACGGCCAACTCCGGCCCGAGCCGCGGTACCACCGCCGCCGCGCCGAGTCGCACCGAGAGCATGCTCCCTGCGGGCATCCGCTGCATCATCCGTCCACGCTCGGCCACGAGACGCATGCCGTCCTCGGGCGAAAACACGCCCGCGAGCGCGGCGGCGACGAACTCCCCGACGCTGTGCCCGACCATCGCCGACGCGCGAACGCCCCACGACTCCCACAACGTCGCGAGCGCGTATCCGGTCGCGAACAGCGCGGGCTGCGTGACGGCCGTTTGGCGCAGCACCGCGGCAGCATCTTCGCTCGTAGCGAAGAGTACCTCGCGCAGGTCTCGGCCGAGCACGGGGTTCGCCGCCTCGACGCACCGGTCGAACGCCTCGCGGTAGACCGCCTCGCGCTCGTAGAGCGACGCGCCCATGCGCGGGTACTGCGCCCCCTGCCCCGGGAACGCAAACACCACCTTCGGTTCGGCCGCCGCCGCGCGCCGCGTGCTCACGCGCCGCTCGTCGCGTGCGGCGAGGAGGTCGGCGGCCCCGGCAGGTGACGCCGCGGCCACGGCACGCCGGTGCGCGAACGCGCGCCGCCCCACGCGCAGCGTGTGCGCAACGTCCGCGAGGCACGCGTCCGGGTGGGCGCGCAGGTGCCCCGCCAGGTCGTCCGTCGCGCGCTCGAGCGCCGCCTCCGAGCGCGCCGAGAGGACGAGCAGCTGCTCCTCCCGCGACGGGCCGTCCTCCGGCTGCGCCGGCGCCTCCCCGAGCACGACGTGCGCGTTCGTGCCGCCGACCCCGAACGAACTCACCCCCGCCACCCGCGGCCGCTCGCTCCGGGGCCACGGCCGCGACTCGGCGTGCACGCGGAACGGGCTCGCGTCGAGCGCGAGGTGCGGGTTCGGGGTCGCGTAGTGCACGGTGCCGGGGAGGATCTCGTGCGCGAGCGCGAGGGCGGTCTTGAGCACGCCCGCCGCGCCCGCCGCGACCACCGTGTGCCCGACGTTCCCCTTCACCGAGCCGAGCGCGCAGAAGCCGACGTCCGCAGTGCGCGCGCGGAACACCTGCGACAGCGCCTCGAACTCGACCGGGTCGCCTAACGGCGTCGCCGTGCCGTGCGCCTCCACGTACGACACCTCCCCCGGCGCGACGCCGGCGTCCGCGTGCGCCATCGCGATCGCCGCCGACTGCCCCTCCACGCTCGGGGCCGTGAAGCTCGCCTTCGCCGCGCCGTCGTTGTTCAGCCCCACGCCGCGCACGACGGCGTGGATCGTGTCACCATCGCGCACCGCGTCGGCGAGTCGCTTGAGCGCGACGACCGCCGCGCCGTCGCTGAACACCGTTCCCGCGGCCGCCGCGTCGAACGGCCGCGTCCGGCCGTCGGGCGAGAGCATCCCGCCCTCCTGGTACAGGTGCCCGCTCGTTGTCGGCACCGTGAGCGACACCCCGCCCGCGAGCGCGAGGTCGCACTGGCCGGCGCGCAGGCTCATGACCGCCTGGCAGATCGTCACGAGCGAGGTCGAGCACGCTGTGTGAATGCTCAGCGCCGGTCCCGTGAGGCCGAGCCGGTGCGCCGCACGCGTCGCGACGTAATCCTTTTCGTTGAGCAGCATCGCGTTGAACGCGCCAAACTGCTCCACCACGTCGGGCCGCCGCGCGAGGACGGTGCTCGCGTACGAGTTGTTGTACACGCCCGCGAACACCCCGATCGGGCCCTCGTGGCGCTCGGGCACGTAGCCCGCGTGTTCGAGCGCGTGCCAGGCGAGTTCGAGGAAAAGCCGCTGCTGCGGGTCCATGATCTGCGCCTCGCGCGGCGACAGCCCGAAGAACCCCGCGTCGAACCGGTCGACCTCGTCGAGGACCCCGCGCGCTGCGACGTACTGCGGGTCGGCGCGCAGCCGCGGATCGACCGCGGCCGCGGTGAGTTCCGCGTCGCTGAACCGGGCGATCGACTCGACCCCGTCGCGCAGGTTGCGCCAGAACGCGTCGACGTCTACGGCGCCCGGAAATCGCGCCGCCATCCCGACGATCGCCACCGGCTCGGGCATCCCGTCCGCGCGCACGACGATACGGCCCCGCGCGCGACCAGCGCCCACGCCTCCGCCCAGCCGCTCGGCGAGCGCGCGCGGCGTGCGGTGCTGGAAGAAGTGCGCGACGGGAATCTCCACCCCGAGCCGCGCCTGCAGCCGCGCCCGCGCCCGAACGACGAGCAACGACGTCGCGCCGAGGTCGAACACGTTATCGTCCGGCGCGACGTGCCGCACGCCTAACAGCTCGGCCCAGACCTGCGCAATCAGACGCGCCGCGTCGGTGCCGTCCGCGTTAGTGGCAGCTCGGGCCGGTGCCGCTTCGGCGTCGGGGGCGGGCAGCGCCCGAACGTCCAGCTTGCCGTTCGCCGTCAGCGGCAGCGCCGATACCCAGACGAACGCGGCCGGCACGAGGTACTCCGGCAGCGTTGCGCGGAGCGCCTCACGGAGCGAGGCAGCCTCCGAGCGCCCGCCCCCCGCGGCGACCACGTACGCGACGAGTCGCTTGGGGAGCCCCTCCCCCACCGCGCGCGCCACGACCGCCGCATCCCGCACGCGCGGATCGCGGCGGAGCGCCGCGGCGATCTCCCTCGGCTCGATGCGGTACCCGCTGATCTTGACCTGATCGTCCACGCGACCGACGAACTCGAGCGCGCCGTCGGGCAGCGCGCGCACGAGGTCACCCGTGCGGTACAGCCGTGCGTTCGGCACGTCCGAGAACGCGTCCGGGACGAAGCGCTCCGCCGTGAGATCCGGGCGCCCCAGGTATCCTAACGCGACGCCCGCACCGCCGATGTAGAGCTCTCCCGTTCCGCCGCGCGAGACCGGCCGTCCCGCGTCGTCCAGCACGCGCAACGTCGTCTCGCGGATCGCGAAGCCGATCGGGACGGACGCACACGCCTCGGGCAGCGGCGACGGGATCGCGTAGCACGCGGCGAACGTCGTCGTCTCGGTCGGCCCGTAGCCGTTGATCAGCTGCGTGCCATCGAGGACGTCCTGCGCCCGCCGGACGTGCGAGACGGAGAGCGCCTCCCCGCCGGTGAGCAGTTGACGAAGCCCGCGCAACGCCCCGGGCGCCTCGTCGATTACCGCGTTAAACAGGCCGGCGGTGAGCCACATCGTCGTCACGCCGTCCGCCGCGATCGCGCGCGCCAGCCCCTCCGGCGTCGGGACGCGTTCGCCGTGCAGCGCGCACACGCCGCCCGTGAGGAGCGGCCCGAAAATCTCGAACGTCGACGCGTCGAACCCGAGCGGCGCCGCGTGCAGCACCGTGTGCGCCGCCCCGAGCGCGACGTAGTCTACGTCGCACACGAGTCGGACGATCGCGCGGTGTGGGACTTCGACCCCCTTGGGTTCACCCGTCGAGCCGGAGGTGAACATCACGTACGCGCGCGTCCCGGGACCGGCCGTGGCGTCCACGCGCTCGGCCGACCGCGCCTCGACCTCGGCCCGCACCTCCGCGGCATCGACGCGGACGACGGCCCACGCGCCCGGCGGGACCGCCGGCGCGTGGGCCGCGTCGGTGACGACCACGGGTGACGCGCAGGCCCGCAGCAGCACCGCGAGTCGCTCGGCGGGGTACGACGCCTCCAACGGCACGTACGTCGCGCCCGCCTTTAGGATCGCGAGCAGCGCCACGATCAGCTCCGGCGTGCGTTGGAGGCACACGCCGACCGCCGTGCCTACACCAAACCCGCGGTCGTGGAGCGCTCGAGCGAGCCGGTTGGCGCGCGCGTCGAGTTCGGCGTACGTCGTGCCGCGCCCGCCGTGGCGGACCGCCACCGCGTACGGCGCGCGGTCGACCTGTGCCTCGAACGCGGCGTGCACCGTCGGCGGCAGGCCAACGGTAGCAGGGGGACACAAATTGCTCATGGAGAATTCGTCCGTGCGCTGGTAGTCGTCGTGCTCCGGCGGCCCCGTGCCGGCCGCCGGAGCATGGACCGTTCGAAACACTGTCCGGCTCGCCCGCTCGGCCGCCAGCGAACTGGCCGACGTCCACCCGCGCCGCGGCAAGGCCCCGCTTCCCGACGATTCAGCCGTGCTGGCGTTGCGCGCCGTCGTGTTCGACGTGTCCGGCGTGGGGACGATTCACGGGTGGTACGCGCCGACCCACAACGGCGCGGCGGTCATCCTCGCCACCCAAGTCGCGGCGGTCGACCGGCGTGTGCGCGCGGTCGCCCTCGCGGCGCCGCCGGGCGACGCCGTCGTGCTGACCCGCCGCGACTACGCCGCGCGCGGTCCGGTCGCGCAGTGGGGCGCCCTGCTCGGCCTTCACCTCGGCGGGATGCGGCTCGACGACCCCCAAGCTGGCGACGCTGGTCCGCCGCGTCGCCCCCGCCCGCTCCTCATCATCTCCGGCACGGCCGACCGCGCGGTCACCCCCGCGATGGCGCGCCCGCTGTACGCCGCGGCCGGCGAGCCGAAGCGACTGTGGCTGATCGAGAACGCGGGGCACGGCGGGTACGAGCGCGCGCTCCGGAGCTACGGGGCACACGTCCCGGGTCTCTTCGACGAGGCGCTCGCACCCCCGGCGCCGTCAACCGCCGAGCGTTAGGCAACCCCGCCGATCAGCCGCTTCAAGCGCCCGAACACGCCGGCCGGCGCGGCCCCGATCCCGGCCGCGATCGGTGGCACGATCGCCGCGCCCGCGCCGGCCGGCGTGCCGCGCCGCCCGGCATCCAGCGCCGCCGCCACCTGCTCGAGTGTGCCGAGCAGCACGACGCGCGGGCTCACCCGCACCCCGCACTCGCGCGCGACACGGTCGATGAAGCGGAAGCAGAGCAGGGAGTGGCCGCCGAGGTCGAAGAATTTGTCCGTCGCGTGCGGGTACGACGCGCCCAACATCTCCTGCCAGAGCGTGGCGACATACTGCTCGGTCGGTGTGGTAGGCAGGGCCGCGGCGCGCGATTCCTCCCACGGCGCCGCGGGCGGCAGGTGGTCCCACACCGGCGCGCCCTGCGCGTCACGGGCGATCGCGTCGACCTCGGCGAAGTGCTGCGGGACGGCGACGTCCGGCAGCGCCTCGCGAACACGCCGGCGCATCTGCGTCTCCGTGTATTCGCCGCCACGCGCCGGCACGATGTAGGCAACCGTACGCACGCCGCCGTCCCCGTCGGGGCGGGCCACGACCGCCACGTCGTCGACTCCGGGGTGGGCGCGCAGTACGGCGGCGACCGCCTCGCTTCCGATTACCCGCCCCTGGCGGTGCAGGCACCCCGGCTCGGGTGCCAACACCTCGACCCGCCCGCCGGCACTGCGGCGCGCACGTTCGCCGGTCCGGAACGCGCGCGCGCCGGGCGTGCGTGGATCGTCGACGAACCGCGGGTCGGGCGTGGCCACCCGCCATGCGGCGTCCACCGCGGGACCTCCGACGTGTAGCCACCCGGGCACGCCGGGCGCGGCTACCTCGCCGCGCGCGTCGAGCACAAAGAGCCGCGCGCCAACGAGCGGCACGTCGTATCCGATGCACGCGGAGATTGCCACATCCTTTGGCACCGTCGTCGCGCTCCAGAGCCCGACAGCGGCGTGGCCGTGCACCGCGAACGCACGGCCCACGCGACGGGCGACCGCCGCGAGCAACGCCGGCGTTGCGCCGTCGGTGATCACAGCGGTCAGGTGTGCGCTCCCGGCCCACCCGGCGACCTCCAACTCGCGCCACGTCTCCGCCGGCGCGGCCACGAACGTCGCGCCGACGTCGTGTAGAAACTCCCCGAGTCTCTCGCCGTCCACGTTGGAGCCCGCGGGCGCGGGCGCGACCATCGCGCCCGCCGAGAGCGGAACGAGCAATTCGAGTAGGGAGACGGGCGCCGCCGGCGAGTGGACGAGCACGGCCACGGTCGACGTGTCGACGCCGAGCCGCACGGCGAGGTCCGCCGCGAGCGCGTCGAGCGTCGCACGCGGAAGCGGTGCGATGGTCGCACGCCCGGCGGCGTCGATGTCGTGGAGCAGGAACGCGACCTCGCCGGGCGCGCCCGAAGCGACATCCGCCGCGAGCGGCGTCGCGGCGGGCGCGAGCGCGTCGAGGGTGATGTGCGGGACGGCGGCGCCGAGCGCGAGCGCACCCCCCGCGTTCGCGACGGCGCACGTGACTCCGGCGGCCGCCGCGAGCGCGTCGTTGTATGCCGCCGGATCGCCTCCGTCCAACACGAGCACGGCCCCACCCGCGGCATGCACGCCGAGAATTGCCGCGGCGCGCGCCGCGACGTCGTCGGCGAGCACGGCGACGCGCGCACTGACCCCGACACCGGCGTCACCCAAGGCCACGCGCACGGCTTCCGCGTGCGCGAGCAGGTGCGCATAGGTGACCGCCTGCGCGCCCGACCCGCGTACGGCGACGGCGTCGGGGCGCGCGGCCGCCGCCGCGACGACCGCCTCGAATAGCGACCGCGTCGCCTCGCTCCCGGCCCCCGCATGCATCGCGAATTCCGCGGCGTCGTCGGCCGGCACGCCGAGCGCGGCGCGACGCTCGTCGTCGGCGAGCAGCGGCAGCCGCCCGACCGCCTGCCCGGGCTCGTCGAGCAGCGAGAGCAGCAGCGTACGCAGGTGCCGCAGGAAGCGCTCGGCCGTCGACCGCTCGAATAGGTCAGTGCTGAAGTTGAGAACGGCGATCAGGCGCTCGTCCGTCGTCATCGCCCAGAGCGTCAGGTCGTTCGTCGCCGTGTGCTGCGGCAGGTGGACCTGCTCGACGCGGACGTCGCCCGCCGCGCGCGGCCGCGCCCGCGCGTCCTGCATCGAGAACAGGGCCCGCACGGCCGGCACATTATTTCCGAGCAGCTCGACGGGCATGTCCTGGTGCCCGAACGCGTCGAGCGTAACGTCGCGGACGCTGCCTAACAGTGTCGTGAACGGGGCGGCCGGATCCACGTCGACCCGCAGCATGACCGTATTTACGAACGCGCCGACCACCGGTTCCGTCTCCGGCCGGGTCCGCGCGCGCACCGGCGTGCCGACGACGAACTCGCGCTGCCCGGAGTAGCGGTGCAGCAGCGCGTTGTACGCCGAGAGGAAGAGGATGAACAGCGTCGCCCCGTGCGCGCGCGCGAGCTCGGTCAGCCGGTCCACCTCGTCCCGCGTAAAGGCGAGGTGGACGCGGTCGCCGCGGTACGTCGGCTGTGCGGGGCGCGGGCGGTCGGCGGGCAGTTCCAGCGGCAGCAGATCGTCGCCGAGGTGCGTGCGCCACCACGCGACCTGCCGCTCCATCTCGGGCGACGTCACGTAGGACTGCTGCCATACCGCGAAGTCGCCGAGCGTGATCGGGAGGTCGGGCAGCACGGGCGCGCGCCCGCGCGTGCGCGCCTCCAACAGCTCGCAGAACTCTGTGATGAAGATATCGAACGACCAGCCGTCCCACACCAGCCCGTGACGGACCGTGTGGAGCAGGTGCTCGCGCGGCCCGATCGCGATGAGCGTCGCGCGGAACAGCGGGGCGACGGCCACGTCGAACGCCGCCGACTCCTGCTCGGCGACGTAGCGGGCCACCGCGGCCTCGCGCTCGTCCTCTGGGAGGTGTGTCAGGTCCACGCGCGCGAGCGCGATCCGGGCGTCCGGATCGACGATTTGGACGGGCACCCCGTCCGCGAGCTCGAAGCGCGTCCGCATCTGCTCGTGGCGTCGCACGAAATCGTCGAGCGCGCCCTCGACGGCGTCCGGGTCGACGTCGCCGAGCAGTCGCCACGCGGCGCCGTGCACGTGCGTCGCGGCCGTGGCCGGGTCGAGCTCTTCCAAGCGCCAGATCCGGTGCTGCAGCATCGTGAGCGGTGCGCGCGTGCGCGCGGGGTCGTGCGGGATCTCGCGCCGCGCCGCCGTGGGTGCCGCACCGCGCGCCGTTCGGTCCATCGCCTGCGCGACGAGCTCGGCGAATCGCTCTACCGTCGGCGCCTCGAAGACGCGGCGGTAGGGCAACTCGACCCCGTGGTCGCGGCGCAGCCGTCCGAGCACCTGCGCCGCCATGAGCGAGTGTCCGCCGAGTTGGAAGAAGTCGTCGGTCGCGCCGATCCGGCCCACGCGCAACGCGTCGGCCCATAATTCGGCGACGAGCCGCTCGGCCGCGGTGCGCGGTTCTACGAACGCGCCCCCCGCCGCCGGTCCGCGCGCCCCGGCCGACTCCTGCGGCGCGGGGAGCGCCGCGCGATCGACCTTGCCGCTCGGCGTGAGCGGCAGCGACGGCAGTCGGACGAACGTCTGCGGGATCATGTAGTCCGGCAGCGCGGCCCGCAGCCGTGCGCGGAGGTCCGCGTCCGCAAAGCCGGGATCGGTTAGGCCAGACGCCGCAGGCGTCACGTAGGCGACGAGTCGCCGGTCGTCCGGATCGTCCTCGCGCACGACGACCGCGCACGCGCCGACGCCGGGGCACGCGGCCAGCCGGCTCTCGATCTCGCCGAGTTCGATGCGGTACCCGCGCAGCTTGACTTGGTGGTCGTTGCGGCCGAGGCACTCGAGCGTGCCGTCCGCGAGCAGGCGCACGACGTCGCCGGTGCGGTACATCCGCGCACCCGGCTCGCCCGCGAACGGGTCCGCGAGGAACCGCTCGGCGGTCAACTCTGGCCGCCCCAGGTAGCCGCTCGACACGCCCGCGCCGCCGATGAACAGCTCGCCGCGCGCGCCGACCGGCACCGGCCGCAGCCGCGCGTCGAGCACGTACGCCCGCGTGTTCGCGACGGGTCGTCCGATCAGCACGCGCGCGACCGGCGCGCTGACGCGCCAGAAGGTCGACCAGACCGTCGTTTCGGTCGGCCCGTAGCCGTTCCACACCTCGCCGGCGCGCGCGCAGAGCGCGTCGCCGAGCTCGCGCGGCATCGCCTCGCCGGTGCAGACCAGCCGCAGGCGGGGGCCGCCTTCCCACCCCGCCGCCAGGAGCAGCCGGTAGGTGGCCGGCGTCGCGTCGATGAACGTCACGCCGGCGCGCTCGACCAGCGTGCGCAACTGCACGCCGTCGGCGGCGACCTCGCGCGAGGTGAGCACGACGCGGGCGCCGACCGTCAGCGGCAGAAGCGTTTCCGAAACGGCGATGTCGAACGAGAGCGTCGTGATCGCGAGCACGACGTCGTCCGCCGTCATCCCGGGCGTCCGATGCACCGAGAGGAGCAGGTTGACCACCGCGCGGTGCGGCACGACGACGCCCTTCGGCCGCCCCGTCGACCCCGACGTGTAGATGACGTACGCCGGGCTCTCCGGCTCGGCTACGTCGGCGTCCGTCGCGAACGGCTCGTCGGACGCGGCGGCGATCGCCGGGGCGTCGGCGCCGTCGATCGACACGACCGGCACGTCCGGCCGCGCGGCGGCCAGCGGTGTGTCGGCGCGTACCGATTCTTCGGTGAGCAGTAGCGCGATCCCCGCGTCGTCCGCGACGTACGCGAGTCGTTCGACCGGGTGCCCCGGGTCGAGCGGCACGTACGCGCCGCCGGCCTTGAGCACCGCGAGGAGCGCGACGAACATCTCGGCCGTGCGCTCGAGGAAGAGCCCGACGAACGCGCCGCGCCGGACGCCGCGCGCGCGGAGGTGGCGCGCGAGCCGGTTCGCGCGCACGTCGAGCTCGCCGTACGTGAGCGCGCGGACGCCGTCGTCGACCGCGATCGCGTTAGGCGTCCGCGCGACCTGTCCCTCGACGAGACGGTGGACGAGCGCGCGCGCCGGGAGTTCCACGACAGGGCCGATGGCCGCCGCGCCACCCGCGGACGTCGCGGTGAGCGGGAGCGCGCCGACCGTGACAGCGTCTCCCCCCGACGCGGCCGCCGCGAGGCCCACAAGCAGGCACTCGTACGCCGCCAGCCACGCGCGAACCGTCCCGGCGTCGTACAGCGCGACGTTGTACTGGCACTCGATCGTGACCGCGCCGTCCAGCTCGACCGCGTTGACGAACAGGTCAAAGTTCTCGCGCGAACGCGGCACCGAGTGTAGCATCGCGTCGAGCCCCGCGAACGGCATCGCCGCCGCGCCGAGCCCCTTGTCGAGGTTGAACGCGACCGAGACGAGCGGCGGGCGTCCCGGATCGCGCGCCAGCGGCAGACGTGCGAGGAGCGAGCCGAGCGTCAACTCCTGGTGCTCGTACGCGTCGAGCACCTGCCCGCGCGCGCGCGCCAGGGCCTCGACGACGGGCATGTCCTCCGTTAGGCAGAGCCGCACGGGGAGCATGCTCACGAGGTGCCCGACGAGCCGCGGCATCCCGCACGCGGGCTGGCCCGCGGCGGGGACGCCGATCACCAGGTTCTCGCCGCCGCTCAGCCGGTGCAGGAGCATGCCGAAGGCGCTGAACAGCGTCGCGAACTGGCTCGCGCCCGCACGCGCGCCGGCCCGGGTCACGCGCCGCACGAGGTCCGCGCCGAGCACGTGGTCCACCCGGCCCGCCGCGTACGTACGCGCAGCGGCGCGCGGCCGGTCCGTGGGCAGGTCGAGCACGGGCGCGCCGCCCGCGAACTGCGCCAACCAGTACCGCTCGGCCTCGTCGGCGGCCGCACGCGCGTCCGGCTGTTCCGCAGCGTGCGCGTACGCCGCGAACGAATCGGCGGCCGGGAGCTCGGGCTGCCGCCCCGCGCGCCGCGCCGAGTACGCGGCAGCCAGCTCCGGCACGATCACGCCGAACGACCATCCGTCGCACACGATGTGGTGCGCCGTGACGACGAGTACGTGCTCCTGCTCGTCCAGCCGCGCAAGTTCGAACCGCACGAGCGGCCCGCGTAATAGGTCGAACGGCTCCGCGACGACGCGAGCCCGGAGTGCCTCCACGGCAGCCCCACGGTCCACGGGCGCCAGCCCGCGCCAGTCGTGCCGGACGACCGGCACCTCGGCCGCAGGCTCCGCGACCGCGAGCACAGTGCCGTCCGCCGAGAACGTCGCACGCAATGCTTCGTGGCGCGCGACGACGTCGCACACGGCGCCAAGTAGTGCGCCCTCGTCCAGCAGACCGCGGAGCCCGAGCGCGACGGCCTCGTTGAAGGCGAGCGACGCGTCGTCGCCCATCCACGTCGCAGTCCAGATCTCGCGCTGTGCGGCCGTCGACGGCACGGCCGCGGCCAGGGCCGGGCCGGCGAACGGGTCGAACACGTCGGACGGTTCGAGGTGGTCGGGCGCGATGGCGGTCGTCACGGGGCAGTGGGTCAGCGGACGGGCACGTGGGAGACGCGCTCGCGGCGCGGACGGCAAAGCGTTCGAAGCACGACGAGCACGAACTTCGGATCTTGAATCAGGTAGCGACGCCACAGCCGGCGCGGCTCCTGGCCGAGGCGGTAGAGCCATTCCAGCCCCGCGCGGGACATCCATGCCGGCGAGCGGCGCAGCGTACCGGCGAGAAAGTCCAGGCTCGCGCCGACGCCCACGGCGACGACCGGGCCCATCCCGGCCAACGACCGCGCGATGAACAGCTCCTGCTTCGGCGCGCCGAGCGCGACGAACACGAGGTCGGGCCGGGCCGCGCGGAGGCGCGCGACGACCGGCGCGTCGAGTGCGGGATCGGGTTCGCTCGCAATGCGGGCGTCGTCCGTCCCGACGACGTGTACGCCGTGCTCGTCGCGTAGCCGGCGCGCGGCCTCCGCCACACTCCCCGGCCCGCCGCCTAACAGGTAGACGCGCCACCCGCGGCTGGCCGCGAGCCGCGCGATCGGCAGCAGCATGTCCGACCCCGACAGCTTCTCGGGCACACGCGGGCGCAACACGTGCGACGCCCACACGACCGGCGCGCCGTCGGCGAGCGACAGGCTCGCGCCGGCGTACGCCGCGCGGAACGCCTCGTCGCGTTCGGCCATGACGACGTGGTCCACGTTCGGCGTGAACACCGCCCCGCCCTCGCCTCGTGCGACGAGCACGTCGAGCGCGTGGAGCGCGTCGCCGCGCGTAAGTACATCGACCCACAGCTCGCCCACGCGCAGGCGCGGTCGCGTCGCGGTGCGCGCCGGCGGCGCGTACGTCGGGGCCGGCGTGTACGCCGGCGGTGCATACGTCGACGCGGAGACCGTCGGGAGGTACGGCGTCGGGGTGGGCGTGCGGGACGTCGTGCCCGTCATCGGCCCCGCACCGTGACGCTGCCCACAAAGTGCGGGTGCCCAACCGCGCCCACCGTGCGGCGCGCGTCCGCCGCGCCGACCTCGCCGAGCGGGACCACGAGCGCCGCGGCATCG
This sequence comes from Gemmatimonadetes bacterium T265, assembly GCA_019973575.1. NCBI lineage: Bacteria > Pseudomonadati > Gemmatimonadota > Gemmatimonadetes bacterium T265. The sequence goes on from BPUI01000003.1 coordinate 507,958, forward strand.
GCCGCCCGCGCGAGCGGGATGGCCGACGCGCGAATGAGCGGAGACGCGACGACGAGCAGCACGCGCTCGCCCACGGCTGCCCGGCCGCCCACCGCGGCCACCACCGCCTGCACGTCTTCGGGGGCGGCGTGCTCGGCGTCGAACACCTCGACCGCGGTCGTCTGGTACGCGCGCGCGGCGTGCGCGAGGCGTTCGGCGAGCGCCCGCGCAGACGCGCCGGGGGCCGCGGGGATGAGGGCGAGTGAGCCCCACCCGTGCCGCTCCAGCGTGAACCAGAGTTGCGACCACTCCTCGGCGTCCGCTCCCGTGTTGGACGAGGCAACGTCGGGCGCGCTCACGGCGAACGTGTCCGACGGGCGGGCCCGCGGTTCGATCGACATCATGCGTTACGAGGCTCCAGAGGTGTGCGGCGCGCCGGCGACGCGCTCGATCGCGGGTCCGTCCGGCGCGGCGACGACCGGGGCGCGCGCGGTGCGCACCCACGTGTCGCCGCGCGTGCGCGGGTGTAAGGCGACGGCGAGCTTCCACGCGGCGTACGCCGGCCCCCACGCGAGGTCGAGGAGCACGCGCGGGCCGTGGCCGGCGAGCGCCGCGCCGCGCGCCACGTACGCCGCGAGGCAGACGAGCACCGCCCCCCACGGGGCAACGCCAAGCGGGCCGGCCCACCCGCGCCACGCGGACGCCGTGGCGATCGCGGTGCCAAGAACGGCTACCGCCACGAGCGTGGTCAGTGGCGGCACGAGCAGGTCGGCCGCGAGGTCGAGTGGTACGCGATCACGACGCGCGATCGTCGCACGGACGAGTGTCGGCACGAGACGGCGTACGAGGCCTGCGCGCCCGGTTTCCCACCGCTCGCGCTGGGTCTGGGCCGCCTCCGCCGTGGTCGGCATGTCGCCGAGTACCGTCGCCTCGGGGACGTACGCGACGCGCACGCCCGCGGCGCCGAGCGCGACGCCGTACTCCACGTCCTCGACGCGCGAGAAGGCGCGGTGCGGGTGGCGGCGCAGCGTGTCCGCGCTGAAGCCCATGCCGTTGCCGCGCAGGCCGCACGACAGGCGCAGGCGCTCGCGGCCGAGGGAGCGCGTGGTGTGGTAGCAGGCGAACGCGACGGCCATGAGCCGCGTGCGCCACGTCGCCGTGGCGTTGCGGACGCCGTACTCCGCCTGCACGGCCGCCTCGCCCGCGGCGAAGCGCGCGGCGAACGCACGCAGCAGGTTAGGCGACACGACCGTGTCGGCGTCGACGACGACCACCGCGTCCGCGACGCCGTCCGCCAGGCACGCGGCGTAGGCGTGCGCCAGCGCGTACCCCTTACCGCGGCGCGCCGCGTCGTGGCGCTTGAGCACCAGCGCGCCGGCCGCCCGCGCGCGGGCGGCGGTGTCGTCGGTGCAGTTGTCGGCGACGACTAACACGCGGAACTTCGCACGCGGGTAGTCGAGCGCGAGCAGACTCGCGACCGTGGCGCCGATCCCGCCGGCCTCGTCGTGCGCCGGGACGACGACGTCGAAGCGCACCGAGTCGGCCGCTGGCGGCGGCGCGACGGGACGGGCCGTGGCCGCGAGCGCCGCGAGGTAGCCGGCGGCCGCCAGCGCCGGAGCCGCGGTCACCGCGAGCGCGCCGTCCACCACGGTCGCGGGCGTCACGCCCGCCTCCCCGCGCCGCGCGGAACCGAAGCGCCGAACAGGCGCGTGCGCTGCGGCCAGGCGCCGGTGCTCACGGCGAGCTGGCCGGAGGCCGCGAGCGCGACCGCGAGCATCCCCTGGGTGGTCCAGGACTGGGTGCCCATGTCGGCCCACGCCTGGATGACGAAGGCGACGTACGTCGCCAGCGCGCCGTAGGCGACGGCGCGGTCGAGCGGCGTGGCCGCGTACAGCCGCGCCCGGGCCGCGAAGAACACCCCGGTCGCGATCGGGAGCCAGAGCAGGGTGAAGCCGATCAGCCCGCCGATGCTCCACAGCCACAGCACGCTGTTGTGCGCGACGAACCGGTACTGCGGGAACACCTTCGCGATGTCGTACGCGTGCACGACCTCGACGTACGGGTGCCCCCACCCCGACCCGACGATCGGGTTCCCGTGCAGCGTCGTGATCAGGTTGTAGTTCTCGATGTCGCGCGTCAGGCTCGACGCGTCCTTCTGTGTCACCACGGACATCAGCTTGGCGGCCGGTGCGAACACGGGTTCGGTCCTGTTGCGGCCGACGGCGACGTACAGCCCGACCGCGGGGAGGGCGGCGACCGAGGCGAGGGCGAGCGCGCGGCGCGCGCGGCGCGGGAGGGTGGCGTAGAAGACGACCGCCGCGGCGACGAGCGTCAGGTACGCGGTCCGGCGGTTGTTGATGACCAGCCCGAAGAGCGTCCACCCGGCGAGCGCGCCGGCGAAGACGACACGCCTAACGCTCGGCCGGTAGTACGCGGCGGCCAGCCACGCGGCCATCGAGACGACGAAGAGCACCGAGTCGGCGTGACTCGTCACCGTGGCCGGGACCACGCCCAGCGGGTGGGCGATGGCGAAATAGTAGTACACCCCGATCAGGATCTTGAGGCACGATACGGCGGCCGCGACGCCGGCGAAGAGCGCCGCGTCGCGCGCCCCGCGCATCGTCGCCGAGAGGAGAAGCGCGAGCACCGGCATCCAGAGCAGCTGGCGGAACTGCCAGAGCGACTGGCGCACGTCGCCGCCCCGCGCCGCGCCCCAGACCTCGAGCGTGAGCACCGCCCCGACGCTGAGGACCAGCGCGACGACGAGCGGCCGCGCCGGCGCGACGCGGTCGGCCGCGTCGGTCCGGTCGCCGGCGAACGCGCGCGCCGTGACTAACGCAATCAGTGCGAGTGCGATCAGCTCGAACCCGGAGATCCGCGCCGCCTCGACGCCGACGAGCTTGTTCAGGTTGTCCGTCAGCAGCAGCTGGAGCGGGTAGACCGGCGAGTGCCACACCTCGATCTCGTCCGGCAGCCGGCTCGGCGCGACGTCCGCGAGCATCGCGAGCGCCAGCGCCGCGAAGAGCGGGACGCGCGCCGGCAGCGTCGCCACGGCGTACGCGGCCGCGACGAACACCGGCGGCAGCAGGGCGAACAGCGGGTTGGCCGTGGCGAACAGGAGGGCGGTCGACGCGACCACCGTCACGCCGACCACTACCGCGGGGCCGGTGATCGCGCGGGACGCCGGCGCGCGACGAATCGCGACCCGCCCGGCCGCCGCCGTCGCGGCGCTCACGGTCGCGGCGCCTCTCCGAGCACCGGCAACCCTACGAGACGCGACACCTGCCACCCCTCGACGAGGCGGCCGCCCGCGAGGTCCACGACCACCGCGGCGAACGCCGCGAGCACCGCCGCGACGACGAGGCCGCCGCCCAAGACGAGTGAGATGTTAGGCCGGGCGAGGTGCGACGGGAGCTGCGCGGGGGTGATGACCGTGTAGCGGTACTTGAACGCGGCCCTCGCCGTCTCGAGCTCGATGCGCGCGCTCTCGAGGCGGTCGAGCAGGTCTTCGTAGTCGGCCACGGCGATCTTGAGCCGCGAGCGGGCGTAGGTCAGCCGCGGATCTTCGAGCGTGTCGACCGGGGCGGCGAGGCGCGCGAGGGCCGCGGTGGCGAGGCTCGCCTCCGCGCGCCCCGGGCTCTGCGCCACGTCGGACGGCGAGCCGCCAGCGGCCGCGACCTGCGTCGCGAGTTGCCGTTCGGCCGTGCGGTGGGCGGCGAGTTCGGGCGGCTCGGTGGCGAGCGCGGCGAGGGCCTGCTGCGTGTTGACGACGTCGGGGTGCGCCGCACCGCGCGTGAGACGCAGCTCCGAGAGCCGCGCCCGGAGAGCGCTCGCGCGCTGCGCGCGGTCGGACTCGGCGCTGGCGATCGCCGCGCGTTCCGCGGCCAGGTCGCGGGCCAGTGACGTAGCCGCCGGGTCGCTCCGGACGCGCCGCCGCGCGCCGCCCCACGCACTCGGGGTCGCGCGGACGACGGGCGCACGAACGCCGGCGGGCGTGAACTGCTTCACCTCGGCGAGCGCCGTGTCGATCTGCGCGTGCGCCTCGGCGACGTGCGTCTCGAGGATCCCGATGCTCTCGCCGATGAGCGACTGCTCCGACGCGTGCCGGGCGTCGAGGAAGTTGCGCTGTGCGGTCTGCACCAGGCGCAGTGCAAGCTGCGGGTCGGGGAAGTGCACGCCGATCCGCACCGTTCCCTCGTCGGTCACGACCCAGAGTTGGCGCTGCAGAGAACCGACGATCTGCTCGCGCCATTCGTCGGCCGACGTGTGGACGCCCAAGAGGGACTTTACCGCGTCCTTCGCCTTGCCCGCGGGCGAACGCAGGCGCGGCCACGCCTGCTCGAGCCCCGTCTCCCGGACGAGCGCGACGAGGTTCGCGTGGTTCAGCACCGCCTCCGTGGCCATGCGCGTCGGCGCGTCGGATTCCGCGGGCACGGACCGGCGCGGGTTGCCGAGCGCGGGCATGACGAAGTTCCGCTGCGCGAGGATGCTGGTCTCGACGTCGTACTGCCGCGGCGCGACGAGCGCGGTCAGTACCGCTGCCCCGCACACCGCGCCGAAGACGCCCCACGCCAGCCGGCGCCGGCGCCGGAGCGCGCGCCACGGAAAGCCGACCATGGCGGCGAGCTGGCCGACGTCGACCACCGGCGGTTCGGCGGATTCGGAATCCGGCCAGAACACGTCGGGGGACGTTCGGCGCGTGACCGAGGTCGCCGCGCGGCGGCTGAGCGGCCCGAACGCCGACGGCGGGGGCGTGTAGCCGGACGCGACGGAGCGGGCCGACGGCACGGCGAGCGCGGAGGAGTGCGCGGCTTCGTCGTTAGGCATATGACCGCCCGTGAGGCGGCCGGAGGCGCGTGGGATCGACAGCATGGGCGGAGGACGGCCGGGGGCGTCGTGTGGTCACCCCAGCCGGGGGAGCACGTAGAGAATGCCGACGAGGTAGGCCGCGTACGAGGCGGCGACCCAGGAGACGGCGCGCCGGAGCGCGCGCGCCGGCGACGGGTGGCGCGCGGCTCGCATCGGGAGCACGACGGTGGCGGCGAGCACCGAGATGAGCAGCAGCTTGCCCACGGTTCCTACTCGGCGACGACGACGTCCCCGTCGCGGAGACGGAACGCGGCCGCCTGCGGCGACCCGCCGGTGACCGCGCCGAAGGTGAAGCGGATGCGCACCGGCTCCGGCGCGCGCCGCATGACGTAGATGCGGTCCGAGTGCGCGAACTCCGTGAGGCCGCCCGCGTTCGCGAGCGCCTCCGCGACCCCGCTCCCCTCGCCCAGGGCGAACGACCCGGCACGTACGACCCGGCCGAGGACGCTGACCGACACCGGCCGGCTCTCGTCGAGCGCCACGCTCACGCGCGGCGCGAGGACGAGGTTGGCCTGGCGCAGCCGCTGCTCGAGGTCGCGTGCGACCTGCGGCGGCGTGCTGCCCGCCACGGGCACGTCGTTGAGCAGCGGTACGGTGATGCGCCCGTCCGCGCGGACGCGCGTGCGGGTCGAGATCTTGTCGTTGTCCCACACCTGCACGGCGAGCACGTCGCCCGGCGTGACCACGTACTCCGCGGCCGTGGCCGGCGGGGCGTACCGGTCGGACCACACGTAACGCGGGGCCGACGCGCACGCGCCGGCGGACGAGAGACCGAGGAGGAAGAGCGCGAAGCGGACGAGCGTGCGACCGCGGCGCGAGGCGGACGGCATCATGGGGCGGCGACGGCAGAGGTGGGAATCGGGGAGTGCGAGATGCGACGGGCAGCCGGGACGGGCGCCCTCACACGGGCGCCCTCACCACGCGCCGGCGTAGCCGGCGGTGAGGGCGAGGTTCTGCGAGCGGACGGTCGGGTCCTGGGTGCGGCTGCGACGTGCGGCGCCCGCCCCGACCCAGAAGCCGGCGGCGAGCGGGCGCCGCACGTCGGCGAACGAGGCGTTAGTCAGGGTCCGCGGCCCGGGCGCCGCCGGCGTGCGAACCCAGGCCTGCGAGACGCCGGCGCGCATGAGGAGTCCGCCGGGCGCGACGCGGGAGTACGACGCCTCCGCCTGATCGGAGGCGACCACCTGTCCGACGCCGAGCAGCGGACTGACGTCGCGCAGGTAGCGAACGCTCCAGGTGCCGCCTAACAGAGGCGCGCCGAGTTCCGCGCTTCCGACCGGGCTGAAGGTCGTCGTGCGCCGCGCGTCGGAGAACGCGCCGGCGCCGGCGCGCAGCCGGAGGCGGACCGCGCCGCGCAGACGGCCGTCCCACCCGAACGTCGTCGACGCCGCCGTGAGGACCTCGCCTTGCGTCTGCGTGCCTCGCCCGTCGAGCGTGAGGCTCACGCCGTCGGCGTCCGTGAGTTGGCGTACGGTGCTGACTTGGGCGCGCACGCTCGTGCCGCTCGCGAGCGCGCTCGCGTCGTAACGGATGCGGTCGACGCCAACGTCCGCGGTGACCGTGGTGCGGGGCGACGTGCGGTAGGCGGCGGCCGCGTCCGCCGTGTACGCGTGCGACAGGGTGAGCGGGAGCAGGGGCAGCGCGCCGACGGCAGCACTCGTACTGGGTGCACCGGCTCCCGTCGTGGCGAGGCCCGCGCCCGTGACGACGTCACGCGACAGAGTCGTCCGGACGCCCGCGCCGCCCCGTACCTCGAGGCGCGGCGTGAGGCGTTCCGCGGTGCCGGCCGACGCGCCGTATGTGGAGCGCGAGAGGTCGGGGGTGGCGCGGAAGCGCTGCAGCTCTCCGTCCGCGGCGGCCGTGAACGCGCCGAGCGCCGACCGGCGGGTCAGGGACGCGCCGACGCGCGCGCGCGCCAAGACGTCCGCGCTGTCGGCGCCGGCCTGGAACCGCGGGTTGGACATGACCCCGGCCTCGCCCTCGGCCGTGACGCCGACGACGAGTGCGCCCGTTTGCGCGCCCGCGCGCGCGAACGGCGCGAGCATGGCGGCGGTCAGGATGGGGAGACAGGACGCGGGCGTCCCGAGGCTGCGGCGCGCGCGCACGTCAGCCGCCCTGCGCCGCGGCCGCGGCGACGTAGCCGCGCGGCGCGTGCGCGCCGGCGCCCGGCAGGATGCGCTCGAGCGCGGTCGGGTACTTACCGCCTAACGTGAGGAGCGTCGCCGCCGTGATGCGGGCGTCCACCGCGAACGAGGCGTGGCGGACGTAGAGCAGGTCGTAGTGGATCCACTGGTGGAAGTCGCCGGCGCCGCGGTCGCGCCGGCACACCTGCCAGAGCCCCGTGATCCCGGGGCGCACGGAGAGCCGCCCGTGCCGCCACGGGATGCAGATCTGATTTTCGCGGAACGGCGACGGGCGCGGGCCGACGAAGCTCATCTCGCCGCGTACGACGTTCCACAGTTGCGGTAGCTCGTCGAGGTTCAGGCGGCGGAGCCAGGCGCCGACGCGCGTCACGCGCGGGTCGCGGTCCATCTTGAACTGCGGGCCGTCGAGCTGCTGGGCCGCGGCGAGCGCCTTCTGCAGCGCGTCGGCGTCGGGGCGCATGCTGCGGAACTTCCAGCAGCGGAACGGGAGCCCGCCGCGCCCTTCGCGCCGGTCGCCGTAGAAGATCGGGAGCCCGGAGTCGAGCGCGACGAGCGTGGCGCACACGATCAGCAGGGGAGAGAGCAACACGAGCGCGAGGAGCGCCAGCACGGGCTCGACCGCCGCCTTCACCCGCGGGTAGGACGACTCGCGCGCGGGCGCGGAGGGCGCGGGGGTGCCGCCGCGCGTCTCGCGCCGCTGGCCGAGCGTGTCGGGCGCGTGGGCCCGCTCGCTCGCGCCGTCCGCGACGACGCGGTGGCGGACGGTCCTGCCGCTCGCCACGCGCGCGCCTTCGGTCACCAGACACTGCGCGACGGTGGCGCCGCTGGCGACGTGCGCGCCGCGGGCGAGGAGGGCCGGGCCGACGACGAGCGTGTCGGCCTCGACGCACACGTCTTCCGCGACCACGACCGGCCCGACGAAGCGCGCCGAGGGGTCGAGGCGGACGCCGCCGCCGAGCACGAGCGGGCCGTCGTTCGCCGGCCAGGACGCGGGCGTACCTTCTCCGGACCGCGGCGGGGTGCGGCGCTCGCGCGGCGCGTCGTCGACGAGCTGCAGGAGCCGGCGTTCGGCGAGCGCGAGCGCCCCCGCCTCGTCCGTGAGATCGACGAGGCGGCCGTGATAAGTCACGTCCTGACTTGGCACGCCCTGCGCCGCGAGCGACGAACGCACGACCGTCAGCGACGTCCACTCGGCCTCGCCGGCGACGAGCACGCAGGCGACCGGGACGAGCGACGCGACGATGCCCGCCGGAAACGGCCACGTCACCGGCTCGAAGTAGCGCTGCACGCGGCGGAGGCGCCCGTCCGCGCCCGGCTGCACGAACTCCTTCGCGCCTAACGGAGCGGTCTCGAACGCGAGCAGGTGCCGCAGCATGCGCGGGTCGCGCACGCGCGCCTCGACGAGGAGGCGCAGGTCGACGCCGTCGAGCGGGTAGCAGTCCGGCGATACGATGAGGAGCGTGTCCGACGGGTCGAAGCGCGACAGCGGGTCGCGGAAGACCTCGGGGCCGACGACCGCCGCCAGCCCGGGCGCCGCGCGCCGCACCGCGTCGCGGTAGCGCGGGCCGGCGTCGAAGCGCGGTAGCAGGAGTGGCGCGTGCGGCGTGACGTCGGCCGCGCGTTCGACGAGCTCTTCGAGCACGGTGCCAGCGCCGGTCGGCAGCAGGAGGAGGGACGAGTCGCCGTCTTCCGCGCCGAGGTAGGGCGAACGTGCGTCGAGCAGGAGGGGGATGATGCGCATGGTCGGTCGCGAGGCGTCAGCCGGTCGTGCGGCCGGGCGCGAGCATCCCCGGGAAGAGCGAGAAGTCGCTCGGCACCCGCACCTCTTCGGGGTCGGGCGCGGGGTGGGGTGGAGACGCGGGTAGGTCGGCGATCGGCGCGGAGTCGACCACCTCGACGGCGCTCATCAGGCGCTCGCCGGGCGCGATTACGACCGCGTGCGCGAGCAGCGACGCGTCGACCACGGCGCCCACTCCGACGCAGCACTGGTCCCACACGCTCGAGCGCGAGACGACGGCCCCGGCCTCGACGGCCGAGTGCGCGCCGATGCTGGTCGGACCGACCAACACCGCGTCCGGCCCGACGGATGCGCCGGGGCCGACGATCACGGGGCCGATGAGTCGCGCGCTCGGGTCGACGGTTGCCGTGGGGTGGCGCAGCCCGTCGCCCACGGGCACGTAGTCGCGGAAGTCGGGCCGCCGCGCCGCGGTGGCGATGAGCCAGCCGCTGACCGCCGCGTAGCTCGCGTAATCAAGGATGCGGGGCGAGAGTCCGCGCATCTCGTGCACGTGCACGCGCGCGCCCGCGGCGTAGAGCCGCTCCAGGAGCCCCTGCTTGATGTCCTGAAAGCCTGCGGCGGGAACGCCTTCGAGGACGTGGCGCTCGAAGACGTAGATGCCGCCGGGCGCACCCCGGCGTGGCGTCCCGACCGCGGCGCGCCGTCGGTCGACCTCGACCACCGTGGTCGCGGCCGCGCCGGCGCGCCAGTGCGCCGCGAGCAGCTCGCCGAGGTCGAGCGACGGCACCATCGCGCCCTCGACGATGACGTACGTCTCGGCGGGATTCAGCGCCGCGGCGTCGCGCGCACAGCCGGCGGGCCCACGCGGCTGCGCGTCGGCGTAGTAGGACAGCGTCATCCCGAGTGCGGCGCCGTCGCCGAGCGCGCCTTCGACCATCGGGGTCGAGCTGTTGGCGCAGACTGTGGCTGACTCGACAGCGCCCGCGCGCAGCCAAGCGAGCGGGAAGGTGATGATCGGGCGTTGCGCGACGGGGAGCAGCGGGCCGCGCAGCAGGCGCTCGAAGGCGCCTTCACCCCAGTAATAGGAGCCGGCGAGGACGATGCCCTGAACCGACCGCATTGCACCCCCGTCGGACGTGCCAGCCCGCGGTCCGCTCGGGGCGGAGGGCGGGCCGGCGATAGGAAGACGGGCGGGAGTCATGGCGGGCGGAGGGGGACGAGCAGAGGAGGGTGTGCGCGTACGCACCATGAGGTTCGGCCGCAACGGCCGACGACATGAGCGCGGGCGCTCAGCGCCGGGCCGCGGCGGTGTAGGCCGCGAGGTAGAGCCGGGCCGACTCCTCGAACGACAGGTGCTGCCCCACGTAGGCCCGCGGCGCGTACTCGGCCCGCCGCGCGAGGAACCGGTCGAGCGCCGCCGAGAACTCGGCCGCGTCCGCGAACCGCTCGCCGCACCGCGCGTCGAAGAACGGCACCGACGACGCGGGGACCGGGTCCGGCGTCCACGCGGCGCGCTGCGGGTCGAGCCACTCCCCCGGGTCCCAGGCGAGGATCGGGACGTTGCAGGCCATCGCCTCCTGATAGGCGAGGCCTTGCGTCTCGTGCTCGCACACGAACAGGACGCCCCGGGCGCGTCCGAGCAACGCCCGGTACTCCGCGAGGTCGTAGGCGCCGCGCCGGAGGACGTGGACGCGCTGTCCGCGCTCGGCGAGCGTGGCGAGTAGCGGCTGCATGAGCGACGCGTTCAGCGCCTCGCGGTTCCAGCGGATCTTGTCGTAGACGAGGAAGTCGATGTCCTTGGGCGCGGCGGCGAGGTCGGGCCACGCGTCGGTGTCAATGCCGCCGAACCAGAGGGCGCAGCGGTCGCCGTACTGGGGCGCGAACACGTCGCGGTACCACGCGCACGGGACGAGGTACGACCGGAAGCGCGCGTCGTCCATCAGCCGCGGCGCCTGTGACGGGTGGTCGAAGAGGCCGGGGCCTAACACGGCGGGGTTGGGCAGCGACCAGCGGTCGAGTACGTGCGGGTAGCCGCAGATGCCGACCGGGTGGTCCGGGTGGCGCCGCGCGAGTGCCGGGTTGTTGACGACGACGCGGCAGCCGGCCCGCTCGAGCGCCGTGCGCAGCATGCGGAAGGCGATCTCGAACCCGCTCACGCTCTGCCCCGCGGTGACGGCGTGGTAGGCGCGGCGTGCGGCGCGCCGCACGTAGCGGTCGTTCGGAACGAGCCGGTCGGCTTCTACGTCTTCGTAGAAGAGGAGGACGGTGCGGTCGGGGCCGGTCGTGATCGGCGCGCCGTGGGCGCCGCGGCGTGTGGCCCGTTGGGCGGCACGCGCGGCGCCGCCGACTACGTGGGTCGACACGACGCGAGAGAGTTCGCGCGCCGCGGCCCGGGGCGAGCGGAGCGGGCGCGCGCGGTTGGCGGCGGCCGGCGCGCTCACGCCGCGCTCCGGAGTCGCGCGCCCGGCTGCCGCGAGCGCACCGTGACGGCCGCGGTCTCGACGACGCTGAGCGGCGGGACCGAGCGCATGACGAGCGCGTTGGCCGTGATCTTGGTCCCGCGGCCGATCGTGATGGGGCCGAGGAGCGCCGAACCCGGCCCGACGTGGACGTCGGCTTCCAGGGTGGGGGTGCCGATCTCGTGGCGGTCGGGGTGCATGCTCTCGCCGAGGGTGACGTGTTGGAAGAGGATGCAGCCGGGCCCGACGCGCGCGCCGTGGCCGACGACGAGGCCGGTGCCGTGGATGAGAACGACGCCCGGCGCGAGTTCGGCGTCCCAGTGCAGTTCGGCCGCGTAGAGGTGCCGGATGACGCGCGAGGCGACCTTGGCGAGAACTGTTAGGCCGAGCGCGCGGAGGAGGCGCATGACGCGGTACGCGGCCATCATCTGGAGCCCGATCTTCTGGACCAGGTCGGGGACGAGTCGCGCGGGGCCCGCGGCGGCCTTCGCGGCGGCGGACTTGTACTTGGCATCGGCGCGGCGGATCGCGTCGTGGTCGGCGCAGACGTCGGCCGCACACTTGAGCACCCGGCCGACCGGCGGCAGCTCGTCCATGCGCACCGCGTTGAGGTGGCGCCGGAGGCCGCCGAGGGCGTCGCGGCGCGTGCCCGCCTGCGCGCGCACGCCGGCGAAGTACTGGAGCCCGTAGACGAACGTCGCGCCGGCGAGGGCGAGGCGTTCGAGGCCGAGCGCCCCGAGTGCCGTCGCGATGTAGACGGCTGCCCACGCGAGCACGCGCGCGAATGCCGGCGCAACGACCGCGGCGAGCATCAGCGGGCGCGAGAATGCGCTCACCATGAACAGGAAGCGCCACGGGCTCGTGGCGGGGTCCCCGCCGTGTTTGGCGGCGATGCGCGCGTCCGATGCGCCGTAGGCGACCGCGCGCCGCATCCACTGCCCGACGCTCGTGTGGTCGGAGGCGTGCCACGCCTCGGCGGCGTCGCTCAGCACGAAATCGAGGCCGGCCCGTTCGAGGCGCATGCCTAACTCCGCGTCCTCGGAGAGCCGCAGGGCCGGGTCGAAGCCGCCAACCGCTTCGTAGTCGGCGCGCGGGAGCGAGACGTTGCCGGTGTAAACGTCGCCGCCGCCGGCGCGGCGCGTCCCGCGTGCGACGTCCGCCGCAAGGCGCTCGAGCTTCGCGAGCTGGAAGCGTTCGAAGAGCGGCAGGCGCGCGCCGGATTCGGGGCGCAGGCGGCCGAGCACGACGCGCCGCGAGCCGCGCGGGTGGGCGGCGAGGTGTTCGGCGAGGAAGTCGCGGCCGACGCGCATGTCGTCGTCGACGATGACGAGGAGCGCGCCGCGAGCGAGGGTGATGGCGTGGTGGCGCGCCGCGCCCGGGCCGGCGTTGGGCTGCGCGACGCACTGCGCGCGGTAGGGCAGCGCGCCGGGCGCGAGCAGCGCGGCGAGCGCGTCGCGCACGGGGGGCGTCGAGCCGTCGTCGACGACGACGACTTCGAACTGGTCGGGCGGTAGTGTCTGCTCTGCGAGGAGGCCGAGCAGGCGGGCGAGCGACGGCGCGCGGTTGTACGTCGCGACGATGACGCTGAGCGCGGGGGCGTCGGTCATGCGGCGGCCCCGGCGGCGGCGCGGTCGGTGCCTAACACAACGTCGACGAGGTCCCGGACGCGGCGGACGCGGGCGATCGCGTCCGGCCGCAGCTCGACGTCGAACGCCGCCTCGAGGGAGAGGAGGACGTTGAGCATGCCGAGCGAGTCCCAGCCCGGGATCGCCTGGCAGGCGTCGTCGGGGCGGGGCACGGCGGCGAGGCCGAGCGTGCGGGCGACGATCGCCGGGACGGCGTCGGCCGGCGCGGCGGCGTGGTCCTCGCCGACGCTGTCGGCGCGCGCCGGGTTGCCGCTCACGCGGGCGCCCGCGGGAACGTGGCCAGCGACGACGCTGCCCGGGGCGACGCTCGCGCCGTCGCCGATGACCGACCCGCGCAGCACGGTGACGTGCGCGCCGATGGTAACGCCGTTGCCGATGCGGATGGGCGTGCACTCGGGACGCGCGTCGTGGTCGCCGACGACGTGGAAGTCGGTGTCGAGGATCATCGCGAACGGACCGACGACGACGTCGTCGCCGACGTGCACGCCCGCGTGGGCGGTGATGCCGACGCCGTGGCCGATGGTGACGCGGTCGCCGATGTCGAGGGCGGCGCCGGTTCCGGTGACGAGGTGGGTCGGGATGGGCGTGGCGCTCAGGACGAGCGCGTGGCCGATGGTGATCTGCCCGAGGTTCTCGACGACCGGGCGGCCGCGCACGCGCGCGCCGCGGCCGACGCGCTGGCACGCGGCGAGGGGCGACGAAAGGAAGGGTGCACTCACGCGGACACCTCGAGGGCGATGTTGGCGGGGCACGCGTATTCCTGCGCGGCGTCCCAGGTGAAGTGCGCGCCGCCGTCGGGCGTTGCCGTGGGGCCCCCGTCGAAGCCGGACGCCTGCCAGAACGTGAGGCACGGCGCGTTCTTGGGCGTGGGGCGGTAACGCGCCGCGACGCGGGTCGCGCCTAACGCACGGGCGCGCTCGACCGCGAGGTGGGCGAGGGTCTGCTCGACCTTGCGGCCCATGACTCGGCAGCTCAGCACGAAGTCGACGATCTCGCAGCGGTCCCCGTCGCGGGCGATGCCGAGCAGGCCCGTGAGGCCGGCGTCGCCGAAGCGGTCGCCGACGTGCGCGGCCCAGACCTCGTGGCCCGGCTCGGCGGCCCAGGCGAGGAACTCGGGCTCGGAGAGACGGCGGGTGCTGAGGTTGAGCTGGTTGGTCTTGTTGAGGAGCTGCGTCGCGCGCGCCACGTTAGGCGTGCCGAGGCGTTCGACGCGGACGCGGACGCCGAGGCCGGCGAGCCAGTCGTCGACCGAGCCGACTTCGCGGCGCGCGGCCGAGCGGCGCTGCTCGGCGGCGTAGAGGGCGGTGCGCGCGGCGTCCTCGGCGCTCACGGCGGGCACGTCGAAGCAGCGGAGGGCCTCGAACGCCTGCGGGTAGAGGAGCTTGTCGGCGGGCCACTCGGGGACGAGGACCTCGGGGAGCGCCTCGCGGACGCGCGCGCGCTCGGCCGGGTTGTCGTCGATGAAGACGACGCTCTGCAGGCCGAGGTTGAGTTCGGCCGCGATGTCGGCGACGTTGCGGGCCTTGTCGTCCCAGTTGATGCGCCACGCGACGAAGTCGTCCGGGCGGAGGACCATCTCGGGGTGGCTGCGGATCGCCTCGAGCGCGATGGCCTCGGTGTTCTTGCTGGCGATGGCGAGCACGACGCCGCGGCGGGCGAGGCGCTTGACGGCGCGCTGGAAGTCGACGAGCGCCTCGCCCTCGGGGTCGGGGCCGCCGAGGCGGAGGTGCTCCCAGCCCACGTCGCCGACGATGCCGCCCCAGAGCGTGTCGTCGAGGTCGAGGACGAGGAGCTTGCGGGCCTGGCCTAACGCACCGCGGACGGCGGCCTTGACGTCGCGCGCGGCCTCGGCGACGGCGTCGGCCGGGAAGGCGATCTTGCCGACGTACCAGCCCTTCGCGGCGCCGCGGGTCCCACGGCCGGCGGCGGCCTGCCAGCGCGCGGCGTCGAGCACGAAGACGTGCGGCGTGGGCGCGAGGCGCTCCATCAGCCGCTGGTTCATGCGGGTGAGCGTCCAGGCCGAGCCGCCGGGGCGGGCGTCGAGCATGCCGAGCCCGCGCTGCTCGGCGGGGAGGGTCCACGTGGGGACGAGGACGACGCGGAAGCGCTCGGCGCCGCGCGTGACGGCGTCGCAGAACGCGTCGACGTCGGCGAGGAGTTCGGCGTCGGTCGCGGGCTCGCCGCGCAGGAGGCGGCCGAACGCGGGGGAGACCTGGTCGGGGCGCGTCCAGACGACGGCGAAGTCGGTGCCCGCGTTGGCGTCAGGGGCGAGCAGCGACTGGATGACCTGCCCGTACGGGGCGACGGTGGCGGCGAGCGCCGGCGCGTCGGCGGGGTCGGCGAGGCGGGTGGCGAGCTCGCCGGGGGTGAAGTCGGCGAGGATGACGCCGCGTAGGGTCGGGGCCGCGGGCGGGGGCGGTTCCATCTCCGCGGTCGGCGTCGCGACGTCGGGGGCGGACGCGGCCGCAGGCGCCCTGACCGGGCGCAACACGCGGGCGGGCGTGCCGCCGGCGACGACGCCGGCGGGGATCTCGCCGTCAACGACGCTACCTGCCGTGATTACCGAGCCGGCGCCAATGCGGGCGCCGGGGCGTACGGTGACGCGGCCGGCGAGCCAGGCGCCGTCCTCGATGACGATGGCGCGTGCGTCGGAACCGTCGGGGCACTCGGCGTCGGCGATGACGGCGTAGGGGCCGATGCTGACGCGGTCGCCGATGATGACGGACCGGGCGGCGGAGACGAGGGCGCCGAAGTTGATGCCGACGCCGCTGCCGATGCGGAGCTCGGCGCCGGCGGCCGCGGCCAGCTCGCAAGCCGCGTGGCCGGCGTTCAAGACGAGATCGTCGCCGACGGTGATGAAACCGTCGTTGCGGACGACGGGGCGTCCCATGACGCGGGGGCGTGCGCCGACGTGGTCGCACGCGCGGAGGCGGCGCGCGCCGAGCACCGAGGCGGCGACGTAGCGCCGGCCCTTGGCGAGCCGGGCGCGGAGCGGGAGGTCGCGGTCTCGCGCGAGGCTGCGCGAGATCTTCGTGAGGAGGCGGGGCGTCACGGGACGGGCGGCGGAAGGCGGGGTGGCGCGAGGCCGGTCAGGCGGCCGCGCCTGCTGCGGAGTGTCGACGCGAGGCGGCGAAGTCGCGCGCGAAGCCCCGCAGTTCGCCGACGTTGACGGCGCCGCTGGTGAGCACGCCGGCCGCGTAGAGGGCAGCGTCGAGGGCAAGACGCCACACGCCGACGGACGCGAGCAGGTGGTCGGCGACGAGGACGGCGGCGCAGACGCCGGCGGTCTTCGCGAGGACGACGACGAGGCGCCGGTCGACGCCGCGGCGGCCGATGAGCCAGGCCATGGTGCCGGCCGTGTACAGCTCGGTGAGGACGAGCGCGGTGCCGGCGCCGGCGCCGGCACCGCCCGGGCCTAACGCGCGCAGGCCCCGCGGCACCAGCCAGAGGTTGAGCGCGGGCGAGAGGAGCATGCCCGACATCGACACCCAGCTCACCGCCCAGCCGCGGTCGAGGCGGACGAGGATGCTCGCGCTCACCATCGCGGCGTAGGTGAGCACGAACGTCGGGGCGAGCAGCCGCACGCTCATGGCCGCGGGGGCGAAGGCGCGGCCGAAGGCGAGCGCGACGACGGGGTCGGCGGCGAGGAAGAGCGCGAGCGACGCCGGGATCGCGAGCGAGAGGATCATCTCCATCGACCGGCGGGTGACGAGCATCAGCTCCTCTTCGGAGCGGGCGGCCGCGCGGGAGGTGAGCGGGAGGAGCACCCAGCCGATGAGCGGCGAGAGGAGGAGCGACATGCCGGCGAGCGTACCCGCGGCGCCGTACCAGCCGACCTCGGTGTCGTTGGCGACGAACGACATGATGCTGACGTCGACCTTGCAGTAGACCACCTGCGCGATCGACGCCGTGAAGTACGGCAGGCTGGCGCGGACGACGTCGCGTGTGGCGGCGGTGTCGAGGCGGAAGCGCAGGTCCACGTGGCGTCGCGAGAGCGCGGCGAGGGCCGCGGTCTTGAGCGCTTCGGAGGCGAGCATCGCGACGGCGACGCCCGTCACGCCGAAGCCGAGCCCGAGCGCGACGGCGATGCCCGCGCCCCAGACGAGCTTGGACGCGACGTTCCACACGGAGAGTCCGTCGACCTGGCCGACGGCCTGGAGCATGGCCGCGTAGGTCGCGTTCAGGTTGAAGAGGACCTGGGCGACGCCGAGCAGGGCGACGAGGCGGAGGACCTCGTGCTGCTTGCCGGCCGCGTCGAGTGCGGCGACGCCGGCGGCGAGGACGACGACGCTGAGCGCGAGGCGGAGCAGCAGCGTGCCGCCGAAGAACTCGGTGGCGTGCTCGCGCCGGGTCGCGACTTCTTTCCGGACGTAGGTGTCGAGCCCGAGGCTCGCGGCGATGAAGATCGTCGACGTGAAGGCGTCGGCGAACTGGAAGCCGCCGAAGGCCGCGGGGCCGAGGTGGCGCGGGAGGACGATGCGGACGAGGAGGCCGACGGCCCAGGTGCCGACGAGCGAGCCGCCGAGTTTCGCGGCGTCGCGCAGGGCGCGGCGCACGTCGACGCGCAGGTCGCCGCGGTCGCGGGGCTCGGGCGCGCGCGGGGGAGGCGCGTCGGGCGGCGCGTAGCGCGGCACCGGGCGCGGCGCGGCTTCGGCGACGCTCACGTGGGACAGGTCCGGAGGTGTGAGGGCCGCGGTCGTGTTCCGTCCGGAACGCGGGACCGCGGCCGTGCGATCCTGGGGAGTGTCGGACGGCGGCGGCGCGGAGTTCAGCGCGGGGTGGGTACAACGCACGAGCCGCCGGCGCGAGCATGCTCGCGCCGGCGGCTGTCGGTGGGGCGTTAGCGTTAGTACAACGGCCGTGTCAGTACAGTGTCTGTCCGTTGCCGAGCATCCCGACCTGGCAGTCGACCGACTTGTTGAGGCACTGGGTGACGATGGTCTTCATGGTCGTCGTGTCCCAGCCGAGCATCCAGTCGGCGTGGGCCGAGTAGCCGCCGGGCAGGGACGTGCCGTACATGTCGGAGCTCAGGCGCCAGCGGCTCGGGACCGCGCCCGCGAGGACGGGGAAGTCGAAGTGCTCGGTGATTTCGGGGAGCGGCACCGGGTGGTCCGCGGGGCACCTGCTCTGGCCGGCCGTGTTCGAGTAGTTCGGGTAGGCCATGTGGCTCTTGTGGTCCGACGCGTCGAGGTTCGTGCCGTCCCAGCACTGCGGGAAGATGATCGTTAGGCGGATTGCGTCGCCGGCGGCGCAGTTCGGGATGCTCGCGGTGGCGTTGTTGCCGTTGGCGCTCCGGCAGCTCCACGAGATCCCGTACGGCTGGTCGCTCGCGCTCGCCGCCTTCATGTTGCCCGTGATGATGCGGAGGCCCTGCGGGAAGGGCTGGATCGCGGCCGGGTTCATGTCGTAGCCGGACTTGTAGTAGATGACGGCGAGGTCCGGCACCTGGGCCGTGCTGGTCGCGGGGTCGATCACGGCCGGCATCCAGTAGGCCGAGCGGTTGAGGGTGCCGCCGAGGCAGGTGCCGTTTCCGGTCGAGGCGAGGGAGGCGGCGGTCGACGCGGCACTCACCCCGGCGTTGCC
Source organism: Gemmatimonadetes bacterium T265 (assembly GCA_019973575.1). Lineage (NCBI taxonomy): Bacteria > Pseudomonadati > Gemmatimonadota > Gemmatimonadetes bacterium T265. The sequence continues at coordinate 526,376 of BPUI01000003.1, forward strand.
GAAGAACATGTGCAGGTGCGAGGCCCCGGGCTGTCCGGGGAAGACGATCGGGTCGTCGAAGGCGAAGCGGGCCATGCCGCAGGTCGTGCGGAACGAGCCCTCGCCGGCGACGTAGGCCGGGGTGAGGCTCGTCGCCGTCACCTGCGGGCCGGTCGCGCCGGGCGCGCCGAGCGGGATGGTCAGGGTCGGCGCGAAGCCGTTCATCGACGACATCGGGTTGGCGAGCGTCGTCGTCTGGATCGGGCCGTAATCGCAGTGCAGTGCCTGGTTAGGCGCGGGGTTCTGCCCGCCGAAGGCGTAGGTCGCGCACGGCACGCCGTGGTAGGCCGTCTGCTGCACGTAGGGCCCGTTCGGGCCGCCTAACCGGACGGCGCGCAGGCCGACGAAGTCGCATGACGCGCCCGCGGGCGCGCACGAGGTCCACGTGGTGTCGGTCGTGGGCGAGGGCGGCGTGGCGACGGCGCGCGCGGTCCAGCGCTGGTTGGCGCCGCCGTTGCAGGTGTAGAGCTGGACCCGGGCGCCCGGCGTGGTGGACACGTGCTGTACGTCGAGGCACTTGCCCGCGTAGCCGGTGACGGTGCCGGCGGTTGTGAACGTCCACTTCTGGTTGGACCCGCCGTGACAGGTCCAGATGACGACGGATTCGCCGTTCTGCCCGGTCGCGCCCCACGCGTCGACGCACCGCGTCCCGGAGTAGAGGGTGAGCGTGCCCGCGCTCGTGACGGTGAAGCGCTGGTTGGCGGCGCCGGTGCACGTCGCGGTGACGAGCGCGGCGCCTGCGGTCTGCGAGGCGTCACGCACGCTGGCGCAGAGGTTGGAGCCGATGGCGGCGACGAGCGACACGGTCGTCCCGGCCGCGGGGCCGACGTCGGCGGCGAGCGCCGTCGGGCTCGGGGCCGTGCTCGTAGCCGCGGGGGCGGTGGGTGTGGCGTCGTTGCACGCGCCGACGAGGAGCCAGGCGCAGAAGCAGGCGAGATAACGCAGCGTTCTCATTCGGGCGACGGACGTGGGGACGGGGGACGGGGCGCGCGCGTGCCGCGGGCGCCTCGGGGAGACACCGCGGAGCTCCGGACCCGCCGTGCGCGCGGGTGGTGGCGCGCTGGCGGCACTCGGGCGCCCTCGCGTCGAGGGCGCCGCAGCGATAGGTATTCGCGCCGGCCGGGGGCGGCGTGACACCAGTCACAGGCGACCGTCTGTTAGGCGAGATTCACGGGAAACTTGATCCGCCGGCGCGCGCCCGCCGCGGGATTGTGTCAATTCTGCTACGTATGCGGCGCCGCCGGGCGCCGCGCTCCGTGCGTTAGGCGTATCGTCAGGGGCTCAGGACGAGCGTGCTCACGCTGAGGGCCGGCATGGTGTAGGGGAACGCGTTGCCGGCGGGGAGGGCGAGGTCCGGGGCGCGGGCGGGCGCGGGCGCGCCGGCGGTCAGCGTGTAGACGCGCGCGCTGCGCAGGGCGGCCGGGTGGGCGACGACGACCTGCGCCGTCCGGGCGGTGCGCCGCTTGTTGATGGCGACGAGGACGACGCGCCCGCGCGCGTCGAGGCTCGCGTAGACGGACGCGGCGTCGGCGTCGCTCGTCGTCGCGTCGACGCCCAGGTCGCCGAAGCAGCTGCCCGCGCCGTCGTAGTTCAGGTACATGCGGAACGCGGCGAACGCGTAGGCGTAGGCCCGGGCGCCGTCGCCGGCGTAGGGCGGGGCCCAGGGGTTGGCCTGCGGCCAGAGCGCCGCGGCGTAGACGCCCTCGCGCCCGAAGACGCCGAGCACGTCGGCCTGGGCGATGCCGCCCGAGATGTCGCCGGCGCGGCCGTAGTAGTACTCGCTCACGGCGAGGCGGGTGCCGGGGTAGTGCGCGGCGATCTGGGCGCGGAGCCGCGGGAGGAGGCGCACCGGGCCGGCGGTGACGTCGGAGACCCAGCTGTGCTCGTCGTACGTCGAATCCCACAGCGAGCGCGGGGCCTGCAGGCGCGCCTCGACCGTCGCGGAGTCCTGCGGCGCGTAGTCGTTGGTGATCGGGCCGCCGCGCGTGCCCGCGGCCGGGTACCAGTGCACGTCGACGACGTCTAACAGCCGCCGTCCTGCCTCGGACTCCGCCGCGCGCAGCCGGTCGAGGTAGACGTCGAGGAACGGGCGCGCGCGCCAGCTGCCGTAGGTGGGGTCGTCGGCGGGGTGGCGGCCGAGGGTGAGGATGCCCGTGTACGTCGCGAGGGCGGGGCCGAAGACGAGGGCGTCGGGCGCGGCGCGCTTGACCGCGCGCGCGAAAGCGATCGTGGTGTCGATGAACGCGTCGTAGGTCTGGACGCGGGGCGCGGACGGGTCGTCGTGTTGGTCGCTCTCGACTTCCTTGTGCGTGGCGTGCCAGGCGTCGGGCTCGTTGTCGAGCGAGAACATGAGGCGCCGCGTGCTGTCGCCGGTCGCGCCGGGGAAGGTGTGCGTGGCCCAGCGCACGAACGCGTCCTGGTAGACGGTGCCGTCGTCGGCCGCGCCTGCGGTGGACGACGCGGCGTTCCGCCGGAAGTGGGCGGCGAGTCGGGCGGCGCGCCCCACGTCGCTCGTGCCGACATCGCAGTTGCACGCGTCGCCGGCGACGTACGGGAGCATGGGGACCGTGGCGAGGAACGCCGCGCCGCGGGCGAAGGTCGCCGCGGCGCGCGCGCGCACGGCCTCGCCGGGCGTCGTGCTCGCGGCGAGGTACTGGTCGTTGTGGTAGGCGGCGTCGCTGCCCGCGTTGGAGTAGTTGTTCGTCCAGTTGTACGCGGAGAGGCGGTTGCCGCCCATGCGGTTGAAGCTGACCTCGCGCGGGGGCGTGGCGCCGGCCCAGGGCGCGGGCTCGGTGGCCGCGTTCGCGCCGTAGATGAAGCGGGAGACGGCGTGCCGGCGCGCGGTGTTGACGCGGAAGGTGAGCGGGGCGTCGGTCCTCGCGGCTGCTGACGGCGCGCCGCGCGGGGCGCCCGCACACGTGACGGCGCAGAGCAGGGCGCGCAGGGCCTGCGTGGCGCGGGCAGACGCGGAGATGAACATGGGCGGGGTGGGGGAGGGCGGCGCTCCGGACGACGGTTCGGCGCGTGCGCGCGTCACGCTCGGGTTACGCTGCGCCGGCCGCGCCGGCCGCGCGGATGACGCGGGCGGTGCGGAGGTCGTCTGCTCCGACCATGATTCGCACACACCTCCGCGCCGCCGTCACGCGGTTCACGCCCGCGCGCACCCTTCTCCGGCGCGGGTACGAGCGCCGGTTCCGCACCGCGCGCGGAGTCGGCGCGCTGTGCGGCATGTACGACTCGTTCGCCGAGGCCGCGCGGGCGGCGCCGGCGGGGGCGGCGCTCGGATACGACAACACGGCGGCGGCGGTGCTCTACCGCGACCGGCTGGACGACGTCTTCCCGAAAGACTACCCCGCGCTGTTCTGGCTGCGCGAGGCGATCGCCGGTGCGGCCTCGGTGTTCGACCTCGGCGGGCACGTCGGGCTGTCGTACTACGCGTTCCGGCGCTACCTGGCGTACCCGCCGGGGCTGCGCTGGGTGGTGTGTGACGTGCCGGCGGTGACGGCGGTGGGCGCGGCGCTCGCGGGGGAGTGCGGCGCGGACGCGCTCGCGTTCACGACGGACCCCGAGGAGGCCGCGGGCGCAGACGTGTTGTTCGCGGCCGGCTCGCTACAGTACATCGAGCGGCCGATGTCGGAGCTCTTGGCCGGGATGGCGGAGCGGCCGCGGCACGTGATCATCAACCAGATGCCGACGCACCCCGGGCGCGAGTTCGTGACGTTGCAGAACATCGGGGTGGCGTTCTGCCCGTACCGCGTCGGCCGCGCGGACGCAGTGCCCGAAGCGCTCGGGCGGCTCGGGTACGAGCTGGTGGACGCGTGGGAAGATCCGTCGCGGCGGACGGGGGTGCCGTACCGACCCGACGCGTCGCCGGTGGCGTACTCGGGGTATTACCTGCGGTTGCGTTAGGGGTAGCGGCGGGGCGGCGTCACGGATCTGTGGGTGTTCATCCGCTGCAGAGCGGTTCGCCGCTGACCCAACACCCGGTGCTTGCGTGAGCGTTCGGGAGGACGTCGGCGACCGGGGGATGGTGTAGGGGTCTGCCCCGCGTATTCTCCCGTCGTGCTCAGGTTCCGGATGCTGGGCGGGGTCGCACTTGCGGGCGACGACGGGGTCGAGGTCGACGCCCTCCTTCGCCAGCCCAAGCACGTCGCGCTCCTCGCCTACCTCGCGCTGCCGCGCCCCGGCGCGTGGCACCGGCGCGACACGTTGCTCGCCACCTTCTGGCCCGAGCTGGACGACGCGCGGGCGCGGACCGCCCTTCGCAGTGCGCTGCACACGCTTCGCCGGCACCTCGCGCCGGCGACCGTCCGGAACCGCGGCAACGACGAGGTCGGGGTCGCCCCCGAGGCGTTGGACACCGACGTCGGGCACATGCGGGACGCGGCGGCCGACGGACGACACGCCGAGGCCCTGGCGTGGTACCGCGGCGACCTGCTCCCCGGGTTGCATGTGGACGCGGTCGGCGATTTCCAGCGTTGGCTCGACCAGGAACGGCAGCGCCTGCGCGCGCTCGCGCGGCAGAGCGCGTCCGCGCTGGCCCGCGACCGGGAGCAGGGCGGCGACGTGGCCGGCGCGATCGACGCCGCCCGGCGTGCGGCGGAGCTGGCCCTCGACGACGAGGGGGTCGCCCGCGCGCTGATCGCGCTGCTCGACCGCGCGGGAGACCGGGCGCAGGCGTTCGCGGCGTACGAGCGTCTGCGCACCCACCTCGGCGCGGAGTTCGGCACGCGGCCCTCGGCCGAGACGCTGGCGTTGGTCGAGGCGGTACGGACGCGGCGCGCGTCCGTGGCACTGGCCGGTGCGCCACCGGCTGGGGAGCCGCCGGCGGATGAGTCGCTGGCCGAAGGGGCGGGCCCGGACGAACCCGTACCGCTGCGAGCGACGGCGCCAACGCCGGCGGCACCACCGGTTGATTCGTCGCGTATCACTCCGAAACGTCCGCTCCCCGCCTCGGCGCCCGACGCGCTGCCGGCCGCGGGGTCAGCGGGCCCGCCGAGGTTTCGACGTCGTTACGCACTCTGGGGCGTCGTCGCAGCGGCCGTGGTCGCGGTGCTCGCCGCGGTGCTCACCCCGAGCGCGGGATCGCGTGCCGCACTTGGTGCGCCTCCGGCCACGCCCGCGGTCCCACGCCTGCTCGTGCTGCCGCCGAAGAACGCGACCGGCGACACGGCCGAGGCTTACCTCGGTACGGGTATCAGCGACGGAGTGGCGCGGCAGCTCGCCCAGCTCGGCACGCTGACGGTCCGTTCCTCAGCGTATGCGCGGTGGCCGGCCGCGGCGCAGCCGGATCTCGGCGCGCTCGGCCGCAAACTCGGCTCGACGATCCTCCTCCGCCTCACGCTCGCCCGCGCGGCCGGCGTTGCGGGCGACTCGCTCGAGGTGCAACCGGTGCTGCTCGACAGCGCGTCACACACGGAGCACCCACTGGCCCCGACGCGCTTCATCCCGGCAGACGCGCGCGACGTGGCGAGCGCGGTCGCGGCGGCGGTCGTCGGGGCAACGTTCCGGGTGCCTGAACCGCTCATGCCGCACCGCCCGACCCGCGCGGTCGACCCGGAGTCGTACCGGCTCACGCTCGACGGGTGGCACCAGTTCTTCTCGACGGGTGGTAACGCGCGGAGCATCCGCGCGCGGTTTCAGGCGGCGATCGCGCGCGACCCGCTCAACGCGCGGGCGTGGGCGGGGGTGGCTACGACGTGGGGGTTCCAACTGGCTACCGACCAGGTGCCGGCCGACGAGGCGTACGAGAATGCCGTCGCAGCTGCGGAGCGGGCGCTCGCGCTCGACAGCTCGGAGGGCAACGCGTGGGCGGTGCTGGCCCACGCGCACATGGCCCGCGCCCGCAGCTTCGCCGCCGGCGCACCGTTCCTGCGTCGGGGGATCACCGCCGACCCGTCCAACCCGGAGGTGTACATCTGGTCCGCGGAGATGTACCGCGAGGTGCACCGCTGGGACGACATGCGCGCCGAGGTCCGTCGCGCCCGCGCGCTCGACCCGCTGAACCCGGACTACCTGGATCAAGCCGCCTGGAGCGAGTTGTGCGCCAACCGTCCGGCAGCGGCGCTAACGCTGACGGACGAAGGGCTGCGCGCGGATATGACCCACTTAGACTTTTGGCGTTGGGAGATCACGGCCCTCGGTCGGCTCGGCCGCTACGACGAGGCCCTCGCGGCGTGGCGGCGCGCGCCGGCCAGACTGCTCCCGCCGCCCGTGCGCGCCGCGCTGGGCGGGGCGCGCGGGGCCGCGGGCTTCTGGAGCGCCTGGCGGGCCCAGGGGCGCGCGCGGCTCGCCGGGCTCCGGGCGGCCGGCGCGCGGGGGTACGCGTCGCCGGAGCTGGTGGCCAGCGCCATGGTCCAGGCCGGCGACACGGCGGCGGGCTGGCGCGCGCTGAACGCCCGGGTGCCGGCGCGCGCGTTGACGCTGTACAAGCTCCCCTGCATTTCGGAGTTCGACGAAGTGCGCGGCACGCCGCAATACGCCACGCTCCTGGCGCGCGTCGGCCCGATGCCGGAGCGGTAGGCGGCGCGCGTCGCCCGTTTCACAAGCGTTTTACGGGCATCTCACGGCGGCCTCACGGACGGCTCACGCGGGGCTTTGACGTTTGCGCCCGCCGCTGGGCGTCGGCCCGCGGCGGCATCGCATCGTCCCCCTCCACGCCGGAGCCCCTATGCCCCGCACGACTACCCGCCGCGCACCCGCCCTGCTCGCCGCGGCGCTCCTCGCCGCCTGCGGCCGCGACACGACCAAGCCGGACACGCCCACTGCGCCGGTCGCCGCGTCGCAGGTCAACACCGCGGCCGTAAGCTCCGCGAGCTCTACCGCCAGGATACCTGCTCTCGCCGCGGTGTTCGCGGGCAACGCCGAAGCCGTCGCCGCGGAGCCCACGCTCGCCCCGCCGGGCACCCCGGTCGATCCGTGGTTCGACGCCCGCCTGTACGCGATCACCAACCTGGCGATGCACGACGCGCTGAACGCCATCGCCCCACGATACGCGCGGTACGCCGACACGGGACCGGTCGAGCACGACGCGAACGCCGCCGCCGCCGTGCTCACGGCCGCACACGACGCCATTGCCGGCGGCGCGCCGGGCGCCGCGGCCGCCGTCGACGCCTGGTACGCCGGCGCGATCGGCGCGCTGAGCGGCGCCGCCGGGTTCGCCCAGGGGGTGGCGGTCGGCCACCGGACGGCGGCCGCCATCCTGTCACTCCGCGCGCACGACGGCTCCGCCGCCGGCGGCGTCGCGCCGTACGTGCCCGGCTCGCAGCCCGGCGATTACCGCTTCACGCCGCCGTTCAACACGCCGGCCTTCAACTTTTTCGGCACGGGCGGCTTCGCCGATGGGGACGTCTGGGCACAGACAGTCCCGCCCTTCGCGCTCGCGAGCGCGTCGCAGTTCCGCGTCGCGCCGCCGTACGGGGCCGCTTCCAACGCGGACGCCGTTCACACGGCGCGCTACACGGCGGACTACAACGAGATCAAGACGATCGGCTGCACCGGCTGCACGGCGCGTTCGGCCGAGCAGAGCGAGATCGCCATCTTCTGGCGCGAGAGCTCGCCGACGGGGTGGAACCGGATCGCGCGCATCGTGGCCGAACGGCGGAGTCTGGATGCGACCGACGCGGCACGGCTGTTCGCCGTGACGGGAATGGGCGAGTTCGACGCGTACATCGCGGCCCTCGACTCCAAGTACCACTACAACTTCTGGCGGCCGGTGTCGGCCGTCGCCCTCGCGGGGACCGACGGCAACCCGCTCACGGCGCCGGTCGCCGGATGGCAGGAGTTCGCGCCCCCGACGCCGCCGATCCCCGATTACCCGAGTGCGCACTCCGTCGCGGGCGGCACCGCCGCGGCGGTCATCGAGGCGCTCGTCCCCACGCCGACGCCCTTCACCACGCTGAGCGGCTCGCTGCCGGGGGTGACGCGTCACTTCGCCAGCGTCGCCCAGGCGGCCAAGGAGAACGCCGACTCGCGGGTCTACATCGGCTACCATTTCCGGTACGCGACCGAGGTTGGACTCGCACAGGGGCGTTCGATCGGCACATACCTGGCGGGGCACACGCTGCTCCCGCTCGGCGCGGCGGGGCCGCACTAGACGCCGCCGCCGTCTGGACGGGAACGGGGTCGGATGCAGGGACACGCGGCGCGCGGTGCCCGCGCCGACGGGACCGGATCGACGGATCGATCGTCCAGGGACAGCGATCCGTCCCCCTGCCCGACCCCGCCCCGAAGGACGCGGCCATGGTCATCTCCGATTTCGCCATCCGGCGACCCCTCGTCACGGTCGTCGCGATGGTCTCGCTCGCCCTGTTCGGCCTCGTCGCGCTCTTCAAGCTGAAGACCGACGAGTTCCCCGACGTCACGCCCGCGTTCGTCGCGGTCAGCGTTCCGTACCCCGGCGCCTCGCCCGGCGGCGTGGAGAAGGAGATCCTCGACCCGATCGAGGAGCACATCGCGACGATCTCGGGCGTGCAGGAAGTCCGTGGTAGGGCGTACGACGGATACGCGATCATCCAGGTCGAGTTCCGGTTCGGCACGGACCTGAACACGGCCACGCAGGAGATCCGCGACGCGATCTCGGGCATCCGCTCCGACCTGCCGGCGGAGATGAAGGAGCCGGTCATCTCGAAGGTCTCCGACACGGACCGCCCGGTCGCCTCGCTCGCCCTGGCGAGCACGTCGCAGTCGCGCGCCGAGCTCACCGCGCTGACGGACCCGGGGATCACCCGCGAGCTGCGCGAGATCCCCGGCGTGGCCGAGGTGGAGGTGTTCGGCAAGAGCGTGCGCGAGATCTCGGTGCTCCTCAAGCCCGACGCGCTCAAGGCGAATGGTGTCGGCGTCGGCGACGTCGTCCAGGCGCTCCAGACGCAGAACCTCGCCGCGCCGGTCGGGCGTGTCGAGGGCGCGCTCGACGAGCGCAGCATCCGCCTGCAAGGGCGCTTCGCCGACCCGCGCGAGTTCGCCGACCTCGTCGTCGCGCAGCGCGGCGGCACGCTCGTGCGGCTCGGCCAGGTCGCGGACGTGGGCGACGGCACCGAGGAGCCGCGCTCGCTCGCGCTCTACGACGGGCGCGACGCCGTCGGCATCGACATCAAGAAGGCGCAGGGCGCGAGCACGACGGAGGTCAGCGAGCGGATCCGTGCGCGCGTGGCGCAGATCCGGCGCGGGCTGCCGCCGGGGACGAAGCTCGAGCTCGTCCGCGACGCGGGCACCCGAGTCGACGCCGCCGTCGCGAACGTCGAGGAGGCGCTGGTCGAGGGCGCAGTGCTGACCGTGCTCGTCGTCTTCCTCTTCCTCAACTCGTGGCGCTCGACCGTGATCACCGGGCTTGCGCTGCCGGTGAGCGTGCTGGCCGCGTTCATCGCCGTCTGGGCCCTCGGCTTCAAGCTCGAGACGATGTCGCTGCTCGGCCTCTCGCTCGCGATCGGGCTCCTCATCGACGACGCGATCGTCGTGCGCGAGAACATCGTGCGCCACGTCGAGATGGGGCAGGACCACGCGACGGCCGCGCGCGAGGGCACCGACGAGATCGGGCTCGCGGTCACGGCGACGACGTTCTCGATCCTGGCCGTGTTCGTGCCGATCGGCTTCATGCCGGGGATCGGCGGGCAGTGGTTCAAGCCGTTCGCGCTGACGATCGCCTGCTCCGTGCTCGTCTCGCTGTTCGTCAGCTTTTCGCTCGACCCGATGCTCTCGGCGTACTGGGCCGACCCGCACGTGCCCGAGGACAAGAAATCCTTCGTCACGCGCGGGCTCGACCGCTTCAACGCCTGGTTCGACGCGCAGGCGGAGCGCTACCGCGGCGTGGTCGCGTGGGCGCTCGACCACCGCGCGGCGACGGTCGCCATCGCGGCCGGGACCTTCCTCGCGTCGTTCGTGCTCCCGTCGAAGGGGCTGACCGGGCTCGCCGCGGCGCTCGCCGGGATCGGGATCGTCGTCGTCGCGCTCACCCGCACGCGCGCGCCCGTCGTCGTCCGGCTCGGCGTCGGGGCGTTCGGCGTCGCGGTGTTTGCCGCGGGGCCGCAGTTGGTCCCGGCGTGGCGTCCGGTCGGCGTCAGCTTCTTTCCGACCGACGACCGCTCGGAGTTCACGATGGTGCTCGAGACGCCGCCGGGCTCCAACCTCCAGTACACGCGTGCGAAGGCCGAAGAGGCGGTGCGCATCGCCCGCGCGCACCCCGAGGTGCGCTACACCTACACGACACTCGGCGGCGGCGCGGGGGGGAGTGTCGACGAGGGGGCGATTTATGTCCGCCTTGTACCCAAGGGCGAGCGCGCGAAGGACGCCGAGGCGGTGGCCGCGGAGCTGCGGCGCGAGACGGCGCGGCTCGCGGGCGCGACCTTCTCGGTGTTCACGAACGACCTCGATGGGGGGCAGAAGCAGCTGCAGCTGCAGCTCCGCGGCGCCGACCTCGCGACCCTCTCCCGGGCGGCCGAGCAGGTGGCGGCCGCGGTGCGCGCGGTGCCGGGCGCGGTCGACGTGGGCCTGTCGACCAAGGGGCAGAAGCCCGAGCTGAACGTCGTGCTCGACCGCGGCGTCGCCGGCGTGCTCGGCGTCACGGCGGGGGAGGTCGCGCAGGCGCTCCGGCCGGCGTTCGCCGGCATCAAGGCCGGCGGCTGGCAGGACCCGGGCGGGCGGATGCGCGACGTCCAGGTGCGCCTCACGGCGGCCGCGCGCGCCAGCGCCGCCGACGTCGCCGCGCTCCCGCTGACCGTCGCGGGCCCGGACGGCCCGGCGACGGTCCCGCTCGGCCAGGTCGCGCGCGTGACGCGGAGCGTGGGCCCGGCCGTGATCGACCACCTCGACCGCGGCCTCGTCGTCACGGTCGAGGCCAACACCGCGGGGCGTCCGAGCGGCGACGTGTCGGCGGACGTCGAGCGCGCGGTCCGGGCGCTCGCGCTGCCGTCGGGCGTGCGCGTCACGTTAGGCGGTGAATCGAAGGACCAGGACGAGGTGTTCGGGGAGATCTTCCTCGCGCTCGGGACGGCCGTGGTCCTCATGTACCTCGTCCTCGTGCTGCAGTTCGGGTCGTTCCTCGACCCGGTCGCGATCATGCTCTCGCTCCCGCTGTCGCTCGTCGGCGTGCTGCTCGCGCTCGCGGTCACGGGCGCGACCGTCAACCTCATGAGCCTGATCGGCGTGATGCTGCTCTGCGGCATCGTCGCGAAGAACGCGATCCTGCTCGTCGACTTCGCGAAGTCGGCGCGCGACGACCGGGGGCTGCCGCTGCGCGCGGCGCTGGTCGAGGCGGGCGCGATCCGGCTGCGGCCGATCCTGATGACCACGTTCGCGCTCGTCGCGGGCATGCTCCCCGTCGCGCTGGGGTCGGGGGAGGGGGCGCAGTTCCGCGCGTCGTTAGGCATCGCGGTGATCGGGGGCACGCTCACCAGCACGCTCCTCACGCTGCTCGTCGTGCCGACCGTGTACGAGGTGCTCGACGCGGCGCGCGGGGCGGTGCTGGCGCGGTTCGGGCGGCCGCGCGGGGCCGTCGCCGACGCGCCCGCGCTCGTGCTGGAGAATCCGGCGGTCCTGGAGGAGGAAATCGCGCGGGCGTTGGACGACCTCTTCCGGACCGAGCCGAAGGCGCCGCCGCGCGGGCGCGAGGCGCTCCCCCGCGAGCGTGCCCAATCTCGGTAATCGCGAGGCAGGTCCCCCGGCGCGTAGGCGACGGGCGCCGGCGCTCAGACGCTCAGCGGCGCGCCTTCGTCGTCCATCCACGTGTACCGCCGCTCTTCGCCGAGCAGGCGCCAGCGCGCGGGGATGGTGGTGGCCTGCCAGTCGAGCGGCTCGCCGAGCGGCTGCGGGCGGGCGGCGAGCGCGAGCGCGGCCCGGAGGTCGCGCCGCTGCTCCGCGCCTAACGCGTCGGGGGCGAGCGAGACGAAGAGCGGGGTCCCGCTCCGGGCCACGAGGTCGAGCCACTGGCGGTTGTGCGCCCAGGGGATCGCGGTCGTCACGCCGACGCAGTCGGCGTCGACCGCGTAGAAGGCCCCGTGCTGCGTGCCGCGGAAGGCGAGCGTGTTGACGCCCATCTTGCGGGTGCGCGCCCACTCGCGCCCGCTCGTGTCGTCGCCCGCGCGGCTCAGCTCGAAGTGCCCCGCCGACAGGTGGCTCACCGTGTTGCACCCGAGGACGAGTGCCCCGCCGGCACGCACGTCGTCGGGCGCCGCGTCCGCCCCGCGGCGGATCGCGGCGTACAGCGCGTCGAGCACCTCGGCCGTGGTGCGCGTGGGGCCCGCCGCGAAGGTCCACTCGCCGGCGGTGAGCTCGGGGCCCATCGCGAAACCCCAGCGCCCGAGCACGTCGTAGGTGGTGAAGTCGTGCTTGATCAACTCGTACCCCCACCCGCGCAGCCGCGCGACGTCGGCGGTCACGCGTTCGAGCACGGCGGGGACGGACGGGTCGAGCACGCTCGCCTGGCGCGGTAGCCGCCACGACGCCGGCGCGTCGGCGGGGGCGACGAGCGGGCGGTACCAGATGCCCGGGCGCGCGCCCGCGCGGCGGACGCTCGCGGCCACCGCGGCCATGTCGCCGAACTTCTCGTTGCCGCGGTCCCACATGCCGGCCGCGCCCTTGCCGGCGGCGCCCTCGCCGCGCTCGGGCTGCCAGCCGTCGTCGATGACCGCGAACGGCCGGTTCTCGCCCGGCGGCGCGAGGGCGACGACGCGTTCGGCGTCGGCGGCGACGCTGGAGGCGCTGTTCCGCCCGTAGGCCCAGTACCAGTCGTTGCTGCCGTACACCGGGCGCGCGGGGAGCCGCGGGGCGGGCGACATCTCGCGGCAGAAGGCGTGGAGCGCGGCGAACGCCGACTCGCCGTCCTGCCCGGGGCGGGCGACGACGTCGCAGACGGCGAGCGTGCGTTCGCCGAGCGTGAGGCCGGCGCCGCCGCTCCGCACGTCGGCCCAGAGCGTGACGCCGAGCGGGTCGACCTGCCAGAAACAGAAGGCCGCGGGGCGCGTGCGCACGCCGTACGCGTGCGTCCGGCGTCCGTCCCACGTCGCCGCGTACCACGGCATCGGTCGGTCGGGGACCATGCCGCGCCACTCCAGGTCGCCGTAGCCGCGCTCGAGGGCATCGCCGAGCACGAGGCGGACGGCGTCGAGCGGCCCGCGCCAGCGGAGGCGCAGCCGCAGCACCGGCGTCCCCGGGGCGGCGAGCGCGACGCGGAGCGCGCCGGCGACGGGCTGGGTGGCGACGCGCACGTGGTCGCGCGCGGCGCCGCGCTGCCAGCCGCCGGACGCGAGGTCGCCCGTGCCGTCTCCCACGCGGGCGAGCGGGTCGACGCCGGCGGCCGTCTGAACGGCCACGAGGTCCGGCGGGCGGCGGACGTCCACGAACGACTCTGGCGGCGGCGCGTCGGAGCGCCGCGCGCCGGCGCGGCCGTCGCCGACGCCGATCGTGAGGCCGGCGACCGCGTGGGCGGCCGATCGCTGGAGGAAGTCGCGGCGGGAGGGCACGGGGCGTGGCCTAACGATAGCGCCTAACGGGACGGCCGGCGCGCCGGGCCGGCGGTCACCACCCGTAGCTGATCGCGGTGCGAAGCCCCAGCCCGTACCGCCCGGCGGTCGTCGAGAGCGGGCGCGGGGCGTCGCTCACGCGGCCGCTGGTCGACGCGCGCAGGGTCGGCCCGCCGGAGACGCTCACCTGCCACGCGCCGACGCTGACCCCACCGGACGGCCCGAGGAAGACGCGGGCGCCGCCTTCGGCCTCTTCCCGGTCCCAGAAGCCCTCGAGGTCCTGCCCGACGGCTTCGACGCCGAGGTGGGCGCGCGGGCCGACGGCGCGCATCCAGCCGAGGGTCGTGACGACGTCGACCGGGTCGCGGCCGGCGGCGAGCACGTGGTCGAACGCCACGTCCGCGTCGACGCGCGAGCGTGCGAACGCGTGGCCGGCGCCGACGCGCGCGCGCAGTGCGGTGGTCGCGTCGTAGGCGCGCAGCGCGCCCGCGCCGAGGGTGACGTAGGTGCCCGTTCCCGCGCCGGCGAACGGGTGGGCGGTGAGCCGGAGTTCGCCTTCGAGCGACGTCCGCGTCGTGCGCGCGTCGGCGGCCGCCCCCGCGCGCACGAAGAGGGCGAGGGCCCGCGTCACCTGTCCCTGGAGCGAGAGGGCGGGGCCGACCCCCTCGCCGCCGATCGGCTGGAACGCTTGCGCCGCGTAGCCGGCCTCCGCGGTCGCGAGCCACGCGCCGGGGCGCGGCGCGGTCGGCGTGACGAGGAAGACGTACGGGCGCGCCTCGGGGGCTGGTGAGGCCGCAGGAGCCGTGAGCGGGGCCTGGGCGCCGGCCTGCGCGGCCGGGAGCGCGAGTAACGATGTCGCGGCGAGCGCGGTGGCGGCACGCACGCCGCAGCTGCCGCCTTCCGTCGCGTGAGCCAAGATGTTAGGCGTCGGACGACGCATCACGGACCTCGGGCTGAGGGACGACGCGAGCTTATCGCCCCCCAGTCCGGCGCGCTAGGCGGTCACGGTCACGTTGCCATGGCGGGCTCGTACCCCGCGCACCCGCTGATCGGGGTGATGCGCAGGTTCAGACCCGCGTGCCGCGGGTGTCCGCAGTCCTCGACGAGGGGCTCGGGCGCGGCGTGCTCCCGGCGGATGTTCGCCAGATGGTGATCGCCGGGATGGTTCGCGCCGAAGTGGGCGCACGGGCCGCACTGGCCTCCCTGGACCTGCTGCATCGGTGCCCTTTGGTTCGGGGTTGGAACGTTCGACGCGGTGACTCGCGACCGGGGCGAGCGGTGGTGAGCGGGCCAGTTCTGAATCTTGACAATCGCGCTCGGGATTGCCACGTTGCGCGCCGTCCTGGTCCCGAGATGCCCGGTCGCCGCCGCGCGGCTGCCGTCTACCCGATGCTGTCTGCCCGTCCGTGCTCGCCCGTCACGCCCCTTGCTGCCCGCCATCCACCGGCGCCCACGTCCGCCGCGCGTCGTCCCGTCCCCTCGCGATCGGGGCTCGGTGCGCTGTCGCGCTGGGCGGCGCCGCCGGCGTGTGCGGGCTCGCTGCGGCGCAGCCGGTGCGGCCGGCGGCGCCGACGAGTCCCGACAGCGCACGCGGCGCGGCCCGCCGCGACTCCGCCGCGCGGGGCGTCACGCGCCTAACGGCCGTGACGGTCACCGGCTCGCGCCCGGTCGGCTCGGTGGCCGCGCTCCCCGACGTGCGCGGCGCGGTGCTCTTCACGGGCAAGAAGACGCAGGTCCTGCTGCTCGACTCGCTCACGGCCAACCGCGCGCAGAACGTCAGCCGCGAGGTGCTGGGGCGCATCCCCGGTGCCAACTTCTCCGAGACCGAGGGGGCGGGCTTCCCCGCGAACGGGATCGGCTGGCGCGGACTCGACCCGGTGCAGTCGGTCGAGCTGAACGTGCGCCAGGACGGCGTGGGCATCGCCGCCGACGCCTTCGGCTACCCCGAGACGTACTACCTGCCGCCGCTCGAGGCCGTGTCGCGCGTCGAGGTGGTGCGCGGGGCGGGCTCGCTCCAGTTCGGCCCGCAGGTGGGCGGGGTGATCAACTACGTGCTGCGGGAGGGCGCGCCGAACACGCCGCCCCGGGTCGCCGCGCGGCAGACGGTCGGGAGCTACGGCCTGTCGACCACCTACGGCGACGTGTCGGGCGGGGCGGGGCGGTGGACGTACTTCGCCTACGCGCAGGGCCGCGCGCAGGACGGCTCGCGCCCGCACGGCGACCTCCGCCAGCTCTCCGCCGCCGGCCGGCTCGGCTACGCCGCGGCGGGCCCCGCGGGCGCCCCGGCGCTCCGCCTCACGCTCGACTACTCGCTGCTCCGCAACCGCATCCACATGCCCGGCGGGCTCGGTAACGAGGCGTTCGACGCGGACCCGTGGCAGTCGCTGCGCGCGCGCAACTGGCTCACGAGTCCGTGGAACGTCGCGGCGCTCACGGCCGACTGGCGCCTCGGCACGTTCACGCGCCTCGTCACGACGGTGAGCGGGATGTCGAGCGCGCGCGCGCTCGTGTGGCGCAACGAGGACGGCGGCGCCGACGCGCCCGACGCGGTCGACCCCGCGACCGGCCTCCCCGTGCCGCGCGAGGTCGAGCGCGAGGCGTTCCGCAACGTCACGCTCGAGTCGCGCCTGCTGACGACGTACCGATTGTTAGGCGGCTATCACACGCTCGCCGCCGGCGTGCGCGCGTACCGCGGCGTCATGGACCGCGACGAGGGGGGTACGGGCACGCAGGGCGGCGGCTTCAACCTCGCGCTCGCGCCGGGGACGACCTACGCCTCGCAGTACCGCTTCGCGACGTCCAACGCCGCGCTGTTCGCGGAGAACGCGTTCCGCCTCGGCGATCGGTTCACGGTCACCCCGGGCGCCCGGCTCGAGTGGCTGCGCTCGACCGGCGCGGGGCACGCGCCGAACCCCGCGGGCGACGACTCGGCCGTGAGCTTCGGCCCCAAGTCGCGCGCGGTGCCGCTCGCCGGGGTCGGCGCGCAGTGGCGCACGTCGGCGACGACCAACGCGTACGCGAACGTGACCGGCGCGTACCGCCCCGTGGACTACAGCACGCTCGTGCCCTTCGGGAGCGCGGTGCGCGTCGCGCCCAACTTGCGCGACGCGCGGGCGACGAGCGCGGACGCGGGGCTCCGCGGCACGTGGCGCGACGTCGTCACCTTCGACGTCGGCGCGTTCCGCATGGTCTACCGCGACCGCATCGGCCTCGTGACCGCGGCCGACGCCGACGGCACGATCTACACCGAGCGGCGAAACGTCGCGAAATCGCTGCACTGCGGGGTCGAGAGCTTCGTCGAGCTCCGGCCGCTGAACCGGCTGCTGCGTGTGGGTGATGCCGCCGGCATCTTCGGCGTCTACGACTCGTTCGCGTACGTGCGCGCGACGTACGTCGGGGGCGAGTTCGCCGGCAACGCGGTCGAGTACGCGCCGCGCGTCGTCGACCGCCTCGGGCTCACGTGGAGTCGCGGGCCTGTGAACGCGACGTTGCAGCTCAGCACCGTGACGCGCCAGTTCGGCGACGCGAACAACACCGTCGCGAGCTACGACGCGAGCGTCGGGCTCGTGCCGGCGTACCAGCTCCTCGACTGGTCGGGGTCGTGGCGCGTGGGGCCGCGCGCGGCGGTGAACTTCGGGGTGAACAACGCGGGGAACGTCGCCTACTTCACGCGGCGCACGGCGGAGTACCCGGGCCCCGGGATCCTGCCGGGGCAGGGGCGGAGCGTGTACCTCGGCCTCGCCTACGCGACCGCGCCGGGGCGGGCGCGGTGAGCGGCCGACGGTTTGTTAGGCGCCGGCCCGCGCCCCGCGCGGTGACGACACTCGCGGTGGCCTGCCTCGCGGCCGCGGCGGGGTGCGTGGACGCGCCGGTGGCTCCGGTGCCGCCGGCGGCGCGGCCGCTGCTCGCCCAGGTGACGGGCGGGGTGATCGTTCCCGCGTTCGACAGCGTGGTCGTGCGCGCGGCGCGGCTCGCCGTCGTGCTCGACTCGCTCGCCGCCGCGCCGTCGGCCGCGCGGGTGGCCGCCGCGCAGGCGGCGTGGGTCGACGCGCGCCGGGCGTGGGAGCTGACCGAGGCGTTCGGCTTCGGGCCGGCGCACACGGGCGGCTTCGACGGCCGCCTCGACACCTGGCCGCTCGACCTCGCCGGGCTCGGCGCCTTCCTCGCCGGGGCGACCCCGGTCACGCCCGACAACGTCGCGCTGCTCGACCCGACGCTCGCGGGCTTCCACGGGATCGAGGCCGTGATCTTCGGCGCGCTCGACACGCCGGTCGACGGGTCGGGGTCGGCCGACGTGGTGGCCGCGGCGCGCGCGCCCGCCGCGGTCGCCGCGGGGCTCGCCGCCGCGGGGGCCGGCCCGCGGCGGCTCGCCTACGTCGCGCTCGCGGGGCACGCGCTGGCGGCGACCGCGGCCGGGCTGCGCGACGCGTGGGCGCCCGGCGCGGGCGACTACGCGGGCCAGCTCGCCGGCGCGGGGCAGGGGACGAGCGTGTACGCGACGTTAGGCGCGGGGGTGCGCGAGGTCGTCGGCGGCATCACCGACCCGTGCGACGAGGTGGCGACGAGCAAGATCGCGCGCCCGCTCTCCGCGTCCGGCGCGGACGCGGTCCGCTACCAGGAGTCGCGCTTCAGCGACAACACGCTCGCCGACCTCGAGGACGACATTGCGAGCGCGCGGGCGCTCTACCTCGGCGTGGGCGTCGAGACCGCGCTCGCCCTCGCGCCCGACGCGCTGCCGGCCGGGGCGGCAGCGGGGGTACGCGCGCTCGTGCTCGCGACACAGCCAGGGCTCGACGCCGAGGTGCGCGCCGACTTCGCGGGCGCGCTCGCGGCGCTCGCGGCGGTGGGCCCGAGCTTCGGCACCGCGCTCACGGCGCGCCGCGACGCGGTGGTCGCCGCGCAGCGCGCTGTCCTCCGCCTGCGCGACGTGCTCGTCACGCGCGTCGCGCCGCTCGTCGGCGCCGTCGCGGACGCGGACTGAGCGCGGTCTGCGCTCGAAATAAAATCATTATGATAAGAAATCAGACCCTCGCCGCTGCCGCGCTCGCGCTCGGCGGGCTCGCGCTCGCCGCGTGCGGGCCCACCGACGACACCCTGCACCCGGCCGCGGTGACCGACCCGGGTGGCGCGGCCGAGGCGGCCGTCGACCCGCGCTCGGGGGGCGCGTCGACGGTGGGCGACGCGACGAGCCGCGCCTTCTCGCAGCCCGCGCCGGGGGTCGGCGGCGACCGGCTTGCGACGTTCCAGGCGGGCGACGCGCTGTTCGACGCCGCGTTCGTCCCCGCGCCCGCCGCGGTGAACGCGGGGCTCGGGCCGCGTTTCGACAACACGAGCTGCGGCGGGTGCCACGTGAGCGACGGCCGGGGCCGCCCGCCGGCCGCCGGCGACGCCGGGCTGGCCGAGGCGGTGCGGGCGATGATCGTGCGGGTGAGTGTGCCGGGGGCCGACGCCCACGGCGCGCCCGCGCCGGTGCCGGGCGTGGGCACGCAGCTCACACTGCGCGCGGCGGTCGGCTTCCTCCCCTTCGGCACGGTGCGCGTCACGTACACCGACAGCGTCGGGCGCTTCGCCGACGGTACAGCCTACACGCTCCGGGTGCCGCACTACACGGTCGCCGCGCCCGCCGGCGCGCCGGTGCCCCTGCCGGCCGACATCCTCGTGTCGGCCCGCGTCGCGCCGCCTAACTTCGGGCTCGGGCTCCTGGACGCGGTGCCCGAGGCGGACATCCGCGCGCTCGCGGCGAGCCCCGACGCCGCGGCCGCGGGCATCGCGGGCCACGTGAACGTGGTGTGGGACGGCGTCGCCGGCGCGCTAACGTTAGGCAAGTTCGGGCTCAAGTCGAATTCGGCGACGATCGCGGAGCAGGTCGCCTCCGCCGCGCACGGGGACATGGGCCTCACGTCGCCGCTCTTCCCGAAGAAGGTGTGCACGGTGGCCGAGCTGGCCGGCGCGGCGACCGCGGGCGCGTGCGCCCAGCCGGGCGGGGCGACCGACCTCTCGGCCGAGCAGGTCGCGCGGCTCACGGCGTACGTCCAGACGTTAGGCGTGCCAGCCCGGCGCGCGGCCGCGCCCGGCTACGCCGCGGCGGTCGCGCGCGGCGAGCAGCTGTTCCGGAGCGCGGGGTGCGCGGGGTGCCACGTCGCGACGCTGCGCACGGGGACGGTGGCCGGCGCGCCCGAGCGGTCGAACCAGACGATCCACCCGTACACCGACCTGCTCCTGCACGACATGGGGCCGGACCTCGCCGACGACCGGCCGGACTACCAGGCGACCGGGCGCGAGTGGCGGACGGCGCCGCTCTGGGGCGTCGGGCTCACGGCGCTCGTGAGCGGCGGGCAGGCGACGTTCCTGCACGACGGGCGGGCGCGCTCGCTCCTGGAGGCGATCCTCTGGCACGGTGGGCAGGCGACCCCCGCGCGCGAGCAGGTGCGCGCGATGCCCGCGGCCGACCGCGACGCGCTGCTGCAGTTCCTCGGCGTGTTGTAGGGCGGGTCGTAGGCCGAGTCGTTGGGCGCGGGGCGCCGCGATGGGCGGCGGCGCTATCATCCGCGGCGTGACGACGTCTCCGCCGACCTACGCGCGCCGCCTCGGCCTGTTTTCCGCGACGATGCTCGTCGTCGGCGGGATCATCGGGTCGGGGATCTTCCTCAACCCCGCGATCGTCGCCCAACGGGTCGGCACGGCCGGGCTCACGCTCGGCGTGTGGGGGCTCGGGGCGGTGGTCGCGCTGCTCGGCGCGACGATCTTTGCCGAACTCGGGCGCCGCCGACCGCAGGCCGGCGGCGGCTACGCGTACCTGCGCGACGCCTTCGGCCCGCTCCCGGCGTTCCTCTACGCGTGGGCGCTGCTACTCGTGATCGCGTCGGGGGCGATCGCCGCGGTCGCGATGACGTTCGCCGGCTACGCGGGCGCGCTCGTCGGCGCGCCGCCTGCGGCCCAGCGCCCGATCGCCCTCGCCGCGGTCGCGCTGCTCACCGTCGTCAACGTGCGCGGCGTCGCGCCCGGGGCGGTGCTGCAGAACGTCTTCACCGTCCTCAAGCTCGCCGCCCTCGCCGCGCTGCTCGCGGCGGCGCTCCTGGCGCCCCCCGGCGCGCCGGTCGCGGGCGTCGCGCCGCCCGTCGCCCCGGCCGGGACCTTCGCCCTCGTGCGCGCGGTCGGGACCGCGCTGGTCCCGGTCCTCTTCGCGTTCGGCGGCTGGCAGCAGACCAATTTCGTCGCAGAAGAACTCGAAACACCCGAACGCACGCTGCCGCGGGCGCTCGCGCTCGGCGTCGCGGTGGTCGTCGTCGTGTACCTGCTCGCCAACGTCGCCTACCTGCGCGCGCTCGGCGTCGCCGGCCTCGCCGCGAGCCACGCACCCGCGGCGGACACGATGGCGCGCGTGGCCGGGCCGGTCGGGCGCACGGTCGTCGCGGCCGGCATCGCCGCATCGACGTTCGGCTTCCTCGACCTCGTCATCCTCGTCTCGCCGCGCGTGTACCAGGCGATGGCGCGCGACGGGCTCTTCTTCGCCGCGTTCGCGCGGCTGCACCCGCGCACCTGCACGCCGGTCGCGGCGATCGTCGGACAGGGCGTGTGGGCGTGCGCGCTCCTGCTCGTCGGGACGTACGGGCAGCTGCTCGACTACGTGACGTTCGCCGACTGGATCTTCTTCGGGCTCGCGGCGGCCGCGCTCGTCGTGCTGCGGCGCCGGGATCTGGCCGCGTTGGGCGGCGCGCCGGACCGGGGGTTCCGCGCGCCGTTCTACCCGTGGAGCGTGGCGGCCTTCGTGCTCGCGGCGCTGTACGTCGTCGCCGGCGCGGTGGCGTCGAACCCCGGGAACGCGGCGCGGGGGGCGCTGCTGCTCCTCGCGGGGGTCCCCGCGTTCGCGTTCTGGCGGCGGCGCGGGGCGCGCTGACCGGGGGGCGCGTCGGCGCGTCCGCGCGCC
This sequence comes from Gemmatimonadetes bacterium T265, assembly GCA_019973575.1. Lineage (NCBI taxonomy): Bacteria > Pseudomonadati > Gemmatimonadota > Gemmatimonadetes bacterium T265. Next base: position 547,796 of record BPUI01000003.1, read on the forward strand.
GTGTTACGATCCGCGCGGGTGCCGGGTTAGTTAGGGTATGGATGGCGGGGGTATGAGTGACGACGCGACGATCGTGCGACGCGTGCTCGCCGGCGACGGCGAGGCGTTTGGCGTGCTCGTCGACCGTCACTACGACCGGTGCCTGCGGCTCGCCGTGCACCTGCTGGGCGACCGCGCGGACGCGGAGGACGCCGTGCAGGAGGCGCTGCTGCGCGCCTACCGCCACCTCGGCCGATACCGCGAGGAGGACCGGTTCGCCGCGTGGCTCACCCGCATCCTCGTCAACCAGTGCCGGACGACGCGGGCGCGCCGCCCCGGCCCCGTGCCCGCGGACCTCGACTGGGGCACGGAGGACGGCCTAACGGAGCACCCCGCCGACGGCGCGGCGCTCCGCGACGAGCTCGCGTACGTCCTGCGCGCGCTCCCCGCCGACCAGCGCGAGGCGGTCGTGCTCCGCTACGCCGACGACCTCACGTACGACGAGATGGCGCGCGCGACGGGCGCGACCGTGGGCGCGCTCAAGATGCGCGTGCGGCGCGCCTGCGACCGGCTGCGGGCCCTGCTCTCCGGCGCCGGCCCCGCCGGGGCCGGTTCCGCCGGGGCCGCCGCGCCGGCCCGTTCCGCGCCGGCCCGTTCCCAGGTGTCCGATGACTGACCACGCCCACGACGCGTACGACGACGACGACGAGACGATGCTGCCCGCGTGGGCCGTCGCCGCGCTCCGCGCCCCGCTCGACGCCGACGCGGCGCGCACGGCGGGCGGGAAGGCCCACGTCATGGCGCTCGTGCGCCGCGCGCCGCGGCACCGGGAGGGGATGCGGGTGGCCCCGCCCCGGTGGGCCCGCCGTCGCGGCACGCTCGCCCCGGCCTGCGGCGTCGCGTTCGCCGCCGTGCTCGGCGCCTTCACGGCGCTGGCGCGCCACGCGGATCCCGCCGCGCGCGCCGCCCGCGGCGGGTCGGCGACGGTCCTCGGCGACACGGTCGTGGCCCGGGTTGCCGAAAGCGGGCGCGCGCTCCGCGACACCCTGCTCGACACGCTCTGGGTCGTGCGCTTCGCGTTCCGCGACCCGGGCGCGCGTACGGTCGCGCTGGCGGGCGACTTCAACGGCTGGAGCCGCACGGCGACGCCGCTCGTACGCCTAACGTCGGCGCGCGGCGGCCCGGGCGGCGGCGGGTGGGCGGCCACGGTCGCCGTCCCGCGCGACGCGGTACGCTACGCCTTCGTCGTCGACGGCCGGCCCGCGGGCGCAGCGGCCGCCGTCGCCCCGCCGCGTCCCGCGGGCGCGCGCCGCGCGCCGGGCGGCGTCGGCGACTCGACCTGACCGACGCCGCGCCCCGCGCGCCCGGCACGACCGGACTTCGTTAGACCTGTTCGAATCCGTTAGGACCCGCCGGGCACGGAGTGCGCCCGCCCGCGGGCCGTCCTCCCCCGACCCGCGGCCGCGCGCCGCCCCGATCCCGTGCTCATCGCGCTCGCCCTGGCCACCCTCGTCGCGGGGTACGCGGCCCTCGCCCGCGACAGTACCACCGTTGCGCCGCTGCTCCTCGTCCTCGCGTACTGCGTGCTCGTCCCGCTCGCGGTGCTGCGCGGCCGCATGCGGGGGCGCGCCCGGTGAGCGCCGCGACGGCGCCGCCGGCGCACGTCGTCGCGACCGTCCCCGGCGGTGCCGCGCCCGCGGCGGCGGCGGACCTCGACTACCGGCCGTCATACGGGGCGGCGGGGCTGGCGGCGCTCGGCGTGTTCCTGCTCTACGTGCTCACGCTCGCGCCCTCGACGGGCATGTGGGACGCCAGCGAGTACATCGCGGCCGCGTACGTGCTCGGCATCCCGCACCCGCCGGGGAACCCGTTCTTCGTCCTCGTCGGCCGGGTGATGAGCCTGCTGCCCGTCGCCCCCACGGTGGCGATGCGCATCAACGTGCTCGCCGCGCTCTGCTCGGCGGTGGCGGCCGGCGTCTGGTTCCTCGTCGCCGAGCGCGTGCTGGTGAGCTGGCTGCCGCGCCGCGCGCTCCGGCTCGCCGGGGGCGCGCTGGCCGCCCTCCTGGGCGCGACCGCGTTCACGGTGTGGAACCAGAGCGTGGTGAACGAGAAGGTCTACACCGTCTCGCTCGCCTTCTTCGCCCTGGTCTCGTGGCTGGTCGTGCGCTGGTGCGACGACCCGGAGGGGCCCAAGGCGCCGCGGCTGCTGCTGCTGGCGGCGTACCTGATCGGGCTCGGCTACGCGAACCACCCGGCCGGCTTCCTGGTCGCGCCGGCGGTGGCGGCCGGGGTGCTGCTGCGGCGGCCGGCGACGCTGCTCGACTGGCGGCTGCTGAGCCGGGCGGCGCTCTGCTTCGCGCTCGGGCTGACGCCGTTCCTCTACCAGCCGATCCGGGCGGCGCAGTTCCCCGCGCTCAACGAGGGGGAGCCGACGGCGTGCACGACGCGGCTCACGGTCGCGTGCACCTTCACGAAGGTGACCGCCGACCGGTTCCTGGCGAACGTGAACCGCGAGCAGTACGGCAAGCCCGACCTCGCCGACCGCCAGGCGCCCTTCACGGCGCAGTTGGACGCGTGGTGGACGTATTTCCGCTGGCAGTGGTTGCGGGACGCGCACGAGGAGCACCCCGGGCTGCAGACGGCGCTCGCCTACGCGTTTCTCGCGCTCGGGCTCGCGGGCGGCTGGGTACACTGGACGCGAGACCGGCACAGCTTCTGGTTCTTCGGCCCGCTCGTCTTCACCGTCACGTTCGCGCTCGTGTACTACATGAACTTCAAGTACACGGCCTCGCAGCTCCCAGGGTTAGGCAACGACGTGCCGCGGGAAGTCCGCGACCGCGACTACTTCTTCATCTGGAGCTTCAGCACGTGGGGCGTCTGGGCGGCGCTCGGCCTCGTCGCCCTCTGGCGGACGCTCGCCGTGCGGCTGGGCACCGAGCCCGTCACGTTCGGCCGCGGCGCGGTCGAGGTACCGCGCGGGCGGTCGTGGGTGGGCGCCTTGCCGGTGCTCGCGCTCGCGGTGATCCCGCTCGCGGGCAACTGGCGCCAGGCCTCACGCGCCGGGCAGCGGGACACGGCCGCCTTCGCCCACGACCTGCTGAACTCGGTCGAGCCCTACGGCGTGCTGGTGACCGCGGGCGATAACGACACCTTCCCGCTCTGGTACGCGCAGGAGGTCGAAGGGGTCCGTCGCGACGTGCTCGTCGTCTGCACGGAACTGCTGAACACCGACTGGTACGCGCGGCAGATGGTGCGTCGCCCCGTCTACCCGTACGACGCGGCACAGGGGCCTGCGATCTACCGGAACGGTGCCTGGCCGAAGCCGAGCGGCCCGCCGGTGAAGCTGACGCTTGCCGAGGTCGACGCGATCCCGCCGGCGATCGCACTGCAGGGCGCGCAGACCTTTCAGAAGGTCGTCGGCGCGGACACGCTCCGGATCACGCCGACCCTGCCGCAGCTCCTCAAGGGCGACCTGCTCGTGCTCTACCTGATTCGCGACGCGTGGCCGCAGCGGCCACTCTACATCAGCCGCTCGACCGGGACGTACGACCGGCAGCTCGGCCTGCAGTCGTACCTCCTGACGCAGGGGCTCGCGCGCAAGCTCGTATCGGTGCCACCGATGCCGGGCCGCGACACGGTCGTCGTGCAGGGGGACGGGTACCTGGACCTCGCGCGCAGCGTCGCGCTCTGGGACAGGTTCGAGGGGCCGCCCGCGCTCATCGCGCGCGGCGACTGGGTCGACATGCCGAGCGTGAGCATCCCGAACCTGTACACGATCACCGGCCTCGTGCTCGCCGACGCGCTCGACGGGACGGGGCGGCCGCGGGAGGCCCAACGCCTGTACGCCACGGCGGAGCAGATCGCGGCCGCGACGCACCAGACGGAGGCGTTCGGCCTCGGCCAGCGGGTGCCCCCGCGCCCGCGACCGGCCCCGGCCGGGGTGGGCGACTCCCCGATACCGGGGTTGATCCTGCCGGACTCGGACACGGCGCCCCGCGCGGCGGTCAGTCGCCCGCGGTGAGCCGCGCCGCCGACGGCGCCCGCAGCGCGACCCCCGTCTGCCGTCGCCGGCGCGCCTCGCGCGCGAGCCAGGCGACGGTCGCCGCAGCCGCGGCGTACGGCAGCCCCTCGGGGCGCACGTTGGACACGCAGTTGCGCTCCGCGTCGGTCCGCCCGGGACGCGGGTCCCACGTGAGGTAGACGCCCAAGCTGTCCGGCGCGCTCATCCCCGGCCGCTCGCCGAGCAACACCGCGACGAGCTGCGCCCCGAGCGCGGCCCCGATCGCGTCGCCGAGCGCCACCCGCGCCTGCTCGGCCACGACCACCGGCGCGACGCGCCACGCGGCGTCCGACGCCGGTGCGTTAGGCACGTAACCGGCCAGCCGCGCCCGCACCGCGCGCACGAGCGCCGGCGCGTGCCGCTCGGCCGCCAGCGCCGCCAGGCCGTCGCCGACGACGAACGCGAGGTCCCAGTCGCCCGCGCGCGCCGCGAGCGCGGCCGCGTCGGCCGGGTCGAGCCGGCGGCCGAGGTCCGGGCGCTCCAGGTACTCGCGCCGGTCGCGCGCGGCCGAGCGGACGCGGACGACCTCGTGCCCGTCGGCGCGCAGGGCGTCGGCGAGCGCGATCGCGTCGAGCACGTGCCAGACGGCGTCGCGGGCGCGCGCGTGGGCAAGCTGCAGCTCCAGGTGCCGCGCCGTCGGCAGCGCCGCGCCCGTGCGCCCGAGCGCGACGCGCGCGGGCGTGAGGCCGGCGAGCGCGGACCACGGGTCGCGCGGCGGCTCGGGCATGAGAGCGTTAGGCGCTACGGGAGCAGCCGCGCGTGCTCGCGCGCGAGCGCGGCCGCCCCGCGCCGCGCGTCCGCGAGGCGGTTCCGCCCGTCGAAGATGCCGACCGCGTTCAGCCACGCCTCGAACTCCGGCGCGGGGCGCAGGCCGAGCGCCTCGCGCAGGTAGAGCGCGTCGTGGAAGCTCGTGCTCCGGTAGTGGAGCATGACGTCGTCCGCCCCCGGCACGCCCATCACGTACGAGCAGCCCGCGGCGGCGGCCATCGTGAGCAGCGCGTCCATGTCGTCCTCGTCCGCCTCGGCGTGGCTCGTGTGGCAGACGTCGCAGCCCATCGGCAGGCCCAACAGCTTACCGCAGCAGTGGTCCTCGAGGCCGGCGCGGAGGATCTGCTTGCCGTCGTACAGGTACTCCGGGCCGATGAAGCCGACGACGGTGTTGACGAGGAGCGGCGCGTACCGCCGCGCGACCGCGTAGGCGCGCGCCTCGCACGTCTGCTGGTCGACCCCGTGGTGCGCCTCCGCGCTGAGCGCGCTCCCCTGGCCGGTCTCGAAGTAGGTCGCGTTCCCGTTAGGCGGCGCCCGGCCGAGCGCGCGCACCGCGTCGTGCGCCTCGTCGAGCACGGCGAGCGAGACGCCGAACGCGCGGTTCGCGGCCTCGGTGCCGGCCACCGACTGGAAGAGCAGGTCGACGGGCGCGCCGCGGCGGGCCAGCTCCGTCGTGGTCGTGGCGTGCGCGAGCACGCACGACTGCACCGGCGCGTCCAGCCGCTGCCTGAGCGCGTCGAGCATCTCGAGCAGCGCGGCCGCGTTCTCGGGCGCGTCGGTCGCGGGGTTGATCCCGATCACCGCGTCGCCGGCGCCGTAGAGCAGCCCGTCGATCACGCTCGCCGCGATGCCGCGCGGATCGTCGCTCGGGTGGTTGGGCTGCAGCCGCGTCGCGAGCCGCCCCGCGAGCCCGATCGTCGTGCGGAAGCGCGTCACGACGCGGCACTTCCGCGCGACGAGCACGAGGTCCTGCAGCCGCATCAACTTCGAGACGGCCGCGACCATCTCCGGCGTGAGCCCCGGTGCCAGCGCGGCGAGCGCGGCCTCGTCCGCGGCCGGCGAGAGCAGCCAGTCGCGAAAGCCGCCCACCGTGAGGTGGGCCACCGGCGCGAACGCCGCGGCGTCATGCCCGTCGACGATGAGGCGCGTGACCTCGTCCGTCTCGTACGGCACGACGGCGTCGTTGAGGAACGTCGCGAGCGGAACGTCCGCGAGCGCGAACCGCGCCGCGACGCGCTCCGCCTCGCTCGACGCGCCGAGACCCGCGAGCCGGTCGCCGCTGCGCGGCGGCGAGGCGCGTGCCAGAAGCGTGCGCAGGTCCGCGAAGCGGTAACGCTCGTGCCCGACCACGTGCGCGTAGATGGCGGCCTCCGGAGATCGTCGCACCCTGCGTGCCTGCGCTCACGCGAACCGTCCCAAGATGACCACGCGCGCCCCGGGAACGCGAGTTGCCCCGGGGGCGGCACGCCCAGGCCGCCTCCCACCCCCGCCTCCGTGGACCAGGTTCTCACCCGGCAACAGGCCGACCTCGTCGCCCGCGAACGCCGCGTCGTGCTCGCGGTGCGCGACGCGCTCGCGCACGCCGAGGGGCCGCGCGCCGACCTCGAGCGCCTCGCCCAGCTCGTCACCGAGATGGACGAACTCCTCCTCCTCGTCGTCGCCGGCGAGTACAACGCCGGCAAGAGCACGTTCATCAACGCGCTCCTCGGCGACGAGGTCTTCGCGATGGGCGACCTGCCCACCACACGCGCGATCTCGATTCTCCGCCACGGCGCGGCCGGCCCGCCCGAGGCCGCGGGCGAGCACACGTTCGTCTACCGCTATCCGCTCGACGTCCTGCGCGACCTCGAGATCGTCGACACGCCGGGGACGAACTCGATCGAGCGCATGGAGGAGGAGATCACCCGCGGCTTCGTGCCGCGCGCGGACCTCGTGCTCTTCGTGACCAGTCTCCTCCAGCCGCTCACCGCGAGCGAACTCGGCTTCCTCACCCACATCCGCGAGTGGGGGAAGAAGGTCATCTTCGTCGTCAACGGCGTCGACCGCCGTAACTCCGACGAGCAGCTCGACCGCGTGCGCGAGTACATCGCACGCGAGATCGTCGCCCGCCTCGGCGGGCCCGCGCCTACCACCTACGTCGTCAGCGCGCTCCGGGCGCTGCGCACGAAGCTCGCCGCGCGGGACGCGTCGACGCCCACGCCCCCCGCCGACCCGCGCGACGAGTTTCCGACGCTCGAACGCTACCTGCTCGACACGCTGCGCGAGGGCGAGCGCGTGCGTCTCAAGCTCCTCTCGCCGCTCGGCGCGCTGCGGCACGTGCTGGAGCGCAACACGACCGCGCTGGCCGGCCGTCGCGACGTCGTCGGCGACGACGCGCGCGTGCTCGGCGGCGTGCGCGGCCAGCTCGCCGCCTATTCGGCCGAGATGCGCACCGACTCCGAGCGCTACCTGCTGGAGCTGCGCGAGGTGCTGGCCGCCGTGGAGCGGCGCGGGCGCACCTGGCTCGAGCGCAACATCCGCGTCAGCAACTACAAGCTGCTCCGCAACAAGGACGCGGTCGAGAACCGCTTCCGCGGCGAGGTCGTCGCCGACGCACCGCGCCAGATCGAGGACGTCGTGCACCGCATGGTCGACTGGACGGTGGCGCGCAACCTCAAGCTCTGGACGGCGGTGTTCGCGGAGCTCGACGCCCACACCGCGCGTCTGCGCGCCTCGGGCGCCCTCGGCGCGCACGGCGACAGCGAATTCCAGTACAATCGCGAAGAATTGTTCGCGCGGCTCCGCCAGCCGGTTGAGCGCCGCCTCGACGCGTTCAACGCGGAGGCCGAGGCGCGCGAGGTCGTCGAGTCGATGCGCGAGGCGGTGGGGACGGCGTTCGGCGTGAACGTGCTTGCCGTCGGGCTCGGCGCGATCTTCCTCGCCGTGTTCACGACCGCGGCGCTCGACGTGACCGGCGTGCTCACCGCGACGCTGTTCGCCGCGGCGGGGTGGCTCATCATCCCGGCCCGGCGGCGTCAGCTGGTCCGCGACCTGGAGACCAAGATCGCCGGGCTGAGCACGGACCTCTCCGCGCTCCTCGCTGCCAAGTTCCAGGAGCAGCTCGCCCGCTACGAGCGGCAGCTCGTCGACGTCCTGCAGCCGTACGAACGCTTTCTGGAGCTGGAACGCGACAGGCTCGCGCGCGCACTGGCGGAGCTGACCGCGGCGCGCGGTGAGGTCGACGCGCTCGACCAGCAGATCGCGGCGACGTTCCCGGAGTGACCGGCCGCAGCCGTCCAGTAACCGCGCGGCACGCGTGTGAGGGGCGTGCGACTGGCCGTCGCCACGCCGGAACGGCCGATCTGTGTCACAATTTGTACTCCTGTTCTCGATTGCCCAGGGGGCGTGTGGCGGGGATCACAAACATTTGAATTCCCGTTCGAACTCCTCACACGCTGCGCGTGTTCATCTGCGCGCAGGCGGCGGATCGGCCGTGTTGCAACACGTCATGGGAGGGGATGATGGGGCGGGGACAGCAGGGGCTTGCCGCAGGCGCATTCGTCGCCGCGGCGGTGTTCAGCGGCGGGTGCACGGACCGGCACGACGACGTCACGGCGCCCGCGGCCGGTGCGGCGGCGCGCGCCGGAGGCGATTCCGTCGTCGCGGGGCAGTACCTCGTCATGTTCCGCGGCACTGCGGGCCCGGCCGGGACCACGTCGCTCCACCTCTCGCGCGGCGTCGACGACGCGGGTGTGCGTGTACGTACGCGCGTCGCGGCCGCGGGCGGACAGGTCGTGCGGACGCACGACGGGGTCGTGGACGCGATCACCGTGCGCCTCAGCGCGGCCGCGGCGGCCACGCTGCGCGACGACCCCGCCGTCGCCGTCGTCGAGCCCGACCCCGTCCTCTGGCTCTCGGGCACGCAGACGAACGCGCCGTGGGACCTCGACCGGCTCGACCAGTCGGCGCTGCCGCTCAACGGCTCGTACACGTACGGGGGCGACGGCAGCGGCGTCTCGATTTACATGCTCGACACCGGCATCAACATCACGCACCCGGACTTCGGGGGCCGCGCGCTCGTCGGCTACGACTTCGTCACGCCGGGCGGGAACGCGGGCGACTGTGTCGGCCACGGCACCTCGACGGCATCGCTCGCCGGCTCCACCACGTACGGCGTCGCCAAGCGCGCGACGCTCTACGCCGTGCGCGTGTTCGACTGCAGCTTCCACTCGCCCGGGTCGGACATGGTCGACGGCATCAACTGGGTCGCGTCGCAGAAGCAGAAGAACCCGAGTCGCCCGATGGTCGCGAACATCAGCGCGAACGGGTCGGGGTCGGCCACGCTCGACAGCGCCGTCGCCCGCCTCGTCGCCGCCGGCGTCACGCTCACCGTCTCGGCCGGGAACGGCGGCGGCAACGCGTGCGTGCTCTGGCCGTCGCGCGTCCCGACGGTCGTCGCCGTCGGCGGCACCGACGCGAGCGACACGTTCTGGTCGTCGTCGAACAGCGGCTCCTGCCTCGCCCTGCTCGCGCCCGCCGTGAACGTCGGCGTCGACGCCGGGACGTCGTCGCAGAACTTCGGCTTCACCGGCACCTCGGCGTCGGCGCCGATCGCCGCCGGGCTCGCCGCCGTCTACCTCTCCGCCCACCCTACGGCGACGCCCGCGCAGGTCAAGGCCGCGCTCGTCGGCGGGGCTGTATCTGGCGCGGTGCGGTCGGTGCCGAGCGGGACGCCCAACCGCCTCGCCAACGTCACCCAGCTCGCGGGCGTCACGGCGACGGGGGCGGCGACGCCGGTCGCCCGGTTCACCTGGAACTGCGCCGGCCTTAACCCGCACCAGTGCGCCTTCGACGCGAGCGGCAGTACCAGCGGCGTCGCGATCACGTCGTACGCGTGGAACTGGGGCAACGGGCGGGCGGAGACGCACACGGTGCCGACGGTCAAGAACACGTGGGCGGCGACCGGCACCTACAACGTCACCCTGACCGTCACCGACGCGAACGGCCGGACGGCGGCCGCCACGCACGCGGTGCCGATCCCGTAACACACGGCCGGCGGGCCGGCGTCACGTTAGGCGCTCGCGCGCGAACCGCCCGCGGTCACACGACGGGCGTCGCCGGCCGCGGGCACGCGGGTACCGGGGTCACCCGCTCCCGCGGGACGTGCGCGCCGACGCTCGGGCTTTCGAGCCGCCAGCAGCGGTCGCACACGGACCAGTAGCACACACGCAGCCCGACGCGCGTCGACGCGCCGTAGAACCGCCGCACCGGGTCGCCCGCGAGTCGGAGCGCGACCTCCCGCTCTCCGGGGACCAGCACGCCACCGGTCAGGCTGTTGTACGACAAGAACGTGTGCACGCGCCCCGCCCCGGCCGGTGCCGCGCGCGCGACCAGCGCCGGCCAGTCGTCGACGGGGGCGCCGTCGAGGGTGACCTGCGCCCAGGCGACCTGGGCGGGCCCGACCCCCGCGTTGCGGACGCTGAGGCTGAGTGAGTCGGGTCTGAAGTCGACCTCGAGGACAATCGTTAGGCGCGGCCACACGGCGGCGTACTGCTGGGCGCGCACGACCATCGTCTGCACGAGCGAGACGCCGAGCGCGCACGCCGAGACGACCACGGCAGCGAGCGAGAGGACCAGGTCGCGGTCGGGCCGCCACCGCGGCGGCCGCGGGGGCGGCGGGACGGCGTCGGGTTCCGGCATGAGCGGGTCGGGGCGGAAGGTGTGGGGTGTCGCCTCGCTACCGCGCGGGCCGCGTGGCGAGTTGGTCGTGCGCGACCGCCTGCAGCGCGGCGGCCTGCGCCGGCGTGATCCCGAGCGCCGGGGCCGCCGCCTCGCGCTCGCCTAACGTGCTCGGGTCGACGCCCGTGACCGCGCCGAATTCCACCAGCGCCTCGAGGTAGTACCCGTAGACGCTCGCGTGGTAGCCGTCGGGCGCCCACAGGTCGACCTTGCCGCCGTCGATTCCGTCATACGGGTTGGCGTCGGCGAACCCGGTCCGGATCGCGCGGTCCCAGGCGGCGCCGACCGGGATGACGTCCCGGATCCGCGGCGACCGGGCCCCCGCGGCCTCGTATCCCGCCGCGACCTCCTGCTCCATCGCGTCGATCGGCCGCCCGAACCAGTGCCCGCGCGGCAGGTACGTCTGGTCGGCCCGCGACCAGGTGGCGACGAGGTGGATCACCACGGCGGCGTTCCGCGCCGACAGCGTGTCGGCCAGCCGCGCGGCGTAGGCGACGAGCGTCGCGGGGTCGCCCGGCTTCGCGGCGTCCAGCGTGCTGTAGCTCTGCAGGACGACGACGTCCCACGGGCGGTTCAGGAGCGCGAGCTTGTGCTCGTAGTGGTAGTCCAGCCCGACTCCGGGTGCGGTCTCGACGCTCACCACATAGTTCAGGCCGGCCTCCGTGGTGAACCGCTTGAACAGCGCCGGCACGCCGCCGACGCCGGTGCCGTTGAGGTCCGTGACCGTGCCCGCGCCGAACGGCCGCACGAGTTCGGGCCCGCCCGCCGCGTCCCCGTAGGTAAAGCTGTTCCCGACGAAGAGGATCGTCTTCGGCGGCGCGGGTTGCGCCGCAGCCGGCGCGGGCGCGGCGGCGACGAGCAGCGCGAAAAGCGGGAGCGTTCGGCGGAGCATCGGGGCGGCGACCTCGAGGACTGGCGACGCGTGCGGCGTTCTTGGGGCGACGGCGTGCGAAGTGTAGTGGGATGCCAGTAGTATTCCGTCCCCACACCGAAGCCCCCGCGATGCGTCGACTTCTTCGCCCCGCCCGCCATCCGGCCGGCGCCCTCCTGCTCGCGCTCCTCGCGCCCGCCGGCGCCCGGTTAGGCGCGCAGACCCCCGCCCCCGCGGGGGCCGCATCTGCCGCCGCGACGCCCGCCCCCGACCCGGTACGCACACTCGTCGTACGTCTCGACCTGGAACGATACAAGGCCACCGTCAAAGGCCTCACGCAGTTCGGCGACCGACGCCAGGGCACCGACCGCAACCGCGCCGCGGTCGACTGGATCGAGGCCCAGCTCAAGAGCTACGGCTGCACCAACACCGAGCGGATCACGTACGACTACCAGCCGCCGGCGCCCCGACCCGGCGCGCCGGACTACTACCGGGCGCGCATCGCGACCTCCGCGCCGGGCGGGGCGCGCCTCCGCGGCACGCAGCTGCCGATCGGCGTCAACACCGACTCGCTCGCCCAGCCCGACGCGCGGCTCCGCGCCCTCAACGCGCAGCCGAGCGCGCCGGGGCAGCGGCAGGAGGTCTACTGCACCAAGGTCGGCGCGACGCACCCAGGCGAGATGTATATCGTCGGCGCGCACATGGACGGCATCGGCTGGGGCGAGGCCGCGAACGACGACGGCTCGGGGACCGCGCTCGTCATGGAGCTCGCGCGCGTCTTCAGCGCGCCCGACGTCCAGACCGACCGCTCGATCCGCTTCGTGCTCTGGAACAACGAGGAGACCGGACTCGACGGCGCGCGCGCCTACGTCGCCCAACGCCAGGCGCTGCAGGGGCAGGAGTCGCCGGCGGGCTCGGGCCGCTACCCGGAGCCGCGCTGGCTCGGCATGGTGCAGCACGACATGATGATGTTCGACCACGGCATGCCGCGCCCGGACGGCACGATGAGCCGCGAGCAGCGCGCCGAGGCCGACGTCAACGTCGAATTCCAGAGCCGCGCGAAGATGGCCGCGGGCGCGCGCGATCTCGCCTGGGCCTTCGCCGACGCCAACGAGGCGTACGCGACCGACTACCCGGCGACCGTCGGCCAGCACATGACCAACACCGACTCCGCGCCCTTCCAGGACCTCGTCCCCGCGATCAGCCTTCGCGAGAACGAGCGCGGCGCGCAGATCGGGGCCGGGTGGGACCCGCAGTGGCACCAGCCGACCGACGTCTACGCCACCTACACCGACAAGGACTTCCGCCTCGGCCTCAACGCCGCCCAGACGACGTTAGGCGCAATCGGGCGGCTGGCGGGGGCGGCGCCGCGGCGGCCGTAGCCCGCGGCGCGGCCCCGCGCGGCGCCTAACGGTGCTGCGCGAATAGCCAGGTGTAGAGCGCCGGCGTCGCGTACGCCGCGTCCCAGACGTTGTGCCCCGCGCCCGCGTACTCGGTGTACTGCACCGTCGGGTCGACCGCCCGGAACGCCGCCACGAGCGAGCGCACGTACGCGACGGGCACGTTCGGGTCGTTCTCGCCCTGGAAGACCCAGAGCGGGAGCGACCGCAGCCGGTCCGCGGCGATCGACAACACGGTCGAGTTCGGGGTGCTCCGGTCGCCGGTCACGACGATCGCCGGGATCCCGGGCGCGATCGTCGCGTAGGCCGCGAACGTCGTCGGGTTCGCGTACGCGAGCACAAACCCCTCGGTCGCCCCGAACGAGAGGCCCGTGAGGTAGACCCGATCCGGGTCGCCGTTGTAGTCGCGCACGACCCCAGAGATCGCCTGGATGATGACCCGGTCGAACGCCTGACGCCCCGCTTCGTCGGCCGGCACCTGAGGGAACACGACCACGGCGGGGAAGCTCGCCTGCTCCGCCCGCACGACCAGCCCCATACCGACGTTCGTCTGCTTGAGGCCGTCGTTCCCGCGCTCGCCCTGGCCGGCCAGCGCGACGATCACCGGCCACCGACGCGACCGGTCGTAGTTCCCCGGGATGAAGACCTGGATCGGGATCGACAGCCCGCTCGTGTCCTTGACGCTGCGGCTGACGAACCCGCCCCCGGGCGGCACGGGACCGCCGCCCGACCCGTGCGGCGCGTCGGCACCCGACGAGCCGCACGCCGTCGCTAGGGAGCTCAGCCAGAGAAGTGGGCGTGTGAACGAGGCGCGCAGGATCACGGAACGACGGATCTGGGACGGGGCAGCGTACGGCGCCGTTAACGTGGCGCGGGGCACGGCCCCGCGTCCAGCAGCCGTACGGCGTCGAGCGGGGCCTCGACGACGAGCGCGCCGGCGTAGCCCGGCGCCGGGTCGAGCGCGGCCATCACCCAGCGATCGCACGCCGAGCCGTCCGACCGGTCCTCGAGCAGCCGCGCGGGCGCGCCGGGCGCGAGCGACACGTCGAAATGGTGCAATCCGTTCGTAATCCCCTCGCCCGTGGCTTTCAGGTACGCCTCCTTGCGCGACCACGCGGCGAAGAAACCCGCCACGCGCCCCGCCTCCCCCACCGCCCGGAGCTCGGCGCACTCGCCGGGCGAGAAGAAGTGCTCGGAGAGCGACTCGTGCTCGATCGCGGCGTCCTCGCGCTCCACGTCGACCCCGACCGCCCGCCCGCGCGCCACCGCCACGACCGCGAGGTCGGCCGAGTGTGAAAGGTTGAACTCGATCGTCCCGCCGTCGCCCGCGCGCGCGTCCGCCAGCGCAGGTTTGCCCGCGAGGCCCGTCGTGAACTCGAGCGCCTGCGGCTCGCGCCCCGCGTACGCGCCGAGCACGCGTCGCAGCACGCCGTGCGCGACGACGAAGCGGTCGCGGTGCGCCGCGGCGTGGAACCGGCCGGCCCGCGCCCGCTCGGCGGCCGAGAGCACGTCGGCACACTCGCGCACGAGGCGGGGCGCCGCGTCCGCGACGTCCAGCCGCACGCGCCACACGTGCACGTCCGCCACGCCTAACGCTGGCGCGCCGGCGGCCCGGACGTCCCACGGCCGCCAGGCGCCGGCGGCGGGCGCCTCATGCGCGACCGTCGTCACCGTCCGGTCCGAGGATCGCCGCCAGCCGCTCCGCGAGCGCGGGCAGCTCGTCCGTGACGAGCCCCGTGTGGCTCCCGCGCACGATGTGGACGCGCACCGCGCGCGCGACGCGCTCCCACCCGCGGCGCCCGCCGCGGCGCAGCTCGCGCACGCCGCCCCCGGTCGCGACGCGCGGCTCGTGCCGGACCACGCCCGCGAGGTCGCTCGCCACGACGAGGTCCACCGTGCCGGGGTACGTCCGCGGGAGGTACGCCGACGTGAGGCGAACGATGGGCGAGAGCGTGTCCACGCTCGGCTGCGCGGCGAGCAGGGCGTTGGTCGTGAGGCCCGCGAGCACTTCGGTCGCCGCGGCGCGCCGGGACAGCCGCCGCTCGATGTTCGTCGTTAGCCACCGCCACCGCTCGCGCGCGCTGTCCCGGCGCACGGCGCGCAGCCGCATCGAGTAGTACCGCAGGTGGCGCAGCACCGTCGCGCGCCGGTTCTGCCGCTCGCGCGCGTCATCCGCCCGCGACGCCAGCCGGATGAGCGGCTCGAGCCAGCGGAAACGCGCGTTGCCGGCCTCGGTGTCGATCAGCACGAGCCGCTCGACCGCCTCGCCGCTCGCCCGTAGCTGGCGCGCGATCTCGAACGCGATCAGCCCGGCCGCGCAGAACCCACCGATCCGGTACGGGCCGTGCGGCTGGACGGCGCGCAGCGTGGCGACGTGCTCCGCCGCGAGCGCCTCCACCGACCGCCCGTCGACCTCGTCGTCCGTGCGCGGCGTCGGCAGGACGAGCAGGGGCGTGTCGGCGCCGAGCAGCGGCGCCAGCCGGCGCGTGTACCAGCCACCGGCGAGGAAGTCTCCGTGCACGAGCGCGAACGGCGTCCCCGTCCCGTCGCCCTGCAGCACGACGACGGGCGGCTCGTCCTCGTCGCGCACCGCGGCCTCGATCCGCCGGCCGAGCTGGTGCACCGTTGCCCCGTCGAACAGCGCGGCGAGCGGCAGGCGGCGCCCCGTGCGCTCAGCGACGTCGGCCAGCATGCGGACCGCGAGGAGCGAGTGCCCGCCCAGCTCGAAGAAGTCGTCGTGCCGCCCGATCGGACTCGCGCCGAGCAGTTCTTCCCAAACCGAGACGATATCGTGTTCGACGTTCCCGACGGTGGGCACGTACGCCCGCCCCGACTCGGCCACCGCGGCCGCCGGCGCGGGGAGCGCGGCGCGCGCGAGCTTGCCCGTAGGACCGATCGGCAGCTCGGCGAGTGCGACGAGTGCGCCGGGGACCATCGCGTCGGGCAGGCGCTCGCGGAGGTGGGCCCGCAGCGCCGCGGCGTCGAGCGTGCGACCCTCGCGCACGACGTAGTAGCCCACGAGCTGCTGGTCCGCCCCGGCCTCGCCGCGCACGGCCGCAGCCGCGGCGGCGACGTCGGTGTGGGCGACGAGCGCCGCTTCCACCTCGCCGAGTTCGATGCGCACGCCGCGCAGCTTCACCTGGTCGTCGAGCCGCCCGAGGTACTCGAGCGCGCCGTCATCGCGCCAGCGCGCCCGGTCGCCGGTGCGGTACATCTTCGCGCCTTCCCCGGCGAACGGGTCCCGCACGAAGCGCTCGGCCGTGAGCTCCGGGCGCGCGTGGTAGCCGAGTCCGACCTGCACGCCCGCGATGTGGAGCTCGCCGGGCAGCCCGACCGGCGCGAGCTGGCCGCCCGCGTCGAGGACGTACAGGCGCGTGTTCGCCACCGGCCGCCCGATCGGCACGATCGCGGGCGGCTCGGGGCTCGGCGGGCACGGCCAGGCGCTCACGTCGACCGCGCACTCCGTGGGCCCGTACAGGTTGTGCAGCAGCGCGCCCGGGAGCGTGCGGTAGAACGCGGCGACGAGGTCGGGCGGGAGCGCCTCGCCGCTCGCGACGACGTCGCGCAGCGTCGTGCAGCGCGCGGCCGCCGGGTCGGCGAGAAACGCGCGCAGCATCGACGGCACGAAGTGGCATACCGTGACGCCGTGCGCCGCGATCGCCGCCGCCAGCGCGTGCGGGTCGCGGTGCTCCCCCGGGCGGGCGAGCACCAGGTGCGCGCCGGCCAGCAGCGGCCAAAAGAACTCCCACACTGACACGTCGAACCCCGCCGGCGTCTTCTGCAGCACCACGTCGGCAGGCGTTAGGCGGTACTCCTCCTGCATCCACGCCAGCCGGTTCACGATGCCGCGGTGCGCGTTGAGCGCCCCCTTGGGACGGCCGGTCGAACCCGACGTGTAGATCACGTAGGCGGGGTCGTCGGGCGCCGGGAGCGGCAGCGGTTCGTCGTCGGAAGACGAGTCGGCCCCCGGCTCCGCTACACCGTCGAGCTCCACGACTGGCGCCCCGTCCGGCGGCAGCGCCGCAGCAGCGGCCCGCGTCGCGAGCACGAACGCCGCGTTCGCGTCGTCGACCATGAAGGCGAGCCGCTCGCGCGGGTACTCGGGGTCGAGCGGCACGTACGCGCCGCCCGCCTTCAACACGGCGACGAGCGCGACGACGAGCTCGACCGACCGCTCCGCGCACACGCCGACGCGGGCACCCGGGCCCACGCCCGAGCGCCGCAGCCGCCGCGCGAGCGCTGCCGCGGCGGCGTCGAGTTCGGCGTAGGTCAGCATGCGGCGCGCGTCCGACACGGCGGGAGCGTTCGGCGTGCGCGCGGCCTGCGCGGCGAGCCGCTCGACGAGCGTCGCCCCGCCCGCGTACTCCGCACGCGGGCCGGCGCTCCACGACCCGAGTTGGCGCCGCTCGGCGTCGTCGAGCAGCGGCAGCTCGCCCACGCGCCGGTCCGGCGCCGCGGCTGCCCCGCGCAGCAGCGCGCCGAAGTGGCGCGCGAGCCGCCGCGCCGTCGCGTCGTCGAACAGGCTCGCGTCGTACTCCAGCGTGCCATGCAGCTCATCCCCGCGCCGCCCCATGATGAGCTGCAGGTCGAACTTGGCCGTCGTGCGGGCACCGCCGACGCGCGTGAACGTCACCCCGCCCGCGGTCGGCGACACCGGCGGCGCGAAGTCCTGGAAGGAGAAGAGCGTCTGGAAAATCGGGTTGTGCGCGAGGTGGCGCTCGGGCTGCACCGCGTTCACCACCCGCTCGAACGGCACGTCCTCGTGCGCGAGCGCGCCGTGCGCACTCTCGCGCACCCGCGCGAGCAGCGTCCGGAAGCTCGGCGCGCCCGACAGGTCGGCGCGCACCGCGAGCGTGTTCACGAACAGTCCGACGAGCGCCTCCGTCTCGCGCCGCGTGCGCCCCGCGACCGGCGACCCGACGATCACGTCGTCCTGCCCCGTGTAGCGATGCAAGAGGGCCTGGTACGCCGCGAGCAGCAGGACGAACGGCGTGACCTCCGCCTCCCGCGCGAGCGCGAGGAGCGCGGCCGTGACGTCCGCGGGGACGTGCACCGCGACCGTCCGCGCCGTCCGATCCCGGTCGGGCGTCCGCGGCCGGTCCGTCGGCAGGTCGAGCACGGCGAGCGGGCCGGCGAGCTGCCGCCGCCAGTACGCGAGCTGCGCGTCTAACGCCCCGTCGCCGAACTGCGCTTGCTGCCAGCTCGCAAAGTCGCCGTACTGAATTTCGAGCGGCGGCAGGTCGGGGTCCCGCCCCGCCGCGATCGCGCCGTACGCGGCGGCGATCTCGCGCTGTAGCACGCCGAACGACCAGCCGTCGACCGCGACGTGGTGGATGGTCAGGACGAGGACGTGCTCCTCGGCGCCCGTGCGGAGCAGCGCGGCGCGCCACACCGGCCCGTTCGCCAGGTCGAACGGCCGCGCGGCCTCGTGTTGCACGCGCCGGCCGACCTCCGCCTCGCGGTCGGCGTCGTCGAGTGCGCGCAGGTCGGTCGCCGGCAGCTCGACCCCGGCCGGCGGCAGGATGACCTGCATCGGCTCCCGGCCGCTCGCGTCGAACACGGTGCGCAGCACTTCGTGCCGCTCGACGACGAACGCGAGCGCGTCGCGTAAGGCGTCCGCGTCGAGCGGCCCCGCGAGCCGGAAGTTGAACGGCAGGTTGTACGTCGCGCAGCCGGGCTCGAGCTGGTCGAGGAACCACAGGCGCTGCTGCGCGAACGACATCGGGAGCACGAACGCCTCGTCGGCGCCCGCCGGCTCCTCCCGCGCGGTCTCGACGGTCGTCATGCGGTCCCTCCGTTCGGATTCCCGCGCGCCGGCGCGTCGGGCACGCGCCGTCGAACGGTCCGCGCGACGCGCGTGATCGCCGGCTCGGGCGCGGCCGCGGCGGGCGCCGCCTCCAGCAGCTCGGCCAGCTGCGCGACGGTCGGCCGGTCGAAGACCGCCGTAAGCGGAGGCCGCATGGCGAACGCCTCGTGCACGCGGTTCGTCATCCGGAGCGCGACGAGCGAGTGCCCGCCCAGGTCGAAGAAGTTGTCGTGCACGCCGACCGGGCGGCGCTGCAACACCTCCTCCCAGACCGCCGCGAGCCGCTCCTCCGTCGGCGTGCGCGGCGCGACGTACCGGGCGCCGGGCGCCCCGGTCCCCGCCGGCGGCGCGGGGAGCGCCTTCCGGTCGGTCTTGCCGTTAGGCGTGAGCGGCAGCCGCGCGAGCCGCACGAACGTCGCCGGCACCATGTACTCCGGCAGCCGCTCGCCCAACGCGGCGCGCCACGCGTCCACCTGGTCCGCGTCGAACGTCTCGGGCGCCGCGCGGCGCACGAACTCGCCCCACGGCCGCGGCTGCGCGTCGCCGGCCGGGGCGTCGGGCATGCGCGCGGGCCCCGACCGGCGGTGCCGGAAGAGGACGTCCACCCGCCCCACGCGCCCCGACGCCGGCCAGCGCAGCTCGGCCTCGTAGTCGGCGTCGAGTTCAGCCAGCGCTTCGACGTCGACGCCCGCGTCGTCGGCTGCGGCGACGGCATCGCGGAGTGCCCCGGCGGTCGTCGGCACGCCCCCCGTCGGGAGCGCCTCGCCCGGGTCGGGCGTATCGCCGGTCGCGAGGCGGAGCAGCTGCTGCGCGCGGACGTCGCTCACGAGCCGCGCGTCGGCGACGTCCGCCACGCGCAACGCCGGCGCACCGCCCGCGAGCAGCGCGCGCGCCTCGGCGGGCGTGTCGACCGTGTACGTCGGCCACGCATCGAGGGCGCCGCCCTCCGCCGCGCCGCCGACCCGGAGCGCGACGTCGTAGCGGTACTTCGTCAGCTCGTTCGCCGCGCGCCCGCGCTTCGGCAGCACGCGGCAGCCCGTGACGTTAGGCAGGTGCAACCGCAGCGCCGCGAAGAGCCCCGGGTCGACGATCAGCTCCGTCTCGGCGGCCGTCCGGCGCCGCACCGCGGCGCGCAGCTCGGCCAGGGGCAGGTCGTCCGGCGCGTGCGCGAGCGCCACCGACGTGTGGAACGTCTCCAGCAGTGACGGCGCGCGGACGTCGCCGACGTAGAGCGTCCCGCCCGGCGCGACGAGCCGCGCGGCCTGCTCCAGCACGTCGACCAGGTACGCGACGTTCGGGAAGTACTGCACGACCGAGTTGAGGACGACGAGGTCGAACGACCCGGGCGCGAAGCGGTCGCCGACCTCGTGCGCGAGCATCTGGCGCAGCGACACGTTCGACAGCGCCGCGTACGCCGGGTCGCGCTCGATCGCACGCAGCGCCTCCGCCGACCCGTCGACCCCGACGTAGTGCTCGCACGCGGGCGCCATGCGGAACAGGTAGAGCCCCGTCCCGCAGCCGACGTCGAGCACGCGCCGCGGCCGGTCGGCGAGCATGCGCTCCGCGGTCCGGTCGAGCCACTCGCGCATCTCGGCGGCGGCGATCGGGCGCTGGTCGTAGCTGCTGACCCAGCCGGCGGTGTTGAAGCCCGGCTCCGCCTCCGAGCCCGCGTACGCCGCGTCCCACACCTCGCGCCAGCGGTCGACGGCGTCGGCCGCGGCGGCGTCGTGCGGCGCGGCCGCGGCCTCGCCCGGCACGACATACGCCACGAGCCGCGCGTCCCCCGGCACGTCCTCGCGCACGACCGCGACCGCGGCCGCGACGCCCGGCTGTGCGGCGAGCGCGTGCTCGATCTCGCCGAGCTCGATGCGGTGGCCGCGCAGCTTGACCTGCTGGTCGAGCCGGCCGAGGAACTCGAGCGTGCCGTCGGCGCGCCAGCGCACGCGGTCGCCGGTGCGGTACAGGCGCGCCGCGGGCGACGGGCCGAACGGGTCGGGCACGAAGCGCTCGGCGGTGAGCTCGGGGCGCGCGTGGTAGCCGCGCGCGACGCCGAGGCCGCCTAACAGCAGTTCGCCCGGCACGCCGGTCGGGGCCGGCGCGCCCGCCGGGTCGAGCACGTAGGCCCGCACGTTGGCCATTGGCCGCCCGATCGGTACGGCGGCCGGCGCGCCCGCGGCGACGTCGGCCGCCGCGACGCGGTGCATCGTCGCCCAGATCGTCGCCTCGGTGGGCCCGTACAGGTTCCACAGCTCCAGCCCGCGGGCGAGCAGCACCCCGGCGAGCGCGGGCGGCAGCGCCTCGCCCCCGCAGAGCGCGACGAACGGCCGCCCGCCGGGCCCGCGGACGCCCTCCCACCCGGACTCCACGAGCAGGCGCCAGGTGACCGGCGTCGCCTGCAAGTGCGTCGCCCCGCTCTCGCGCACGAGCGCGGCCAGGTCCACCGGCGAGAGCGCCGCCTCGCGCGGCGCGACCACGACGCGCGCGCCGGCGGCGAGCGGCGCGAACAGCTCCAGGCCCGCGATGTCGAACGAGACCGGCGTCACCGCGACGAGCGCGTCTCCTGCGCCTAACGGTACCACGGCGCCGAACCCGGCGAGGAAGTTGACGAGGTTCCGGTGCGTGACGGTGACGCCCTTCGGCACGCCGGTCGAGCCCGACGTGTAGATGAGGTAGGCGAGGCGGTCCGGGTCGCCCGGCGGGAGCGCGGCGCCGCCCGCGGCCTCGATCGCCGCGCGATCGCCGTCGAGCGAGACGACGAGCGCGTCGCCGCTCGTGAGACGGTCGCGCAGCCCGTCCTCGGTGAGCACGACCGCGGCGCGCGCGTCGGCCAGCATGAAGTCGAGCCGCTCGCGCGGGTACGCCGGGTCGAGCGGCAGGTACGCGCCCCCGGCGCGGTGGATCGCGACGAGCGCGACGACCAGCTCGAGCGAGCGCTCGACGTGCAGCGCGACGACGACCTCCGGCCCGACGCCGCGGGCGTGGAGGTACGCGGCCAGGTGGTCGGCGCGCGCGTCGAGCTCGGCGTAGGTGAGCGCCGCGGCGCCGAACGTGACGGCGACCTCGCCGGGCGTGCGCGCGGCCTGCGCGCGCACGAGCTCGACGAGCGTGACGCCGGGCGCGAGGTCGAGCGCCGTCGCGTTCCGCTCCTCGACGAGCCAGCGCCGCTCGTCGGGCGGGAGCAGCGGCAGGCGCGACACCGGCGTGTCGGGCCGCGTGACGGCCGCCTCGAGCAGCGTGCGGAGGTGCCCGAACATGCGGTCCACGGTCGCCGCGTCGAACAGGTCGGTGCGGTACTCGATCTGCGCCCGCAACCCGGCCTCGGTCTCGGCCATCGACAGGAACAGGTCGAACTTCGTCGCCCCGCGGTCGCCGCCGAACGGGGTCAGCGCTGTGCCGCCGAGCTGCATCACCCGGCGCGAGGGGTCCTGGAGGGCGAAGAGCACCGTGAACAGCGGCTCGTGCCTCGCGCGCCCCGCCCCCCGCAGCTCCGCCGCCAGCTTCTCGTACGGCACCTCCTGGTGCTCGTACGCGCCTAACGCCGAATCGCGCGCCCGCCCGACGAGCTCCGCGAAGGTCGGGTCGCCCGCGACCGACGTGCGCAGCACGAGCGTGTTGAGGAAGTAGCCGATCAGGCCCTCGACCTCGGCGTGCCCGCGTCCGGCCATCGGCGAGCCGACGACGACGTCGTCCTGGCCCGCGTAGCGCGCGAGCAGCGCGCCGAACGCCGCGAGCAGCGTCATGAACGGCGTCGCGCCGAGCGAGCGGCTCAGCGCGCGAACGCCGTCGCGCAGCTCGGCCGAAAAGGTCGCCGAGCGCGTCGCGCCGTCGAAGCTCGGCGCGGCGGAGCGCGGGCGGTCGGTGGGGAGTTCGAGCGGGCGCACGTCGGCGAGCTGCCGCCGCCAGTAGGCGAGGTGCCGCTCGAGCGTCGCGCCGGCGAGGTGGGCACGCTGCCAGCGCGCGAAGTCGCCGTACTGCACCGGCAGCGGCGCGAGCGCGGCGGGCGGGCCGCCGCGCTGCTCGTCGTAGAGTGCGGCCAGCTCGCGCATGAAGATCTCGCGCGAGCCCGCGTCCGCGACGACGTGGTGCGACTCGAAGACGAGCACGTGGTCGTCCGCGGCGAGGCGCAGCACGGTCGCGCGCAGCTGCGCGTCGCGCGCGAGGTCGAACGGCCGCCGGGTGAGCGCGCGCACCCGGTCGAGCGCCGCCGCGACGAGCTCCTCCGGCGCAACGTTAGGCAGCTCGCGGCCGAGGTCGACGACGGGTAGCGGCACCGGGCCGGGCGCGTGCACGAGTTGGCGCGGCTCGCCGTCCACGACGTCGAACGTCGTCCGGAACACCTCGTGCCGCGCGACGAGCGCGTCGAGCGCGCGCCCGAGCGCGCCGACGTTGAGCGGCCCGTGCAGGCGCGCGACGCGCGCCACGTTGTAGGCGTGTCCGGGGTTCGCCAGCTCGAGCTGCCAGAGCAGCTCTTGCGCGAAGGACATCGGCACCAGATCCCCCGGCGCGCGCGCGACGAGCGCGGGCCCGCGTAGCGCCGTCACCGGCGCGTCGTCGCGCCCGAGCGACCGCCCTTCGAGCAGCGCGCGCTTCGCCGGCGAGAGGCTCGCCAGGCGGCGCTCCAACTCGGCGCGCCAGGTGGCCCGGCCGTCGACCGTCTCGCTCATCGTCCGGTACTCCCCGCCTCGCCCGCGAGCAGCTGCGCGGCCTCGTCGTCCGACATCGCTTCGAGCGCGGCCAGCCGGACTTCGAGGTCGACGACCTCGGCCAGCTGTTCGACCGTCGGCGCGTCGAACAGCGCGCGCAGCGGCAGCCGCACGCCGAACGTCTTGCTCATCCGCCCGAGCACCCGGATCGCGAGCAGCGAGTGCCCGCCGAGGTCGAGGAAGCTGTCCGTGACGCCGACCGACTCGCGCTTGAGCACCGCCGCCCAGATCGCGGCGAGCTGCCGCTCCGTCTCGGTGCGCGGCGCGATCGCGCGCGGCGCACCGGCCGACACGTTAGGCACAGGCAGCGCCGCGCGGTCCACCTTGCCGTTCCCCGTGCGCGGCAGCGCGTCGACGAGCACGACGGCCGACGGCGCCATGTACGCGGGCACCCGGTCCGCCACCCACGCCGCGAGCACCGCCGGCGCCGGCGCGGCGCCCGGGCGCGGCGCGGCGTACGCGACGAGCGCGGGCTCGCCCGCCTCGTCCGGCCGCGCGAGCACGAATGCCTCGAGCACGTCGGGGTGCGCGCCCAGCACGTGGGCGACCTCGCCGGGCTCGACGCGGTACCCGCGGATTTTCACCTGTTCGTCGACGCGCGCGAGGAACTCGAGCGTGCCGTCCGCGAGGCGGCGTACCCGGTCGCCCGTGCGGTAAACGCGTGCGTCGCCCACGACCCCGTCGAAGCTGACGAACCGTTCGGCGGTGAGCGCCGGCTGCCCGTAGTACCCGGCCGCGACGCCCGCGCCCCCGATCCACAGCTCGCCGGGTACGCCCACCGGCTGCTCGACGCCGGCCGCATCCACGACGTACGCCTGCGTGTTGGGCAGCGGCCGGCCGATCGGGGTCGTCTGCGCGCCCTGCGCCGTCGCGACGTCCAGCGCGTTCGCCGTGACCTCGGCGGTGAGCACGCCGACGGTCGTCTCGGTGGGTCCGTAGTGGTTGAGCACGCGGCCACCAGCCGTCCGCGCCGCGTCGGCGAGCCCGCGCACAAGCCCGAGCGGGAGGGCCTCGCCGCCCAGCACGAGCCACTGCCGGGGCAGGACGGCGGCCAGCGCGGGACCCGTTAGGCCCGCGGTGAGCGCCTGCCAGTGCCCCGGCGTGAGCTTGAGCACGTCGAGCGGCCGCGCCGCGAGGCGCGCGGCGAACCGCGCCGGCTGCGTGGCGACCTCGCGCGGCAGCACGTGCAGCGTGTGCCCGGCGAGCAGCGCCGGGTAAAGCGCCGTGTTGCCCAGGTCCGCGCCGAGCGTCGAGGCGAGCCCGAACTGCCGCGCGGGCGCGTCGGCCGGCTCGTCGAACGCGACGCCGAGCACGCGGCAGACCGCACGCGTGTAGTGGACGACGTTGGCGTGGGTGACCGCGACGCCTTTCGGCGTGCCGGTCGAGCCGCTCGTGAAGAGCACGTAGGCGAGCGACGCCGGCGTGGCGACCGGCTCGAGGTTCCCGGCCGGCTCGGCCGCGAGCGTCGGGTCGTCGACCGCGACCGCCCGCACACCCGTGGGCCACGCGTCCGCCGGCGCGGCGCCCGCCGTGACGACGAGCGCGGCGTCGCTCGCGGCGAGCTGCTGCGCGCGGCGGGCGGCGGGCAGCTCGGGCGGGAGCGGCACGTACGCCCCGCCGGCCTTGAGCACGCCGAGTAGCGCGACGACCGCGTCCGGCAAGGCGTCGAGTGCGACGCCGACGGGCGCGCCGGCGCCGACGCCTAACGTCCGCAGCCGCCGCGCGAGCCGGTTCGCGCGCGCGTTCAGCTCGGCGTAGGTGAGCGGGGGCGTCGCGTCGTCCCCGACCACGGCGGCGCGGTCGGGCACGCGTGCCGCCTGCGCCTCGAACAGCGCGACGGCGGTCGTCGCCGGCCCCTCGTCCGCCGTGGTCGCGTTCCACGCCGCGAGCTGCGCGCGTTCGCCGGCCGTCAGCAGCGGAATCCGCGACACCGGCACGTCCGCGTCGGCGGCTGCCGATTCCAGCACCGTCCGCACGTGCCCGAGGATGCGCTCGACCGTCTCCGCCCGGTGCAGGTCGGCGCGCGCCCGCAGGGCGAGTTCGAGCCCTGCGCCCCGCTCCGCCATGAACAGCGTCAGGTCGAACTTCGTCGGCTGCGGCTCCGACGCGTACGGCTCGACCGCGACGTCGCCGATGCGCGCCGCCGCGGCGTCGCCGGGCTCGAGCATCGTCAGCACGACCTGGAAGAGCGGCGACGTCCCGACGTGCTGCTTGCCCTCCAGCTCGAGGACGAGCTTCTCGAACGGCACGTCCTGGTGGTCGTACGCGCCGAGTGCGCTCTCGCGCAGGCGGCCGAGGAGGGCGGCGAACGTCGGATCGCCCGCGAAGCGCGCGCGCTGGACGATCGTGTTCGCGAGGTAGCCGATGAGCCCTTCCGTCTCGGGCCGCGCGCGTCCCGCGACCGGCGAGCCGACGAGTACGTCGTCCTGCCCCGTGTAGCGGTGCAGGACGGTCGCGTACGCGGCGAGGACCACCATGTACGGCGTCGCGCCGTGCCGCCCCCCGAGTGCACGGATCGCGTCGCGCAGCGCGGGCGGCAGGAGCACGGCGCGCATCACGCTGTCGTACCGCGAGGACGCGGGGCGTTGGAAGTCGGTCGGCAACCGCAGCACGTGTTCGGCGTCGCCGAGCTCCGCGCGCCACCAGGCGACGAGCCGGTCGAGCGGCTCGCCGACGAGCGTCTGCCGCTGCCAGATCGCGTGGTCGGCGACCTGGATCGGCAGCGGCGCGAGGACCGCCTCCTGCTGTTCCGCGAACGTGCGGTAGAACGCGTCGAGTTCGCGGAAGAGCACCGCGCGCGACCAGCCGTCGAACGCGATGTGGTGCGAGGCGATGCACAGCACGTGCTCGTCGTCCGCCAGCCGGATGAGCGTGGTACGGAACGGCGCGTCGCGGCCGAGGTCGAACGGGCGCGCGCCGCGTTCGGCCACGATGCGGGCGGCCTCGTCGGCGCGGGCCGCGTGCGGGCGCGCACCGAGGTCGATGAACTCGAACGGTGCCGGCGCGGGCGGGTGGACGGCCTGCGCGACCTGCCCGTCGTGCTCGGCGTACGTCGTGCGCAGCACCTCGTGCCGCTCGACGAGCGCGTCGAACGCGCGGCGGAGGGCCGCGGCGTCGAGCCGCCCGCGCAGGCGTCGCGCGCGGGGAATGTTGTACGCCGTGCTCTCCGGCGACGCGCGGTTCACGTGCCAGAGCAGCTCCTGCGCGAACGAGGCGGGCAGCAGCACCGGCTCTGCTGATGGTTCGGAAGCGGGCGCGGCGAACGGCGCCGGCGCGGGCACGTGGGACACGGACGTCATGCGGAAGCTCCTCGGGTGCCCGACGTACCATTGGCTGGCGTAACGCTCGCCGCGGCTCCGATGCGGAACGCGTCGCGCGAGGCGGGCGCGATCGGAGCAAGCCCACCGCCGATACACGCGCCGCCCTGCCGCTCCGCGTCGACCAGCTCGGCGAGCTGCGCTACAGTCGGGTGTTCGAAGAGCGCGCGCAAGGGCAGGCGGACGCCGAACTGCTTGCTGATGCGGCCGAGCACGCGGATGGCGAGCAGGGAGTGGCCGCCGAGGGCGAGGAAGCTCTCGGCGACGCCGACGGCCTCGCGCTTGAGCACGTCCTGCCAGACGGCGGCGAGCTGGCGCTCGGTCTCGGTGCGCGGCGCGACGACCGCGGCCGCGGTGGCGGGCGCGTCGACGGCGGGGAGGCGGGCGCGGTCGATCTTCCCGTTCGCCGTCAGCGGCAGGCGGTCGCGGGTGACGAACGCCGCGGGAACCATGTACGACGGCAGCCGGTCGCCTAGCCACGCGGCGAGCGCCTGGGCGTTAGGCAAGGCGTCGGGGCGGCGCGGCACCACGTACGCCGTGAGCCGCGGCTCCGCGTCGGCAGCGTCCGCCACGACCGCCGCGTCGGCGAGGCCGGGGTGCCCGCGGAGCGCGTGCGCGACCTCGCCGGGCTCGACGCGGTAGCCGCGGACCTTCACCTGCTCGTCGACGCGGCCGAGGAACTCGAGCGCGCCGTCGGCGAGGCGACGGACGCGATCGCCGGTACGGTACGCCCCCGGCTCGCCTCCGTCGCCGAGCCGGGGGAACGCGCCGAAGCGCTCGCCCGTGAGGTCCGCGCGTCCGGTGTAGCCGTGCGCGATCCCCGCGCCGGCGAGCACCAACTCGCCCGGCACGCCCACCGGCTGCTCGCCGCCGTGCGGGTCGGCGACGTAGGCTCGTACGTTAGGCAGCGGCCGGCCGACCGGCACCGTGCGCGCACCCGCGGCCGCGGCGGCGTCGAGCGCGGCCGGCGTCACCTCGAACGTGCACGCGCCGACGGTGGCCTCGGTCGGGCCGTAGTGGTTGAGCACGCGACACGGGCCGGCGTCGACGAGCGCCCGGGCGAACGAGGGCGCGAGCGCCTCCCCGCCGAGCACGAGCCAGCGGCGCGGGAGCACGGCCGCGAGCGCGTCGTCGGTTAGGCCGGCCGCGAGCGCCCGCAGGTGGCCGGGGGTGAGCTTGAGCACGTCGAGCGGGTGCGCCGCCGCGTACGCGCCGAAGCGCGCCGGTTCGGTGGCCGTCGCCGCGTCGAGGACGTGCAGCGTCGCTCCGGCCAGCAGCGCCGGGAAGAGGGCCGTGTAGCCCAGGTCCGCCGCGAACGTCGACGCCATCCCGACGTGCAACCCGTCGAGCGCCGCGAGGCCGTCGCCCGGCGCTTCGGGCGCGACGTCGGCGAACACACGACTGATCGCACGGACGTAGTGCACGAGGTTCGCGTGCGTGACCTCCACGCCCTTTGGCGTCCCGGTCGACCCCGACGTGTGGAGCACGTACGCGACGTCGCCCGGCTCGGGGGCACGGTCCGCTGCGGCGCCTAACCCGACGCCCGTCGCCGCGTCCGGGGACACGACCGGAACGCCTGCCGCGACCACGCCGGCGTGCGCCGGGTCGGCGACGACCGCCGCCGCGCCACACGCCGCGAGCACCTGCGCCACGCGCGCCGGGGGCGCGTCGGCCGGGAGCGGGACGTACGCGGCGCCGGCCTTGAGCACGCCGAGCAGCCCGACGACCGCCGCGGCCGACCGGTCGATCAGGAGCCCGACGCGCGCGCCGGCGCCGACGCCTAACGTCAGCAGCCGCCCCGCGAGCGCGTCCGCGCGCGCGCGCAGCTCCGCGTACGTGAGCGTCGCGTCGGCGGCGACGACGGCCGTCCGGCCGGCGACGCGCACGGCTTGCGCGTCGAACAGCGACACGACGTCCGCCGCCGCGCCCTCGTCCACCGCCGTCGCGTTCCACCGCGGCAGGTCGGCGCGCTCCGCGGCGGTCAACATCGGCAGCCGCGACACGCGCACGCCGTCGTCCGCGGCGGCCGCGTCGAGGACCGCGCGCACGTGGCCGAGGAAGCGGCCCATCGTCGCCGGGGCGAAGAGGTCCGAGCGGTACTGCGCCGTGAGCCCGAACGCACCGTCGCGCTCGCCGACGAGGAGCGTGACGTCGAACTTCGTGGCCGCCATGTCGACGCCGAACGGTTCGACGCGCAGCCCGTCGAGCGCGAGCCCGTCGGAGCCCGTCTCCTGCATCGTCAGCACGACCTCGAACAGCGGCGCGTCGGCCAACCGCTCCCGCCCGTGGCGTAGCTCGAGGACGAGCTTCTCGAGCGGGATCTCCTGGTGGTCGTAGGCGTCGAGCGCGCTCGCGCGCACGCGCGCCAGCAGCTCGGCGAACGTCGGGTCGCCCGCGAAGTTCGCGCGCTGCACGAGCGTGTTGTTCAGGTACCCGACGACGCCCTCCAGCTCGCGCACGCCCCGCCCCGCGCTCCCCGAGCCGACGAGCACGTCGTCGCGACCCGTGTAGCGGTGCAGCACGGTCGCGTACGCGGTGAGCAGCACCATGTACGGCGTCGCGCCGTGCCGCCGCGCGAGCTCGCGCACCCGCGCCGACGCCTCGGCCCCGA
The DNA here is from genome assembly GCA_019973575.1 of Gemmatimonadetes bacterium T265. NCBI lineage: Bacteria > Pseudomonadati > Gemmatimonadota > Gemmatimonadetes bacterium T265. The sequence continues at coordinate 577,029 of BPUI01000003.1, forward strand.
GCGCGAGCGTCTCGCGCGCGCCGGCGAACGTGGGTGCGGCGGGACGCGGGAAGTCGGTCGGAAGCGCGAGCGGCTCGACCGCGTCGCCGAGCTGGCCGCGCCAGAAGCCGAGCAGCGCGTCGAGCCGCGCGCCCGACAGGCGCCCGCGCTGCCAGGTCGCGTAGTCGCCGAACCGCACGCGCACCGGCGGCAGCGCCGGGTCCGCGCCAGCGCGGTACGCGTCGTACGCGGCCGCGAGCTCGCGGTAGAGAATGCCTAACGACCAGCCGTCGAGCGCGATGTGGTGCGACGCGAGCACGAGGACCTGGTCGTCGCCCGCGAGCCGGACCACCGTGGCGCGGAATGGGTGCTCGCGCGCGAGGTCGAACGGCGCCCGGGCCCGTGCCCGCGCCACGCGCTCGGCCTCCACGGGGCGTTCCGCCTCCGGGAGCCCGCCGAGGTCGACGACCTCGAGCGCGACCGGGCCGGGCGCGTCGAGCAGGAGCCGCGGCGTCCCATCCTCGTCGGCGAAGCGGGCCCTCAACAACTCGTGGCGCTCGGCGAGCAACGTCAGCGCCCGGCCGAGTGCCGCGACATCGAGCGCGCCCCGGAGCCGGCGCACCACCGGCAGGTTGTACGCGGTGAGACCGGGCGTCGCGCGGTCGAGCAGCCAGAGCAGCTCCTGCGCGAACGACATCGGCACCGGCGCGTCGGCCGCGCGCGCCGGGATCGTCGGCGCGTCGTCCGCATCGGGCCCGAGCGCGCCGGCGCCTTCGGCGTCCAGCAACGCGCCGAGTACGTCGAGGTCGTCGTCGAGCTGGTCGGGCGTCGGCACGGCGGTACGTGGGTCAGACATCGTCATCCGATTGAAGCAGTACGCGGGCGCTCACGCTGCAGCCGTTCGCGCTCGTCGGGCGACATCTCGCGCACGCGCAGGAGCGCCGCGGCGACCGCGGCCGTGCGGCCGCGCGCGGGCTCGAGCGCGACGAGGGTGCGCGCGACGCCCGCCACCGTGGGCGCGTCGAAGAAGCGGCGGAGGGGGAGCGGCGTGCGGAAGATCTTGAGCAGGCGCGCCACCACCCGGGTCGCGAGCAATGAGTGGCCGCCGAGGTCGAAGAAGCTCGTCTCGACGCCGGGGGGGACGCGGCCGAGGACCTCGCCCCAGACCTCTGCGACGACGCGCTCGACGTCGTCGCGGGGCGCGACCGGGGCGGGCCCGTCTGCGTTAGGCATCGGCGCGGGGAGCGCGCCGCGGTCGACCTTTCCGTTCGCGGTGAGCGGGAGCGCGTCGAGCACGACCACCGCGGCCGGCACCATGTAGTCGGGCAGCCGCCCGCGCAGGTAGGCGCGCAGCTCGGCCGGCGACGTGGTGCCGGGCGCGGCCGCGTACGCGACGAGCTGCCGGTCGCCGGGGGCGAGCTCGCGGACGAGCGCGACGCTCGCGTGTACCGCGGGGTGCCCGTTCAACACGTGCTCGACCTCGCCCGGCTCGATCCGGAAGCCGCGGACCTTCACTTGGTGGTCGGTCCGGCCGACGAACTCGATCGCGCCGTCCGGTGCGCGCCGCACGACGTCGCCCGTGCGGTAGAGGCGCTCCGGGCCGGCGACCTCCTCGACGGTAACGAACCGCTCGGACGTGAGCTCGGGGCGGCCGAGGTAGCCGAGCGCGACGCCGTCGCCGCCGAGGAAGAGTTCGCCACGCACGCCGACCGGCGCGAGCCGGCGGTGCCGGTCGAGCACGTACGCTGACGTCCCCGACACCGGCCGCCCGATCGGGACGGTGGTCGCGCCCGCGGGCACGTGCTCCACGAGGTGCCAGAGGGAGAACGTCGTGACTTCGGTCGGCCCGTAGACGTGCAGCAGGCGCTGCGGCGCGCCGGACGTCAACACGGCACGCACGGCCGACGGGTCGACCGCCTCGCCGCCGAACAGCAGGTGACGTAGCCCCGCGAACGCCGCGGGGGCGAGGCGCGCCACCTGGTTGAAGAGCGCGGTCGTGAGGAACGCGGTCGTCACGCCGTGCCGGACGAGCGCGGCCGCGAACTCGGCCGGCGCGAGCGCGACGTCGGCGTCGAGCGGCACGAGCCGCGCCCCCGCCAGCAGCGCACCCCAGACCTCGAACGTCGCCGCGTCGAACGACGGGCTCGAGAGCTGGGCGACGACGTCCTCCTCGCCTAACGCGGCGTAGTTAGGACCGCTCACCAGCCGCAGGATGGCGCGGTGCGGCACCACGACGCCCTTCGGCACGCCCGTCGACCCCGACGTGTAGACGACGTACGCCGCGTCCTGACCGTCGCCGGCGGGCGCGGCGTCTCCCGGCGCGGGCGGCACGTCGCCCAGCTCGTCGAGGTCCATCTCGTCGAGGAGTAGCGGCCGCGCGTCGAGCGGCGGCAGCTTCGCGCCGCTCGCGCGGTCCGTCACGACGACCGCGAGCCGCGCGTCGCGCGCCATGAGGTCGAGGCGCGCCGGCGGGTACGCCGGGTCGAGGGGCACGTACGCGGCGCCGGCCTTCAGAATGCCGAGCATCGCGACGGCAAGTCCCACGGAGCGCGGCAGGCAGAGTCCGACGCGGTCGCCGTGTCTAACGCCAAGCGCGTGCAGCGCGCCGGCGAGGCGGTCCGCGCGGTCGCGGAGCGCGGCATAGGTGTGCGCGCCCGCGTCGGACGTGACCGCCACCGCGTCGGGCGTGCGCGCGGCCTGCGCGTCGAACCGCGCGTGCACCGTCGCGCCGCGGAGATACTCGGTCGGCGCGCTCGCCCACTCGGCGAGCGACGTACGTTCGGCCGCGTCTAACAGTGGCAGCCGCGACACGGGCGTCCCGGGCGCCGCGACCGCGCCGCCGAGCAGCATCTCGAAGCGGCGCAGCATGCGCTCGGCCGTGACGGCGGCGAACAGGTCGCGGCGGTACTCGAGCGCCGCGCGCAGCCCGTCCGGCGTTTCGGCCAACGACAGCGTCAGCTCGAACTTGGCCGCGCCCGCCTGCACCGCGTACGGCTCCAGCGTTGCCGGACCGAGCCGCGTGACCGGCGCGGACCCGTCGCCCTGCAGCACGAATCCGACGTTGGTGGCAACGGCCGGCGCGGCGCCCGCGCCCTGCTCGTCGAACGCGCGCAGGCAGTCCGCCCGCACGCGAGCGAGCAGCGCCGCGAACGTCGGGTCGTCGCCGATGCGGGCGCGGAGCGGGAGCGTCTCCGCCAGGTGGCCGACGACGCGCTGCGTCTCGGGACGCGCGCGCCCCGCGACCGGGACGCCGACCACCACGTCGTCCTGGCCGGAACAGCGCGCGAGCAGGGTCTGGAACGCCGCGAGCAGGACCATGAACGGCGTCGCGTCGTGCGCGCGGGCGAGGGCGCGCGCGTCCGCGACGAGCGCCGCGGCGAGCGTGTGCACCGCGCGCCCGGCGGGAGCCGCCGGGTCGCCTGGGCGAGGCGCGTCGGTCGGCAGGTCGACCGTCGTCGGCGCGCCGTCGAGGTGGTCGCGCCAGAAGGTGGCCGGCCGCCCGCCGTCCGCCACACCGTCGGGTGCGGCGTCGCGCGCGCGTTCCCAGGTGGCGAGGTCCGCCTGCTGGAGCGGCGCGGGGCCGAGCACTGGGTCGCGGCCCGACAGCAAGGCCTCGTACGCCGCCGCCAGCTCGCCGAGGACGATGCCGAGCGAGGCGCCGTCGCAGACTAAATGGTGGGCGACGAGGAGCAGGAGCGACTCGTCGTCGGTGAGACGCGCGACGGCGGGCCGCGGCCCGGCGCTCTCGCCTAACGCGAACGGCGCCGCCGCCGCCGCGGTCAGCCGCGCGCCCGCCTCCGTCTCGCGCGCGCTGGCGGGCGTGGCGCGCAGGTCGTGTACGGCCACACGCACCGGCGCGGGGGCGCGCACGACCTGCCGCGGCTCCCCGTCGACCTCGACGAACGCCGTGCGCAGCGCCTCGTGCCGCGCGACCACGGCCGCGAGCGCACGCTCGAGCGCGGGCACGTCGAGCCGGCCGCGCACGCGCCGCGCGAGCGACACGTGGTAGGCGGCGGTTCCCGGCGTCCGCTGCTCGTGGAGCCAGAGCAGTTCCTGGGCGCGAGAAAGCGGCGCCGGCCCGTCATTCGCACGCCGTGCGATCGGCGCTTCCGCGATCGCGCCCCGCCGCTCGGCGAGCCGGCGTGCGAGCAGCGCCTGCCGCTCGGGCGAGAGTGCGCCGACGCGCGCGCCCGCTACGCCGCCGTCGTTGACGGCCGGGACGATCGGCGTCGTGCTCACCGCGGTTCCTCCGCGACGGGCTCCGCCAGCAGACGCGCGACGTCGTCGTCCGACAGCCCGTCGATCTCGGCCAGCATCGCCGCGAGCGTGGCGTCGTCGTCCGCGACCGCGGCGGCCTGGTCGTCCGCGAGGCGCTGCACGACGGCCGCCACGAATGCCGCCACGGTCGGCGCGGCGAACACCATCCCCACGGTGACGCGCGCCGGCGCGACGTCCGCGAGCCGCCCCACCGCGCGCATCGCCGCGAGCGAATGGCCGCCGAGTGCGAAGAAGTCGTCGTGCACGCCGACGCGCGCGACGCCGAGCGCGGCGGCCCACGCGTCGGCGATCTGCGCCTCGAGCGGGGAGCGGGGCGCGACGTAGGGTGCCGCGTTCGAGGCAGGCCCGACGTCGGTGGCGGCGGGCGCGGGGAGCGCGCGCCGGTCGACCTTGCCGTTCGGCGTGAGCGGGAGCGCGGCGAGCCGCACGACCGCGGCCGGGACCATGTAGTCCGGCAACGTTAGGCGAAGCCGCGCGCGCAGGTCGGCGACGAACGCGGGCTCGTCGGCGGCGGCGAGGGTAGAGTGCACGAAGTAGGCGACGAGGGCGGGTTCCGCCGCGTCATCTCTGCGGCAGAGATTTGCCACAGTCTGAGTCACGCCCGGCGCCGCGGCGACCACGCCCTCGATCTCCCCCAGCTCGACGCGGTAGCCGCGCACCTTGACTTGGTCGTCGAGCCGGCCGAGGAATTCCAGCCGGCCGTCCGCGTGGCGGCGCACCCGGTCGCCGGTGCGGTACAAGCGGCCGAACTCCGGGTGCGGGGCGAACCGCTCCGCCGTGAGGTCCGGGCGGCCGTGGTAGCCGCGGGCGAGCCCCGCGCCGCCGATCCACAGCTCGCCGGGCACGCCGAGCGGCGCCGGATCGCCCGAGGGCTCGAGGACGTAGAGCGTCGTGTTGGCGAGCGGCTCGCCGAGCGCAACGTCGTCGTTGGTCACGTGGTCGCGGGCCGACCAGATGGTCGTCTCGGTGGGGCCGTAGACGTTCCAGAGCGCCGCCCCGCGCGGCCGCAGTGCCGCCGCGAGCTCCGCAGGCCACGCCTCGCCGCCGCACAGCATTGTGAGGCCGTTCGTGCCTGTCCACCCGGCCGCGATCAGCAGGCGCCACGTGGACGGCGTCGCTTGAAGCAGCACGCGGCCGCCGCGCTCCGAGCGCGCGCGGTCCGCGGTGCGGGCCAGCAGTGCGCCGAGCTCCGTGCCGTCGACCGCCGTCGCGCGCGGCGCGATCACGACCTCGGCGCCGACCACGAGCGGCAGCCACAGCTCCAGCCCGGCGATGTCGAATGCCACGGTCGTCACCGCGACGACCGCGTCCGCGGCGGCGAGCCCCGGCCGCTCGGCCATGCTCGCGAGGAAATTCGCGAGCGCGCCGTGCGACACCATTACGCCTTTCGGACGGCCGGTCGACCCGGAGGTGTAAAGAACGTACGCGAGCGCGTCCGCGTCGACCATTGGGGCGTCAGCGGCTGGCTCGACGTCCGCGGCCGCGTCCCACGTCGCGTCGTCGAGGACGAGCACCGGCGCCTCGACTGCGGGCAGGCGCTCGCGCGAGCGCTCGGCGGTCACGACGGCGCGCACGCCGGCGTCGTCGAGCACGTGAGCGAGGCGCTCGGCGGGGTAGCCGACGTCGAGCGGCACGTACGCGGCGCCGGCGCGCAGCACGGCGAGCAGCGCGACGGGGAGTGTGGTCGTCCGGTCGACGGCCACCGCCACGCGGTCACCGGCCCGTACGCCTAACACACGCAGGCGTCGCGCGACCGCGGCGGAGCGGCGCGCGAGCTCGGCGTAGGTGAGCGTGTCGTCGCCGGCGCGCACGGCGGTCGCTGAGGGCGTCGCGGCGGCCTGGGCGAGCACGCGCGACGGCACGGTCCACGTCGGAAGCGGCGCCGCGGTCGCGTTCCACCGCCCGGTGACGAGGGCGCGCTCGGCCAGGCCTAACAACGGCAAGCGGCCGACGAGCGCGCCGGGATCGCACGCCGCGGCGGCGAGCAGCGCGCCGTAGTGCGCGAGCAGCCGGTCCACGGTGGCCGCGTCGAACAGGTCGGTGTTGTACTCCGCCACCGTCACGAGCCCGCCGTCTGGCGCGGGTCGGACGACGAGCGTGAGCTCAAACTTGGCCGTTTCCTTCGCCGCGGCGACGCGCGTCACGCGCAGTCCCGGCAGCCGCGGCTCGGCGCCGAGCCCGTCGAGGAACTGGAACGCGACCTGGACGATCGGCGCGCGGCCGCGGTCGCGCGCGGGCTGCATGCGCTCGACGACCTGCTCGAACGGCACCTCCTGGTCGGCCAGCGCCGCGAGGGCGACGTCGCGCACGTGCGCGAGCAGCGCGTCGAACGGCGCGTCCGCGTCCGGCATGACGCGCAGGGCCAGCGTGTTCACGAACAGGCCGACGACGCGCTCCAGCTCCGCCCGGCCGCGCCCGGCGGTGACCGATCCGACGGCGAAGTCACCCTGCCCCGTGTAGCGGTGCAGCAGCGCGACGAACGCGGCCAGGCAGGCGGCGTACGGCGTCGCGCCGCGGGCGCGCGCCATCGCGCGCAGCGCGTCGGCCGTCGCGGCCGGGACGTGGGCCTCGCGCTTCGCCCCGGCGAGCGACTGCACCGCGGGGCGCGGCCGGTCCGTCGGCAACTCCAGCGGCGGCACGCCCGCGAGCCGCTCGGCCCACGCGTCGAGCCGGCGCCCGGCGGCCGGGGTGCCGAGCGCGCGCCGCTGCCACGCGGCGTAGTCCGCGTACTGGAGCGGCAGGTCGGCGAACGCCGGCGTGCGCCCGGCGGCCAGCGCGCCGTACGCGTCGTGCAACTCGCCGAAGAGAATGCCTAACGAGACGCCGTCGACGACCACGTGGTGGAACGCCGCGAGCAGCACGTGCTCGTCCGGCGCGAGGCGGAGCAGCGACGCGCGCACGGGCGGGCCGGCGGCGAGGTCGAACGGCGCGTTCGCATTCGCGCGAGCGCGCTCGGCGACCGCGCGTTCGCGCTCTGCGGCCGGGCGCGCGGTCACGTCTTCGACGACGAGCGGCGCGGCGACGTGCGGCAGCACGACCTGCTCGGGGGCGTCCGCGCCGGCGCGGAACACCGTGCGCAGCGCCTCGTGTCGGGCGACGAGCAGGCCGAAGGCTTCGCGCAGCGCGTCGACGTCGAGCGGACCGGCCAGATGCAGCGCGACGGGTACGGTGTACGCGGCAGCCTCCGCGTCGATCTGGTCCAGCAACCAGAAGCGCTGCTGCTGGAACGACGTCGGGAACACCTGCACGTCGGCCGCCGCCGGAACCGCGGAGGTCGCGGTCATACGCCGACCCCCGCGCGGGGCGCGGCCGCGGGCTGGTACGCGCCGCGCGCGACGGGCGTGAGCGGCACGGCGTCGTCCTCCGCGCTCCCGCCCGCGCCGCCGTCCGCGTCGGCGAGCGCCGCGAGGTCGGCGACCGTCGCGCCGCGGAGCAGCTGGTCGAGCGGGAGCAGGACTCCCGAAAGTTGCCGGACCCGGCCGACGACCCGCATCGCGAGCAGCGAGTGTCCGCCGAGCTCGACGAAGCGCTCGTCGACGCCTACGGTAGGTACGCCTAACGCCTCGGCCCACACGGCGGCGATCTCGGCCTCGCGGGGCGTGCGCGGGAGCGTGCGGGCCGCGGCGATATCGGCGGCTGGCGCGGGCAGCCGGTCGCGGTCCACCTTCCCGTTCGGCGTGAGCGGCAGCGCGGCGAGCGGCACGACGGCGGCCGGGATCATGTGCTCGGGGAGCGTCTGCCGGAGCACGGTGCGCAGGGCCGCGCCGTCCGGCGGCGGCCCGTCCGCGCCGACGACGTACGCGACGAGCCGCGGCCCGGTCGCGGCGTCGTCGCGGGCGACGACGCACGCCTGCGTCACGCCGCGGACGGCTACGAGCGCGGCCTCGATCTCGCCCGGCTCGATGCGGAAGCCGCGGAGCTTGATCTGCGCGTCGATGCGGCCGAGGAACTCGAGCGTGCCGTCGCGCCGGTAGCGGACCCGGTCCCCCGTACGGTAAAGTGTTGCGTTAGGCGTCTCCGAGAGGCGGTCCGGCACGAACGCCGCCGCCGTGAGGTCGGCACGGTGTAGATAGCCCGCGCCGACGCCGTCGCCGCCGATGTACAACTCGCCCGCGACGCCGGCCGGGACCGGCTCGCCGTGTGCGTCGAGCACGTACAGCCGCGTGTTCGCGATCGGGCGCCCGATCGGCACCGGCCCGGTGATCCGGCGGTCGCCGCCGACGAACTCGACGCAGCAGCCGACGACCGTCTCCGTCGGCCCGTACTCGTTCACGTGCACCGTGTCCGGCGCGTGCGTCTGCCAGAACGCGAGGCTTTCGCCGAGCAACTGCTCGCCGCCGATGACGAACACGCGGGTGGCGCCCGGTGCCTCCGACGGGCCGACGGTCTCGCGCAGGAGGTCGAGGTGCGCGGGGGTGAGCTTCACGAAGCTGAACCCGCCCGGGTCGCAGAGCATGCGGCCTAACGCGGCGACGTCGTCGCCGTCCGGCACGACGTGCACAGCGCGCCCGGCGGCGAGCGGCGCCCACAGGCTCGTCACCGTGAGGTCGAACGCGATCGAAGAGTGGAGCGGCGCGCCGCGGCCGCGCCGCACCTCGTACGCGTCCACCGCCCACGCGACGTAGTTGGCGAGCCCGCGGTGCGTGACCATCGCGCCCTTAGGCCGCCCGGTCGACCCAGAGGTGAAGATCACGTACGCGAGCGCGTCGCCGCCGCCCGGGCCCGGGGCCGGCACCACGGGGGTGTCGGGAAGGCGCTCACCGGCCGGCCACACGCGCGCGTCAAGCGCGAGTGTGATGGGTGCGCCGTCGGGCACGCGGTCCGCGAGCGCGGGCTGAGTGAGCAGGAGCACGGCTCGCGCGTCGTCGAGCATCGCCGCGATGCGCGCGGGCGGGTAGGCCGCGTCGATCGGCACGTACGCCGCGCCCGTCTTGAGCACGGCGAGGAGCGCGACGACCAGCTCCGGGCTGCGCCGCATGAACACACCGACGAGCGCGCCGGGGCCAGCCCCGCGACGCACGAGTTCGGCGGCGAGGCGGTCCGCGCGGAGCTCCAACTCGCGGAAGCTGAGCGTGCGGTCGCCGTCGACGACGGCCGGCGCCTCGGGTGTGGCGGCCGCACTGCGGGCGACGAGCGCGGGGACCGTGCCGCCCACCGGCGCGCCGGTCGCCGTCCGGTTCCACTTGATGAGCAGCGTGTGCCGCTCCTCGGCCGTCAGCAACGGCAGCCGAGACACGCGTCGTGCCGGGTCGGCGACGATGCCCGCCAAGAGCGTCGCGAGGTGGTCGAGGACGGGATCGATCGTCGCGGCATCGAACAGGGCGGTGCGGTACTCGACCGTCGCGCGCAGCCCCTCGCCGCCGAGGTCACTGAAGGCGAGCGCGAGGTCGAACTTGGCCGCGCCGTGATCGGTTGGCAGGACCTCGACGTGCGCGTCGCCGAGTATGACGCGGACCTCGCCGGGTGTGTCGACCCCGAACCCCACCTCCGCGAGCGGCCGCCCGCGCGCGCCGCCGCCCGCGTGCACCTCCAACGCGACGCGCTCGAAGGGCACGGCTTGGTGTTCGTACGCGTCGAGGCACGTCCGCCGCACGCGGCCGAGGAGCTCAACGAACGTCGGATCGGCCGCGAGGTCCGTGCGCAGGACGAGCGTGTTCGCGAAGAACCCCACCGCGCCGTCGAGCGCCTCGCCGCCGCGCGCGGTCGCTGGCGTGGCGACGGCGACGTCGTCCTGCCCCGTCGTGCGCGCGAGCAGGACGTCGAACGCCGCGAGCAGCACCATGAAGAGGGTCGCGTCGTGCGCGCGCGCGAGCGCCGCGAGCCCGTCGCGGACGTCGGGGGCGAGCAGCCGCCGGCACCGCGCGCCGTCGAAGTTAGGCGCCGAAGCGCGCGGCCGGTCGACGGGCAACTCGAGCGTCGTTAGGCCAGTCAGCTGCGCGCGCCAGTACGCGAGCCCCGCGGCGCGCGAGCCGCGCTCGACCGCGTCGCGCTGCCACGCCGCCCAGTCGGCGTACTGAACGGGCACGGGCGGCAGCGCGGGCCGCTCGCCGCGCCGGAACGCGTCGTACGCCGCGCCGAGCTCGCGGAAGAGCACGTCGCGCGAACCCTCGTCGCTGACGAGGTGGTGCGAGAGCAGGTGCAGCACGTGCTCGTCGGACGCGAGCCGGAGGAGCGTCGCGCGGAGCTGCGGATCGCGCGCGAGGTCGAAGCGGCGGCGCGTGCACGCGCGGACCACGTCGTCCACCTGCTCCGGGCGGACGTCGCGCACCTCGAACGGCACCGGCGCCGGCGCGTCGACGATTTGTCGCGGCCCGTCCGCCCCATCGACGAACCGCGTGCGTAGCGCCTCGTGGCGCGCGACGACGAGGTCGAGGGCGCGGCGCAGCGCGTCGACGTCGAGCGCGCCCGAGATGCGCAGCACGCGCGGCACGTTGTAGGCGACCAGGTCGGGGAGGGCGCGGTCTAGCCGCCACAGCACCTCCTGGTTGAACGCGAGCCGCGCGGGCCCGTCCGGGCGCCGAGGGATGGTGTGTTCGTCCGCCGCCGCGCTCCCGACGTCCGTCGCCGCGGCCACGCGCGCGCGCGCCGCCAGCGCGCGCTCGACGAGCGCGCGCTGCGCGGGCGACAGCCGCGCGAGACGTTCGCGCAGGCCGTCGGGGCGCGCGTCCGGGGGGACGCCAGGGGAGGACGGGTCGTCGTGCATCAGGGAGCGTCGGTGAGCACCTGGCCGAGCAGTCGCGTCGCGTCCGCCTCGGTCAGCCCTTCGACCGCGGCGAGCGCGTCGCGGAGTGCCGCATCGTCTTTGGCGCGGCGCTCCGCGTCGACCAGCTCGGCGAGCTGCGCTACGGTCGGATGTTCGAAGAGCGCGCGCAAGGGCAGGCGGACGCCGAACTGCTTGCTGATGCGGCCGAGCACGCGGATGGCGAGCAGGGAGTGGCCGCCGAGGGCGAGGAAGCTCTCGGTGACGCCGACGGCCTCGCGCTTGAGCACGTCCTGCCAGACGGCGGCGAGCTGGCGCTCGGTCTCCGTGCGCGGCGCGACGACCGCGGGCGTCGCCGCCGACTCGGCCGCCGGGTCGATCGGCGCGGGGAGGGCCGCGCGATCCAGCTTGCCGTTCGGCGTTAACGGCAGCTGCTCCAGGGCGACGATCGCGTCCGGCACGAGGTACGCCGGCAACCGCTCGGCAAGCCAGACGGCGAGCACGTCGGGCGCTGCCGCACCGCCCGCGGCGGCCGGCACCACGTACGCGAAAAGTCGCGGCTCCGCGTCGACGCCGTCCGGCGCGCCCGCCGCGGGCCGCGCGACGACGGCCGCGTCGGCCACCGCAGGGTGCGTACGCAGGACCGCCGCGACTTCGTCTGGCTCGACGCGGTAGCCGCGGATCTTCACCTGATGGTCGACGCGTCCGAGGAATTCGAGCGTGCCGTCGGCCAGGCGGCGCGCGCGGTCGCCGGTGCGGTAGGCCCACGGCTCGCCGTCGTCGCCGAGCTCGGGCAAGGCGCCGAAGCGTTCGGCGGTCCGCTCCGGCTGCCCAACGTAGCCCCGCGACACGCCCTGGCCTGCGACCACGAGCTCCCCCGCCACGCCCACGGGCTGCTCGCCACCGTGCGCGTCGACGACGTAGACGCGCACGTTAGCCAGGGGCCGGCCGACCGGGACGGAGCGCGCGGCGCGCGCCTCGGCCGCCGCGAGGACCGCGGCGTCGACGCGCAGCGCGCACGCGCCGATGGTCGTCTCGGTCGGACCGTAGTGATTGAGCAGGCGCCCCGCGCCCAACGCGTCGACGAGATGGCGCGCGAGCGGGACCGGCAGCGCCTCCCCTCCGAGCACGAGCCAGCGCCGCGGGAGCACGGCCGCGAGCGCGTAGCCGTTCAGGCCGGCTGCGAGCGCCCGCAGGTGCCCGGGGGTGAGCTTGAGCAGGTCGAGGGGGTGCGCGGCCGCGTACTCCGCGAAGCTCGCCGGCTCGGTGACCGCCGTGTGCGGGAGCACGTGCAGCGTTCCGCCGCCGAGGAGCGCCGCCCAGACACTCGTTAGGCCGAGGTCCGCGGCGAGCGTCGATGCGACGCCGCAGTGCCACCCGGCCGGCGCGGAAAGCCCGTCGCCGCCGGCGAGCACACGCGCGATCGCGCGGGCGTAGTGCACGACGTTGGCGTGTGTGACCGAGACGCCCTTGGGCGCGCCCGTCGAGCCCGACGTAAACAGGACGTACGCGAGGTCGTCCGGCGCGGGGCGGCGCGCGGCCGACGGTGCGGGCGGTTCGCCGCGGGCGTCGTCCGCGTCGACCGCGACCGCCACGGTGCCCGCGGGTAGCAGGGCCGCGCCCGCGGCGTCGGTGACCACGACGCGTGCCCCGCTCGCGGCGAGCTGTTGCGCGACGCGCGCGGCCGGCCCGTCGACCGGGAGCGGGACGTACGCCGCGCCGGCCTTGAGCGCACCGAGCAATCCGATCACGGCCGCGGCCGAACGGTCGAGGAGGAGGCCGACGGGCGCGTCCGGGCCGGCGCCTAACGCCTGCAGTCGTGCCGCGAGCCGGGCGGCCCGCGCGTCGAGCTCGGCGTACGTGAGCGTCGCGTCGCCGGCGACGACCGCGGGCTGGTTCGGCACCCGCGCGGCCCACGCCTCGAACAACGTCGCGACGTCGGCCGCGGGGCCGAGGTCCGCGGCTGTCGCGTTCCACGCGGCCAGTTCGGCGTGCTCGGCGGCCGTGAGCAGCGGCAGCCGCGACACAGGGACGCTCGCGTCGGCCACGGCCGCGTCCAACAGGGTTCGCAGGTGCCCGAGCACGCGCTCGGCGCGCGTGCCGTCGACCAGCGCCGTGCGGAACGCGAGGCGGAGGCGCAGGCCGTCCGGGTGTTCGGAGAAGAGCAGCGTGAGGTCGAACTTCGTCGCCGACACGGCCACGTCGAGCGGCTCGACCGCCGCGCCGTCGAGGCGGAGCGCGGCCGGGATCGTGTCCTCCATCGTCAGCACGCACTGGAAGAGCGGCGCGTGCGTCAGCGCTTCCCCCTTCTGCAGCTCGAGCACGAGCTTCTCGAACGGCACGTCTTGGTGCTCGTACGCGTCGAGGCAGGTGTCGCGGACGCGGTCGAGCAGCGCGCCGAACGCGGGGTCGCCGGCGAACGACGTGCGGAGGACGAGCGCGCCCGCGAAGTACCCGATCAGGTCGTGCGTGTCCTCGTCGTCGCGCCCCGCGGTCGGCGAGCCGACGACGATCTCGTCCTGGCCGGTGTAGCGGTGCAGCAGGCTTTGGTAAGCTGCGAGGAGCACCATGTAGAGCGACGCGCCGCGCGCCTGGCCGAGCCGGCGCATGCCGTCGACGAGCGTGCGGGGCAGCACCGTCTCGCGCACGTCGCCGGCGAAGAGGTCCGCGCCCGGCGCCGGGTCCCCCGTCGCGGTGTCGGCGAGCCGTAGCACGGGGAGCGGCCCGCGGAGTTGCTCGCGCCAGTAGGCGAGCGGCGCGTCGAGGGCGCCGGAGTCGGCCCGCGCGCGCTCGCGCCGCGCGTGGTCAGCGAACTGCAGCGGCAGGGTCGGGAGCGCGGCCGCGCGCGCACCCCCGCCGGCCAGTTCGGCGGCGTACAGCGCGCCGAGGTCGCGGAAGGTGACGCTCTTCGACCACCCGTCCGAGACGATGTGGTGCGTGAGGAGGAACAGCACGTGCTCGTCGTCCGCGAGTCGGACGAGCGTCGCACGCAGCAGCACGTCCGCCGCGAGGTCGAAGTGGTACGCGGCCCGTTCCGCGAGCGCGCGCGCCAGCTCGCCGTCGCGCGCCGCGGGCGGCAGGCCGGAGAGGTCGAGGCGTTCGAGCGGGGCGCGCGCGCCGTGCCTAACGACCTGCGCCGGCCCGCCGTCGGCGGTCGCGTAGACGCTCCGCAGGACGTCGTGGCGGGCGACGAGCCCGTCGAGCGCGCGCCCGAGCGCGTCCGCGTCGAGCGGGCCGCGCACGTGGAACGCGCGCGGCACGTTGTAGGCGAGGAGCCCCGGGTTCGCCTGGTCGAGGAGCCAGAACAGCTCCTGCCCGAAGGCGAGCGGGGCGGTCGGCCCGTGCGCCGGCGCGCTCACGCGGGCACGCTCCCGGAGGCACCCGCGACGTCGAGCGCCGACGCGAGGTCGGCGACCGTGGGGTGTTCGAAGAGCGCCCGCAGCGACAGCCGCGTCCCGAACGTCTTCGCAATCCGGCCGAGCAGCCGGATGGCGAGCAGCGAGTGCCCGCCGAGCGCGAAGAAGTTGTCGTGCACGCCGACCGCATCCTTCTTGAGTACCTCCGCCCAGAGTGCCGCGAGGCGGCGCTCGACGTCGGTGCGCGGGGCGCCGTCGTCCGCCCCGGCCGCCGGCGCGTCGGCCGCCGCCGGTGCGCGCAGGGCGCCGCGGTCCACCTTGCCGTTCGCGTTCAGCGGCAGCGCCGGCAGGCGGACCCACGCCGACGGCACCATGTAGTCGGGCAGCTCGGCGGCCGCGTGCGCCGCGAGCGCCGCGTCCTCCACCTCACCGTTAGGCAGGACGTACGCCACGAGCCGGTCGTCGTCCGTGGCGACCACCGCCTGCCGCACGCCGGGATGCCGTTCGAGCACGGCCTCGACCTCGCCGAGCTCGACGCGGTAGCCGCGGACCTTCACCTGGCCGTCGAGGCGCCCGAGGAACTCGAGGTCGCCCGTCGGGAGACGCCGCACGCGGTCGCCGGTGCGGTACAGCCGCTCGCCGCCGTGGTCGACGAAGCGCTCACGCGTGAGCTCATCGCGGCCCAAGTACCCACGCGCCACGCCGGCGCCGCCGACCGCGAGCTCGCCGGGCACGCCGACCGGCGCGGGCCGGGACGCCCGGTCGAGCACGCGGGTCGTCACGTTAGGCAGCGGCCGGCCGATCGGCACCGTGGCCGGCGCCCAGCGTGCCACGTCGACCGCGCCCGGCTCGAAGCAGCACGCCCCGACGGTCGTCTCCGTGGGCCCGTAGTGGTTGAGCACCCGGCAGCGGCCCGCCGCGCGCACCTGGTCGACGAGCGGCCACGGGCAGGCCTCCCCGCCGAGCACGAGCCAGCGGCGCGGGAGGAGGTCGGCCGCGAACTCCGGCCCGGCGAGCGCCTGGAAGTGGCGGGGCGTGATCTTCAGCAGGTCGAGCGGGTGCGCCTCGGCGTAGGCGCGGAAGCGCGCCGCGTCGGTCACGACGTCGTCGGCGAGCAGGTGCAGCGTGCCGCCCGACGCGAGGGCGGGGAAGACGCTGGTGTGGCCGAGGTCCGCCGCGAGCGTGGAGACGGTCGCACACGCCCACGGCTCCGCGGCCCCCGACAGGTCGAGCCCGAGCACCGCGGCGATCGCACGCGTGTAGTGGACGACGTTGGCGTGCGTGACCGCGACGCCCTTGGGCGTGCCGGTCGAGCCCGACGTGAAGATCACGTACGCGAGGTGCTCGGGGCCGGCCTGCGACGCGGGTGGCCACGCGGGCAACGCCGCGAGCGCGGCGGCGTCGGCGTCGAGCAGGACGACGTCGACGTCGTCGGGCAGGTGCGCGCGGCCGGCCGCGGTCGTCACGACGCAGCGCGCGCCGCTCTCGACGAGCTGGCGCGCGAGGCGCGCCGGCGGCTGGCCGGGGAGGAGCGGGACGTACGCGCCGCCCGCGGCGAGGATGCCTAACATCCCGACGACCAAGTCGGCCGTGCGGGGCACGCACAGCGCGACCGTCACGTCCGGCCCGACGCCGAGGGCCTGGAGGTGGTGCGCGAGCTGGTTGCTGCGCGTCGCGAGCGCATCCCAGGCGAGCGACGCGTCGCCCGCGACCACGGCCGTGCGCGCCGGGTGTCGCACCGCGGCCGCGTGGACGAGCGCCGTGATCGTCGTCGGCGTGCCGAGGTTCCGCGCCGTCGCGTTCCACGCGTCTAACGCGTCGCGCTCAGCGGGAGTGAGCAGCGGGAGCGCGTCGACCGCGGTCGACGCATCGTCTGCGACGGCCGCGAGCAGCGTCGCGAGGTGGCCGAGGAACCGGTCCGCGGTCTCGGGCTCGAAGAGGTCCGCGCGGTACCAGAGCAGCAGTTCGAGGCCGTCCGGGCGTTCGGCGGGGAGGAGCGTGAGGTCGAACTTCGTCGTGTTCGAGACGACCTCGAACGGCTCGGCGACGACGTCCGGCAGCTCCAGCCGGCCGCCCTGGTGCTCCTGCATCGTGAGCACGGCGCGGAAGAGCGGCGCGTGCCCCGCGCGACCGGCCGCCTTCAACTCGTCCGTGAGCGCCTCGGGCGGAACGTCCTGGTGCGCGAGCGCGCCGACGACGGTCGTGCGCACGCGCGCGAGCAGCGCGCGGAACGACTCGCCGTCGACGAAGCGGGTGCGGAGCGGGAGCGCGGCCGAGAAGTAGCCGACGACGTCCTCGATCTCGCTGCGGGTGCGGCCGGCGATCGCGGAGCCCGTGACGAGGTCGTCTTGCCCGCTCCAGCGATGCAGCAGCGTCTGGAACGTCGCGAGCAGCACCATGTAGAGTGTCGCGCCCTCGCCGGCGGCGAGCGCCTTGAGGCGGTCGAGCACGGGCCGCGGGAGCGTCCGGAGCGCGCGCGCGCCCGCGAAGCCCGGCGCCGCACCGCGCGGCCGGTCGGTGGGCAGCGCGAGCTCCGGCGCCGCGGGCAGCAGCACGTCGCGCCAGTAGCCGAGGCGCTCGCGCAGCTGCTCGCCCGTGAGTGCGGTCCGCTCCCACGCCGCGTAGTCGCCGAACTGCAGCGCGGGCGGCGCGAGGGCGGGCTCGCGCCCTGCGCGCGCGGCGGCGTAGAGCGCGGAGAGTTCGCGCACCATCACGCCGTACGACCACGCGTCGGAGACGATGTGGTGCGTCAGCAGCAGCAGGACCGCATCATCGTCGGCGAGGCGGACGAGGACCGCGCGGAAGAGGTGGCCGCGCGTGAGCTCGAACGGACGGCGCGCATGCGCGGTGAGGCAGGCGGCGGCCCCCGCGTCCCGCGAAGCGTCCGGGTGCGCGCGCAGGTCGTCGACGACGAATGCCGCGGCGGCGGGCGGGTCGACGATCTGCACGGGTTGGTCGCCGGGTGCGCCGAAGCGCGTGCGCAGCGACTCGTGCCGCGCGACGAGCGCGTCGAGCGCGCGCCCGAGGGCCGCGAGGTCGAGCGGGCCGCGCAGGCGGAACGCGGCCGCGGAGTTGTACGCGATCAGCCCCGGCGTCGCCCGGTCGAGCAGCCAGAGCACGTCCTGCGCGTGCGTCAGCGGCGCGTCGGTCCCGGCCGGCCGGCGTCCGATCGCGCCCGGGCGTCCAGGTGCGCCGTCGGCGGCCGCGTCACCCACGCCGAGTCCTTCTTCCGCGAGCAGGCGCGCGAGGTAGGCGCGCTTCGCGTCTCGGAGCGCGGCGGCGTCGGGCGCGGCGGCGCCGGCGGCGTTAGGCACGGATCCCGACCTCGCGCAGGTCCTGCAGGCTCATCTCGTCGACGCGGCGGATGATCGCGGCCACGCGCTCCGCGCGGCCGGGGCTGGCCTCGCGTGCGGTCACCGCGCGGGCGAACGCCTCGACCGTAGGATGTTCGAAGATGAGCGACACGGGCAGGTCGGTCTGGAATCCGTCACGAACTCGGGACATGATCTGTGTGGCGACGAGCGACTGGCCACCGAGGTCGAAGAAATTGTCGTCGACGCCGACCGCGTCGCGCCCGAGCAACTCGGCCCAGATCCTGGCGATCACGTGCTCGGTGTCCGAACGGGGCGGCGTGAGGCGGGCGAGGGGGCGTCCGCCGTCCGGCGATGGGTCGGGGGCGAGCGCTTCTGCGGGCGGGAGAGCGTCGAGCAGGCGGCGGAGCGGGGCGTTGCCGAGGGCGGGGAGCGCGACGAGCACCGCCCGGAGTTGGGCGAGGACGTCGGCGGCGGCCGAAGCATCCGAGTATCGGCCGTGGTAGGCCAAGCGCAGCGTTAGCACCTCTCTTCCGCCGACGACGAGGGCCAGGGGATAGTTGGTGCGGGTTTCGGCGGCGGCCATCCGGGTGGACGCGGCCGGCCCGAGCCAGGTTACGGTTCCTTCGTCCGCCGCGGCATCCTGGAAGACGACGAGGGTGTCGAACAGCCGCTGGTGCCAGGGCAGTCCGCTCCATCGCTGCAGGTCGGCGGGCGTCGCGTCGGCGTGGCGGCCGGCGGCCGTCTGCCGCGCGTCGACGCGCGCGAGGAGTGAGGCGAGCGACTCTTCCGGATCGAGGCGGAGGCGCGCGGGCAGGTTGTTGATGCACATCCCGACGAGGCGCTCCACGCCCGGGACCTCGTCGGACCGGCCGGAGACGGTCAGTCCGACGGTCACGTCCGTCCGTCCGGTGGCGTGCCCGAGCCAGATCCCCCACGCCGCGGTGACGAGCGTGTTGAGCGAGACCCGGTACTCGCGCGCGATCGCCGCGAGGCGCGCCGACTCGTCGGGCGTGAGGTCGAGCCGCTGCTCACCGTTAGGTGGGGTCGCGTCGGCGTCGGCCCGGCGCAGGCGCGGCAGCGGTGTCGGCGCGATGCCGGCAAGCTCCGCGCGCCAGAACGCTTCGGTGTCGCGTCCGTCGCGGGCCGCGAGCCAGGCGAGGTACCCGCGCCAGGCCGGGGCGGGCGGGAGGTCCGGGCGCCGGCCCGCGCGGAACGCTTCGTACGCGACGCCGACCTCGCGCAGCACGATCGGCCACGACCAGCGGTCGAGCAGCAGGTGGTGCGTGCTCCAGACGAACGTCCACGCGCGCTCGCCGGTGCGCACCAGCGTGAGGCGGAAGAGCGGCGCCTCGTCGGCCCGGAAGCCGCGCGCGCGGTCGGCGGCGAGCAGGGCGTCGAGGCGGAGCGCCTGCGTCGCGGCATCGAGGTCACGCCAGTCGTGCCGGGCGAGCGGCGCCGCGACGTCGCGGCGAATGACCTGGACCGGCGCGGGGAGCCCGGTCGCGACGAACGCGGTGCGGAGGATTTCGTGCCGTGTTGCGATGAAATCCCACGCGCGCGCGAACGCGTCCGCGTCGAGCGCGCCGTCGATTGTGAAGCGCCACTGCTCGAACCCGACGTCCGTCGCGCCCGCGCCGACGGTGAGAAAGGCCGCCTGCATCGGTGCGAGCGGCCCGACGTCGTCGACATGCCGGCCGTCGCCCACCAGCCGGTCCACCTGCGCCTGCGTGAGGCGGACGAGTGGGTAGTCCGACGGCGTGCGGCCGCCCGCGTCCGGCGTGCGGCAGTGCGCGATGACGGCCCGCAGCGCGGCGAGCGTCGCGTCGGCGAGCCCGCGGACGGTCGCCTCGTCGTGGATGCGGCGGCCGAACGTCCACCGGAACTCGAGCCGGCCGTTCAGGACCAGCGAGTTGATCTCGATGAGGTGACGGCGCCGTCCGCGCGGCGAGAGCCACGGTCCCGGGTCCTCCGGCGCGAAGCGGAAGAGCGCCGAGTCGGCGACGAGCTGGTCGAACTGCCCGAGGTAGTTGAACAGGATCGACGCGGCCGGCCGCGCGGCGAGTGCCGCGTCGCCCGCGAGGTAACGCAGGCTCCCGTAGCCGACGCCGCGGCGCGGAACGGCGCGGAGCATCTCCTTCATCGCCTTGAGCCGCTCGCCGACGCCGCCCGCCGAGCCGAGGGGGAGGCGGACCGGGAAGACGCTCGTGAACCAGCCGACCGTGCGCGTGAGGTCGAGGTCCGGGACGACGTCCTCGCGGCCGTGGCCCTCGAGGTCGAGAAGCAGCGCGGCGTCGTCGGCCGCGCCGCGGCCGGCCCACGGCGCGAGCGCGTCGGCGAGCGCGAGGAGGAGGACGTCGTTGACCTGCGTCGCGTAGACCGGCGGGACGCGCTGGAGCAGTTGGGCCGTCTCCTGTGCGTCTAACGCGACGACGACCGTGCCCGCCTCGCCGACGGTGTTGGATGCGTCGCGCGGTCCGTCGGTCGGCAGCGGCACGGGTGGCGCGTCGGTTACCGCAAGCCAGTGCGGCCGCTCCGCCGCGAGTGCCGCGCTCGTCGCCTGCGCCGACAGGTCGGCCGCCCACTGCTGGTACGACGTGGTTTTCGCGGGCAGCGCCGGCGCGGCGCCGGCGAGCAGGCGCGCGTACGCGGCCTCGAGGTCTTCGAGGAGGATCCGCCACGAGATGCCGTCGACGACGAGGTGGTGGATCACGACGAGCAACCGTCCGCCGCGCCCACGGCCGAGCGGCATGTCGACGACGCGGACGCACGGGCCGTGGGCGATGTCCAGGCTTCGCGCGGCCGCCGCGGCGACCCGGGCGATCGCGTCCGACAGCCCCTCGTCGGGCACGGCGGCGAGGTCCTCGACCTGTACGGGGACCGCGTCCGCGGCGTCTGGCGCGGCGAAACGTTGGGTCCACTCGCCGTCGGCTTGGGTGAACCGCAGCCGCAGCGCGTCGTGGTGCCGGAGCAGCTCGTGCACGGCGCCCCGCAGTGCGCGCGCGTCGAGGGCGCCCTCGGTGCGGAAGAGGAAGGTCTGATTCCAGTGATCCCGCTCGGCCGGGTCGAGCTCGAAGAACCAGCGCTGGATGGGCGTGAGCGGCGCCGTCCCGACCGACATCTCGGCGTCGGCCGCGGCCGGGGCGGCGTCGCGCCCGAGCGTCGCCGCGAGCCCGGCGACTGTGGGGTGCTTGGCGAGCATCGCCACGCCCACCTTGAGGCCGGCCGCGCGCGCCCGCGCGGCGATCTGGATCGAGAGGATCGAGTCGCCGCCTAACTCGTAGTAGTGGTCGTGCACGCCGACGCGCTCGACGCGCAGCACGTCGCGCCAGATCGCGGCCAGCGCCGCCTCGACGTCGGTGCGGGGCGCCTCGTATGCGGTGCGCGCCTCGTCGGCACCGGCGGACGGGTCGGGCAGGGCCTTGCGGTCCACCTTGCCGTTGGTCGTGACCGGCAGCGCGTCCATGCGCACGAACGCCGACGGCACCATGTACTCCGGCAGCCGCTCGGCGAGGTAGGCGCGCAGCGCGGTCGCGTCGACGTCGGCGCCGTCGCGCGCGACGTGGTAGGCGACGAGCCGCTTGTCGCCCGCACGCCCCTCGCGCACGACGACCGCCGCGGCGAGCAGCGCGGGGTGCGAGGCGAGCACCGCCTCGACCTCGCCCGGCTCGACGCGGAAGCCGCGCAGCTTGACCTGCGTGTCGAAGCGGCCGAGGAACTCGACGACGCCGTCCGCGCGCCAGCGCGTGCGGTCGCCGGTGCGGTAGAGCCGCTCCCCGGCGCGGAACGGGCTGTCGACGAACCGCTCGGACGTTAGACCCGGCCGGTTGAGGTAGCCGAGCGCGACGCCACGGCCCCCCGCCCAGAGCTCGCCCGGCACGCCGACCGGCACCGGACGCCTCTCGGCGTCGAGGATGTAGACCGTGGTGTTCGCGATCGGCCGGCCGACCGGCACCGACCCGGCGTCCGCGTCGTCCGCGTTCACGGCGTGGCAGCAGGTGAACGTCGTGTTCTCTGTCGGGCCGTAGCCGTTGATCAGGCGGACGTGCGGCAGCTCGCGCCGCACGCGCCGCACCTGCTCGGGGGGCAGCACGTCGCCCCCGGCGAGCAGCTGGCGGAGCGGGCGCAAGGCGTCGAGGTCGGTGTCGACGACGTGCCGGAAGAGCGCCGCGGTGAGCCAGAGGGCCGTGACGCCGTGCCGGCGGACGAGCGCGCCGAGCCGCTCAACGGGCGGGGCGCCCGGGCCGGGGATGGCGAGGGTGCCCCCGTTGAGCAGCGCGCCCCAGATCTCGAGCGTCGACGCGTCGAACGCGGTCGGCGAGAGGAGAAGAAACACCTCGTCGGGGCCGAGCCGCATGAAGTTGGTCTCGCGCACGAGCCGCACGACCGCCCGGTGCGGGACGACGACGCCCTTGGGACGCCCGGTCGAGCCCGAGGTGTACATCACGTACGCCGGCGACTCCGCATCAACTGCCGCGATGCCTAACGGAACTGCCGGTACTTCCTCGCCCGTCATCATGTCGCCGAGCACGACGACCGCCGTGCCGTCGCGCGCCGGGATGTGTGGGGCCAGGTCGCGTTCGGCGAGGACGATGGGCGCGCTGGTGTCCTCGAGCAGGAACGCGACGCGCTCCGCCGGCGCCGACAGATCGAGCGGGACGTACGCGGCGCCGGCCTTGAGCACGCCGAGGACCGCGGCGATCAGGTCGGGCGAGGGGCGCAAGGCGAGGGCGACGAACGTGCCCGGTCCCACGCCACGGTCGCGCAGCGCGCGCGCGATCCGGTCGGCGTGGCGGTCGAGCTCCGCGTACATGACGTCGCCGCCGTCCGTCGCGAGCGCGACCGCGGCCGGGCGCTCCGAGGCGGTCGCGGCGAAGAGTTCGTGTACGGTGCGCGCGCCGATGTCGGGGAGCGCGGTCGCGCTCCACTCCTTGAGCAGCATCCGGCGTTCCGCGGCGGGCAGCACGTCGAGCGCTCCGACCCGCGCGTGCGCGCCCGCGAGCATCCCGTCGAGCACGGCGCCGAGGTGACCGAGCAGGCGGTCGACGACGTCGGGCGCAAAGCGCGACGCGTCGTACATCGCGCGCACGGTGAGCCGCGCGCCCGGGACGACGGCGAGCGTGAGCGGGTAATGGGTGTGCTCGACGATGTCGAGCGCGTCGAAGCTGACGGCGGACGGGTCGCCCGGGCGCGGCGCGAACGGCCGCCCGCCCGGGTAGTTCTCGAACACGAGCAAGCTGTCGAACAGCGCGGTGCCGGCGGGGACCTCGCTCCACCGCTGGACGTCCGCCAGCGGCGTCGCCTCGTGCGCGCGCGCCTCGGCCTGGTCGCGCTGCAGCGCCTGGAGCCACTCGGCGACGTTCGCGTCCGGCGCGACGCGGACGCGCACCGGCACCGTGTTCAGGAACAGCCCGACCATCCGCTCCACGCCTTCGAGCGCGGCCGGCCGCGTCGTCACCGTCGCGCCGAAGAGCACGTCGTCGTCGCCCGCGTAGCGGCTGAGGAGGACCGCCCACGCGCCCTGGAACACGGTGTTGAGCGTGACGCGGTGCTCGCGGGCGAACGCCTGCAGCGCGGCGGTACGTCCCGTGCCTAACGTAACGTCGTGGCGCGCGTGGCCGCACGCGCCGGCGTCCGCGCCGCGGCGGTCGACGCCGAGCGGGGTCGGCGTCGTGAAGCCGGCGAGGCGGCCGCGCCAGAACGCCTTCGCCGACGCGTCCGCGTCGGGCGCCGCCGCGAGGGCGTCGATGTAGTCGCGGTACGGACGCGCGAACTCGTCGGGCGCCGGCCGGCCCGCGGCGAGCGCCTCGTAGCGCTCCCGCACCTCGCGGAGGAGCGCGTGCGCCGACCACCCGTCGAGCAGGAGGTGGTGCACGCTCCAGACGACCTCGTAACGCGCGTCGCCGGTGCGCACGAGGGTGACGCGCGTGAGCGGCGCGCGGGCGAGGTCGAAGCTGGCGCGCCGGTCGTCCGCGAGCAGGCCGTCGAGCCGGGCCGCCTGCTCGTCGCGGTCCAGATCGCGCCAGTCCTCGTCATCCCACGGCATGGCGGCACGCGCGACGACGACCTGCAGCGGCCACGGCACGCCCTCCCAGACAAATGCCGTGCGCAAGATCCCGTGGCGGCGTACGACCTCGTCCCACACGCGGCGGAACGCGCCGACGTCGAGCGGGCCGTCCGCCGCGAAGCGGACCTGCAGGTGGTACGCACCGCCGTCCGCGCCCGAGAGGGCGTGGAAGAGCAGGCCCTGCTGCATCGACGAGAGTGGGTACGCGTCCTCGACGTCGTACCCCCGGGCCGTGAACTGCGCGAGCGCGGCCGGCCCGAGGGCCGTCGACTCGTCGACCGGGCGGTCGGCCGCCGGCGCGCCCGCGGCTCGGCCGGCGGCTAAGTCCGGCTCGACGCGCGTCGCGAGCTTCGCCAGCGCGGCCACGGTCGGCTGCTGGAAGACGTCGCGCGCGGCGAAGGCGAGCCCCGCCCGGCGCGCCTGACTCACGACCTGGATGACGAGGATCGAGTCGCCGCCTAACTCGAAGAAGTCGTCGTCCACACCGACCTGCGCGACGCGCAGCACGCGGGCCCAGATGCCGGCGAGGGCGATCTCCTGCGGCGTCCGCGGCGCGGCGAACGGCCGCGCGAGTGCGGCGCGGTCGAACGCGGGCGCCGGGAGCGCCCGGCGGTCGACCTTGCCGTTGCTCGAGCGCGGGAGCGCGGCGAGCCACACGAACGCAGCCGGTACCATGTAGTCGGGCAGCATCGCGAGCAGGTGGTCGCGCAGCTCTCCCGCCGAGACCGGACCGTCGTCCGTCGCGACGAGGTACGCGGCGAGGCGGCGCTCGCCGGCGTCGTCGCGCGCCACGACCACGGCGTCGCGCACGCGCGGGTGCGCGAGCAGCCGCGCCTCGATCTCGCCCGGCTCGACGCGGAATCCGCGGACCTTCACCTGGAAGTCGAGGCGCCCGAGGTACTCGAGCGTGCCGTCGGCGAGCCAGCGCACGCGGTCGCCGGTCCGGTACAGTCGCGCGTCGGAAGGGCCGTCGAACGGGTCGGGCACGAAGCGCTCGGCCGTGAGCTCGGGACGCGCGTGATAGCCGCGCGCGAGTCCGGCGCCGCCGAGGTAGAGCTCGCCCGGCGCGCCGACCGGCACGGGCTGGTCTAACGGGTCGAGCACGTACGCGCGCGTGTTCGCGACCGGGCGCCCGATCGTCGCGCGCGCGCCCGGCCGGCGCAGCGTGTAGGTGGAGTACGTCGTGTCTTCCGACGGCCCGTACAGGTCGTACACGCGCTCGACCGTGCCGAGCGCGTAGATCCGGTCGACGAGCGCGGTGTGGAGCGGCTCGCCCGCGAGGTTCACCGTGCGCACCGACGGCGGCAGCGCCCCCGCCCGCACCAGCTCGGCCATCGCGGACGGGACGGTGTTCACGAGCGTCACGCGGCCGGCCGCGGGCAGGTCGGGGAGGGCGAGCGCGTTGTCGGCGAGGATCACGCTCCCGCCCGCGGCCAACGTCACGAACAGCTCGAACACCGACAGGTCGAAGCACACCGACGTCCCGGCGAGCACGCCGGCCAGCTCGGCCGGCGTGAACACGCCGTGCGCCCACGCGACGAACGCGACCGCGCTGCGGTGCTCGATCATCACGCCCTTCGGCCGGCCGGTGGAGCCGGAGGTGTAGATCAGGTACGCGAGGTCGGCCGCGCGGGGCGCGGGCGTCACGGGTCCGGCTGGCATGCGCCCGAGCGCCTCGCGGTCGGCGGCGCGGTCGACGACGATGAGTCGGCGGCCGTCGCCGGCCACGGCGCCCGCGAACGCCTCCTCGGTCACGACCACCGGCGCGCCCGAGTCCTCGAGCATGAAGGCGAGGCGGTCGGCCGGATACGTCGGGTCCAACGGCACGTAAGCCCCGCCGGCCTTGAGCACTGCGAGGAGCGCGACGACCAACGCCGGGGTGCGCGTGAGGCAGACGCCGACGCGCACCTCCGGGCCGACGCCGAGCGCGCGCAGGCCGTGCGCGAGTCGGTTCGCGCGGCCGTCCAGGTCGTCGTACCGCACTTCGGTCGTGCCGTGAACGAGCGCGATCGCCGCGGGCGTGCGCGCCGCCTGCGCCGCGACGAGGCCGCTGATGGTCTGCTCGCGCGGCCACGCCTGGTCGGTGCGGTTCCACTCCTCGACGACCAGCCGGCGCTCCGCGTCGCCGAGCAGCGGCAGCCGGCCGAGCGGGCAGGACGGGTCCGCGGCGGCGCCGGCGGCGAGCGTCTCGACGTGCGTCATCATGCGCGCGACGTCGGCCGCGTCGAGGCGCGCGGGGTCGAAGCTCCACGCCCACGCGGTCGCGTCGCGGTCGGCGTACACGGCGAGCGCCCCGCGGGCGTCGGGCGCCGTCCCGGGCGCGTCGGCGATGCCTAACGTAACCGGGAGCGCGAGGCCGTCCGCGCGCCCGGCGAGCGGCGCGAGCGCGGGATAGCGGCACACGACGTCGCGGAGGAGCGGCCCGCGCGCCGCGGCCTCGTCCGCGCGGGCGAGGAACGCCCTGGCGGCGCCGGCGAGCGGCGCGGTCGGGTCGGCGGCGACCGACACCGGCAGGGCATCCGCGAAGAGGAACTGCCCGACGCCTAACGTATCGACGGTGGGCGGCGCGAGCACGCCGACGTCGGCCGCGTCCGGGTCGGCGGTCCGGGCCCACGCGGCGGCGCAGGCGGCGAGCAGGAGCTCGCCGGGCGCGCGGGTCGGGTCGAGCGCCGCGACCGCCGCGCGCAGGCTCGGCGGGACGGAGGCCGCGATGCGCTGCCGCCCGACGTCGACGTCCGTCGCGGTGCCCGCCTGCACGTAGGGCAGCGCGAGCGGCGTCAGGCGCTCCAGCCGCTCGACCCACGCGTCCTCGCCGCGCCGCGAGGCCGCGTCGCGCGCTTCGAGCTGTGCGAGCGCGTCGGCGTCGAGGACCGGCAGTCGCGTCCCGGGGAGAATGCCGTGTCGGCGCGCCGCGGCGTCGAGCGGCAGCAGCGCGCCGTCGAGTGTGCGCAGCTCGCGCACCGCGACCAGCCGGTCGGTTGCGCGGACGACGATCGCGTCGGCGTCGGCCCGGACGACCGTGCCCGGGACGACGGTGGCCGGCAGCACCTCGGCGGAGTCGTCGAGCGCTTCGAGCCGCGGGGCGAGGGCCGCGCCACCCGCGAAGAGCACGCGCGCGCGGCCGAGTGGGTTCGCGACCGGGCCGAACTCGAGGCCGCGGGCGAGGTCGACGAGTTCGCGGGCGGGCCGGTCCCAGCACACGACCGACGCCGCGGGCGGGCGGCGCAGCCGGCCGTAGAAGGTCCGCCGCGCCGCGTCTTGTGCGCGTCCCGCCACGCGTCCCGTCGCGATGTCGCGCGTGAGGGCGCGGAAGCCCTCGATCGCCGCGGCGTAACACTTGGTGTTGAGCGCGAGCGCGGTGTCGGTCGGCGCGACGTCGACCGCGGTCTGCTGGAGGATCTCGCCCGCGTCGACGCGCGCCGTCACGCGGTGCCACGAAATGCCGTGCCGCCGTTCGCCGTTCAGGATCGCCCACGACGTCGCGTGCATGCCGGCGTAGCGCGGAAGCGGCGCGTCGTGGTAGTTGGCCGTGCCCTGCCGCGCGAGCGCGAGGACGTCGCCGCCGAGGATGCGCGGGTTGACGACGCTGAACAGCCAGTCGACCGTGTCGGCGCCCTGGTCGGCGAGGGCGGCCCCGATCGCACCCGCGACGTCGTCGGCGGGCGGGACGACGCGCACGCCGTGCTCGCGCGCCCAGCGCACGACGCGCGGGTGAGCGGACATGATGCCGAGGACGGCGTGGCCGCCCTCGAGCAGGACGGCGGCGCACTCCGCGGCCAGCGATCCCTCGCCGACGACGAGACTGCTGAACGGGGCGGACACGCGAGCGGCCGGCGGGGGAAGGGCGGCGGGGGGAGGGGTGGTGCGAGGGGCGCGGCGTTGGGCACGCCGGGGGTGGCGCACGCGCCGGGGCGCGTGCGCCGGACTGCGGCGGGACCGCGCGCGGCCCCGCGGACTACCGGCTACCGGTTCACGCCGCGGGCGCGCCCGCCATCTGGCCCATCGCCACGACGATCTGGCGCGGGCCCTCGAACGTGTCGCGCGCGTGGGCGACCAGCATGTTGTCGAGCATGATCATGTCGCCCTTCTGCCACGCGAAGCGCACGCACGTCTGCTCGAACACCTCGCCGAGGTGCTGCATCGTCTCGTCCGGGATCTCGCTCCCGTCGCCGTAGTAGACGTTGCGCGGCAGGTCCTGCTCGTCGAACAGCGCGCGCAGGCCGTCGCGCGTGTCCTCGTCCACGCAGTAGATGTGGTGGATCTGGACCTGGTTGAAGAAGAGCTCCTCGCCCGTCTTCGGGTGCGGCGCGACGCCGCGCGTGCGGTTAATGACGCGCAAGCCGCCGTCGGGTTTCCACTCGAAGTCGCTGCCCGCGTCGCGGCACGCCTGCTCGACGCTCGCCCGGTCGGTCGTGTGGAAGAACTCCTCCCACGTCGGCTCGACGCCGCGCGAGAAGTTGCGCACGTACATCAGTCCCTTCGTGCGGAACGCGTCGACCACGGCGGGGTCGATGCGCGTGAGCACCGTGCGCGTGTCGAAGACCGGCGTCGCGCCGCCGACCCGCGCCGGCGTCACGCAGTGGAAGCTGATCTTCATCGGCCAGCTCGGCAGGTGCGCGCTCTCGCAGTGGAAGAGGATCATCTGGTCGGCCGGGTACGGGGTCGACTCGTAGATCTTTTCCGCGGCGGCGTTGCGCGGCAGGTCGCCGTAGTCGCCGAACA
Source organism: Gemmatimonadetes bacterium T265 (assembly GCA_019973575.1). Taxonomy (NCBI): domain Bacteria; kingdom Pseudomonadati; phylum Gemmatimonadota; species Gemmatimonadetes bacterium T265. The sequence goes on from BPUI01000003.1 coordinate 605,442, forward strand.
GTTCGCCGTAGATCGCCTTCGCGGCGCGCTCGAAGTCGGCGGGCGAGGGCAGGTTCCAGTTGCGGAAGAGGACGCCCCCGTGCGTGAGGAGCTGCGCCTCGACCCACTCGCGGTTCGCCGCGTTCCAGGCGGCGAGGTCGGGCGCGCCGTCGGTCGGCTCGACGACGAGCGGGAGCGGCTGGCCCGGGGCGACGGTGTACGTGCGCACTCCGTCGGGGGCGGGGGCGAGGGCGACCGAGGGGGACGGCGGGGCGGAGGGGTCGGCGGCTAACGACATGGGGGCACCTTGGAGGGGACGGCGCGAGGGGAGGAAAACGGTCGTTCCCGCGCGCGAACCCGGGGCCGAGACGCGCGGGGAGGTGGTGCCGGCCGACTAACGAACGGATCGTGCCGTCCGGCGCCCGGCCGTCGCGACCCACGCTGGTGCGCGCGGGACGTTGTAGCGAAGGCAGAAATCTCAAGAGTCCATGCCGAATATGGCAAAACATCCGCAAAGAACAAATACCGGCGTGGCGCGCGCACGACGTCGTGTGGCGGCGTCGCTACCTCGCCGCCGCAACGTCTCAGTGCGGAACCAATTCGATCGCCCGGGGGCGCGTGGGGCGCGTCTAACACCGGGCGGCGGACGCCGACGGCGCCGCGCGCCTGCCGGTCGGACGCCGCGGCGTGACGCACGAACTGTTGCGGCCGCGCCACGCGCCGGCGCCGGCGCGTCACCGCCGTGTTGTCCTAACATCTTGTCCCAACACGTCTTAGCCGCGACGAATGGTATGCCAACGTCTAGGTCGTACGCTTGCACTCCGGCGTCCCCAGGCCCGGCCGGCGAAGCACGTCGTGACCGGGACTGGTCGAAGGTCGCCTGCGGCACAAGGCCGCGGTCGAGCCCCGGGCCGCCAGTATCTCACTTTCAGGGGGAGTTAGTTATGAACCGGTCGTTCCTCTTCAAGGCCGCTTCGGCGGTCGCCACGCTCTCGTTCGCGGCGACGGCGGGCGCGCAGACGTTCGCCAACACGCTCCAGACCGTCGGACAGGCGCAGATCTCCTCGGGCGGCGCCGGCAGCGGCCAGCCGCTGTTCATCGACTTTCTGAGCGGGGTCCCGTTCCCGGTCACGCCCGGCAACGGCGCGCCGGGCAACGTGGTCACGGGTGCGGCCACGGGCGTGTTCACGAGCGTCGCGCCGTTCACGAACGGCACGATCCAGGACCTCGAGGTCGGCGGGGGCGGCTCGCCCACGACGACGAACCCGGGGGGGAACGAGGCGACGTTCATGACCATCGGCGGCTACACGTTCACGCTCGGCAGCGCGCCGAACGGCTCGACGTTCGGCCCGATCTCCTTGACGGACCGGGCGGGCGGGGCGATCGCCTCGTTCGCGGTGTTCGGCACGGTGACGGGGCCCGGGTTCACGGGGCCGACGACGTACGAGGGGTCGTTCTCGACGCAGTTCGTGGGCGAGACGGCGGCGCAGGTGTTCAACCAGATCAACAACGGCGGGACGCCGATCGTGACGTTCTCGGCGAACTTCGGGGCGCCGGTGAGCACGGTGCCGGAGCCGTCGACGTACGCGCTGCTCGCCACGGGCATCGGCGCGCTCGGGCTCGCCGCCCGCCGCCGCCGCGCGAACGCGTAATCCGAGCGCGTAACCCCGACGTATCACCCAACGCACCGCCCGGCCGCCCTCCCCCGCGGGTCGAGCCGACGAACGGGACGGACGCTGGTGGCGTCCGTCCCGTTCGTGCGTCGCGGGCGAGATTGCGCACGGCGTGGGCGCGCGAGGCGTCCCGCGGCGCCGCTCTCTCTTTCCCGGCAGGTCATTCGTGCGAACTTCGGTCACTCTTCCCGCACTCCTCCTCACCACCTTCGCCGCCGGCCTGACGGTTGGGGCCGCGGTCGGCCGACGCGACCGCGCCCCGGTCGACCCGCGGCAGGCGCCCCGCGTGTTCGAGTTGCGCACGTACACGACCGCGCCCGGCCGCCTGCCCGCGCTCCAGGCCCGCTTCCGCGGGCACACGCTCGGCCTTTTCGCGCGGCACGGGATGACGAACGTCGGCTACTGGGTCCCGCAGGACTCGGCGCACGCACAGAACACGCTCGTGTACCTGCTCGCGCACCCGAGCCGTGAGGCGGCCCGTCAGAGCTGGGCGGCCTTCGGGCAGGACCCGGAGTGGCAGCGCGTGCAGGCCGCGTCCGAGGCCGACGGCAAGATCGTCGAGCACGTCGAGTCCGTATTCCTCGACCCGACCGACTTCTCGCCGTTGCGTTAGTCGCCCGTCCGGCGCCGGACGGGCGTTCGGCGGCGCGTCCTACGCCGCGCTCCGCCGCCGCCGCGTCGCGACCGCCGGAGGTGCGGGTGCGACGGGGACGGGCGTGGCCGGGACGGGGGTGAGGGGCGGGGGCGGCGCGGGACCGCGCCGCCCGGCCTCGCGCAGGTAGGCGGCCCGGATCGCCGCCACGTGCGCCCCCGCGTCGCGCGGCTCCACGCGCCGGAACCGCGCGCCGGCCGCGGCCCAGTCGTCGAGCAGGGCGCGGGCGCGCGCGCTCCCGGTCGCCGCGAGGTGCTCGGCGAGCAGCGCGCGCACCACCTCGTCGTCCTCGGCCCCGAGCGCGCCGACGAGCACGAGGTCGTGGTTGACGCGCCCGGCGAGCGACTCCGTCTCGTCGAGCACGTACGCGACGCCGTTCGACATGCCCGCGCCGAAGTTGCGCCCGGTGCGCCCGAGCACCGCGACGATGCCGCCCGTCATGTACTCGCAGCAGTGGTTGCCCGCGCCCTCGACGACCGCGACCGCGCCGGAGTTGCGCACGGCGAATCGGTCGCCCGCCTGCCCCGCGGCGAAGAGGCGCCCGCGCGTCGCGCCGTAGAGCGCCGTGTTGCCGAGGATCATCTGCCGGTGCGCCGCGGCCGCGTAGCCCGCGCCGGCGAAGGGGCGCACGGCGACCGTCGCGCCGTTCAGCCCCTTCCCGAGATAGTCGTTCGCCTCGCCTTCGAGCGCGAGGTGCATCCCGGCGATGGCGAACGCGCCGAAGCTCTGCCCCGCGGTCCCCGCGAAGTCGAGCCGCAGGTGGCCGGCGGGAAGGCCGGCGTCGCCGTGGCGCTCGGCGATCCATCCCGCCACGCGGGCGCCGGCGGCGAGGTGGTGGTTGTGGATGGCGTACCGGCCCGCGAACGCGCGCCCCGCGGCCAGCGCGGGCGCGGCGTCACGCAGGATGGCGTCGTCGAGCGTCTCGCCGTGCGTGCGCGCGGCGCGCTCCGCGGCCGCCGAGGTCGTGCGGCGCGGCGACTCGCCCGCCCGTTCGGCCCGTGTCAGCAGCAGCGAGAGGTCGAGCATCGCGGAGCGCGGCACCTCGGGGTGGTCGGCGCGCTCGAGCAGGTCGGTCCGGCCGACGATCTCGTCGACCGTGCGCGCGCCCAGCCGGGCGAGCAGCCGCCGCACCTCCTCGGCCACGTTGGTGAAGAAGGCGATCGCGTGCTCGGGGCGGCCGGCGTACTTCGCGCGCAGGTCGTCGCGCTGCGTGGCGATGCCGGTCGGGCACGTGTTGTTATGGCACTGCCGGGCCATCGCGCAGCCGATCGCGACGAGCGCCGCCGTGCCGAAGCCGAACGCCTCCGCGCCTAACAGCGCGCCGACGACGACGTCGCGCCCCGTCTTGAAGCCGCCGTCGACGCGCAGCTCGACGCGGTGGCGCAGCCCGCTGCGGACGAGCACCTGCTGTGCCTCCGCCAGCCCCAGCTCCCACGGCGAGCCGGCGTGCTTGATGGAGGAGAGCGGCGACGCGCCCGTGCCGCCGTCGTGGCCGCCGATCAGGACGTAGTCGGCGTACGCCTTCGCGACGCCCGCGGCGACCGTGCCCACGCCCGCCTGCGCGACGAGCTTTACGCCGACGCGGGCCCGGGGGTTCACGGCGCGCAGGTCGTAGACGAGCTGCGCGAGGTCCTCGATCGAGTAGATGTCGTGGTGCGGCGGCGGGGATATGAGCGACACGCCGGGCACCGCGTGGCGGAGCCGGGCGATGAGCGCCGTGACCTTGTGCGCGGGGAGCTGCCCGCCCTCGCCCGGCTTCGCGCCCTGGACGATCTTGATCTCCAGCTCGTCGGCGCGCGCGAGGTACTCGGTCGTCACGCCGAAGCGCGCGGAGGCGACCTGCTTGATGCGGTTGTCGCGTCGCTCGCCGCGAGGACCCGGCGCCCAGAGCGCGGGGTCCTCGCCGCCCTCGCCCGAGTTGGCGCGCGCGCCGATCGCGTTCATCGCCTCGCCTAACGTGGCGTGCGCCTCGGGCGAGAGGGAGCCGAGCGACATCGCCGAGACGATGAAGCGGCGGCGGATCTCCTCCATCGGCTCGACGTCGTCGAGCGGGACGCCCCCGCCCGGGGGCTCGCGGAATCGGAGCAGGTCGCGCGGGTAGGCGGGGCGCCGGTGGTCCTGCGCGTCGCGGAAGCCCGCCCACGCCGCGGCGCGCTTCTCGGCCGCAGCTGCGCCGTCGGCGGGGGGGGCGTCGCCCGCGGCGCCGGCGCGCGCGGCGCGCCCCGCGCCCACGGCCTGCTGCAGCGCGACCGCGGCCGTCGGCGCCCACGCGTGGGTCTCGCTCTCCTTGCGGTAGCGCACGCGCCCGTAGTCGGGGAGCGCGTCGCCGGCCGCGCCGCCCCCCGCCGCGCCGTCGGCGGGGAAGGCCTGCGCGTGCCAGCCGAGCACGTCCTCGCCGACCTCGCGGAAGCCGATGCCGCCTAACGGTGAGACGGTGCCGGTGAGGCAGCGGTCGACCACCTCGGCGCCGAGCCCGATCGCCTCGAAGATCTGCGCGCCGCAGTACGACGAGAGCGTGGAGATCCCCATCTTCGCGAGGATCTTCAGCAGCCCCTTCTCGAGCGCCGAGCGCATGCGCGCCTGCGCCTCGGCGGGCGCGGGGCGCTCGCCCTCGTCGGCACCGCGGCGGCCGTGGTCGGGCGCTTCGGCGAAGATCGACGCGACGGACGCCATGGCGAGCCACGGGTACACCGCCTCCGCGCCGTAGCCGACGAGCGTCGCCGCCTGGTGCGCGTCGACCACGTCGCCCGACTCGACGACGAGTCCGACGCGTGCGCGCAGGCACTTGCGCCCGAGGTGGTGGCGCACCGCGCCGAGGGCGAGCAGCGAGGGGACGGGTGCCCGGTCGGGCCCCGCGCCGCGGTCGCTGACGACGAGGATCCGCGCCCCGCGCTGCACCGCGCGCTCGGCCGCGCGGCAGCACGCGTCGAGCGCGCGCTCGAGTCCCTCCGGCCCCTCGGCCGCGGGCCAGGTCGCGTCTAACGTGGCGCACGGGAAACCCGGCGTCGCGCGCAGCGCCGCCATCTCGCCGGGGAGCAGGACGGGGTGCTCGACGCGCAGCATGCGCGCGTAGTGCGGCCGCTCCTCGAGCGGCGACCCGCGCCGGCCGAGGTGCATGCGCAGCGACATCACCACGGACTCGCGGAGCGAGTCGATGGGCGGGTTGGTGACCTGCGCGAAGCGCTGGCGCAGGTACGCCGACACCGGGCGCGGCACGCGCGCGAGTGGGGCGATCGGCGTGTCGTCGCCCATGCTCCACACCGCGTCGGCGCCCGTGGCGCCCATCGGTTCCAGCACGAGGCGCAGCTCCTCGAACCCGAGCCCGAACGTCCGCTGGAGCGGCCGCAGCTCGGCGTGCGGCACGACGTCCGGCGGCTCGCCCGCCGTCGACGGGAGCGTGACCATGTGCCGCGCGATCCACTGCGCGTACGGCTGGCGCGCGGCGACCTCGCGCTTGGCCGCGAGGTTGCGCACGATCCGTTGCCCGACGGTGTCGACGACGAGCACCCCGCTCGGCCCGAGCTTCCCGGTCTCGACGACGTCGCCGGGGTCGAAGTCGGCGATGCCGACTTCGGAGCCCGCGACGACGAGGCCGTCCGCGCGGATCTTGTACCGGCACGGCCGGAGCCCGTTGCGGTCGAGCGAGACCGCCACCACGCGCCCGTCGGAGTAGGCGAGCGCCGCCGGCCCGTCCCACGGCTCGATGACGCACTGCTGGTACTCGTAGAATGCGCGGATTGCCGGCTCGACCTCGGGGAGGCGCTCCCACGCTTGCGGGACGAGCGTCATCAGTGCGTGGACCGGCGAGCGCCCGGCGCGCACGAGGAGTTCGAGCGCGTTGTCGAGGCTGGCCGAGTCGCTGCCGCCCGGGACGATGACGTCGCGGAGTCGCTCGATGCGCTCGCCGAACACGCTCGCTTCGAGCATTTCGCGGCGCATCGCAAAGGCGTTGCGGTTGCCCCAGAGCGTGTTGATCTCGCCGTTGTGGGCGAGCAGCCGAAACGGCTGCACGAGCTCCCAGCGTGGCGCGGTGTTCGTCGCGTAGCGCTCGTGGAAGACGGTGATCGCCGTGGCGTACGCGGGGTCGACGAGGTCCGGGTAGAACGCCGGCAGGCGCACGCCACTCAGCAGTGCCTTGTAGACGACCGTGCGGCAGGAGAACGACGCGCAGTAAAAGGGGGCGATCCCGTCGGCCGCGGCGCGCAACTCCATCTCGCGCCGCGCGAGGTAGAGGGCGCGCTCCCACGTGTCGTCGTCCACGGGTTGGCCGCCGGGACCGACGGGGCGTCCGACGATGATCTGACGTACGGCGGGGCGCGACGCCTGCGTGGACGGGGCGAGCACGCCCGGCTCGACCGGCACGTCGCGCCAGGCGAGGTAAGGGATCGCGTCGCGGGCGAGGACGCGTTCGACGAGGGCGCGCGCGCGCTCGCGCGCCGCTGGCGCGCCGGGGACGAAGAACATCCCGACGGCGAAGGGCACGGCCGGGTCGGCGATCGCGGGCACGTCGCGCCGCAGCAGGGCGGTCGGTACCTGGGTGAGCACGCCTGCGCCGTCGCCCGCGTGGTCGGCGCCCGCGGCACCGCGGTGGGCCATGCGCGCGAGGGCCTCGAGGCCGATCGCGAGGGCGTCGTGCGAGCGGGTGCCGTCCCGCCGGGCGACGAAGCCAGTGCCACAGGCGTCGCGTGGCGCCCACGGGCTCAGCGGGCCGTCGTCGTCGAGGTCGGCGCGACGCGCGTGGCGTGCGGCGATGAGGCCGTCCACGGGACGGTCGCCGGGCCGTACAGCGTTCTCACGGGCACGCCGGTCATTGATCGCCATCGGTCTCCTCCGGGGTGCCGCGTCCCGTGCCTCCGCGCGACGTGCGCGCAGTTGCATCATTATGCACGTCCCGGGTCGTTGGTCAACGCACTCCCTGAGCGGGTGCGCTAGTCGAACAAACACGAAGCGGTTCGGACGCGCCTATTTGCGTCCGAACCGCTTCGTGTTGTGCCGTCTTCGTCGGGGTCCCCGACGGCTGCCGATCGCTGGTCTGGTCGGCAGCCGGTGGTCTGCCTCGCGCGGTTACCGGCTGCGCGCCTCGCGGGGCCGGGCGGCGAGGGTGGCGCGCGCCTCGGCCACCGCGTCGATCATCAGGGCCGCCGCCTCGCGCGCCTGCTCGACCGTGTGGTCCGCCTGCACCTGCATGCGGAACCGCGCCGCGCGCACGCCGACCGCCGGGAACTCGACCAGGTTGGCGAACAGCCCGCGGCGGAGTACCCCGCCGCTGGCGAGGCGGGCGAGCGGCGTGTGCCCGATGAGCACGGGCACGACCGCGGACGGATCGCCCAGGCACGGCAGCCCCTCCCCGGCGAGCGCGTCGCGCAGGGCGTGCACGTTGGTCATGAGCTGCGCGCGCCGCCGCTCCCCCTCCTCCGACCGCACGATGCGGAGCGCCTCACGGACAGTCGCGACCTGGATCGGCGACATCGCGTTCGAGAAGGTGTACGGGCCGCCGTACGCCTCGATGTACGAGCGGACGCTCGCGTGCCGCGTCGCGACGAAGCCGCCGTTGGACGCGAACGTCTTCGAGAACGCGCCCATGACCAGGTCAATCTCGCCGAGCACCCCCGAGCGGCCGACGTGGCCCGTACCGCCCGGCCCGAGCGCGCCGAAGTCGTGCGCGACATCGACGAACAGGGTCGCCTGGTACTCGCGGCAGACCGCCTGCATCGCGCGCAGGTCCGGCGAGTCGGAGTCCATCGAGAAGAGCCCCTCGGTGATCGCGAGAATGCCGTTCCGGGTGTCGTTCGCGCGGATGTCGGCGAGCGCGCGCCGCAGCGCTTCGACGCTGAGGTGTTCGACGCGGCGGATGTTCTGCGTCGCGGCCCCGGCGCCGGTCTGCAGCGACGCGTGCGCGAGGCGGTCCATCACGATGTGGTCGTCGGGCCGGACGAGCGCGGTGACGGCGCCGAAGGCCGCGCCCCAGCCCGACGAGAAGAGAACGACGTGCTCCATCCGGAGCGCCTCGCCGAGGTCCGCCTCCAGCGCGCGCGAAAGGTCGGAGCGGCCCTGCAGGGCCGCCGAGCCGCCGCTGTGCACCCCGTAGCGGCGGATTGCCGCCATCGCGGCTTCGTGCACCGACGGGTGCGACGCGAGCGAGAGGTAGTCCTGGGTCGCGAAGTTGAGCCCCTCGCGGACCGGCCCGTCGACGCCGCGCTCGGCCTCGGCTCCGGCCACCGGTCCCACGGGGCCGGCGACGGCGCGGGCGTAGGGCCAGACCTCGGCGGCCTGGCGGGCCGCGATCCACGGTACGATCGGCGCGGTGCGGGCCACGAGATCGGGGCCGGATGGTCGCGCGAATTCCGCGAAGCTCCCCCGCAGCGGGTCGACCCCACCCGGCACACCGGACGGCAGTGGTGCGGGGGTCGCCGCGGGCAGCCCCACCGAGGCGGCCGGAGGAGTGAGCGCCGGGGCATCGAATAGCGGGGCATCGAATGCCGGGGTGGCGGGCCGGACGGGGTGGGGCGACGGAGCGGCGGTCGGCGGCACGGCGGACTCGGATGAGAGGACGGGGAGCGACGCGGCGAGAGAGCAATGCAAGTCTCGCGACGTACGAACGACACGGCGCGGCGGGCGGCGGTGCGGCTGCGAAGAGATTTCGCCATGAGCACACGCCCGATGGCCGGGCAACGTCACACGCGGCGCCATACAGGACACCGCGGGGCGAGGACCGACCGACTCCCCGACAGAAGGATCGACACCACGGCAGTGGTGCCGTGTGACACAGCGCACATATTTCCGGTACTCTGTCATGTTGGAAACGGGGGTGCGCTTCGGTCGTCGTGCTCGCGAGTGTGCGGCACGTCACATAATCGGTGCGGTAAAACTCTGGCACTCGCCGTGACTGTGTACGCGCGACCCACCCGCGACTACACCAACGCCGCGGCCCGCTACCTTTCGGTGTTCTCCCCCTTGACTCACATGGTTCACGCGGTTCACGCCCACCCCGCCCCAGTTCGTCCCGACGGCGTCCGTCTCTCCGGGTGGGAGGATGCGGCCGTGCACGGCAGCGATCCGGCCGAGGCTCGTCTCTACGGCGTGCTCGGGGCCTTGTCGGCGCTCACGGTGCAACTGGACACCGGGGGAAACATTACGTACGCCAACGACGCCTTCCTCGACGCGACCGGGTGGGCACGTGCGGAGGTCCTCGGCGCCGAGTGGAGCGACGGCTTCGTACCCGCGACCTGTGAAACGCGGGCTCTCATCGTAGAGGCGCTCGCGGGTCGAACGGCCCGTGGGAACGGCGAGCTGTTCACGCGACACGGCGACCTACGCCGCGTGGCGTGGGAGGTGGTCGGCTTGCGCGACTCGGCCGGGCACGTGTCGGGTGTTGTGTGCATCGGGCGCGACGTGACGGACGAACGGCGTGTGGCGCTTGAGCGCATGCGGCTCGCGCGCGAACTGGCTACGCGGGTCGATCGCGACGCGTTGACGGGACTCCTCAACCGTCACGGCTTCTTCCGCGAGACGGCGCACGCGGTCCGGGTCGCGGCGCGGACGCGGCGCGTCGACGCGATGCTGTGTGTTCGACTCGAGGGCCTTGCGGCGATCTACGCTGCCCACGGGGCGGCGGAGGGCGACGACGCGGTGTGCGGGGTGGCGGAGGTCCTGCGCGCGGTCGTGCGGGATTCGGACGTCGTCGCGCGCTTGGACGCCGACATGTTCGTCGTCTACGCCGTCGGCACGGGGACGCCGCAGCACGGCGCCGCCGCGGCCGCCCGGGTACGAGCGGCGTTCGAGCGGCACGACGCCCGCGCGCGCGCGGGCGGGCGGACGTTCGACGTCACCTACGTCGTCGGGGTCGCCGAGCGCGAGCCGGGGGACGCCGCAGAGGCCTGGCTGGCAAGGGCGGCCATGGCCGCGACGGTACCCGTGCGCGCCGGGGAACTCGCGTAAGTGGGTCGGCCGGGGCTACGAGCGCGCCGGCCTTCTCAACAGACACTTCGCGCCGTGTTGGGGCCGGTTGCCCACCCCAACGCGGCGCGTCGCGCATCCAAGCGTTGCGTTGACGCCGGCATACTTGGACGGCAATATTGCTCGATGTGATCGGCAGATTGCCGTAGAGAGATGCCGGTCGGTGTCGCTCCCATGCTCGTTCTGTCCGGAGTTCTCATGGCCACGACGCTCGCTCCGCATGTAGGGGCCTACTTGGGCGGTGACGAAGTAGTCGGCCCGATCGCGACGGATTACGATCTCGTCGATGCGGTCCAGGCGGGCCTGCCGGTGGCGGCGGTCGAGGATCTGTTGGCCCGCGGGCTGCTGGCCGCCGACGAGGTGGACCGCCTCGTGTTGCCGCGGCGTACACTTTCGCACCGTCGCGCGCGTGGAGAGCGGCTGACGCTCGACGAGTCGGACCGGCTGGCGCGCGTGGCGCGGGTGCTGGCCGTCGCGGAGGACAGCTTCGGGAGCGCCGCGAAGGCGGGGCGGTGGTTGCGCCGGCCGAGCCGCGGGCTCCGGGGCGAGACGCCGCTGGCGCTCGTCGTCACGACGGATGGCGCGCGGCTCGTCGAGGACGAGCTGACGCGCATCGCGAGCGGCGACCTCGCGTAAGGCGTCGCGCTCCGGGCGCCTCACGCGGGACGTCGCGCGGGCGGCGGGGTGCCCCTGACCGTGTGGCGGCTCACGACGCCGCGGTACGCCGACCTGACGGGCGAAGGGGCGCGGCGCGCGGGCGGGCGGTGGAACCCGCGCGGGGTCGCGGTCGTGTACACGGGCGACCACCCGGCGCTCGCCGTCGCCGAGTACCTCGTGCACGTCCGCGACCCCGAGGACCTGCCCGATGCGCTCGTGTTTCTGCGCGTCGTGGTGCCGGACGATGTCGCGGTCGGGGTGGTGTCGCGCGCGGCGCTCGAAGCCCGGGACCCCGGGTGGCGCCGGGCGGGCGCGCCGGCGTGCCTCGCGGCCGGGACGGCGTGGCTCGCGGCAGCGGCGGAGCCGGTCCTCCGCGTGCCGTCGGCGGTAGTGCCGTTGGCGGAGAACGTCCTGTTGAACCCCGCGCACCCGGACGCGGCGCGGTGGGCGGTCGCGGAGGTCGTGCCGTACGCGTTCGAGCCGCGCCTGCTCGACCCCGGCCGGCGTTAGGCGGAGCGCCGGCGGACGCCGCGCGCGGGTCAGCGCCGGGTGACGCGCACCCAGTCGACGAGCACGACCGCGGCGCCGGACTGGATGCGCCGGACGGTCGCGTCGGGGAGGCCCGGGTAGGGCGCGCCGGCGCCGTTCACCGCGTGCGGGTAGCCGCCGCCGAGGGCGAGGTTGAGGATGAGGAACTTCGGGTTGTCGAACGCCCAGCGGCCGTAGCGCTCGACGGCGGAACGGGGCACCGTGTAGACCGCGCGCCCGTCGACGCGGAAGGTGAGCGTGTCGGCGGCCCAGTCGACGGCGTAGACGTGCCAGCCGGTGACGTCCTGTCCGGACGGGAAGGGCGCGCGCCGCACGAGCGGCGTGTCGCCGGAGTAGCCGGGGCCGTGGAGCGCCGAGCTGACCCACGTCGGGTCGCCGACGTTCTCCATGACGTCGATCTCGCCGGTCGCGGGCCACGGGCCGGTGCCTAACGCCCAGAACGCCGGCCAGAGTCCGGCGCCGGCGGGGAGCTTCATGCGGGCGGCGGCGGTGCCGTAGGTGAACTCGACCTTGCCGCGCGTGTCGAGGCGCCCCGAGACGAAGTCGAACCGCTTGCCGTCCGGCGTGGCGAAGCCGGGCGCGGCGCGGGCCGCGATGCGGAGCGCCCCGTTCGCGGCGCCCGCGGCCTCGGCGCCGCGGACGACGCGGAGGGTCGCGCCCGGGCCGCCCTCGTCGTCGACGTACGCCTGCTGCTCGTTGTTGACGGCGCCGTTGGCGGCGTCCGTCGTCCGCACCGTCCACTTGGCGCGGTCGAGCGCGGGGCCGGAGAAGTCGTCGAAGAAAACGACCGTATCGGCGGGCGGCGGCGCGGCGCCCGGCGCGACCGTCGATTGGTGACATGCGGCGACGAACAACGCCGCGGCGAGGGACGCGGAAGGCGCGCGCATTCAGCGCTGGGCCAGCGCGGCGGCGATCGCGCGCTCGGCGAGCGGCGCCATGACGCGGTAGCCCGCCTCGGTCGGGTGCACGCCGTCGGAGGCGAGCTCGCGCCGCATGCCCTGGCGCTCGTCGGCCATGGCCGAGTGGTAGTCGAGGTAGACGCACCCGTGCGCGGCGGCGTAGTCGCGCATCCACGCGTTGAGCGCGACGATCTTGGGCGCGGGCTGGAGCCCGGGCCGCCACGGGTAGTCGTAGACGGGGAGCACCGACGAGAGCACGACGCGGATGCCGTTCGCGCGCGCCAGTTCGGCCATCGAGCTGAGGTTGTCCTCGATCATCTCGAGCGTGGACGGCCCGGTGTTGCCCGCGATGTCGTTGGTGCCGGCGAGGATGACGACCACCTTCGGCTTCAGCGCGATCACGTCCTGGCGGAAGCGGACGAGGAGCTGCGGCGTCGTCTGGCCGCCGATGCCGCGGTTGACGTACGGCTTACCCGGGAACTCGGTCGGAAAGTACCGGGCCCACCCCTCGGTGATCGAGTTGCCGAGAAAGACGACGCGGTCCTCGCCCGGGGCCGGGGCCGGGAGTGCGGCGTTCGCCTGCTGGTAGCGGTGCAGGTTCGCCCAGTCGTTGTGGATGCGGTCCTCTTCCGCGCGCTGTCGCTCGGCGGTCGTCTGGGTCGGCGGTTGGGCGGGGGCTGGCGACACGGGCGTTTGCGCGGCGAGCGGCGCGTGCGGGCACGCGACGGCCAGCGTGAGCGCGAGCAGGCCGGGAAGGAGCGGCGGCGGGGAGGACACGGGCGCGCGAGGGAACGTGGGGAAGTGGGGCGTCGCGTCGCACAATCTATGGTACGGTTGCGTCACGCCGGCCGGCGGCGCGGGGACGTGGCGCGGCGCGTGCGGCGGGTGCATGGTTCACCCTCGTCCCGGGGCACCAACTGATGACCGACGACCGGCAGCCGCTCACCGCCGACCAGCTGCACGCGATCGACGCGTACTGGCGCGCGGCGAACTACCTCTCCGTGGGGCAGATCTACCTCATGGACAATCCGCTGCTGCGCGAACCGCTGCGAATGGAGCACGTGAAGCCGCGGCTGCTCGGCCACTGGGGGACGACGCCCGGGCTCAACTTCGTCTACGCGCACCTGAACCGGGTGATCGCGGCGCGCGACCTCGACGTGATCTACATCTGCGGCCCCGGCCACGGCGGGCCGGGGATGGTCGCGAACACGTACCTCGAAGGGACATACAGCGAGATCTACCCCGACGTCTCGCAGGACGCGGACGGGATGCGGCGGCTGTTCCGCCAGTTCTCGTTCCCGGGCGGGATCCCGAGCCACGCCGCGCCCGAGACGCCCGGGTCGATCCACGAGGGCGGGGAACTGGGCTACTCGCTCACGCACGCGTACGGGGCCGCGTTCGACAACCCCGACCTGATCGTCGCGTGCGTGATCGGCGACGGTGAGGCGGAGACGGGGCCGCTCTCGGCGTCGTGGCACTCGAACGCGTTCCTCAATCCGGCGACCGACGGCGCGGTACTTCCGATCCTGCACCTGAACGGATTCAAGATCGCCAACCCGACGGTGCTCGCGCGGATCCCGGAGGGGCAGCTGCTCGAGTTGCTGCACGGGTACGGCTACGAGCCGTTCGTCGTGGCCGGCGAGGACCCGGCGGTCGTGCACCAGCAGATGGCCGCGACGCTCGACACGATCCTCGACCGCATCGCGGCCATCCAGCGTGTGGCACGCGGTGGGGGCGACGGGACCGATTCCGCGACGGCCGATCCGACGGCGGCCGAGCCGCCGCGGTGGCCGGTGCTCGTGCTGCGGACGCCGAAGGGGTGGACGGGGCCGAAGACGGTTGACGGGCTCAAGACGGAAGGGTCGTGGCGCTCGCACCAGGTGCCGATCGCCACGGTGCGCGGCAACCCGGCGCACCTCGCGGACCTCGAGGCGTGGCTCAGGAGCTACCGCGCCGAGGAGCTGTTCGACGAGGCGGGGCGGCTCCGCCCCGAGCTGGCCGTGCTCGCGCCGCGCGGGACGCGGCGCATGGGCGCGAACCCGCACGCGAACGGCGGGATCCTGCGGCGCACGCTGCGCCTGCCGGACTTCCGCGACTACGCGGTCGCCGTGCCCTCGCCGGGGGGCGTGCAGGGCGAGGCGACGCGGGTGTTAGGCACCTACCTGCGCGACGTGGTCCGCCGCAACGCGGACGCGCGCAACTTCCGCCTCATGGGCCCCGACGAGACCTCGTCCAACCGGCTCGACGCGGTGTTCGAGGCGACGGGGCGCGTGTGGCAGGAGGAGCGCCGTCCCGACGACGATGCGCACCTCGTGCCGGACGGGCGCGTGATGGAGGTGCTGAGCGAGCACCTCTGCGAGGGGTGGCTGGAGGGCTACCTGCTCACGGGGCGGCACGGGCTATTCTCGTGCTATGAGGCGTTCGTGCACATCGTCGACTCGATGATGAACCAGCACGCGAAGTGGCTGAAGGTGTCGCGCGCGCTGCCGTGGCGGCGGCCGATCTCGTCGCTCAACTACCTGCTGACGTCGCACGTCTGGCGGCAGGACCACAACGGGTTCAGCCACCAGGACCCGGGGTTCATCGACCTCGTCGTGAACAAGAAGGCGGACATCGCGCGCGTGTACCTGCCGCCGGACGCGAACTGCCTGTTGTGGGTGGCGGACCACTGCCTCTGCACGTACGACCGGATCAACGTGATCGTCGCGGGCAAGCAGCCGGCGCCGCAGTGGCTGACGATGGAGCAGGCCGCGGCGCACTGCGGCGCGGGGATCGGCATCTGGGAGTGGGCGAGCAACGACCGCGGCGCCGCGCCCGACGTCGTGATGGCCTGCGCGGGCGACGTACCCACGCTGGAAGCGACGGCGGCGGTGAGCCTGCTGCGCGAGCACGTCCCCGACCTCAAGGTGCGGCTCGTCAACGTGGTCGACCTGATGACGCTGCAGACGCCGGCCGAGCACCCGCACGGGCTCGCGGAGGACGCGTACGACGGGCTGTTCCCGCCGGGGACGCCGGTGGTCTTCGCGTTCCACGGCTACCCGCAGCTCGTGCACAGCCTCACGTACCGGCGGGCCAACCACAACGACCTGCACGTGCATGGGTTCATCGGCGAGGGGACGACGACGACGCCGTTCGACATGGTGGTGCTCAACCGGCTGGACCGCTTCCACCTCGCGGAGGCGGCGGTCACGCGGGTGGCGCGGTTAGGCAGCGTCGCGGCCTACGCGCGGCAGCTGCTGCGCGACAAGTTGGCCGAGCACCGCGCGTACGTGGAGCGGTACGGGGAGGACCTGCCGGAGGTGCGCGACTGGGGCTGGTCGTACGGGACGGCGGCGCGGGCGGGGGACTGAGCGCGCGGATGGCGTCGTCGGAGATCCTCTGCGTCGGCGAGCTGTTGTGGGACGCGCTCCCGGCGGGGCTCTTTCTCGGGGGCGCGCCGTTCAACGTCGCGTGCCACCTGCGCGCGGCGGGGCTCGCGGTCGCGATGGTGAGCCGCGTGGGGGCGGACCACCTCGGCGACGAGGCGCTGCGGCGCGCGGCGCGGTACGGGATCGCGACGGACCTCGTCCAGGTGGACCCCGCGCTGCCGACGGGGCTGGTGCGGGTGACGCTGGACGAGGCGGGGGAGGGCGGGTTCGACATCGTCGCGCCGGCGGCGTGGGACGCGATCGAGCTGAACGACGCCCTGCTCGGGCGCGCGTCGGAGGCGCGGGCGATCGTCTTCGGGTCGCTCGCCCAGCGGAGCGCGGTGACGCGCGCGACGGTCGAGCGGCTGTGGGCGACGGGGGCGCTGCTCGTCTTCGACGCGAACCTGCGCGCGCCCTACGACGACCCGGAGGTCGTGCGGCGGTCGCTGCGGAGCGCGGCGGTGGTCAAGGTCAGCGACCGCGAGCTCTGGCGGCTCGCGTCCTGGTTCGGGCTGCCGGGGGGCGCGCCGGGCGGGGCGCTCCGGCGCGGCGCGCGGCGCGGGCCGGCGCCTAACGTCGGCGGACGGCCTAACACGGCGCGGGCGGGCGCGCGCGGCGACGCGCCCCCGGTCGTCCCGCACGGCACGCCGCAGAGCGCGCCGATGCGGGAGACGGTGGCCGCGCTCGCGGACGCGTTCGGGTGCCGGACCGTGTGCGTCACGCGCGGCGGGCACGGGGCCGCGCTGTGGGACGACGGGCAGTGGACCGAGCACCCGGGCTTCGAGGTCGAGGTGCGCGACACGATCGGCGCGGGGGACGCCTTCCTCGCGGTGCTGCTGGCGGGGCTGCTCGCCGGAACGGAGGCGCGGGCCATCCTGCAGCACGCGAACCTCATCGCGGCGTACGTGGCGACGCAGCCGGGCGCGGTGCCCGCGGACCAGCCGGCGGGTGCGCCGCCGGTTGGTCCGCCGCCGGCCATACCCGGCGAGTAACGGGGCGCACCCACAATGTGTTGGACGCGCCGCGCCGGGCGTCCGTATCTCTCGGGTGCGGGGCCGCCGCCGACCGGCGGCGCGCCCCGCGTCACGCGGCCGGCGGTGTCGGTCCGCCGGCCGAGGAGATTCTGATGACACAGTTCGAAACAGGGCTCGCCTATCCCACCCCGGCGGCGGGGATCACACCGTCGGCCGGCAGCGCCGGGCGGCCCGGCCTCGCGGCGCGCCTCGCTGCGGGTGCCCGCGCGTTCCTGCGCGGCTTCCTCCGCGCGGTGGACGACGCGCCGTTCGACCTCGCGTGGCCGCCGAGCGCGCACGCGTCGGCCGAGCGGGCGGCGTGGCGGGAGCGGTGGGCGGACGCCGAGGCGCGGCGCGGACCGGGGCGTTAACGTGCGGTCCTGAGCGCGCGCGTCCCCCGAACCGTCTCCCCGCATGGCCCGCGTCGAAACCGCGTTCCTCTTCGACCTCGACGGCACGCTCGTCGACAGCGTCTACCAGCACGTGCTGGCGTGGCACGAGGCGCTCCAGGCGGAGGGGATCGAGCTCTCGGTCTGGCGGATCCACCGCAAGATTGGGATGAGCGGCGGGCTGTTCACGAACATGCTGCTCCGCGAGATCGGCATGGAGATCGACGCGGAGCGCATCACGCGGCTTCGACAGCTCCATACGGCGGCGTACCGCCGGCTGTCGCCCGCGATCCGGCCGCTGCCGGGCGCGCGCGAGCTGCTCGCCTTCCTGACCGACGCGGAAATCCCGTGGGCGATCGCGACGAGCGGCCGGATGGAGACCGCGGGGCCGGTGCTCGAGACGCTCGGCGTCGACCTCGGGCGCACGGTCGTCGTCACGCGCGACCAGGTGAAGTACGCGAAGCCCGACCCCGACCTCTTTCTCGCGGCCGCCGACCGGCTCGGCGTGCCGATCGGCGGCGCGTCGGTCGTCGGCGACAGCGTGTGGGACATGCTCGCCGCGCGGCGGGCGCGCTCGCTCGGGATCGGGCTCCTCTCGGGCGGCTACGGGCTGGACGAGTTGGAGCGCGCGGGGGCGTACCGCGTCTACGAGGACCCCGCGGACCTGCTGCGCCACGTCGACGAGGTCGGGGGGCGGCGGTAGGGCGGTCGCGTCGCGGCCGGTCAGACGTCGGGCGCCGGCCGCGCGCGGGCGACCGTGCGCAGCGCGGTCACGAAGCGTTCGCGCACCGACGACGTGCGCGCGCCGCGCCGCCAGACGGCGCACATCCCCATCTCGACCGCGAGCCCCTCGACCGCGCGGAACACCACACCCGGGCGCCGGAGCTGCGCGACCGACGTCGGCACGAACGCGACGCCGACGCCCGCCGCGACGAGCCCGGCGATCGTGTGCCACCCGCTCGCCTCCTGGACCACGCGCGGGCTGAACTCGGCGGCCCGGCACTCGGCGATCAGCGCGTCGAAGAGCACCGGGGCGGCGGGACGGGGAAAGAGCACGAACGGCTCGGCGGCGAAGTCGGCGAGCCGCGGCCGCTCGCGGGCGGCGAGCGCTTGGAACTCCGGGATCGCGACGACCATCGGGTCGGCGTACACCGGCTCGACGTTGAGCCAGGCGTCGGCGTCGGCCGGCGGGCTGTGGAGGATGCCGAGGTCGATGCGCTCGGTGCGGAGCGCCTCGGCCTGCTGGAGGGCGTCCATCTCGAACAGCGAGACGCCGATGTTGGGCAGGTGCATGCGGAAAAAACCGAGCACGTCGGGGAGCACCGCGGCGTCGGCGGCGGCCTCGACGAAGCCGACGCGGAAGCGCCCGATCTCGCCCTCCGCCGCGCGCCGGGCCGTGCGTTGGGCGCGCTCCGCCTGCGCGAGGGTGAGGCGCGCCTCGGGGAGGAAGGCGCTCCCGGCGGGGGTGAGCTCGACGCCGCGCGGGGTGCGGTCGAAGAGCGGCGTGCCGACCTCGCGCTCGAGGTCGCGGATCTGCCGGCTGAGCGGGGGCTGGGCGATGTGGAGCCGCTCGGCGGCTCGGCCGAAGTGCAGCTCTTCTGCGACGGCGACGAAGTAGCGCAGATGGCGGAGCTCCACGGCGCGACACCTCTCGGCGGGGGATGGGCGGCCGCGAAAGATGCACGCGGCGGGTGGGTGGTGCGCGGCATTTCGGGTACAGCAGATCCGTTGGCACTTCCCTTGACGCCGAGCGTTTAGGCGTCGCCGACGAACGGTCCGCGCTGCACTCCCAATCAACTCAAAGCGAATCATGGAACCGAACACTCCGCCCCCTCCGGACGCGCTGTCTCGCCGCCAGGTCCTCGGCGGCCTCGCCGCTGCGGGCGTCGCGGCGACCGTGGGCGCCCCCGCGGCCGCGAACGCCGGCGCCGCGCCCGCGTCGCCCCCGCAGAACCCGGTCACACAGTATCCGCAGCCGCCGTTCCCGCAGCAGCAGCAGCCGTGGCCCGGGTTGGCGAGCCGGATGACGCCCAGGCCCGACCACGGCGAGACGAGTTACAAGGGCTCGGGCCGCCTCGCCGGCCGCAAGGCGCTCGTCACCGGCGGCGACTCGGGGATCGGCCGCGCCGCGGCCATCGCCTTCGCGCGCGAGGGGGCCGACGTCGCGATCAACTACCTGCCCGCGGAGGAGCCCGACGCGCAGGAGGTGGTCGCCGTCATCCGGCAGGCGGGGCGCAAGGCGGTGGCGATTCCCGGCGACATCCGCACCGAGGCGTTTTGCCAGCAGCTCGTCGACCGGGCGGCGCGCGAGCTGGGCGGGCTCGACCTCCTGGCCAACGTCGCCGGCCGGCAGCAGCAGCGCCAGGCGATCGCCGAGCTCACGAGCGAGGACTTCGACGCCACGCTCAAGACGAACGCGTACGCGCTCTTCTGGATCACGAAGGCCGCGCTGCCGCACATGGGCCCGGGCTCGACGATCATCAACACCACGAGCGAGCAGGGCTTCAACCCGGACCCGTGGCTGCTCGACTACGCGCCGACCAAGGCGTTCATCGCCAACTTCACCAAGGCGCTCGCCAAACAGGTGGGCAAGCGCGGGATCCGCGTGAACGGCGTCGCGCCGGGGCCGTACTGGACGGCGCTCCAGGTCACGGGCGGCACGCCGCAGGAGAAAGTGCCGACGTTCGGCCAGGACACGCCGTACGGGCGCCCCGGGCAGCCGGCGGAGATCGCGGCGCTCTACGTCCACCTCGCCTCGCCGGAGTCGAGCTTCGCCAACGGGTCGATCATGGGGGAGTCGGCCGGCAAGGGGCTGCCGTAAGGCGGCCGCCCGCCAGCCCGCGGCCAGTTAGGCGGCTGGCCGTCAGCCCGGTACGTTAGGCGCGTGCCCGGGCGCGTGCCGCCGGAGACGCGGGATCCGCGGCACGTGCAGGGCGCGCTCGAACGGCAGGTGGACGGCGAGCGCGAACAGGCCGCCGAGCGCGGTGAGCAGCACGCGCACGACGGCCACCCCGCGCTGCTCCAGCCCGCCGTAGTGGAGCAGGTAGACGACGTACGCGGTGAGGCACGCGGCGAACACGCCGTAGCTCCCCGGGTAGGTGATCGCGCGCCGGCCGAGGCGGTTGCCCTGCTGCAGCGCGAGGGCGAGCAGCGCGAAGGCGGCGGTGAGCCCGGCCGAGACCCAGTGTGACGACGGGTGTGCGGTCACGCGCGGCAGGGTGTGCGCGAGCAGCGTGGCGAGGCCCGCGCCCGCGACGGTCCCGGCGACGCGTTCCGCCGCGCGCCCGAAGGTCGCGCGCAGGTTGGGCCGGACGAGCAGGAGGGCGGTCATCGCCATCCAGTAGCCGTTAGGCAGGTGGAGCAGGCGCCAGGTCTCGACCGCGGCGGCGAGCACGACGGCGACGCGCGCCGCGCGGCGGAAGACGTCGGAGCGGGCGCGGACCTCGCGCGCCACGGTCGCGACGGCGGCGCGGGCCGACTCGACGACCTCTCCGGCCGCGGGCAGCGCGAGCGGTGGGCGGACGAGGCGGCGGAGGCCTTCGACGACGAGGACCTGGACCACGCTGCCCCCGAGCACGAGGGCGGTGCGGGCCAGGGCGTGCTCCGGCCCGCCCGGGAAGTTGCCCGCGACCATGAGGAAGATCGCGCACTGCTGGCCAACCCAGCCGAGGTCCCCCGTGACCGCGGGGAGCAACCCGGCGGCGAGCGCCCAGAGCAGGACGGCGGCGATCATCGTCGCGTCGGACCGGCCGGCGAGCGTGCCGAGGGCCGTGGAGACGCAGATGCCGGCCGTCGCGGCGAGCATCGCGAAGGCGCGCGAGTGGTGGACGTGCTTGAAGGCGCCGAAGCCGACGGTGACGGCGGCGCCCGCGGCGACCGCGCCGCTCCGCGGGCTGTCGAGGAGGATGCCGGCCGCGAGCGCCGCCGCGACGGCGGGCAGGCACGACGCGGCGACGCCGAGGTCGGTGGGGAGCCACGCGAGGCGGGCGGTGCGGTCGGTCACGACGCGCGGCCGGTGCGACACGCGTGCCGCGGGCGGCGGCTCGTCTGGGGACGTCCGGATCGAGGGCGCCGGCGACCTGGCGCGCGCGGCGCGCGCCCGGTATGCTCGCGCCATCCTACCGTCTCGCGTCCCGCTGCCCTTCCGCTACTCCGCCCGATGCCGCCCGTCTCCTCGCGCGTGACCGCCGCGCTCGCCGCCGTCGCGTTCGCGGCGCTGTCGGCCGCGGCGCCCGCCCGCGCCGCCGCGCAGGCCGCGCCGTCCGCGGCGGCGCCCGCGACGTCGGCGGTGCCCGCGCCGCCCGCGCCGCTCAAGGTCGTCGACGTGACGTTCATCGACACGACGACGCGGGCCTGTACCGACTTCTTCCAGTACGCCAACGGCGCCTGGCTCGCGCGCGACACGATCCCGGCCGCGTACGCGTCGTCGGGCGTCGGGCGCGACATGACCGACCGCAACGAGCTCGCGGTGCGCTCGGTGCTCGACGAGGCGCTCGCCGGGCGCGCGGCGCTCCCCGCCGGGGGCACGCCGCGCAAGTTAGGCACCTTTTACGCGACGTGCATGGATTCGGCCGCGGCCGAGCGCGACGGCGTCGCGCCCGTGCTGTCGATGCTCCGCGAGATCGACGGCGTGACGACGCGCGCGGCGCTCGCGCGGGAGCTGGCCGCGCTGCAGGCGCGGGGGCTGGAGGTCGGCTTCCGCTTCGGCCCGGAGGTCGGGCGGCACGACGCCGCGCACTACGTCGCGGCGGTGTACCAGGGCGGGCTCGGCCTGCCCGACCGCGACTACTACTTCGAGGCGGGCGCCGCGGGCGATTCGACGCGGCGCGCCTACGTCGCGCACCTCGCGCGGCTGTTCGCACTCGCCGGCGAGCCCGCGCCGGCCGCCGCGCAGGACGCGGCGCGCGTGCTCGCGCTCGAGACGTCGCTCGCCGGCGCGTCGCTCACGCGCGTCGCGCAGCGCGACCCCGCGGCGACGGACCACATGACGTCGGCCGCCGCGCTGCGCGCGCTCGCGCCGCACCTCGACTGGGCGGCGTACTTCCGCGACGTCGGCCTCACGCGCCCGCCGGCGCAGCTCAACGTGGGGATGCCGGCGTTCGTCACGCGGGCCGACAGCCTGCTCGCGGCCGCGCCGCTCGAGGACTGGCGCGCGTACCTCCGGGCGAACGTGCTCGCGGAGGCCGCGCCGTGGCTCAGCACGCCGTTCGTGCGCGAGCGCTTCGCGTTCACGTCGCGCTTCACGGGCGCGACGGCGCTCCTCCCGCGCTGGAAGCGCTGCCTGCGCGAGGCCGACGCGGACCTCGGCGAGGCGTTAGGCGAGCGCTACGTCGCGCGGACCTTCTCCCCCGCGGCGCGGGCGCGCGCCACGGCGGTGATCGACGACATCCGCGCCGCCTTCGGCGAGCGCCTGCGCCGCCTGACGTGGATGAGCGACGCGACGCGCGCGCAGGCGCTCGACAAGCTCGCGCGGATGCGCGAGAAGGTCGGCTACCCGGAGCGGTGGCGCGACTACTCGGCGCTCGAGACCGAGGACGGGCCGTTCGCGCTCAACGTGTTCCGCGCCCGCGCCTTCGAGTGGCGGCGCGTCGTCGACCGCCCCGGCCTGCCGGTCGACCTCGCCGAGTGGGGGATGACCGTGCCGACGGTGAACGCGTACTACAACCCGTCGCAGAACGAGATGGTCTTCCCCGCCGGCGCGCTCGCGCCGCAGACCTTCGACCCGCGCGCCGACGACGGCGCGAACTACGGCGCGCTCGGCGGGAGCTGGGCGGGGCACGAACTGACGCACGGCTTCGACGACGAGGGGCGCCACTTCGACGCGCGCGGCGCGCAGCGCGACTGGTGGACGCCGGCCGACTCGCTGCGCTTCACGCAGCAGGCGGCGCTCGTCGTCCGGCAGTTCGACGGCTACGTGCAGGTCGACACGTTCCACGTCAACGGGCGCCTCACGCTGGGCGAGAACATCGCCGACTACGGCGGGGTCCTCACCGGCTACGACGCGCTCCAGCGCGCCCTCGCGCGCGACGCGCGGCCGGGGCCGATCGACGGCTACACGCCGGAGCAGCGCTTCTTCCTCGGCTACGCGCAGAGCTGGCGCGCGCACGACCGGCCGCAGATGCTGCGCACCCGCGTGACGACGGACCCGCACGCGCCGGACCGGTGGCGGACCAACGGGCCGCTGTCGAACTCCGAGGCGTTCGCGCGCGCGTTCGGGTGCAAGCCCGGCGACCCGATGGTCCGGCCGCCGGACGTCGTGCCGCACATCTGGTAAGGCGGGTGCGTTAGGCAGGCGCCGGTACGCTGTCAGTACGCCGCCTGGTGCACCGCCCGCACCGCGCGCCCCGACGGGTCGACCACCGCGCGCAGCGACGGGTCCCACTCCAGCGCGGCGGCCGTCGAGCACGCGACCGACGGGCCCCCGGGCACCGTCCGCGCGGCCCAGTCCTGCGGGAAGTGGCGCGCGAACAGCGTGCGGTACAGGTACGCCTCCTTCGTCGCCGGCGGGTTGTAGGGAAAGCGCTCCGCCGCGCCGGCGAACTCCGCGTCGCCCACCGCGCGCTCGGCGTGCGCCTTGAGCGCGTCGATCCAGCCGTAGCCGACGCCGTCGGAGAACTGCTCTTTCTGTCGCCAGAGCACGTGTCCGGGGAGCGCGCCGGCGAACGCCTCGCGCAGGAACTGCTTCTCGATCCGGCCGCGCCCCGCGCCCGACAGCTTCACCGCGGGGTCGAGCGACATCGCCGCGTCGACGACGTGGCGGTCGAGGAAGGGCACGCGCGCCTCGACGCCCCACGCGGCCATCGCCTTGTTGGCGCGCAGGCAGTCGTAGAGGTGGAGCGCGTCGAGCTTGCGCACCGTCTCGTCGTGTAAGGCGCGCGCGTCGGGCGCGTGGTGGAAGTAGAGGTAGCCGCCGAACAGCTCGTCCGACCCCTCGCCGGAGAGCACCATCTTGACGCCCATCGCGCGGATGCGGCGCGCCATGAGGTACATCGGCGTCGACGCGCGCACCGTCGTGACGTCGTAGGTCTCGAGGTGCCAGATCACGTCGCTCAGCGCGTCGATCCCTTCCTGCGCGGTGAAGCGGACCTCGTGGTGGACGGTGCCGAGTTGAGCGGCGACGTCGCGCGCGGCGCGGAGGTCGGGGGAGACGTCGCCGCTCCCGCCGTCACGTTCCGCGCCCGCGTCGAGGCCGACCGCGAAGCTGTGCAGGCGCGGCCACCAGGCGGCCACGCGCTCGTCCTCCTCGACGCGCCGCGCCGCGTGCTGCGCGGCGATCGCCGCGACGAGCGACGAGTCGAGTCCGCCGGAGAGCAGCACGCCGTACGGCACGTCGCTCATCAGGTGGCTCGTGACGGCGTGCTCCAGCGTCGCGCGGAGCGCCGCGCGGTCGGCCGGCGCGCCGGCCACGGCGTCGTAGTCGCGCCAGCGCGGGCGGTGGTAGCGCACCGGTTCGGGCTCGCCGCTCGTCCACCGATGGCCGGGCGGGAAGGGGCGCGCGTCGACGCAGACGGGGGCGAGCGCCTTGAGCTCCGAGGCGACGTACAGCGTCCCGTCGGCGTCGCGCCCGTAATAGAGCGGGATGATGCCGATCGGGTCGCGTGCGATCAGCCACCGCCCCGCGCTCGCGTCCCAGAGCACGAACGCGAACATCCCGTCGAGCGCGTGGACGAGCTCCGCCCCGTGCTCCAGGTAGAGCGGCAGGATGGCCTCGCAGTCCGAGTCGGTCCGGAAGACGTACGACCCGTTAGGCGCGCCGTAGCGGGCGCGGAGCGCGCGGTGGTTGTAGACCTCGCCGTTGACGGCGAGCGCGAGGCGGCCGCCGTCGCCGACGAGCGGCTGCGCGCCCGAGTCCACGCCGACGACCGCGAGCCGCTCGTGCGCCAGCACCGCGCGCCCGTCGGCGAATACGCCCGACCAGTCGGGCCCGCGGTGGCGCATGCAGCGCGAGAGATCGAGCGCCCGCGCGCGGAGGGCCGCGGGGTCGGACTGGAGGTCGAGCACACCGAGGATCGAACACATGGGCGACGCCGGACGGGGGATGCGAACGGACGGGCACGTCCGTGCGTGCCTGTACTTGCGACCATACCCACATCCGGGGGCGCCGTTCAACCCCGAACGCTTCGCGTCACCCGGTTACCCCGTTCGCGCCCGCGCGGCCCCGCAGTTCGGCCATGCACGCCGCGAGCGCGTCGACCGCGACGGCGAGGTCGTCGACCGGGGCCGTGTAGGCGAAGCGCAGGTGTCCCGCCCCCCCTGGTCCGAAGGCGCTTCCCGCGACGCACGCCACGCTGTACTTGGCGAGTAGGTGCGCGGCGAGCGACTCGGCCGAGTGGCCCGTGCCGGCGAGCGCGCCGTCGACGCGCGGGAAGACGTAGAACGCGCCGCGGGGGCGCGCGCACCGCACGCCGTCGACGCGGCCGAGCGCCGCCGCGAACCAGTCGCGCCGGCGCCGGAGTTCGGCGACCTGCACGACCACGCTGTCCTGCGGGCCGGCGAGCGCCGCGACGCCCGCGTGCTGCACGAAGGCCGGGGTGCACGTGGCGCTCTGCGCGAGCAGCGCGGTCACGGGCGCGACGAGCGCGGGCGGCAGCGCGGCGTAGCCGAGCCGCCAGCCGGTCATCGCGTAGGCCTTGGAGAAGCCGTCGACGACGACCGTGCGCTCGGCCATCCCGGGCAGCCCCGCGATACTGGGGTGCGTCGGAATGGGGCGCGCCGCGTCCGGGTATCCGTCCGGGTAGACGTGGCGCGCGTAGATCTCGTCCGAGACGACCAGCAGGTCGTGGCGCTGCGCCAGCTCGGCCAGGTGCGCGAGCGCGGGCGGGTCGATCACCCCGCCGGTCGGGTTGTGGGGCGCGTTGAGGACGAGGACGCGCGTGCGCGAGGTGGCGTGCGACGCGACCTCGTCCGGGTCGACCGCGAAGTCGCGTGCCGCGTCGAGCCGGTAGCGGACCGCGCGCCCGCCCGCGAACTCCGTGATCGCGCCGTAGGCACCGTAGCCGGGGTCGGGCACGAGCACCTCATCGCCTGCGCGGACGGCGGCGAGCAGCGCGCTGAAGAGCAGCGCCTTCGCCCCCGGCGCGACGACGACGCGCGCCGGCTCCGCGGGGACGCCGCGCGCGGCGAGCGCCGCCGCCGCCGCGGCGCGCAGCTCCGGGATCCCCGCGGTCGGCCCGTAGCGCGTGTGCCCGTCGCGGAGCGCGCGCACCCCCGCCTCGACGACGTGCGGCGGCGTGGGCGCGTCGGGCTCGCCGACCTCGAGGTGCACCACGCGCCGGCCCGCGGCCTCGAGCGCGCGCGCGGCCGCGAGCACGTCGGTCGCGCCGGTGCCGCCGGCCGCGGCGAGCCGCGCCGCGCGGTCCGCGGCGGCGTGCGGCGGATCGTTAGGCACGGCCGGCGGCGCGCGCAGGAGGTCAGGCGTCATCGGCGGGGCGCGCGCGGGCGAGGTCGGGGCGGAGCGCGACGGCGCGGCGCAGGTAGACGTGGTCGATCGCCGCGCGGGGCCGCGTGCTCGTCACGTGCAGCAGCACGCGGACGCACCGGGGAAGCGCGTCCGGCACCGGGATCTCGAGTGCGCAGAGGAGCGGCACGTCCGTCCACCCCATCTCGCGCGCGGCGAGCGCGGGGAATGCGCTCGTGAGGTCGCCCGTCACGGTGAACACGGCACTGATCAGGTCGTCCGGGTGGACGCTGTTCCGCTCGAGGATCGTGGCGAGCAGCTCGCAGGTTGCGGCCTTGATCGCGCACGGCTCGTCGACCTCGACCGTGGTCGCGCCGCGGACGGCGCGCACCTGCGGCGCGGGCGGGGTTACCATCGGGCGCCGGCAGCGGCGGGCGTGGCCGCGGATTCGCCCGGTTCGGACGCGCGATCCTCCGCCGACGGTTGGTCCGCGGCGGTCGGCGCGCACCGCCACGCGCGGGCGCGCTCCCAGAGGGCATCGAGCGCGGCGGCGTCCCCAGCGGCGAGGGCCGCGCGGAGTGCGGCGACCGCGTCGGCGAGCGCGGCGAGTGCGGCGTCCGTCTCGGGCGGGGCGGCGGCGAGGAGGTCGCGCCAGAGCGGGAGCGGACTCGCGGCGAGCCGGGTCGTGTCGCGGAGCCCCGGGCCGCCGGCCGCGGCCGGCACGCCGGCCGCGGCGAGGGCCGCGGCGAGCGCGGTCGACGCGAGCTGCGGCAGGTGGCTCGTCCACGCCATCGCCGCGTCGTGCGCGGCGGCCGTCTCGTACCGGACCGTCGCCGCGCCGGCCGTCGTCCACAGCCACTCGAGCCGCGCGCGGGTGGCGGCGTCGGCCCGCGCCTCGGCCCACACGGTCGCGCCGGCGAACAGGTCGGCGCGCGACGCCGCGAACCCCGCTTCGTGCGAGCCCGCGAGCGGGTGCGTGCCGACCACGCGCCCGGCCGCGGCGGCGGGGAGACCCGTCGCCTCGGGGCGCTGGAGTCCGGCCGCGTGCAGCACCGTCGCGCCCGGCGCGAGGCGCGGCAGTACGGCGGCCGCGACCGCGCCTAACGCGGCGCGCGGCACCGCGAGCACGACGGTCCCCCCCGCCGGCAGCGCGGCCGCGAGCTGTGCCGCGCCGTCCACGACCTCCACCCCGCACCGCGCCGCGCGGCGCGACTCGCCCGGGTCGCGCTCGGCGCCGAGCACGCGCACGCCGCGCGCGAGCAACGCCCGCGCGAGCGAGCCGCCGACGAGGCCGAGCCCGACGACGCCGACCGGGCCGCCCGCCGCGCGCTCAGGCACCGGGGAGGCCGCGGGCGAAGGTGCCTAACACGCGGAGCGCGCGCGCCGCCGCGGTCACGGCGCCGAGCGCGCCGGGCAGCCGCGCGTCGCCGGCCGCGTGCTCCACTTCCAGAAAGAAGCGGTACGTCCAGGGCGTGCCGGTCGGCCGCGACTCGAGCTTGCTGAGGTTGAGGCCCGCCGCGGCGAGGGGCGCGAGCAGGCGCAGGAGCGCCCCCGGCGCGTTCTCCGTCACCGCGAGGAGTGCGGTGCGGGCCGGCGCGCCCGCGGGGAGCGGCCGGCCGGCGAGCGGGTCGCCCGCGCGCGCGAGGACGAGGAAGCGGGTCTGGTTGTCGGGCCGGTCCTCGACGTCGGCGGCGAGCACCGCCAATCCGAAGCGCCGCGCGGCCGCGCGCCCGGCGATCGCCGCCACGCGCGCGTCGCCGCGTTCGGCGACCGCGCGCGCCGCGCCCGCGGTGTCGTACGCGGCGCGGGCCTCGATCCACGGGTGGTCGGCGAGGAAGCGCCGGCACTGGGCGAGCGCGACGGGGTGGCTCTCGACGGTCGTGACCGACGCCAGCGTCGCCCCGGCCGGGGCAAGCACGCAGTGGTGGATGGGGAGCACGACCTCGCCCACCACGGCCACGCCGTCGGCCGCGGCGAGCGCGTCGTAGGTGGCGACGACGCTGCCGGCGAGCGTGTTCTCGACGGGGAGCAGGCCGTAGTCGACCGCGCCGCCCGCGACCGCGGCCGCGACGTCGGCGCACTCGCGGGCCGGGACGGGGGTCGCCGCGCCGTCCCACCAGGCGACGACGGCCTCCTCGCTGTAGGCCCCGTGCTCGCCCTGGAACGCGACTCGGGGCGCCGCGGCCGCGCCGGGCGCCGTCGGCGTGCCCGACGGAATGCCTAACGCCGCGCCCCGCGAGTCCGCCGCGGCCCCGCCCGCCGCGCTCACGCCGGGCACGCGGCCGCGCCGGACGTCACACCGAGGCCGCGGCGTGCGAGCCGCGCCGTGGACGGCGGGGCCGACGCGCGGGCGCGGCGCGCCGTGCGTCCGACCGCCGCCGCGACCGGCGCGACGCGCCGCATCAGCGCGTCGAACGCGGCGAAGTCGAGCGACTGGTCGCCGTCGGAGAGCGCCGCGCCCGGCTCGGGGTGGACCTCGACGATGAGCCCGTCCGCCCCCGCCGCGACCGCCGCGAGCGCGAGCGGCGCGACCAGGGCCGCGCGGCCGCCGGCGTGGCTCGGGTCGACGATCACCGGCAGGTGCGTTTCGGCCTGCAGCACTGGCACCGCGGCGACGTCGAGCGTGTTGCGCGTCGACGGCTCGAAGGTGCGGATCCCGCGCTCGCAAAGGATCACGCGCTCGTTCCCCTGCACGCGGACGTGTTCCGACGCGAGCAGCAGTTCGCGCAACGTGGCCGACAGTCCCCGCTTCAGCAGCACCGGCACGCCGGCGCGGCCGACCTCGGCCAGCAGCGCGTAGTTCTGCATGTTGCGCGCGCCGACCTGCAGCACGTCGGCGACGCCGGCCACGCACTCGACCTGGCGCGGGTCGACGACTTCGGTGACGACGGGCAGCCCCGTCGCCGCCCGCGCCGCCGCGAGGTGCTCGAGCGCGGCGTCGCCGAGCCCCTGAAACGTGTGGGGCGAGGTACGCGGCTTGTAGGCGCCGCCGCGGAGCATCGTCGCGCCGGCGCGTCGCACCGCGCGCGCGGTCTCGACGAGCATCGGCCCGCCCTCGACCGAGCAGGGCCCGGCGATGACGACGAGCTCCGCCCCGCCGATCGTGAGCGCGTCCGTGATGCGGAGGGGTGCCGTGCGGACGGCGGCGGCGAGCGACGGCAGTGGTGCGACGGGCGGGACGGCGCTCGGCATGGACGCGGGCGGGGTAGGGGAAACAAAAAAGCGGCCCCCGAAGGTTCGGGGGCCGCTGGCGTGTGACGCGTGGGAGGGTCGGTCTTACTCGTCGACCATGCGCGCGCGCACTACCGCATTCCCCGGCGTTAGGCCGAGAAATCGATAGCTGGTAAAGTACTGGGCGGCGTTCGGGCGGCGCATCACGAAAGCAATGTGTGGCCGTCCGGGCGGGCGCGCAAGCCTCTCACGCCGAGGGCCGGACCAGGATGTAGGGCCCGCGTGACACACTCTTGATGCCGGGTGCGCGCTTAGAGATGTCTTGGCAAGTGCCCGGTTGACACTGTGGGCTCGACGTTGCCCGGCCGGCACGATCTTCCCTTACGAGGCGCGTGATGCCGATTTGTCGTCCCGTTCTCCTGTCGCGTGCCCTCCCGCGGCTGGCGCTCGCCCTCTTGTGCGCGGCCTGCCGCGAGTCCGCCACCGCGCCGCTCGGGCCGTCCCGCACCGTCACCGACGCGGCGCCCTCGGGCATTGTCGTCGTGTCCGCCCGGAGCCCCTGGAAGTACGACGCTGACCTGCGCGCCGCCTCGGCGACGGTGGCCGGCGACTCGGTCGTGCTCACGTACGTGGCCGGCGACGGATGCGGCCAGACCTTCGCGCCGAGCGCCGGAATGGTGCACGGAGTGCTGGTCGTGACGGACGTCGGGCGGACCCCCGCGGGAGTCGAAGGCTGCCTCGCTGTCGCGTACTCGGGCGGCGTGCTGGTCCGGCTGTCGGTGCGCCCGCCCGCGCACGGGCGCCTGGCGGTCGTCCTGCGCGAGCGGACCGAGAGCGTCCCCGCGGGCGGCGGATTCGCGGAGCGCGACGTCCTGCAACGGACCGTGACACTGCCCTGACGCGGTGCGCGGCGGACTTCGGCGCGGTGCCGGGCCGCGTGCCCTGACGCCCGGGCAGTCGCCCCCGCCCCCGATCCGGCGTCGCGCGTCCGCCCAGGGTTAGGAGCGGAGCGTACCCCCGGACTCGGGCGCGGCGGGGCGCAGGCCGCCGAAACCCTGGATCAGAAACGTGTGGACCCGTTGCTCGACGAGGAGCGCCTTCGCGACGGCGAAGTCGAGCGCGCGGCCGTCCTGCAGTCGCAGCGTCAGCGCCTCCCCCACGTGCCGGCCGACGGCTTCCGCTTCCGGCGACCTGATCATCCCGTAGATGGTCCGCTCGCCGGCGACGGCCTCGGACCCGCTGCCCCCGCCCGAGGCGTACTTGTAGACCACTTCTTCGACGTCCTTGAGCAGGTAGTCGACGCCGGCAAGCCGTCGCCCGCCGGCGTAGACGTCGCCCCGGCCGGTCAGCGTCTCGAAGAAGCGGAGGAAGTCGGCCGGGTCCACCTCCGTCAGCTTCAGCGGGCCGGGGAGCGGTCGCTCCTCGTGGCGCACGCCGCGCCTGTTCGTCGCGCCGCTCATGACCATAGCGCGGCCCACGCCAGCTTGTGCGCCGCGGCGGCCTGCCGGTGGCGCACGGCGTTGTGCTCGATCCGCTCCCACGTGATCGTGTCGGTGTCGCAGGCGAGCGGCGACCCGTACCGGTCCACCTGCCGCTCGACCGCGTCGACCACGTCGTCGACGCCGATCATCCGCAGGCACACCCGCTCGTACGGGCAGGTGTTCAGCCGCCAGCAGGGCGAGCAGCTCACCGCGGAGTACAGGTTCTCGTTGCACGGGTAGCCCGACTGCGCCGGGGTCTCGCGCCCCCCATAGACGATCACGCTCCGGCAGTCGACCGCGCGCGCCAGGTGCATGAGCATCCCGACCTGGCCGACGAACGCGAGCGAGCCGGCGAGCACCGCCGCGGTCTCGCGCAGCGACGTCTTCCCGCGCAGGTCGCGGACGCCGTCGAGGGGCGGATCGTTAGGCGAGCCGACCTGCACGAAGTCGTACTTGTGCCGGAGCGCCGACACGACGCCCTGGTACCGGTCGAGGTACCAGTTCTTGTTCCGCATCGCGTGCTTGGCGTCGAGGCCGGAACTCTGGATCGCGACCGGCCGGGGCGTGATCGCGCCCCGCCGCCGCTCGTCGTCGGTGAGCGGGAGGTACGGCCGCAGGGTGACCGTGCCGGTGATCCCGATCTTCTGACACATGAGCGAGATCAGGTGCTGCTCGGGGATCGGGTCGTCGCGGTCGTACGCGGGGTGGTAGCTCGTGTACCACGGGTAGGCCACCTTGACCCCGAGCTGCCTCAGCAGGACGTCGTACCGTTCGAGCGGGGGGACGGCGACCGGGACGTCGGCGTTGTGTTCGTAGAGCTGCTGGTACTTGTTCATTACCCAGAAGTTGGTCTCCCCCCGCAGCCGGAGCTCGCGGAAGATGGCCGTGCACAGCAGGTCGTCGCCGATCCCCCCCCCGACGGCGTTGATCAGCAGGTCGGGCCGGCCGTGGCGCGTCAGGAACGACACGGCCGACGGGGCCAGCCGCGCGTAGTCCACCGCGGGGCGCACGATCGGCCCGGTCTTGTTCTTCAGGACCGACACGAGGCCGGTCGCGCCGTGGCCCCGAACGACGCGGGTGAGCGTGCCGAGTTTTTTCGCGAGTACAGACACAGAGAGACCCTGCGGGAAAGCAGTGACGCCCGGTCGTGCGACCGGTGTTAACGGTTCGTGAGGCAGGGCGCGTGCGCAGACGCGGCCCGACGTGGGGGCCGCCGTGCCCCATCGCACCCGGCCCCGCGTCTAACCGGCGGCGGCTACCGGCACGGACGCCCGGCGGACGGGCAGCGCGGCGGAGCCGCCCGCGTACTGACGCCGCGCGACCCGTTCCGCCACGCGCTCGCGGCCTCGCCATGCATCCGTCGCCCGCCGACTCGTCCCATCCCCCACCTCGCCTCGTCGAGCGTCGTCCGCTGCGGCTCGGCCGCTCGCGGGTACCCGCCGGTCCGGTTCCGCGTCTCGTCGAATCTTACCACGGCCGGGAGCCGAGCATAGGGGGCCACGGGGTTCTGAATCACACAACTCTGCGTAGTAGTACTGCTGCGTGCCATAGCATGCTGTTGCGTACGTGGTCGGACACGCGGGCCGGCGCCGCGCCGGAACCGCCGGGGCGTCGGGCGCGACCGCACCCGATGCCGGCCCGTAGATTCGCCGCGCCGTGCACGGGCGCCGTGCACGGGAGATGCACCGCGGGCGGCGTCCCCCGCCGTCCGGTAGCACGACCGCGCGCCTCACCTCCGCCCCGGCCCCGCATGACCGCCCCGACCACGCCGACCCCCGCCCCGACGCTCGCGCCGCGCGTCGTCGCCACCACGCCGTACCCCGACCAGCGGCCCGGCACCTCGGGGCTCCGCAAGCGCGTGCCGGTCTTCCAGCAGCCGCACTACCTCGAAAACTTCGTCCAGGCCGTGCTCGACGTCGCCGCCCTGCCGCCCGGCGCGACGATCGTCCTCGGCGGCGACGGACGTTACGGCAACCGCGAGGCGGTCCAGACCATCCTCCGCCTCGCGGCGGCCAACGGCGTCGGGCGCGTGATCGTCGGCCGCGGCGGCATCCTCTCCACGCCCGCCGCGTCCTGCGTCATCCGCGAGCGCGGCGCGGCCGGCGGCTTCATCCTCTCGGCCAGCCACAACCCGGGCGGGCCGGAGGGCGACTTCGGCGTCAAGTACAACCTCGCGAACGGCGGCCCCGCGCCCGAGGCGTTCACCGACGCCGTCGCCGCGCGCACCCGCGCCCTCGCCGAGTACCGCACGCTCGACGCCCCCGACGTCGCCCTCGACACGTTAGGCGTACACCCACTCGGCGCGATGACGGTCGAAGTCGTCGACCCCGTGGCCGACTACGCGGCGCTCATGGAGCGGCTCTTCGATTTCGAGGCAATCCGCGCCCTGATCGCCGGGGTCGGCGGCCGCCCGTTCCGCATGCGCTTCGACGCGATGCACGCCGTCACGGGCCCCTACGCCACCGAGATCCTCGAACGCCGGCTCGGCGCGCCGGCGGGCACCGTCGTCAACGCGACGCCGCTCCCCGACTTCGGCGGCGGCCACCCGGACCCCAACCTCACCTACGCACACGACCTCGTCGCCGAGCTGTGGGGCGACGACGCGCCCGACTTCGGCGCGGCGAGCGACGGCGACGGGGACCGCAACATGATCCTCGGCCGGCGCTTCTTCGTCACCCCGTCCGACTCGCTCGCCCTGCTCGCCGCCAACGCGACGCTCGCCCCGGGCTACGCGGGCGGGCTCGCCGGCGTCGCGCGCTCGATGCCGACGAGCGCGGCCGCCGACCGCGTCGCCGCCGCGTTAGGCGTCGAATGCTACGAGACGCCGACCGGGTGGAAGTTCTTTGGGAACCTGCTCGACGCCGGCCGGATCACGCTCTGCGGCGAGGAGAGCTTCGGCACGGGGAGCGACCACGTGCGCGAAAAGGACGGGCTGTGGGCGGTGCTCTTCTGGCTCAACGTCCTCGCGCGCCGCCCGGGCGAGTCGGTCGAGCAGATCGTCCGCGCGCACTGGGCGCGCTTCGGGCGCAACTACTACACGCGCCACGACTACGAGGCGGTGCCGACCGACGCGGCCGCGGGCGTGATGGGGCAGGTGCGCGGTCAGTTGCTGACGCTCCCCGGGACGGCGCTCGCCGGACGGCGCGTCGCGGCGGTCGACGATTTCGCCTACCACGACCCGGTGGACGGCAGCGTGAGCACCGGCCAGGGCCTGCGCGTGCTCTTCGACGACGGCGCGCGCCTCGTCTACCGCCTCTCGGGCACGGGCACCGAGGGCGCGACGTTGCGCCTCTACGTCGAGGCGTTCGAGCCGGACCCCGCGCGGCAGGACCAGGACACGCAGGCCGCCCTCGCGCCCCTCGTCGACGCCGCGCTCGCGCTCGGCGAACTGCGCGCGCGCACCGGGCGCGACGCGCCGACCGTGATCACGTGACGGAACCAGCACCCGTCCTTCTTCGGCATCCCTTCATCGGAGCACGCATGCGGATCGGCATCATCGGCGCCGGCAACATCGGCGGCGCCCTCGTCCGGCGGTTCCGGGCGGTCGGACACGACGTCGTGGTCGCGAACTCGCGCGGCCCCGACACCCTCGCCGCGCTCGCCGCCGAAACCGGCGCGACGGCGGTCACGATCGAGGAGGCGGCGCGCGACAAGGACGTCGTCGTCGTCACCATCCCGGAGAAGAACATCCCGACCCTGCCGCGCGAGCTGTTCGCGTCGGCGGACGCGCGCACGGTCGTCGTCGACACCGGCAACTACTACCCGCGGCAGCGCGACGGCCGCATCGACGCGATCGAGGCGGGCACGCCGGAGAGCCGCTGGGTCGCCGACCAGCTCGGCCGGCCGGTCGTGAAGGCGTTCAACAACATCTACGCCCGCCACCTGCTCGAGCGCGGGCGGCCGGCCGGCACGCCCGGGCGGATCGCGCTGCCGGTCGCGGGCGACGACCCGGCCGCGAAGGCGGTCGTGGTCCGCCTACTCGACGAGATCGGCTTCGACGGCGTCGACGCGGGCGGGCTCGACGAGTCGTGGCGCCAGCAGCCGATGACGCCGGTCTACGGCACCGACCTCGACGCCGAGGGCGTGGCGCGCGCGCTCGCGCAGGCGCGCTGGGAGCGTCCGGCGGAGTTCACCGCCGCCTAACAGCACGCGCCTCCCCGGGCGCCCGGGGGGCGGGCGCGGGGCACCGTACCGCGCGCTTCCGTGGCGCGCCTAACAACAGCAGGGGGCGGACGATGGATCTGGGGCTGCGCGGGAAGCGGGCGCTGGTAACCGGGTCGACGGGCGGGATCGGGCTGGCGACGGCCCGGCAGCTCGCGGC
Source organism: Gemmatimonadetes bacterium T265 (assembly GCA_019973575.1). Classification (NCBI taxonomy): domain Bacteria; kingdom Pseudomonadati; phylum Gemmatimonadota; species Gemmatimonadetes bacterium T265. The sequence goes on from BPUI01000003.1 coordinate 640,986, forward strand.
CGAGGGGTGCACGGTGGTCGTCAACGGGCGCACGACCGCGCGCGTGGAAGACGCGGCGCGCCGGGTGCGCGAGGCCGCGGGCGTCGCCGCCGACGCCGTGCGCGGCGTCGCGGCCGACCTCGGCACGGCCGAGGGCTGCGCCGCACTCTGCGCCGCGGTCCCCGACGTCGACGTGCTCGTGAACAACGTCGGCATCTTCGAGCCGAAGCCGTTCGGCGAGATCCCCGACGCCGACTGGCTCCGTTTCTTCGAGACCAACGTGCTGAGCGGCGTGCGCCTCGCGCGGCACTACCTCCCGGGGATGCGCGAGCGGGACTGGGGCCGGATCGTCTTCGTGTCGAGCGAGTCCGCGGTCCAGATCCCGGCCGAGATGATCCACTACGGGATGACGAAGACCGCGCAGGTCGCCGTCGCCCGCGGCCTTGCGGAGACGACGGCGGGCACCGGCGTCACCGTGAACAGCGTCCTGCCGGGGCCGACCGCGTCCGAGGGGGTGTCGACCTTCGTCGGGCAGATGGCCGCGGCGCAGGGCGTCGACTTCGCGACGGCGGAGCGGGAGTTCTTCGCGACCGCCCGCCCGTCGTCGCTGCTCCGCCGCTTCGCGACGCCGGACGAGGTCGCGGCGATGATCGCGTACGCGTGCAGCGGGCGCGCGGCCGCGACGAACGGCGCGGCACTGCGGGTCGACGGCGGGGTCGTGCGCGCCGTCCTCTGAGCGGGATCGGCGCCGGGCGCGGCCGTTGACGCGCCGCGGTGCGGCTGGTACTCATCGCGCCGTGGCAGAGTGGCGGCGCGGGGATCCTCCGTGCGCTCGCCCGTTCCCCCCCCGTTCCACCACCACGCGCATGCCCCCACGCGACACGGACGTCGGCCGCCGCGCCTTCCTGCGCACGGGCGCCGTCGGACTCGGCGCGGCAGCCGGACTCCCCGCCCTCGCCCGCGCGGCGCACCGCCCCGCGCCTAACGCGGACGCCGCCCCGCGCGCTCCGGTCCCGTCGCCGGCCGGCCCGATCCGGGTGTACCAGACCGCGGGCGCCCGGCGCCACGCCGCGCTCCCCGACCTCGCGTGGCGGCCGAGTGCCGGCGCGCCGAACGGCGGCCCGGCGGGCACCGCCGACGTCGTCCTCGCGCCGGACCGCCGGCGGCAGGCGGTGCTCGGCTTCGGCGCGGCGTTCACCGACGCGGCGTGCTACACCTTCAACCGCCTCACGCCCGCGGCGCGCGCGGCGCTCTTTCACGAACTGTATCACCCGTCCGAGATGGGCCTGAACGTCGGGCGCGCCTGCGTCGGCGCGAGCGACTACTCGACCGTCGCGTACAGCTACGACGAGAGCCCGACGCCGGACCCCGACCTCGCCAGGTTCTCGATCGCGCACGACAGGCAGTGGATCCTGCCGATGCTGCGCGAGGCGCGCGCGGCCAACCCGGACCTCTTCCTGCTGGCGTCGCCCTGGAGCCCCCCGGCGTGGATGAAGGACAACAACTCGATGTTAGGCGGCACCATCCGCCGCCGCTACCTCGCGCCGTACGCCAACTACCTCACGAAGTTCGTGCAGGCGTACGGGGCCGAGGGGGTGCCGGTGCACGCGCTCACGACGCAGAACGAGCTCGACACCGACCAGGACGGCGCGATGCCGGCGTGCGCCTGGCCCCAGGAGGCGGAGATCCAGTTCGTCGGCCAGCACCTGGGCCCCGCCCTCGCCCGCGCGTCCGTGCCGACGCAGATCTGGCTCATCGACCACAACTACAGCCTGTGGGGTCGCGCGCTCTCGGAGTTCGAGGACGACGCCGTGCGCCGCTACGCGGACGGGGTCGCGTGGCACGGGTACGTCGGCGTCCCGACGGCGATGACGCGCGTGCACGACGCCTACCCCGACAAGCACGCCTACTGGACCGAGGGTGGCCCGGACGTCACGAGCCCGCGCTACGCGACCGACTGGGCGCCGTGGGCGGTGCAGTTCGCCGACATCCTGCGCAACTGGTCGCGCTGCATCATCGCCTGGAACTACGCGCTCGACGAGCACGGCAAGCCGAACATCGGGCCGTTCGCCTGCGGCGGGCTCGTGACCGTCCACAGCGGCACGCGCGAAGTCACGCGCAGCGGGATGTACTGGGCGTTCGCGCACGTCTCGCGGCACGTCCGCCGCGGCGCGCGGGTGTTCGAGTCGACGGGCGGCACGCCGCCCGGTGGCGCGGGGACGCCGGCCGAGGCGCCGGGCGGCGGCGCGCGGCCGACGACGGAGTTCGGACACGTCGCGTTCGAGAACCCGGACGGAAGCCGCGTGCTCCTGCTCGCCAACACCAGCGCGCGCCCCCTCACCCCCCGCGTCGTCCTCGGCGCGAGCGCCGTCGACGTCGCGCTGCCGCCCGACTCGGTGACCACGATCGCGTGGTCGGCCTAACGATCGTTCCTCGTCGCTCCCCGATGCCCCCGTTCCGTACGTACGCCGCCGCGCTCGCGGCGGCCGCCGCCGCGACGTCCGCCCCGGGCGCGGCGGCGCACGCCCAGCCGGTCCTGCCGCCGCGCACCGCCCCGCGCCCGCTCGACCCGCGTACCGAGGCGCGCGTCGACTCGCTGCTCCGGCGCCTGACGCTCGAGGAGAAGGTCGGCGAGATGACGCAGCTGACCATCCAGGCCGTCGCGCGCGTGCACGGCACCGCCACCGTCGCGCAGCAGCTCGACTCCGCGAAGCTCGAGGACGCGCTCGTGCGCTACCACGTGGGCTCGCTGCTCAACGTGTGGGACGTGGCCCTCACCCCCGCGCAGTGGCAGGAGGTGACGAGCACCGTGCAGCGCGTCGCGCGCCGCAAGCGCGTCGCCGTCCCGGTGCTCTACGGAATCGACGCGGTGCACGGCCACCAGTACATGCGCGGCGGCACGATCTTCCCGCACAACATCGCCCTCGCCGCGACCTTCGACTCCGCGGTCGTCCGCCAGGCCGCCGCGATCACCGCCTACGAGACGCGTGCGAGCGGCATGGCCTGGAACTTCTCCCCCGTGCTCGACGTCGGCCGGCAACCGCTCTGGCCCCGCTTCTACGAGACGTTCGGCGAGGACGTCCACGTCGTCGCGACGCTCGGCCGCGCCGCGATCGAGGCGACCCAGGCCGACCCGCGCCCCGTCGTACGCACGCTGTTAGGCACGGCCGTCCCGCCGCCCGCCCGCGTCGGCGGCCAGGTCTTCGTCGCCGCCACCGGCAAGCACTTCCTCGGCTACAGCGCGCCGCTCAGCGGCAAGGACCGCACGACGGCGTGGATCCCCGAGCGCGAGCTGCGCGAGATCTTCGTGCCGCCGTTCCGCGCCGCGATCGACGCCGGCGTGCGCACCATCATGGCCAACTCGGGCGACGTGAACGGCGTCCCCGTCCACGCCAGCCACGCGATCCTCACCGACCTCCTGCGCACGGAGCTCGGCTTCACCGGCGTCACGGTCAGCGACTGGGCGGACATCGAGAAGCTGCACTCCGTCCACCGCGTCGCCCCGACGCGTAACGACGCCGTGCGCCTGGCGGTGATGGCCGGCGTCGACATGAGCATGGTGCCCTATGACCTCTCGTTCTACGACGACCTGCTCGCCCTCGTGCACGAGGGCGCGGTCCCCGAGTCGCGCGTCGACGAGGCCGTCGGCCGCATCCTCCGGCTCAAGTACGAGCTCGGCCTCTTCGACGGCGATCCCGGGCCTAACGCGGCGATGCTCGCCCGCGCCAACGCCCCCGCGTTCCAGGCCGTGAGCCGGCGGGCGGCTGAGGAGGCGGTCACGCTCCTCAAGAACGACCGCGCGATGCTGCCGCTGGCGAAGACCGCCCGCGTGCTCGTCGTCGGGCCGGGCGCGACGTCCCTCACGGCGCAGTACGGCGGCTGGTCGTACACCTGGCAGGGCACCGACACGGCGCTCTACCCGAAGTACGTGAAGACGCTGCTCGACGCCGTGCGCGACCGCGTGGGCCCGTCGCGGGTGACCTACGTCCCGGGGGCGAGCTTCGACTCGACGCGCGACGTCGCCGCCGCGGTCGCCGCCGCGCGGGACGTCGACGTCGTGATCGTCGCCCTGGGCGAACAGGCCGAAGCCGAGTCGCCGGGCAACATCGACGACCTGACCCTCCCCGCGGCGCAGCTCCAACTCGCGCAAGCGATGGAGGCGACCGGCAAGCCCGTCGTCCTCGCCCTCTTCGAAGCGCGCCCGCGGATCATCCGCCCCGCAGTCGACGCGGCGCGCGCGATCGTCACCGGCTACGAGACGGGGCCGTTCGGCGGCGAGGCGGTGGCCGGCGTCCTCTTCGGCGACGTCAACCCGAGTGGGCGGCTGCCCTTCACCTACCCGCGCTACCCCGGCGCCGTCGAGCACTACGACCGCAACGAGTCCGCCAACTCGACGGCGGGCGACTCGACGACGGGCTACTACCCCGAGTTCGACTTCGGCCACGGGCTCTCCTACACGACGTTCGCCTACGGCCCCGTGCGTCTCGACCGGCGCGAGGCGACCGCGCGCGACACCGTCGCGGTCGCGGTCGACGTGCGCAACACCGGCGCGCGGGCCGGGCAGGAGGTCGTGCAGCTCTACACGCGCCAGCTCTACGCCTCGGTGGCGCCGCCCACGCGCCGCCTGCGCGGCTTCCAACGCATCGCCCTCGCGCCGGGCGAGCAGCGCACGGTCACCTTCCGCCTCGCCGTCCAGGACCTCGCGTTCATCGGGCTGCAGAACCGACCCGTGGTCGAGCCGGGCGACGTCGACGTCTTCGTGCGCGGCGTGGCGCCCCAGCGCCTCACGGTGCGCTGACCATGCTATGCTGCTGACGCGGGCCGGTCAGCGCACGCCGGCGTTGACGGCTTCCGCTTCTTCGAGGATGCGCTTGGCTTCCTGACCGCCGACGCTCTGCTGCCAGGTATCGGTCGCGTCCTCGTAGGCGACCCAGTGGGGCAAGGGGAGCAGCAGGCGTTCGACGAGCACGGGGACGATTCGGCCGCGCGCCAGCCGCGCCGCGGGGAGCACCTCGGTGTCGTGGAGCTGCGCCGCGGCGAGCCCGCTCGCGTCGTCCGTCTCCGACGCGCTCCCCGCGGCGGGCGTCGCGGCAGCGCGCGGCGTTAGGCCATCCGGAACTCGCGCGAGAACGCGACCGCGAACGAGAACGTCTTCGCCCGGCTGCGCGTCTCGAGCGCGTCGGCCACCCGCTCCAGCCGGCGCGGGATGCCGAGGATCTTCTCCTGCGCGCGCTTCCCGACCTCGTCGAGCCCCGTCAGCGCGTCGACCGCCCAGAAGCGGATTTGCTCGTCCACGATCCGCAGGTAGTCGCGCGGCCCGTAGATGCCCGCGCGGCGGATCACGTCGGCCATCTCGCGGAAGTGCGGCATGCTCACGCCCGGCATGTCGATGCTCGGCATGATCTCGGCCGCGGAGGCGAGCGCGCGGCTCGGGTCGCGGGCTAGCACTTCCTTGAAGATCGTGCGGTAGAACGTGTAGTGCCGCGCCTCCTCGGCGGCCACGTTGCGCAGCACCTCGCCGATCGTGGGCTCGTACTCGCCGGCCAGCTTGCCCGTGTTGGCGTGGCTCACCTGCGTCGCGCGCTCCTGCAGCGTGGTGTAGACGAAGACGCGGTACGGGTCCGCGTCCCACGCCGGCTCGAAGCCCGCGCGCAGGTACTCGAACTGCATGCGCTCGAGCACCGGGTTCTCGAGCAGCCGGCTGTCGCGCGCGTAGTCGTGCAGCACGGCGCCGTGCCGGTCCTCCTCGGCCGTCCATAGATTCGTCCACTTCGTCCAAAAGGTGTCGCCGCCGAGGTACGCGGCGAGCAGCCGGTGGAAGTGGGGGAGTCCTTCTTCGGTGAGGAGGTTGAGCGCGAGCGCGACGCGCATCGGGAGCGAGATCCCCGCCGCCCGCCCCCGCAGCTCGGCCAGGTGGTGGTCCGGGTCGGTGTCGGGCGCGGGCGCGAGCAACTCGCTCGGGAACCACAGCACGCGTTTCGCCTCGTGCGCCTCCATCAGCGTGTGGACGACGGGCTCGAGGTCGGCGAGGACCTCGACCTTCGCAAGCGTTTCGGTGTCGGGGAGGGACATGCGGGCAATCTGCCCGCTCCGCCGGACGCGGGGTAGCCGGGGCCGCGGCCCCGGCTACCCCGCCGCGCTCACGGCGTGAAGGCCGCCGAGACCGCGTACACGCCGTTGCGCGGCACGTTGCACGTGGTCCCCGTGATCGACGGGCACCCGGTCCAGCCGGCGAACGTCGACCCGTTGAGCGGGTAGGCGCGGATGACGATCGTCGCCGGCACGTTGGCCGGCTTCCACGGCGCGATGCACGTCCCGCCGCTCGCCAGGTTCACCTGGTTCCGGTCGCACGCCGCCGAGGTGAGCGTCGTCGTGATCGTCAGCTGGCCCGTCCCGGCGCCCGTCGGCGCGACGCTCACGCCGTTGGCCGACGCGGAGGCCGCGAACGTCGCGACGGGCGCGGCCGCCGCCGAGCCGAGCGTGAAGACGCAGGTCGTGCCGCTCGAGGCGCACGCGCCGCTCCAGCCGGCGAACGTGCTGAGCGAATCGGGCGTCGCCGTCAGGGTGACCTGCGCGCCGGCCGCGTACGAGGTCGCGCACGTCGCGCCTAACGTCACGCCGCCGATGCGGTGGCAGCCCAGCGCGCCCGCCGTGCCCGCCGGCGAGCTCGTCACGTACCCGCCGCCCGCGCCGGCCGTGTTGAGCGTGACCTGGACGCCGGGCGCGAACGTCACGCCGACCGTCTGGTTCGCCGTCACGTTCGCGATCGTGCAGGCGCCCCCGCCGGTGCACGCGCCGCTGAACGTGACCGCCTGCGACGCGGCGTTCACCGGCGTCGCGGTCACGGTGACGGTCGTGCCGTAGTCCACTGCGTAGTTGCAGGTGACCGGGCCCTGGCCCTGCGCCACGGTGCACGCGGCGCCGCTCACCGCGCCGCCGGTGCCGGTGACCGTCGCCGACCCGCCGCCCGAGCCGTTCGCGTCGGTCAGCGTGAGGGCGAGCGTCGAGGCGCGGTCGTGCGCGGAGAGGAACTTCACGGTGGCCGTCTTCGCGGCGTTGGGCGTGACCGTGCAGACCGGGTTGGTCCCGGCGCTGCTGCAGTCGCCGCCCCAGCCGCCGAACCCGGTGCCCGCGTCGGGCGCCGCGGTCAGCGTCACCACTGAGTCGCTCGCGAACGACGCGCCGCAGGCGCCCGACGCCGCGCCGGCCGCGACGCGGCAGCCGATCCCCGCGGGGGCGGAGCTGACCGTGCCGCTCCCGGAGCCGCCGGCGACGGAGACCGTGACAGTATTAGGCATGTAGACCGTCACGCCGAGCGCGCCGGTCTGGCCGCCCACCGCGGCCGTGACCGTCGTGGCGCCGAGCGCGACCGGGGTGACCGTCCCCGTGAGCGAGTCGACGGTCGCGACGCTCGGCGCGCTCGACGACCAGCGGACCGCGCGGCCGGCGAGCGCGTTGCCGCCCGCGTCCAGGACCTGCGCCGTGAGGGGGAGCGAGCCGCCGAGCGCGACGCGCGCGCTCGTGCCCGTGGTGGGCGCGACCGTCACCTTGGCGACCTGGGAGAAGCTGACCGTCTGGCCGACGGTGAACGGCGTGCCGCCGCTGAGCGTGAACGCGCCGACGCTCTGCGCGTCGGCCGGCGCGCCGGCGACGAGCAGCGTCAGCTGCAGCCGCACGGCGCACGTCGTCGACGCCGTCCCGCCGGCGCGCGCGGCGTCGTTCAGGCACGACTTGAGGTCGAGCGTGAAGGGGAGGTTCTGCGCGCCCGGCGCGCTGACCGCCACGGTCTGCGTGGCGAGGGGGGCCGACGCGCCGCTCGCGAGGTCGTACGTCGCGACGACCTGCACGGAGAGCGCGCCCGCGTTGGACGCGACGTTGATCTGCGCGGGGACGGTCACCGCGACGGTGGTCGCCGCCGGCTTGGGGCTGGTGCTCCCGTCGCTCCCGCCACACGCGACGGCCGTGACGAGGAGGGCGGCCGCGGCGAGTGCGCGGCGCGGGGCCAGGGTGCTACGAAGCTGCAGCATGGGGAAAACGCGTGGGAACCGCGGGCTCGGCGCGGCGTGCGCCCCGCCCGGCGAACTCGGTGGTGCGACATTGTAGCCGCGTGAACTGTGCCGCGCGTCTCCCCCTTGCGGCACCGTAAGGCGAGTGTAGCACGCGTGCCGCAACTGCCGTCGGCCGCACGCAGCACCCGGGCCGGCGCGGGCCCGCGCCGGCCCGCGGATCCGTTAGGCGGCGCGGGGCGTCGCCCTACGGCCCGGCGTGCTATCGTTCGGCGTCCGGCCCGCCCCTCCCCCCCCGCGCCCGTCCGCGCCCGTGTCCCAGCCGACGCCCGACCACACGCCCGACGCCGCGCCCCGCACCGCGCGGGCCCCGGCCTCCCACCCCGAGCCAGCGCCGAGCGTGGAGCTCGCGGCCGTCACCCCGCCGACCCGGAGGGTCGCCGACGGCGGCGGGCGCGGCGGACGCCCGCGCGCCGCCGACCGGATGCTCCAGCTCCTGCTACTCGCCGCGGAGCGCGACGTGCGCGTCGGCCTGACGGTGGCGGCCGGGAACGTCGTCGTCACGGGGGCCCTCGTCGGCACGGTCGCCTACTGCCGGGCCGTCGCCGACCAGTTCACGACGATCGCCGGCGGCACCGGCATGGACGAAACGTTCGCCGACGCGTTCCGAAGCCTCGTCGACGAAGCCTACGGCGTCGCGCAGGGCGACCGTCGCTACCCGGCCGACGCGACCGCCTACGAGCAGGCCGTCGGATTCGTTCACCTGGCGGACGCGCGGTACCTCACCGGGTCGGGGCTGCTCCCCGCCGGCCGCCACGGCGTCCTCTGGTGCTGCCGCGTCGACGACGTGACGAGCTGGAGTCTCGCCGACCTCACGCGGGGGGCGTGACGCGACACAGAGTGTCCTCCCGGGTGCCCCCTGCAGGCGACACTCTGAACCCTCGGCACGCGTCGCGCCCTGGGAATTTCGGGAGCGGTGGATGGCACGAATCCCGTGTAGCGGGATCGTGACCGGGCGCACACCGCGTGCAGCCCAGGTCACGTCGCCGGGCCCATGGAGGGGCCCGATGGCGTCGAACACCCACGACACCACCGCTGATGCGCCGCTCGTTCCTCGCGAGCGCGGCCCTTGCCGCGTTCCCCTTCGTCACGACGTCGGTTTCGGTCGCCGCGGCGCAGATCGCGCCCGGAAGCACGCTCACCTTCACGGGCACCGCCGACGCGACCGACATCGGGCTGCCGGGCGTGATCCTCGACTTCATGCCCCGGATCGTGGCCGCGTCGTCCGGGAATACGGGCACGTTCGCGTCGCTCAACAGGCGCGGAGGCCCGGGCGTCTCGGGCCACATCGACGACATCCGGGTGGGCAACGGTCCCCAGAGCCTCTCAAACTTCGTGACGCTTGGCGGCTACCGTTTTACGCTCGGCGCGCTGCCGAGTGGGACGTTCGGCCAGGACGCGTGCTACGTCGACCCCGCCCCGGGACAGACGTGCACCCCGTATCAATCGGTCCAGGGTGACCCGTCGGTAAACGATGGTCTGTCGCCGTTCTACGTCGCGAACCTCGCGTCCGGGAACCCGAACGCGCCGATCAACTCGGTCGCAACGTTCGGCCTGCTGGGGACCGTCACCGGCCCGGGTGGCACGACGTCCAACTTCTTCGGGACGATCTCGTCGTATTTTGTCGGCCTTCCGTACCAGGTGGTGCTCTACACGCTCGAGCAGCAGGGATTGCAGGGGCTCACCTTCACGGGCACGTTCGTCGCTGGCGCTCCCATCGGTCGGGTCGTCGGGAACGGGGGCGTCGGCACGGGAGTGCCATCTGCCGTCGTCCCCGAGCCGTCGACGTACGCGCTCGTCGGGGCCGGGCTCGTAGCCGTGGCTGGCCTTGCGCGCCGCCGCCGTGCGTAAGGCCGGGTAAGGCTGGCGCACGTCCATCGCGCGTTCCGGGCGCCCGTCACCCACGGTGGCGGGCGCCCGTCGCATCGGCGCCCGGATGTTCCTGGCCCGCCGCGTGCCTTGTATCGCGCCACGGCACGGACACCGGCGAGGGCCGGGGCGCGGTGTGCGCCGACGTGCCTTACCTACTCACGCACGGGGACGTATGGATCTACTCTGGTGGCTCATCGTCGGCGTCGTCGCCGGATACCTGACCGGGAAGCTCATGCAGGGCGCCGGGTACGGGCCGTTGATGGACGTGGTCGTCGGCGTCATCGGCGCCTTCATCGGCGGGTTCGTAATGCGCTCGCTTGGCTTCGCGGGGCAGGGCGGTCTGTTGTACACGATCCTCGTCGCGGTACTCGGCGCTGTCCTGCTCACGCTCCTTGTCCGCCTCGTGACCGGCGGACGGCGTCAGCAGCTCTGACCAGTGGTGCCCCGGCCGGGCGCGGCTCGGCCCGACCGGGGACCAACGCGCGGCTGGTGTTGCGTGGCGTCCACAGGTGTGGTGCCGCCGTGACAGCAGCCGCGGTGGGACGGTGTCCAGGAGGACCGGCCAAGTGTCCACGCGGCGTCCAATCAGGAGGACGCGGTCGGTGAGCGTCGGTGCGGTGGGCCGCGTGGTTGCCGCTGTCGGATCGCTATGCCCGCACACGCGCCGGCCCCGATGAGCAGTCGCCTGCACACCGGGGCCGAACGCGGGGTCGGGGTACGCAGTCGGGAGCTGCGCCAACCGGCCACAAGGGGGTGGGTGAAAGCACGTCGATGGTCCGGCGCGCTCGGCACCCAGATGTATTGTAGCAGACCGACTACAGCGTGCGCTACGTATCAAGCCCCGGTCGGTGGGCGAGTTCGGGCGGTCAAACCGACGTGACGTTCCGAAACGCGACGTCGGCACGACCTGTGCTTGAATGCGACTGCGGCAGCAACGATGAGCAGATCGAGACGTTGCATAGAGGCAT